>NZ_JBIRTJ010000015.1:0-292490 GCF_044334695.1 Streptomyces sp. NPDC020747 | reverse complement strand
ACCGACGCCCTCGACATCCTCAAGGAGAACGGACTGACCTCCGTCGAGGTCAACACCGGCGGCTTCATCCCCTCCCCGCACTGCCCCGTCGACCTGCTGCTCTCCTCGGCCAAGGCCCGCGAGGAATACCTGGCCACCTTCGCGGACCGGGGCATGGAACTCACCGGACTCAACTGCAACGGCAACCCCCTCAACCCGCTCCCCGGGGTCGGCCCCAAGCACGCCGACGACCTGCGCCGCACCATCCGCCTCGCCGGCCTCCTCGGGGTGAAGCACGTGGTCACCATGTCCGGCACCCCCGGCTCCGACCCGGACGCCAAGTACCCGTCCTGGGTCGTCAACCCGTGGGACGGCGTCTACATGGACGTCCTGGACTACCAGTGGGGCCTGGCCGTCGCCTTCTGGCAGGACATCGACGCACTCGCCCGGGAGAACGACGTCCGGGTCGCCATCGAGATGCACCCGCACAACGTGGTGTTCTCCCCGGTCACCCTCAAGCGGCTGGTGGACGCGGGCGGCCTGACCAACGTCGGCGCCGAGATGGACCCCTCCCACCTGATGTGGCAGGGCATGGACATCGTCGCCTCCATCAAGTGGCTGGGCCCCCTGGTCTTCCACGCCGCCGCCAAGGACGCCACCCTGTGCCCCGGCGCCGACATCCGCGGTGTCCTGGACACCTCCTTCACCCGCGTCCCCGCCGACGACCCGGGCAAGGTCCCCACCGGCTACGGCTTCTGGTGCAACTCCTGGCCCCAGAACCCGGCCTGGAAGTTCGTCGCCGTCGGCAACGGCAACGACATCCCCTACTGGACCGAATTCCTGCGCGCCCTCGCCGACATCAACCCCGACATGGCCGTCAACATCGAACACGAGGACGCCGCCTACTCCCAGACCGAAGGCCTCGCCCTGGCCGCCAAGAACCTCCACACCGCCGCCGCCGCACTCTGACCCACAGACACGACGAGCCCCGGCCCTCCGCACGGGCCGGGTCCCCCGCGTCACCTGGCCCCGCGCCCACCGGGCGCGGGGCCTTGGCGTGTCCCACAGGAGGACCGTGTCCTTCCAAGGACGCACCTGATGCGGCGCTCGTGAATGTCCGACCCGCACAGACCGTAGTAAAATAGTCGCGGGTGGTGCACTCTCACGTGCCAACCACCCGGAAGGGCGACTCCGACGTGTTCACGTCGGAGTCGTTGCCTCGGCCGATGGCCGGCCGTGATCTTCCGTGGAGCAGCCGACGCCGGCAGGCGCCTCGCTCAGAGGGGAAACGGCATGATCCAGGCAGCCGACATCCGAGAATGGCGCAACCAGGCCGTCGTCGATCCGAAGGGGCACAGGATCGGCGCGCTCGAAGCGGTCTACGTGGACACCGCCACCGACGAACCGGCCGTGGCCACCGTCCGGACCGGACTGCCCACCCGGCAGCGTCTGGTCTTCGTCCCTCTCGACGAGACGACCCTCGGGCCGGGCTACCTCAAGGTCTCGTACGCCAAGAGCATGGTGAAGAAGGCTCCCTCGATCGGCACGGACGACGTCCTGCCCGCCGAGCAGGAGGAAGAGATCTTCCACTACTACGGCATCGCCTACCAGCCGGGTGCCAACGGCGAACGGCAACTCGCGCGCCGCTGAGACGGCGGTCTGCCCGAAGGACTCGAAGGGGCTCGAAGGGAGGTGGGCGGGTAATGGTGCTCTTCCTGCTACTGGTGCTCGCCGCCGTCGTCCTGGGGATCATCGGCGTGGCGGCGGACGGTCTGGGCTACCTGCTGGTCATCGGCATCATGCTCCTGGCGGCCGATGTGATCGTCGCCGCCTTCCGCTGGTCCCAGCGTGCCAAGCGGCGTCCCGTTCGCTGACCGGAACCGGTTGCCGGGACAACCCGGCTCCCTCTATCGGGACAGCCCGGCCTTCTCACAGGCGTGCCGAAGTTCCAGGGTGCAGATCTGGTCGACGGTGTACACGCCGCCCTTGACGAGTGTCCGCTCGATGGTGTCGACGGTCACCGCGCTCGGAGTCAGCAGGACGGACGGGATGTCCTCGGTGGTGGGACTGTCGGTCGTCGTGGTGGCCACGTCGTCGAGTTCCTCGCCGCGCGCCAGGGCGACGGCCATGGCGGCTGCCGCGTCGGCTTCGGCCGCGAAGGGCTTGTACACCGTCATGTACTGCTCGCCCCTGATGATGCGCCGCACGGCCTCGATGTCGGCGTCCTGGCCGGTGATGGGAGGGAGCTTCCTGACACCGGCGCTCTTGAAGGCGGCGATGGCGCCCGCTGCGATGGAGTCGTTGACCGCCAGGACTCCATCGATCCGGTCGGGGCCGAGGGCCGCGATGGCGGCGGACATGTTGGTGTGGGCGTTCTCCTTGCTCCAGCCCAGGGTGTCGTACGACCTGCTGATCGTCACCTTGCCCGTGATGACGGACAGGGCGCCCCGCTTGTACCAGGCCGCGTTGGGGCTGGTCGGATCGCCGTTCAGCATGACGACGTTCTCGCCGTTCGCCCTGTCGCCCATGGCCTTCAGGAGGGCCTCGCCCTGGAGCCTGCCGACCTGTCCGCCGTCGACGGTGACATAGCCCGAGACCGGGCCCTCGGCGAGCCGGTCATAGGCGACGACGGGGACGTCCGCCCTACGTGCCTCCTGGATCGAGGAGCGCAGCGCCCTGGTGTCGGCGGCGTCGAGGATCAGGACCTCGACCCCCTTGGTGATCATGGACTCCATCTGCTGCCGCTGCCTCGTCGCGTCGTTCTCGGCGTTGGCGTACTCCATGGTGCAGCGGGCGCACAGTTCCTTGAGGCGCTGCTCGATAAGGGGCTTGTCGGAGTGCTCCCAGCGGGGGACCGCCCGGCTCGGGAGCAGCAGACCGACGGTGAAGGCGTCCGTGTCCGCCACGTCGTCTCCTCCACAGGCGGCCAGGGGCATCGCCATGAGCCCGGCGACGAGTGCCGCGACGACATGCCGCGTACGGGTATGCCGCGTACGGGTTCTCATGGCGCAGCCCCTTGTTCCGTCCCAGGCTCCTGTTGTGTCCCGGGCTCCTGTTCCGTCCCGGGCTTCTGTCCCGTACCAGGCTCAGGCTCCGTGGGAGTCGGCTCGCGCCGCGGGACGACGATCTCGCTCCACACCTGCTTGCCGTCGGCCACCGGCATGGAACCGAAGGACTCCGACATCGCCTCGACCAGGAGCAGGCCCCGGCCGCCGGTCGACTCCCAGTCCACGGACACGGGCTTGGCGGGCGCGCGTGGCGAGGAGTCGGTCACGCAGACCCGCAGCCGGTCCCCGCGGAGCATCAGATCGACGCGGACCGGGCCCTGGGTGTGCACCAGGGCGTTGGTGACGAGTTCGGACACGACCAGCAGCACCGCGTCGGCCACGTCCTCGACCCCCCACTTGCGCAGCGTGCGCGCGGTGAACCGGCGGGCGTGCATGACCGCGTCGGGCAGTCGCCACACCGCCCAACCGGCCCGGATCGGCCGGGACTTCATACCGTCGTAGCGCAGCAGCAACAGCGCCACGTCGTCCTCCCGACGGTCGACGCCGCCGAGCAGCTCGTCGGCCATCCGCCCAGGATCCGCGGGGTCGGCGGCGGCGAGCGCGTCGCGTGTGCGCCGCATGCCTTCGTCCAGCGGCAGGTCGGCCGCCTCGACCAACCCGTCGGTGACCAGGGCGAGCACCGTGCCGGGGGTCAACGCGACGGCGGTCATGGGGAATTCGGCCTCCGCGAGAATGCCCAGCGGGAGCCCGCCCTCGACCTGCACCTCCTCGGTCCGGCCGTCGGGGTGGCGTATCAGCGGTGAGAGGTGACCGGCCCGGACGAAGAGGGTGTTGCCCTCCTCCAGGTCCAGTTCGGCGTAGCAGCAGGTGGCGAAGAGATCGGTCTCCATGCCGACGAGGAGCCGGTTGGCCCGTGAGACGACCACGTCGGGCGGGTGGCCCTCGACCGCGTAGGCCCTCACCGCGGTGCGCATCTGCCCCATGATCGTCGCGGCTCCGGCGCTGTGTCCCTGTACGTCTCCGATGACCAGCGCGACCCGGTCCTCGGACAGGGCGATGACGTCGTACCAGTCACCGCCCACCTGCAGCCCCCGCCGGGCGGGCAGATAGCGGGCGACGGCCGTCCCGCCGGGCAGTTCCGGGAGGCGCCGGGGCAGCAGACTGCGCTGCAGCATCGTCGCGAGCTCCTGCTCGGCGTCGTGGGCGTGCGCGCGGTTGAGCGCCTGCCCGACCAGCGCCGCGGTGGCGGTGAACAGGGACCGCTCCTCGGGGACGAAGTCGTGGGGCTCGTCCCAGCCGACCAGGCACACGCCCGCGACCCGGCCCTTGGCGGGAAGCGGCAGCACGGCCAGACCGCCGGCACCGATGCCCGCGAGTCCGGGTTCGAGGGACGTGCCGGCGGACCACAGGTTCATCCGTCCGTCCCGCAGCGCCAGTTGAAGGGTGGGCAGGGCGCTGACCGGTGCGTCGGGCCACTCCGAGCGCCACTCGGCACGCCATGTCTCCGGCCAGGCGGCGGGCTGGGGCGGGTCGAGCACGGTGACCATGAGCCGGTCGTCGCGCAGCTCGGCGAGTGCCACCCGGTCGGCGCCCAGCGGCTCACGCAGGGCGGTGACCACCACCCGGCCGACGTCACGGACCGTTGTCGCGTCGTCGAGTGCGGCGGTCAGCCACTGGATCCTGGACACGTCGTCGGCGCTCTGCCGCAGGACCGAGGTCGCCGTCACCACGCCCAGCACCTGCTCCGGACGGTCGTCGGTGCTCGCCACCACCCGGCAGGTCAGGCTCAGCCAGCGCATCCCACCGGTGGGGCGGCGGACACGGAACTCCAGCTCCCGGCGGCCGAACGCCTCCGTGGACGGTTCCAGTACCGAGATCAGCGCGTGCATGTCCTCCGGGAGCGCGTGCGCGAGCAGGGTGTCCACCTTGCCGTCGAAGTCGTCCGGCGTGATGCCGACCAGCTCAAGAAGCGCCTCGTCCGCCTCGATCAGACCGGTGTCCGGCATCAGGGCGAACGAGCCGACGCCCAGACTCCGCAGCGCGGGAGTCAGCAGTGACATCGGCGCGGGGCGGTCGGCCTCGGTCCGGAGCATGCCTGCGATCGCGTCGGCGTACTGCTCCAGGAAGCGCCGCTGCTCGGCCTCGAAGCCGACCGGGGACGCTCCCACGACGAGGAGGCAGCCCAGCCGCCTGCCTTCCGTCCCGAGCGGCAGGGCGGCGAGCGGCGCCTCTGTCGGCGGCGCCTGCACCTGCCGCCCCTGCGCCTGCGCCAGCGCCTGTGCCTGTGCCTGTGCCTGTGCCTGCGGGGCATGTGCCTGCGACGGCCTCGGCCCGTCCTCGGCGTACCGGCCTTCGGAATTGCGGTCTTCGGAGTCCCGGTCCGTCGAGCGGGGAGCGAGTTCCGCGAGGTCCGGCCACAGTGGCCGGTCGGTGCGGAAGGCGTGCGCCGCCGGTGAGTCGCCGGACAGGGGCAGACACTCCGGCGGCGGGTACCGGGAAGTGGCACGTCCGGCCGTCTCCACCAGCCGGAGATCGCCGTTGCCGGCATCGGGCACATAGACCGCCGCGAACGCCACTCCGGCGAACGCCAGGGGCCTGTCGCTCGCGGCGGCCTCCGGCAGAGGTGGCCGTGAACCGTTGTCGTCGGCACCGGCCCGGGACTCCCGCGGCTCCGAGACTCCGGCCAGGGCGCGGCCGTCATGATGCATGTCCGCGACCTACCTCCGGTCCATGCGGCAGGTGCCGCCGGGTTGAGATCGGACGCCCACCTACCAGAATCGCATACCGGGACCAACCCGACAGATCCCGTTGACCGCCGTCAGTGGCAGACCCGTCTCCAGGGCACCCGCACCGGCCATGGGAGATCGTCTCGACGCCCGCGGTGCAGCCGTTTTCGCGCAGTGCCACGCGCCCGTCGTCGAAGGCCGGAGCCGAAGCACTGCGGTCGAGGTCCGGAGCCGGGCCGCTGCGTTCGCAGATCACCA
This sequence comes from Streptomyces sp. NPDC020747, assembly GCF_044334695.1. Classification (NCBI taxonomy): domain Bacteria; kingdom Bacillati; phylum Actinomycetota; class Actinomycetes; order Kitasatosporales; family Streptomycetaceae; genus Streptomyces; species Streptomyces sp. NPDC020747. The sequence goes on along the minus strand of NZ_JBIRTJ010000015.1, from coordinate 286,519 downwards.
CGGCCGGTGCCACACTTACGACGTGTTCGACTTGCCACGCCGATCACACGCCGGCCCTTGACGCCGCGACGCACCCGGATCACCTGGCCGTCTCCGGCAGGGCGCGGGCAACCGTGAGCGCCCCTCGTCACACGAGGTGAAGGACAAGGGAGGTCTTTCACATGAAGGCCTGCATCCGGGGCGCTGCCATCGCCATGACCGTGATCTCGACGGTTGTCGCCCTTGAGGCCTGCGGACAGGACGCCGGGGACGACTCCGACACCGGGAACGCGCTGAGCATCGGGGTGCTGCTGCCGGACTCCACCACAGCCCGCTGGGAGACACAGGACCGGCCCCTGCTCCAGAAGAGGATCACGGAGCTGTGCGACGAGTGCACGGTCGAGAACGCCAATGCCAAGGGCGATGTGGCCATCCAGCAGGAACAGATGGACTCGATGCTCACCAAGGGGGTGGACGCCATCGTCCTCGTGGCCGTGGACGCCAGATCACTCCGCCCCGCGGTCAGGAAGGCGGACGAGGCGGGCGTCCCGGTCATCGCCTACGACCGTCTCGCCGAGGGTCCGATCGCGGGCTATGTCTCCTTCGACGGCGAGGAGGTCGGCAGACTCCAGGGCAGGGCACTGCTGACAGCGATGGGCGACCGGGCGGCCGACGACCAGATCGTCATGATGAACGGTGATCCCAGTGACCCCAACGCGGTGTTGTTCAAGAGGGGCGCCCTGTCCGTGCTTCAGGGACGGGTGAAGATCGGCGAGGCGTACGACACCCTCCAGTGGAGGACGGAGACCGCGCACATGAACATGGCCGCCGCGATCGCGGCCCTCGGTGTCGAGAACATCGACGGGGTGTACGCCGCCAACGACGGCCTCGCCGCCGGCTGTATCTCCGCCCTCAAGGCGAACAAGGTCGCCCCGCTGCCCCCGGTCACCGGGCAGGACGCCGAGCTCGGAGCCGTGCGGCGCATCGTCGGCGGCGATCAGTACATGACCGTCTACAAGCCCTTCGGACCCGAGGCCTCCGCCGGCGCCGCCATGGCCGTGGCCGCGGCCCGCGACGAGAGCCTCGACCGGGTCGCCAAGGGCGAGGTGACGCCCGTCGGCGGGCACACGGTTCCGGCCGTGCTGCTCACGCCCGTGTCCGTGACGGTCGACACGATCAAGGACACCCTGGTGAAGGACGGCGTCTACACGGTCGAGCAGATCTGCACCCCCGAACTCGGGGCCGCCTGTGAAAAGGCCGGACTCACCTGACAGGCAGGTTCCGACCAGGTCCGGCCCGCCCTCGGGAAGGAGATGGTTTCCGTGCCGAGTCCTCCCTTGCTGGCACTGCGCGGCGTGTGCAAACGCTTCGGCGTCATCGAGGTACTCGACGACATCGAGCTGGAGATCCACGCCGGGCAGGTCGTCGCTCTGCTGGGCGACAACGGGGCGGGCAAGTCCACCCTGGTCAAGGTGATCTCCGGGGTCTCCCCCGCGGACAAGGGTTCCATCGAGTGGGAGGGCCGGGCGGTGCACATCAGGCGTCCGCACGACGCCCGGGACCTCGGCATCGCGGCCGTCTACCAGGACCTCGCGCTGTGCGGGAACCTCGACGTCGTCGGCAATCTGTTCCTCGGGCAGGAGATCCGCAGGCTCGGGTTCCTCGACGAGGTGGAGATGGAGCGCCGCACCAGAAGCCTGCTGGACCGTCTGACCCGGGGCATCCCCGATCTGCGCGCCCCCGTCGTCTCGCTGTCCAGCGGTCAGCGGCAGACGGTCGCCATCGCCCGTTCGCTGCTCGGCGACCCGCGGGTCCTCCTGCTGGACGAACCGACCGCGGCGCTGGGCTTCGAGCAGACCAGCGAGGTCCTGGACCTCGTCGACCAGCTGCGTGACCGTGGCCTGGGTGTCCTGCTCATCAGCCACAACATGGGTGACATCAAGGCTCTCGCGGACCGGGCGGCCGTCCTGCGGCTGGGCCGCAACAACGGCTTCTTCGACGTGAACACCGCGTCCCAGGAACAGATCATCTCCTCCATCACCGGCGCCACGGAGAACGTGCCCCGCCGGACGGCCTCCCAGGAGGCGGGGTGGTGAAAGGGATGCGCGACACGGCGGACACCACACGGTCCCGGCCCACCGCACCCGGCGCCGGCCGGCCGCGGCGCGGGCGGGCCGTCACCCGCGCCGCGGAGAGGGGAGTCGCCGTCTTCCGCCGCAAGCTGCGCGCCGGCGAACTGGGCTCGCTCCCCGTCGTCCTCGTCCTCGCCGCGGTCTGGATCACCTTCCAGTCGCTCAACTCGAACTTCCTGTCCCCACGGAACCTGTCCAACCTCAGCGTGGACATCGTGGGTACGGGTCTGATCGCGGTCGGCATCGTCTTCGTACTGCTGCTCGGTGAACTCGACCTGTCGGTCGGCTCGATCAGCGGTCTCGCGGCGGCGGCCTTCGCCGTGCTGAACGTCAACCACGGCGTGCCGGAATGGCTCGCCGTCATCGTCGCCGTGCTCGCGGGAACCCTGGCGGGAACCGTCCAGGGCTTCTCCGTGGCCAGGACCCGGGTGCCCGCGTTCGTCGTCACCCTCGCCGGGCTGCTCACCTGGAACGGCCTCATGCTCTACATCCTCGGGACCAGCGGCACGGTCAACCTCGACGAGAACGGGCTCGTCGCCAAGCTGACCAGCTACTACTTCACCAACGACGGCGCGGCCTACGGTCTGGCCGCGGTCGCCGCGGGCCTCGTCTTCCTGGTGTCCTACCAGGACATGCGGCGGCGCAAGGCCGTCGGCATGCCGCACCGGTCGCTACGGGGGATCACGGTGCGCACGGGAGTGGTCGCGGTGGTGGCGTTCGCCTCCGCGTATCTCCTCAACCGCTTCCAGGGGCTGCCGCTCGCGCTCCTGATCTTCCTCGTGGTGGTGGCCGGCCTCGACCTCGTACTCCGCCGTACGCACTACGGGCGGCAGGTCTACGCACTGGGCGGCAGCATGGAGGCGGCCCGGCGGGCCAGCCTCAGTGTGACGCGGGTGCAGACCGCGGTGCTCGCGGTCTCGGGCACCATGGCCGCGGTCGGCGGCCTGTTCCTGGCCTCGCGCATCACGTCGGTGAGCCAGGGGTCGGGCTCGGGCGTCCTGCTGGTCAACGCCATCGCGGCGGCCGTAATCGGCGGCACCAGCCTGTTCGGCGGGCGCGGCACCACCTGGTCCGCGGTGCTCGGCATGCTGATCATCCAGTCGATCGCCTCGGGCATGGCGATCACGGACACCCCCACGGCGGTCCAGTTCGTCATCACGGGCGGGGTGCTCTTCGCCGCGGTGCTCATCGACTCGCTGTCGCGACGCTCCCAGCAGGCCCGCGGACGGGCTTGACGCTCTCGTCCATATCCGTCCCGACCTTCTGGAAGACCGTCCGGGCGGTATCTATCTGAAACGTCAAGTAATGGCTACAGGTTGCTCGGTTGCGTACACCAACTGTCCCTCCAGCACCTACTCTCGCCCCAAGTCCATTCGACGATGAACAGGCGAGCTGAGGCTAATGGAGCCACTTCGTCCCAAGGATCCGGAGCACCTGGGACCGTACCGTCCTGTAGCGCGACTCGGCGCCGGAGGGATGGGGGAGGTCTTCCTCGCCCGGGACGATCAGCAGCGGACCGTGGCCGTCAAGGTCATCCGGCCGGAGCTGGCCGCGAACAGGGACTTCCGGATCCGTTTCCGGCGCGAGGTGGACGCGGCGCGGGCGGTGAGCGGCAGCTACACGGCCACCGTCGTGGACGCCGACCCGGACGGCCCCATCCCCTGGCTCGCCACCGCGCACATCCTCGGTCCGACGCTGGCCGACGCGGTCGAGAAGCACGGGCCGCTGCCGCCGAGGTCGGTGCTGGCCCTCGGGGCCGGACTCTCCGAGGCGCTGATCGCCGTGCACTCGGCGGGACTCGTGCACCGCGATCTCAAACCGTCCAACGTGCTGCTCTCCGCCGAGGGCCCGCGGGTCATCGACTTCGGCATCGTCCGCGCCACCGACGGCTACGAACTCACCCTGTCCGGTGTGCTGCTCGGCTCCCCGCGGTACATGTGCCCCGAGCACGCCACGGGTGACCCGATGGGCCCCGAGGGGGACGTGTTCTGTCTCGGCTCGGTGCTCGCCTTCGCCGCCACCGGGAACGCGCCCTTCGACGGCTCGTCGGCGGCCACCCTGTTGTACCAAGTGGTGCACGGTACGCCGGATCTGACGGGTGTTCCGGATCCACTGGACACGATCATCGAGCTCTGTCTCGACAAGTCCCCGACGGCCCGGCCCACTCCGGACCGCGTGTCGGCGGCGTGCGCGCCCGGCGGCGCCGACACGCTGGACTGGGAGGGCTGGCTGCCGAAGCCCGTGGCCGCCTCGATCAGCCAACGGGCCGCCGACCTCATGGACCTGGAACTCGGGCCCGGATCGGCTGCGGACTTCATCGAACGGGAGCCCGCCCGCGCCACCGCCGGCCGCGCGGTCGCCGCCGGTGTCCGCACCGACCCTCGCGTGGCCGTTCAGCGGATCGTCACGGAGCGCCCGAGCCCCAGCCGTGTCGTCTTCCCCGACGTGCCGACACCCAGCCCGCCACCCGCGAAGTCGCCCGAGCCCGTCACCCACCGCTCACGGCGACGGGCCCGGCCGCGCCCCTCCCGCCGTACGGTCCTCGCGGCCGCCGCGCTCGGCGCCGTCGGCCTTGGTTCCGGCGTCGCCGCACTGCTCGGTGAGCCGAAGGACCGCACCGAGCCGGACCCGAAGCCGGCCGGTCCGGCGCCGGAACCGCTGTGGGTCTACCAGGGTGCCCCGCTCGTCAAGGCACCGGCGGCCATATACCAGGACACGGCCCTGCTCAAAACGCAGTCGGGCACGTTGTTCTGCCTCGGCCGCGCCGACGGCACCCGTCCCCGGTGGACCTACCGCGGCATCAGCCAGTCCCCCACCCCGCCTCTCCTCGTCTCGGGAGATGTGGTCGCCCTCGGCACCGGCGCGACCGTCCTGGGCGTCGACCCGGTCACGGGCATCGAGCGGTTCTCCCTGGACTTCGGAGCGGACTTCCGGTTCGACACCCTGCTCGGCGGGTTCGACAACGAGAGGGTCACCATCTCGGGTCTGCGGTTCAGCCGCCCGAACGGGTCGCAGGGGTCGGCCACCTCCACGAACGTCGTCCTCAACACGGATCTGCGGGCCCGCCGGGCGGATGTCATCCCCATCAGCGAGGAGGACATCGGCCTCGATCTGAAGCCCCTCATGACATCCGGCCGATTCGTCTACATGGACGGGCTGCACCGCCTCACGGCCCGGGACACCGCGAGCACCGGGGACGTGCTGTGGCGCCGGTCCCTGAACTCGGACTCGGACGCCCGCTCGGCCCCGGTGGTGCTCGGCGGAACCGTCTTCGCCGTCGACAGCGAACTCATCGCCGTGGACCTGGAGTCCGGTGCGGTGAGCTGGCGGGTGAAGGAGGAGAAGGGCGGATTCGCCTCCGTGGCCGCCGCGGCCGGCACGGTGTACTGCACCACCCGGAGCCCGCACGGCGTCCAGGCGTTCGACGCCGCCGACGGCACCCGGCGCTGGTTCCGCCGGACCCCTCGACTCGATATGGGCAGCCCCCTCGTCGCGGGCGGCGGCGCGGTGTTCGTCACGGCCGCCCGCAACAGGGACGGGTTCTACGCGATCGACGCCCAACAGGGCGAACTGCTCTGGAACTTCACCGACGGCCAGGACGCCGGCATCAACGACTGGCAACTCGCCTGCGACAGCGGCGGACCGCTGATCGCCCAGCACTTCAACAAGGTGTACGCCCTCCCGATACCCCGGCTCTGAAGGGTCCGGGACGGAGTTCCGGACGCCCGCTCCCCCCGCGCGTCCTTGAACCGGCGCTCGCCTGAACGGGTGTGCGGCGGGACATGGGGGACCCGTGATGCAATGGGGCCACTGAACAGATCTCGGGGCGGAGTAGGCGTGTTGAGCAACGGTGGGCCCGGCGCGGGAGGTTTCCAGCCGCTGGAGGATGGTGATCCGCGGGTCGTGGGCGGCTACCGGCTGGTGGCGCGGCTCGGGTCCGGCGGCATGGGGCGGGTCTACCTCTCGCACACGCCGGGCGGACGGGCCGTCGCGGTCAAGGTGATCCGGCCGGAGCTGGCCGAGAACGCCGAGTTCCGCAAGCGGTTCCGGGCCGAGGTGGCGGCCGCGAGCCGAGTGCACGGGCTCTACACGGCCCCGGTCGTGGACAGCGACACCGAAGGCTCCGTCCCGTGGTGTGCGACCGCCTATGTGCCGGGTCCGTCCCTCGCCGACGCGATACGCGACCACGGGCCACTGCCCGTCGACACCGTGCTGCGGCTGATCGCCGGTGTCGCGGAGGCACTGCAGGCGGTGCACCGCGAGGGCATCGTGCACCGGGACCTCAAGCCGTCGAACGTACTGCTCGCCGACGACGGGCCGCGCGTCATCGACTTCGGGGTCGCTCGGGCCGCGGACGCCACCTCGGTGACGCAGAGCGGCATGGCCCTGGGCACGGTCGCCTATATGGCGCCGGAGCAGGCGCTCGGTGGCGAGGCCGTCGCCTCGGCCGACGTGTTCGCGCTGGGGCAGACCGCGGTGTTCGCCTCGACGGGCAGCGGCGCCTTCGGGGACGGGGACGCGCACGCGGTGCTCTACCGGGTGGTGCACGAGCAGCCCGACCTCAGCCACGTACCCGACGAGATAAGGGAGTTGGTGGCACGGTGTCTGCGCAAGCCCGCCGCCGAGCGGCCTTCCGTCGAGGAGGTCATCCGCTCCGTCCAGACGATCCAGACGCATCGCGGTGACGAGGCCCGGTACACATCGGGGGCATGGCTGCCGGGCGAACTGGCGGCGGGGATAGCGGCTCGCGCCGAAGGAGCCCATCGGGCCCAGGGCGAGGCTCAGGCCCCGGCGGAGGCGGCTCCGAGCGCTCATGGTTCCGGCGGATTCGGGGCCGCAGGTCCTGACGGGCTCGGGGCCGCAGGTTCCGCCGGATTCGGGGCCGCGGGCTCCGGCGGCGGCTTCGGCCCCGCAGGCTCCGGTGATTTCGGCGGTTTCGGCCCCGCGGCCGCCTACTCCCCCACCTCGCCCTCCCACGCGGCGCAGCCCAGTGCCGCGCACTCCCACGCCGCGCTGCCCGGACCGTTCGTGATGGGGTCTCCGGCCGCACCGGGTGCGTACACACCGCCTTCATGGCCCCAGCCGCAGGAGCCGGCCGCCGCGCAGACCTCCCCGGTCACCACGAACGGCGCGGGCCGCGGGGCCCGTCCCTGGATGCTGTCGGCGGCCGCCGTCGTGCTCGTCGCGGGCGGGGCGGCAGCCGCGCTGCTGCTCGTCCCGGAGGACGGCGACAAGGGCGACACCCGGACCACGGAGGTGGCCGCGTCGCAGTCGGCTCCGGAAGCCGGGAAGTCCCCGTCGGCGTCCGGCTCCCCGTCCGCCAAGGCGTCCAAGAAGCCGAAGCCCACCAAGTCCGTGCTGCCGTCCGGCCCTTCGGGACCCGCGACACCCACCCAGCCTCCGAACCCGGCTGCCCCGGCCGCGTCGAGCGAGCCGGCGGCGCCCAAGGCCCCGGCTCCGGTCACGTACTCCGGAATCCGGATGACCGCGAGCCACGACCTGTATCTGGCGGACACCCCGGTGCGCCCCAAGGCGGACACCGGAAGCTCGGACGAGGATCTGACGTACGCCGTCTACTCCTCGGGCGCCGTCCTCGCCCCCGGCACCACCTCCGGCAGCTCCCTCGCCCTGCTCACGTCGGGGCGGCAGGGCAGCGTGGAGGCGTGCAAGGCCGCGACGGGCTACCAGAGCTACATCTGGATCAAGGACCTGACCGTCGGCCGGCAGATGTGCGTCATCAGCGGGACGGGGCACGTGGCGCTCGTGACGTACCAGGGTTCGTCCGGGACGACGTACGCCACCCTGGACGTGAAGGTGTGGCGCGACGCGGCCTAGGAGCTGAAACTCCGGTCCCGGCCTGCCAGTTGCCGATCCCTACAACTCCTCGTCCCCGAACGGGAGCGCGTCCAGGTCCCCGTCGAACTCGCCGACGTTCGGGAACATCAGCTCCAGGGCGTCGGACGGCTCGTCCCTGCGGCTGTCCGGGCCGACGAGGGACTGCTCGGTCCAGATGCACTTTCCTGTCGCCGTGTAGCGCGTGCCCCAGCGTCGGGAGAGTGCCGTGATCAGTTGCAGGCCGCGCCCGCCCTCGTCGGTTTCCGTCGCCCGGCGAATACGGGGCATCGTCAGACTGCCGTCGAAGACCTCGCACACCAGCTCGGCGTCGTGCAGGAGCCGCAGGCCGACGGGACCCTTGGCATGGCGTACGACGTTGCCGACCAGTTCGCTGGCCAGGAGTTCCGTGGTGGATGTCAGGCTGTCGAGGCCCCAGGCGGACAGCTGCTCACGGACGTGACGGCGGGCCTGGCCCGCCGCCCTGGGGTCCTCGGGGAGCGACCAGGAGGCCATCCTCTCGACGGGCAGGGCGTGCAGCCGGGCGACGAGGAGCGCCGCGTCGTCGGCCGCCTGGTGCTCGGCGGGAAGAAGACCGGCCGTGAGGGTGTCACAGAGGCGTTCGAGACGATCACGCTCTCCAGCGGGGTCCACGTCCGTGATGTGCGCCGCGCTCAGCAGCCCGGCCAGGTCCGCCATGCCCTCGTCGATCTCGCGCGTGGACGACTCCACCAGGCCGTCGGTGTAGAGCACGAGCAGGCTGCCCTCCGGCACGGCCAACTCGGCCGTCTCGAAGGGTGGTTCGGCCGCGCCCAGCGGAGGGTCGGCCGACAGTTCCGGAAAGTGGACCCTGCCGTCGGGATGGACCACGGCCGGCGGGGGATGGCCTGCCCGGGTGATGGAGCAGATCTGCGTCGTCGAGTCGTACAGCGCGTACAGGCAGGTGACGTACGACTCCTCGCCCATGCCGCCGACGATGTCGTTGAGATGGCTCATGATCTCGTCGGGCGGCAGTTCCAGGGCGGCGAGGGTGTGGACCGCCGTTCGCAGGCGGCCCATCGTCGCGGCCTCCGGCAGGCCGTGGCCCATCACGTCACCGACCACCAGGGCCACCTGGCCGCCCGAGAGCGGGATGATGTCGTACCAGTCGCCCCCCACGTCCATGCCCTGCCCCGCGGGGAGATAGCGGGCCGCCGCCGTGCATGCCGACGGGGTGGGCAGGTCCCGGGGAAGCAGACTGCGCTGGAGTTCGCGGGACCGGGTGTGTTCGGCGTCGTAGAGCCTCGCCCGTTCCAGTGCCTGGGCGACCAGGGCGCTGATGGTGGTCAGCAGGGTGCGTTCGTCGTCGGTGAGGCGGCGCGGCCGGTCGAAGGCCACGACGCAGACCCCGAAGGTGACTCCGGACGCCGTCAGCGGCAGGAACGCCCACGCCTGTTTGCCCGCGCGCCCGGGCAGTTCCGCCTGTCCCGGTGAGCGCGCGGCGAGTTCCTGGACGGCGGACAGGAAGAGTGGTGTGTCGGACGTGATCGCGTCCCAGCCCGGGTCACCGGATACCCGCGGGCGTCGGTCGACAGTGGCGAGGAAGTCGTCGGGGTAGCCGACCGCTCCCACGGTGTGCAGCAACTCGCCCTCGACCGTCTGCACCAGGAGTCCGGCGGCGGCGAACGGCGGCAGCACCCGTGGGGCGAGCGCGTCCACCACGTCCCGTGAGGTCGTCGCCTTCGCGAGGGCGGCCGTCAACTCCGCTATCTGGGCCGCGCGTTCGGACGCGACCCGGTCGGCGGCCTGACGCTCCTCCTCGTGCCGCCGCCGCTCGGTGACGTCGGTGAAGTAGAGGGTGCGGCCGTCGGGACCGGGGACCAGCCGCAGGTGGTAGCGGCGGTCGCCGTCCGGCATGTGTACGTCGAAGCTGGCGGGCTCGTCCTCGGCCGCGGCCTTGCGAAAGCGGCTCTCCATGCCGGACACCTGCTGTGCGGAGGGCAGTTCCCACAGGACGCGCCCGAACAGCTCCTCCTCGGAGAGGCCCAGCGTGCGTTCCGCCTGAAGGTTGGCGAAGGTGATCCGCCACTCGTCGTCGAACGCCAGGAAGCCGTCGCTCATATGGCGCAGGGCGCGGCTGAGGGCGTCACGGGCGGACCGGGACTCGTTGCTCTCCCAGCCCACGCCGATCATCCGAAGGGCTTCGCCGTGTTCGTCGTAGGTCGCCCTGCCACGGGCCTGGGTCCAGCCGTACGTACCGTCCAGGCGGCGTACGCGGTACTCGGCCTCGTACACCGTGTGGTCACGGATCGCCCGCTGCGCGGCGCCCAGCGTCGGGGCCAGGTCGTCGGGGTGGACGATCCTCATCCAGTTCTCGATCTTGCCGGTGAAGTCGGCCGGTCTGGTGCCGTAGAGCTCCAGGGCCGCCTCGTCCCAGATCAGGTCGCCGGTCCGGATGTCCCAGTCCCAGGAGCCGACGCTGACCTCCTTGAGGGCCTGCCGGAGGCGCTCGCCGCTGAGCTCGGTCTGCGCGGGCCCGGCCGGCGGAAGCGCCTGGGCCATGCGTTCCTCGGTCCAGGCGATCACTGCGCGCAGGAATTCCCACTGCTCCGGGGTGGGTTCGCCTCCTTCGCCCATGACGACGGAGAGCGCCCCGATGGTGCGGTTCCCGCTGGACAGCGGGGCGGCCGCCAGTCCGCTGCCCGGCCATGCGGCCTCCCCGGCCATGGAACGTGCCGTGAGTTCCCGTGGCGCCCAGACGCCGCTGCCCTGGTGCAGGGCGCGGGCGGGGGCCAGCGGGCCCTCCTGGTCGATGATCTCCCAGGCCCGGGTGAGAGCCGGCGGGAGACCGGTGGCAGACACCAGCCGCAGGGCGGACATGGGGCCGCGGAGGTGGATCATCCCGCCCAGGGCGCCGAACTCGCCCACCACGTGCTGGAGCGCCAACCGGAAGATCTCGCTCTCCGCGACACCTGGTTCCACCGTGCTGAGCAGAGCCAGCCGTGCGTTCATACGATTAATTTTACCGTTCCGGCCCCACCCAATGCGGGCCTTCGCAGGAATCACACCTTCGCCTCCACCCTCCCTTACCCGATCTTCAACACCCGCCGCTTCAGGCCGAGTTGCCTCTCGCGACCATGGCCGGTCCGGCAATCCCGCACCCCGTGTAACGCCCCATCGCCGCGGGCAGTCCTCCGGTCACGGCGACACACGAGGAGCGGCATGGACATCGGCGTCTTCATCCCCATCGGCAACAACGGCTGGCTCATATCGAAGAGCTCCCCGCAGTACCTGCCGAGCTTCGAGCTGAACAAGGCCGTGGTACTGAAGGCCGAGGAGCACGGGTTCGACTTCGCCCTGTCGATGATCAAACTGAAGGGGTTCGGCGGCGAGACCGGGTTCTGGGACCACAACCTGGAGTCGTTCACCTTGATGGCCGGCCTGGCCGCCGTCACCGACCGGATCAAGCTGTACGCCTCCACACCGATCCTCGCGCTGCCCCCGGCGATCGTCGCGCGCATGGCCGTGACGGTCGACTCGATCGCCCCCGGCCGCTTCGGCGTCAACATCGTCACGGGCTGGGCGCCCGGGGAGTACGCGCAGATGGGTCTGTGGCCCGGCGACGAGCACTTCGGCAACCGCTACGCCCGAGCCGCCGAGTACGTCACCGTGATGAAGGAGCTGTGGAGCGAGGGCGTCAGCAACTTCAAGGGCGAGTTCTACGAGATGGACGACTGCGTCCTGTCACCGCGGCCGGCGAACGGGCACATCGACATCGTCGCCGCGGGTCAGAGCGGCACGGGGATGAGGTTCGCCGCCGAGCACGCCGAGTACAACTTCGTCCTGGGCAGCGGTGTGAACACTCCGCTCGCGCTCTCGGACACCACGGCCTCGCTCGTGGACCTGGCTCGCGGCACGGCCCGTGACGTCGGGGCGCTCTCCCTCTTCATGGTCATCGCGGACGAGACCGACGAGGCGGCCCGGGCGAGGTGGCAGGACTACCACGACAACGCCGACCTGGCCGCGCTGGCGTACATGGCGGGTGAATCGGCCACGGACACGGCCGCCGACGACTCCTCGACCGCCCGGACCATCTCGCTGCCCGAGGGGGCGGTGAACTTCAACATGGGCACGCTCGTCGGCTCGTACGAGACCGTCGCGAGGATGCTCGACGAGGTCGCCGGGGTCGAAGGCACCAAGGGGATCATGCTGGTCTTCGACGACTTCCTCGAAGGCATCGAGACCTTCGGTACACGCGTCCAGCCGCTGATGAAGTGCCGCTCGAACAGGCCGGCCACGACCTGAGGGCGAGGAGTGAGCCAGACCACAACGAAAACGGTGCCGTCTCGATAGCGGGCAGGGCTACCCTGAGGCATAGAGGTGAACGAAACAGTTTCGTTCAGGGCTCCGCGCATGTCCCCGGCGAGGACGCCGCCCATCGTCCCTCCCCATGGAGAACGCCTGCCATGACCTCCGTACTCATCGTGAACGACCAGTCCCTGCAGCGGCTCGGTCTGCGGATGCTGCTGGCCGCCGAACCCGACCTGACCGTCGCCGGCGAAGCCGCGACCGGGGCCGAGGCGGTTCGTCTCAGCGCCGAACTCCGCCCCGACGTCGTCCTGTTGGACAGCAACGTCTCCGACACGGACGGCATCGCCACCATCCGCCGTATCGCCCACCCCTCCCTCCTCCCACTGGTTTCCGAACTCACCGGAGCCGGTGGGCAGCGCCCGCGCGTACTCGTCCTGACATCCGCCGGCCGGGAGAGAAGCGCCTACGCCGCCCTGCGCGCCGGAGCGGCCGGATTCCTTCTCCAGGACGCCACTCCCGACGAGCTGACCGCGGCCGTCCGCATCGTGGCCGCGGGAGATGCCGTGATCACTCCCGGCCTGACCCGCACGCTCATCGACACGGTCCGTCAGCAGCGCCCCGCCCACCCTCTCGAAGGGGAAGCCGGACTCGGCACCCTCACCGGGCGGGAACGCGACGTCCTCACCGCCGTCGCCTCCGGCTGGTCCAACGCCGAGATCGCCGAGCGCCTGTCCATCGCCCCGACCACCGTGAAAACCCACGTCAGCAACATCCTCGCCAAGATCGGCGCCCACGCCCGCGTCCAGGCAGTGGTCTTCGCCTACGAGTCCGGCCTGGTGCGACCGGCGGCCTGACACGGGCCGGGCCCACGCCCGTCGGCCCGGTCGCCGGCGGGCGTGGGCCGAACCCCGAACCTGCCGGACGGTAGTCGCCCGCCGGCTGACGGTCACGGTTTTGGGCGCCCTGGCGCCGGTACCCTCCTCGGATTCACACGGAGTTGCCCGCCCGGGTGCAGGCGGAGGCGATCGTGGCGCATTCTTGCTGTGTCAGCCACTCGGCGGCGCACGGACGAGGTAGGGCCGATGACTGGGAGAGCCGAGCACGACACCCGGACGCCCGGACGCCTGGCCGCGCTGCTGACCGGGATCACGGCGGAGGCCATCGGCGCGGCCGACGCCTTCGCGGGAGGCGTGTACCTGCGGTCCAGCACGCCCGGGCTCCTGCGGCTGGCCGTGCTCTCGGGACTGCCCGGGCCGCTGTTCCGCCCCTGGTGGCGCCTGCACGTCGACCGCCGGTTCCCCGTCGCGGACGCCTACCGGCTGGGCGTCCAGGTGGTGCTCCCGGACGCCACGGAGACGATGCGCCGCTACCCCCAGTTCGCGGCGGGCCTGCCGTTCCAGTTCGGGTCCGTGTACGTGCCCGTGGTCGGCGGGTCCACGGTCTACGGCGTACTGACCCTCCTGCGCCCCTCGACGTCGGACGCCACCACCGTGCTGCCCGACCGTGACCGCATGGCGCAGCTGGCCGAGGATCTGGGCGTGGCTCTGCGGAGCCTGGAGGACAGGAACGGGTCTCCGGTCGCCTGGGACGACGAACCGCTGTGTGTCCGGCCACCGGCCGCAGGACCCCCTGCCGCACCCATCGGGCGTTTCACCTGGGATCCGGCAACGGATGTCGTGACCGCCGACAACCGGCTGCGTGCCCTGCTCGGGGTGGCGCCGGGACAGTCCGCCGACACCCCGCAGGCGCTCGCTGACGCCGTGGCCGCCGCCGACTCCCATCAGATCCTGGCCGCCCTGCGGGAGACGGCAGCGGGGAGACCGCCGCCGCTGCCGCTGCACGTGCACGCCGTCGACGGCACTCTTCGGCTGCTGGAGCTCTGGACCCCGCACGACGCGTCCGTCCCACCCGGAGGGCACCCGGTCCGCGGCATCGTCCTCGATCCGGACGTCGGCTCGGCGGCCGACAAGGCGGCGGACCTGCTCCCGGAGGGCGTGTTCTGCCTCGACCGGCTGGGCCTGATCGTCTACGCCAATCCGCGGGCGGCGGAGCTCCTGGGCCGGCCGCGGTCCGAGCTTGTGGGCCGCATCCTGTGGGAGGCGGTGCCGTGGCTGGACCGGCCCGCCTACGAGGACCACCTGCGGGAAGCCCTGATGTCACCGCATCCGGTGCACTGCCACGTCGTACGACCGCTCCAGGACGAGGACAAGCCCCTCGCGGATCCGCAGGGAGGTGACTGGTTCTCGCTCTCCGTCTATCCGGGTCCCGACATCATGACCTGCAAGCTCGTTCCGGCCGACCGTATGGCGAACCCGCCTCCCGAGCCGGCACCGCGACCCGGGGCGGACGTATCGGCGGACGCGCCTCCGGCCGACGGTTCCCCGGCCGCGGTCACCTCGATGGCCCCGCTGTACCGCCCGATCATCCTCGCGATCGCGCTGACCGAGGCGGTCACCGCCCATCAGGTGTCCGCGGTCGTGATGCAGGAACTGCTGCCGGCGTTCGGCGGCCGTCGGCTCGCCATCTACCTGCTGCAGGACCGGCATCTGTACCTGGCCTGGGAATCGGGCTTCCCCAAGGGATTCCTCGCACCGTTCGACGGGGTCGGTCTCGACACCCGGCTGCCCGGCGTGGAGACCCTCACCACCGGCAAGCCGCTCTTCTTCGAGTCGATGCACCAGCTCACGGCCGCCTATCCCGGCATCCCGCTCGACGCGACGGAAGGAGCCCGTGCCTTCCTGCCCCTCATCGCCTCCGGACGCCCCGTCGGCTCGTGCATTCTGGGCTTCGACCGTCCCCGCGACTTCAGCACCGAGGAACGCACGGTGCTCACCGCCCTCGCCGGGCTGATCGCCCACGCCATGGAGAAGGCACACCGCTACGACACCGAGGCGGCGCTCGCCCGCGGTCTCCAGCAGGCGCTCCTTCCCCGGCGCCTGTCGGGCCATCCGCGCGTGGAGACCGTCGGGCGCTATCTGGCGGGCACCCAGGGAATGGACGTGGGCGGCGACTGGTACGACGTCGTCGAGTCCGGGGACGGCCTCGCCCTGGTCATCGGCGACGTCCAGGGACACGGCGTCCAGGCCGCCGCCACCATGGGTCAACTGCGCAGTGCCGTAAGGGCCTTCGCGCTCGGCGACCATCCGCCAGACGAGGTCCTCAGCGGCACCAACCGGCTCCTGATCGACCTCGATCCCGGCCTGTTCGCCAGCTGTTGCTACATCCGCCTGGACCCCCTCACCGGTCTGGCCCGGGTCGCCCGCGCCGGGCATCCTCCGCCGATCCTGCGCTTCCCGGACGGCCGCACCCACGTCCTGGACATCCCCGGCGGTGTCGTGCTCGGCGTCGACGCGCACGCCCAGTACCCGGTGACGGAGCTGCAGCTGGAGCCCGGCGCGATCCTCGCGCTCTACACGGACGGGCTGGTCGAGCGGCCCGGCGTCGACATCGACGAGGGCATCACCGCGCTGCGCGTGGCCCTGGCCCGGGCCGGTTCCCCCGCCGCCCGCCCCGGCGGCCGTTCGCTGGCCGCCGTCGCCGACCGGCTCACGGCCAAGGCCCGGCACGTCGCCGACCGCCCCGACGACATAGCGCTGCTGCTCACCGCACGCCGCCCGGAGTCGGGGCGCCACCGCTGAGTGACGGCACTTCCCGGGCGGACGACAGCCGTACGGGGCTCATCCGCGCGGCGGAGGGACAGGGCGCCCGAGACGCACGGGGACCCCCGGGGAGTACAGCACGCTCACCGGTTCTCCGGTCGGCGCAGGCAGCCCGGCCGACGCGACGAGGTTCTCCTCGCACTCGACCAGCGTCGCCCGGTGCAGCGGCCAGCGTGGATGGTCGTTCGGCAGAAAGCCGGCGTCGCCGAAGAACGGGTTGTGCATGCCCCACCGGGCGGTGAGGAAGTGCTCAAGCCCGGTCGGCGCGGTTATGCGCTCCCCGGGCCTGACGACGAGCCGGCTGTACGCACCGCGCGGTCCCGGCACCCGCCTCGCGCTGGCGTAGCCGACGGTGTCCTCGCCGGTCCGCACGGACATACGGGACCACACGTACGGCAGCCGGAACACGAGGCGCCCCATGACCACCGGCAGGAGCCGGGAGGCGTCCATGGAGCGGAAGACCACACCGCGCCGGCCGTGCGAGTCCACCGAGTACAGGCGCACGTTGGTCTCCGGGAAGGAGCCGAGGTACGGCACTCCCGGCAGGCGCAGCCAGCCCACCTTGTGCATCCGGAACGCGACCAGCCCGACGTAGGTGACGCCGTCCACGGTGTCGGGAACGGTGCCGTCCGGCAGCAGTCCCGCCACGGCCGCCGGATCCACGGCCCAGTGCACGAAGGTGAGGTCCAGCCACTGCTGAGTGAGCAGGGGTCGCCGGAGTGCGACCGGGGCGTCGGGCGTGATCGGCTCCGGCTCGGACGAGGTGATCGACACGCGCGAAAGCATCGCAGGGCCCTGTCCGGGGCACGGCGGGAACGCGTGCTGTGTGACGCGTCTGGCACAGGTACGCCCCGGTGCCGTCGTCCCGGGCCTCACCGTCGTGCGCCGGCCCCGGACGGGTCCCGGGGCCGCTGCGGGGGTCAGACATCGGTGGGCAGGCCGCTCACCTCCGCGATGCCGCGCAGCTCCTCGTCCTGGCGGTGTCGTTCGCCGATGAAGTCGGCGATCTCCTGGCACCTGGCCGGATCGGCCGCGGTGCCGGAGTCCGTGACGACCCTGACGGGACCGACCTCCTCGGTCTCGATCTCGACGATCTGGTTGTCCAGCCGTCCCGTGACGGCGACGGCCACGACGAGGGACGCCTCGTCGCGGACCTCCTGCGAGACGCTGGCGCCGTCCTCGCCTTCCAGACTCAACTCGATCGGCCCAGCTCGTTGCTCCTGCATCGCCTCCAGCACTGGTTCGACCATGCGGAGCAGCACCGCGTAGTCCGACGGCGCCATACGCACGCGCAACAGGTCGAGATAGAGATCCACGGGCCGGTCTTCGGGCGGAAACTCTGAATCGCTCATGAGACTCGACTTCCCCGATGTGGCCAACATGATCGCATCTGGGACCAAAATGGTGGATCTCCGCGCCCGCCGCCACTCGGGAACCGGCTCGCGCCCGGTCTAGGCGCCGCGACGGACCCGGGCGGCCTTGCGGGCCTCGGCCGTCTGCCGGGCTTCGGCGGACCGGCGGGACTCGCCACCGGCACGTCCCGGGCGGGTGCCCATGCCGCGGAAGGGGGTACCGCCGCGCGGGGGGCGCTCAGTGACCGGCGCGCTTCCGTTGACGGGGATCCCGGAGGGCGCCTGAGCACCGGTGATGCGGCTCAGCTCGGCCTCTCCCGAGCGGACCTGGGTGATCTGCGGCCTGATCCGGGCGTCGGACATCAGACGGGTCATGTCACGGCGCTGGTTGGGCAGCACCAGCGTGACGACGCTGCCGGACTCCCCGGCACGGGCCGTACGGCCTCCGCGGTGCAGGTAGTCCTTGTGGTCGGCGGGCGGGTCCACGTTGACCACAAGGTCGAGGTCGTCGATGTGGATGCCTCGGGCCGCGACGTTGGTCGCCACCAGCACCGTGACCTGGCCGTCCTTGAACTGGGCCAGGGTTCGGGTGCGCTGGGGCTGCGACTTGCCGCCGTGCAGCGCCGCGGCCCGCACCCCGCTGCCCAGCAGATGCCGGGTGAACTGGTCAACGGCGTGCTTGGTGTCCAGGAACATCAGCACCCGGCCGTCCCGGGCGGCGATCTCCGTGGCGGCGGCGTGCTTGTCCGCGCCGTGCACGTACAGCACGTGGTGCTCCATCGTGGTGACCGTGCCCGCCGACGGGTCGACCGAGTGGACCACCGGGTCGTGGAGGTAGCGCCGGACGAGGAGGTCGATGTTGCGGTCCAGGGTGGCCGAGAACAGCATCCGCTGACCGTCGGGCCGTACCTGGTCGAGCAGCTCGGTGACCTGGGGCATGAAGCCCATGTCGGCCATCTGGTCCGCCTCGTCCAGGACCGTGATCTCCACCCGGTCCAGGCGGCAGTCCTTGCGCTCTACGAGGTCCATGAGTCGGCCCGGGGTCGCGACGACGACCTCGGCACCGGCCCGCAGCGCCCCGGCCTGCCGGCCGATCGACATCCCGCCGACCACGGTGGCCAGCCGCAGCTTGAGCGGCCGGGCGTACGGGGTCAGCGCGTCGGTGACCTGCTGGGCCAGCTCGCGGGTGGGAACGAGGATCATCGCCAGCGGCTTCCGGGGCTCGGCACGCCGCCCGGCCAGGCGCACGAGGAGTGCCAGGCCGAAGGCGAGCGTCTTACCGGAGCCGGTGCGCCCGCGGCCGAGGACGTCACGGCCCACGAGGGAGTTCGGCAGCGTGGCGGCCTGGATCGGGAACGGCTCGGTCACGCCGAGACGGGTGAGCGTGTCCAGCAGCTCGGCGGGGAGGCCCAGTTCACCGAAGGTCGCCACCGCGGGAAGGCCCGGGGTGACGGTGGTCGGCGGCGTGAACTCGCCCTGCACCGCGGCGGGCCTGCGTCCGCCGCCACCCGACCGGGTGACGGGCCGCCCCTGGCTCTGCGGGCGGGCACGGCCGCCCCGGCCGGAACCGCCGAAGCCGTCCTTGCGGCCCTTGGAGTAACCGTCGTTCGTGCGAGCTGAACGGTTCATGAAGGAACCTTCCTCGATAGGGCACGTATCGAGGAATTCTCGGCGGACACGAGCCGAACGAATTGCAAGAACGAGCCGGGTGCGGGACCGGAAAAGGAACCGGCCGCAGCGATGTGACACAAGAAGGAGGTCCGGGTCGGGACCCCTCTGGAGAATCAGCAAACTGGGGCCCCACCGCGAGGTGGGACCCCAGCTGCCTCGTACGATTCGACGTCAGGCAGGCGTGATGTTCTCCGCCTGCGGGCCCTTCTGACCCTGGGTGATGTCGAAGTTCACCTTCTGGCCCTCCTGGAGCTCACGAAAGCCCTGGGTGGCGATGTTCGAGTAGTGGGCGAAGACGTCGGGGCCGCCGCCCTCCTGCTCGATGAAGCCGAAGCCCTTTTCCGAGTTGAACCACTTGACGGTTCCAGTAGCCATGTCATTTCCCCTTCGGGGCAGTACCCGGGGGTCCGCACTGTGTGAACCCCTGCGTCGCCGCAATGAACCCGTCCGGAAAGAGCGCCGGAAATACAAAAGCGCCCGGCGATATGTAATCATCCGAGCCACTTGAAGTGTGCGGGAACTACAATTGCAACTGGATCAAGACTATCACGGCACACTCATATGGCAACGGCTGACCCGCCCCTCCGGGAGCACCCTGGGCAACGGATCACCGGACCCGACGGCGCGCGAGCCCCGCACGCCGGGAGGACCGCGCGGGACTCTGGCAACTGACGATCCGTCAAGTTACTCTCCGCGCATGATTTCCACGGTGGTCTGGGGTACCGGCAACGTCGGCCGCGCGGCCATCCGTGCGGTCGAGGCCCACCCGGCGCTCGATCTCACGGCCGTGATCGTCCACAGCCCTGAGAAGGTCGGCCGCGACGCGGGCGAACTCGGCGGCCTCGACCGCGGTCTGGGGATCGCGGCGACGAACGACATCGAAGCGGTACTGGCCGACGGGCCCGGGGCCGTCGTGTACGCGGCGTCTGGCGACATCCGGCCGGACGAGGCCCTGGCCGACATCGGCGCCGCGGTCCGGGCGGGTGCCGTCGTCGTCACCCCCGCGCTGTACCCGCTATACGACCAGCGCAACGCCCCGCCCGAGTTCCGGGAACCCGTCCTCGCCGCCATAGCCGACGGCGGAGGATCACTGTTCGTGTCCGGCGTCGACCCCGGCTGGGGCAACGACGTACTGCCCCTGCTGATGAGCGGGCTCGGCACGGTCGTCGACGCCGTCCGCTGTCAGGAGATCTTCGACTACTCCACATACGAGCAGGAGGAGTCCGTACGGAACCTGGTCGGCATGGGCCACCCCATGGACTACGAGCCCCTGATGCTCGCCCCGTCGGTCCCGACCATGGTGTGGGGCGGGCAGCTGCGGCTGATGGCCAGGGCCCTCGGTGTCGAACTCGACGAGATCCGCGAGACCTTGCAGCGACGTGCGCTCGCCGCCACGGTGAGCACCCGCACGATGGGCGAGTTCGAGGCCGGCACCCAGGGCGCGGTGCGGTTCGAGGTGCAGGGCTTCGTGAAAGGTGAACCGCGGCTCGTCATCGAGCACGTCACCCGGATCCACCCGTCCTGCGCGCCGGACTGGCCGTCGCCGCCGGGCGGCGACGGGGCGCACCGCGTGATCATCGAGGGCCGCCCGCGTATCGAGATCACCGTCGAGGCGACCGACGAGGGCGAGAACCGGTCCGCGGGCGGGAACGCCACCGCGGTCGGCCGGCTGGTCGGCGCGATCGACTGGCTCGTGGACGCGGAGCCCGGACTGTACGACGCGCTCGACGTCCCCCTGCGCCCGGCGGTCGGCAGGCTGGGGCGGCTCGGAAGCAAGTGACGCCGGCGCCGCTCCCCCGCCGGCGTCCCAAGGACGCGCCTCCGCCCCGGCCGAGCCGGGAACGCGGACGAAGCCGGGAACGTAGACGAAGGAGTTCCGGATGAACATCGACATTCCCGAGGGCAAGGACCCGATCGAGTACGTGTGGGGCGAGATGGTCCCGGGCATCGGGCCCGCCGCCGCGAAGTTCTCGCTGTCCGTCTACTCCCGTACGACCCTGGGGCTGCGTGAGTTCGAGGCCGCGCGGCTTCGGATCGCGCAGATCAACGGCTGCCTCTTCTGCCTCGACTGGCGGACCGAGCGGGACGGACAGAAGGTCGAGGCGGAGTTCGCCGACGCGGTGGTGCGGTGGCGCACGACCGACGTCTTCGACGAGCGCACGCGGCTGGCCGCCGAGTACGCGGAGCGGTACGCCCTGGATCACCACGGACTCGACGAGGAGTTCTGGGGCCGGATGGCCGCGCACTACAGCCAGACCGAGATCGTGGAGTTGACCATGAGTCTCGGCTCCTGGCTGGCGTTCGGGCGGCTCAACCATGTGCTGGGCCTGGACGCCGTGTGTGTGGTGCCGGGGCACTGAGGGTGCCGGACTCTCGGGTCGGGCTCGTGGGCAGGGCTCAGAGACCGGGGCCCGGGTCCGGTTTCACGGGTTCGGTGATTCCGGCGCGGGCCGCTTCCAGCTGAGCGGCGAAGGCGACACCGAGGAAGAGCGCGACTCCGGTGAGGTTCGCCCACAGCAGCAGGGCGACGAAGGCGGTGAGCGGTCCGTACACGGCGCCGAAGGATCCGCTGCCGGCGACGTAGAGCGCCAACAGCCAGGTGGCCGCGACCCACAGCACCAGATGGACCGCCGAGCCGAAGGCGAGCCAGGTGTAGCCCGGCTGGTCCCTGCGGGGAGCCCAGCGGAAGATCACCGCCGAGGCGACCCAGACGAACACCACGCCCAGTGGCACCTGGAGCGGCCCCCACCAGCCGAGGTTGTCGCGCGACCAGCCGAGGGCCTGGACCACCGACTCCCCCACCGCGTCACCGGCGACCAGGACGAGAAAGCCGAGGACCATCGGCATGCCCGCGGCGAAGGCGAGCAGCAGGGACCGGCCGTACTTGGCCAGGAGCGGACGGTCGCGCTCGATCCCGTAGATGCGGTTGGCGCCCCTTTCGACCTGGCCCATGGCCGAGGCCAGGTTGAGCACGGCGAAGGCCAGGCCGAGCCACATCGCCAGGGCGCTCCAGATCCCGGAGCCGGCGCTGCGCTCGGTCTCGGCCAGGGCGTCCTCGACCAGGTCGGCGCTGGCGCCGGGCACGATCCGGCCGAGGGTGAGTTCGATGATCCGGCCGACGCTCTCGGTGTGGACGGTGGTGGCGACGCCCACCAGGGCGATGGTGAAGGGCACCATGCCCAGGACCACCTGGAAGGCGAGGGAGCGTGCGCTGGTGAAGCCGTCGGCGTAGCGGAAGCGGGAGAACGCGTCGATCACCAGGCGACGGCCCCCGTAGCGCCGCAGCGCGGTGAGCGCCTCGTCACCGGACAGCTCCTCCCCGATCATGTCCCGCGTCTGCGGGACGTGCCCAGCGGTCCCCATCGCTCACGTCTCCTCGTTCTGTGAAATTCGGTGAATCCTTTTCCGGGTCGGGAATGATTCGGCCCTTCGGGGGAAGCCCGTCGAATTCTCGACCCACCCGTGTTTGGACGGGCTTTCCCCGGTCAGCCGTAATGGTAGAGCGCGACGTCGAAGCAGTGAGGACGTGATCCGCAATGGCCAGGAAGCAGAAGGCACGGGCCAGGACGGAGCAGGCCGAGGGTGACGCCCGTCAGGCCGAGGAAAAGACGAAGCACATATTCCGGCACTGATGGCGATCATCCATTCCGCAGGGTCCGCTGCGCGCTTGCGGCGGGCCGCCTGCTTTCAGGTCTTTCAGGTCTTTCAGGTCTTCGAGGCGAAGGAGCAAAGAATGTGCGGGGAGCACCGGACGCACCCGATCGACACGGTGACGGTCCCCGGCCGGCCTCGTTCACCGGGACCACGCAGCCCGGCCGAGGTACGCGAGGCGGTCAGGCACGCCTTCGAAGGCGCACGACGATCCCGCAATCCCGACCCGGTGGCCGGTGACGAGGCCGTCGGCGACGCCCTGCTCGTCGCTTCGGAGCTCACCACCAACGCGATGCTGCACGGCGGTGGTGTCACCCGGTTCGAGGTGACCCTGGACGACCGGGACGTACGTCTGTCGGTGAGCGACCGCAGCCAGGAACTGCCGACATCGGCACGCCACATCGACGAGCGGGGGTTCATGCGGGTAGGGGGCCACGGCTGGCCGATCGTCTGCCATCTCGCCCGTGACGTCACGATCTCGGAGCTCGACACCGGAGGGAAGCGCATCACCGCCGTCGTACCGCTCTCGCCCCGGTAGGCCGTGACGTGGTCGGCCGCGACGTGGCGAGAGGCCCTCGGTTCAGGCCGTGAGTGCCTGCCGGGTCTGACGCGGTGTGCCTGCCGCGGGTGGGGCGCCCGGCACCGCGGGACGCACGGGGTAGGTGGTCTTCGCCGGGTCCACGACCGGTTCCCCCAGCACGATCCGGCCCGCCGCCTGCAGCGCGTCGCACTCGTCGGTGGGCAGGGCCACATGGCTGACGCCGAGCCCGGCACCGGAACTGAGGGGTTGCCAGTAGCCGTACCGGCGACGGCCGTTGGCGTGCACGGTCAGCCAGACGGGAACTCGCTGCACCGTGATGAGACGCAGAACCTCGGCACCGCCGGGGCCGAGCGGAGCGGGTGTGCGCGGGAGGGCTCGGAGCATCTTCAGCGGTCTCCGTCCAGGGCGCGCGGTACGGCTCGGCGGTGGGGGGTGGGCGTCATGTACGGGCGGCCTTTCGTCGGACGGGTGCGATCACGCATCGCCGGGACGATGACGTTCTCGCTGCTCCGCATTGTTGCGGAGGGCACTGACAACGCGGCCGGAGCGGCTCCGGAGCAGCCTCCGAAGCCGCTCGTCCGGCCCCTCGTGACCGACGGGTGTCCCGGTTACGGACTCCCACTCCTCGGTTTCAAGCCCACGCCCCTCGGTTTCAAGCCCCGTGCGTCACAGCGGTGAGCGCGTTACGGCGGTGAGCGCTCGGGCAGTGGGCGAACCGCCGGAGCCCGCTCCGGTGGTTCGCCATGGCGCCTTCAGCGGATCCTGGCGCCGTACACGTGGGTGACCGTCATCGTCATGAGCACTCTACGGTCGGTCACCATCACCGACCGGTATTCGTCCCAGTCCGGGTGCTCACCCGCGGCGCGGCGGTAGTAGTCGACCAGCGCCTCGACCTCCGGGCCGTGGGGGTCGGTTCCCGGCCCGGTCAGGGTCACCGTGCCCTCGGCCGTCGCCCACGACCCGCCGTCAGGGCTGGTGACCTCCAGTGCCGCTCGCGGGTCCCTGCGCAGGTTCGCCGTCTTGGCTCGTCCCTCGGTCATCGAAACGTGGAGAACATCGGCCTCCCGGTCGTAGAAGGGCATGACGGGCGACAGCTGGGGGCGGCCGTCCGACTTGATCGTCGCGAGAACGCCGAGTCGGCTCTCCGCGAGCAGTGTGCGTGGGTCGAATGGTGTGGCGGTCATGTCCAGGGCCAAGTCGCGACCGCCGTCCGGCTATTCCCGGCGGGACGAGGCCGACGCCCGGTCATGAGCGCGTTCCTGAGGGCTTGCGGAACTGCTCGATCATCGCCGCGTAGCCGTCGCCTCCGTGGCCGTCGGCCACGGCCCGGTCGGCCAGGGCCTGGATGAACCTGGGCAGGTCGGCGTTGACACCGCGGGACTCGCTCTCGTGGGCGAGGTGCTCCATCGCGGCCCGGTGGGTGTCGAGGGTGGCGTCGAGCGCCGGATACGTACCCTCGTCGATCTGCTGCGCGTAGCCGGGCAGCCAGTCGGTCACGATCCCGATTCCCCGCCGCACGAGCGGGACGAACGTCGCGGGTTCGACCCCTGCCGCACCGAGCAGCGCGACTCCCTGAAGGAATCCGTTCAGGACGCCCCACATCAGGCCCAGCACGGCCATGTCGTGCAGCGCCGACAGGGTGTGGTCGCCGCCCAGGTACGTCGTTGTCTCGGCCAGGCTCCTCAGTACGGGCTCGTGCAGGTCGAAGGCCTCCCTGGGCCCGCTGTAGAGGACGATGGCGTCGGCCGTGCCGATGCCCGGAGGGACGGCCAGGATCACGCCGTCGAGATAGTTGCTGCCGTGCCGCGCCGCCCACTCGGCCGTCTCACGGGCCTGCGCCGAGGTGCCCGACGTCAGGTTCACCAGGACCCGGCCGTCGAGGAGCTCGCCCACCGGATCGAGGAGCTTGTGCGCGGCGTCGTAGTCCGAGACGCAGACGACCACGAGTGGGCCGGCCGCGACGGCGTCGCCGATCGAGTCCGCGAGGGTCGCGCCCTGTGCGACCAGTGGTCCGGCCTTGGCCGCCGTGCGGTTCCACACGGTCGTGGGGTGCCCGGCGCGCAGGAACGCTCCGGCCAGTGCCTGGCCCATCAGCCCCAGTCCGATGACCGCCACGGGCGTGCGGTCGGCATCGTGCTTCTGTGTCATGTGTTCCCCCTGGGTGAATCGGTGGTCATGGCAGAATCGTCAACGTTCACACCGGTATGAAGGTCAAGGGGGAATCGGCGTGCTGATCGGGGAGTTGAGCCGGCGGACCGGGGTCCGCACGCATCAGCTGCGTTACTACGAGGCCCAGGGGCTGCTGGAGCCCGGCCGCGGCACCAGCGGCTATCGCGAGTACGCGGACGACGCCGTACTGACCGTGGCCCAGATCAGGAGACTGCTCGAAGCGGGACTGTCGACCGAGGAGATCGGATACCTGCAGCCCTGCGTCACCGGCACGGCCCCCGACCTCGAACCCTGTCCCGAGCTCCTGGACACCCTTCGGGCTCGTTTGCAGGGGCTGGACGAGCACATCGACACGCTCACTCGCTCCCGCCAGGTCCTCCACGACTACATCGACGCCACCGAGCTGCGGGTGTCTCAGGAATCCCGGGCGTGATCGCGCTCCGCCGGACGGGGTCGGGCCCGCACGACGCGGTGGGGGCGCCCTGGTGGCAAGATGGGCCCCCAGTGGAGCGGCGGGGGCTCTTCGACCACGGAGGCGGGTGACCCATGGCGGACGAGCCGGGCGAGGTCTGGGAGCGGTGCGCCGTCGCCCTGGCGGAGATGGCGCGGGATCTGCTGGCCCAGGACTCGGCGCAGGACACCTTGGACCGCATCGTGGAGCACGCGAAGGTCCTGATCAACGGATGTGACCACGCCGGCATCCTCACCGTGCGGCGGGGTGAGGTGCACGCACTGGCGGCGACGAGTGACCTCGTGCGCCGCGCTGACCGGATCCAGCAGGACCTGCGGGAAGGCCCCTGCTTCGACGCCGTGACCGACCGCCGGCAGGTCTACACGATCCAGGACCTGCGCGAACCCCATGATCGCTGGCCGCACTTCGCCCCAGAGCTGAACAAGATGGGCATGGGAAGCGCGATGGGCTTTCTCCTCTTCACCGACGACGACGATCTCGGCGCCCTCAACGTCTACTCCCGGCAGCCGGGCACCTTCGACGAGGCCGCTCAGCGTGCCGGCTGGATCCTCGCCTCGCACGCGGCCGTTGCCTTCTCCGCGGCCCGTACGCATCAGCAGCTCGGCCACGCCCTGGAGACCCGGCACGAGATCGGCGAGGCCATGGGCATCCTCATGGAGCGCCACGGGCTGACCGAGGACACGGCCTTCAAAGTACTCAAGAAGGCGTCGCAGGACCGCAACATCAAACTGCGCGAGATCGCCCGCCTGATCTGCGAGACCGGCGAGAAGCCGGGCTGACCGCCCTCGGCCGGGTACGGGTCTGCCTGGCCGGTGGGGGTCGGCGGCCCCCACCGGCGCGAACGGCCGGTGGGTCAAGTGGTGGCACAGGTCGTGCCGTTGAGCCTGAACGCGGTCGGGGCGGTGTTGGTGGCGCCCTTGCCGCCGGTGAAGCCGACGGTGACAGAGCCGGCTGCGGGGACGGTGGAGGTGTAGGAGGCGGGGGTGACGCTCACCGCGCCGCCGTTCTGGGCGGGGGTCCCGCCCCACATGTTGGTGACGGTCTGGCCGTTGGCGAACGCGAAGGCGAGCGTCCAGCCGCTGATGGCGGTGGTGCCCGTGTTGCGGATGGTGATCTCACCCTGGAAGCCGCCCGGCCACTCGCCGACGACCCGGTAGCCGACGGAGCACCCCACACCGGGCGTGCTGCCGCCCTCGTCGGTGGTGACGTTCACCGTGGCCGAGCGTGCCGACCGGTTCCCGGCCGCGTCTCGGGCGTAGACGGCGAAGGTGTACGTGGTCTCGGCGGTCAGCCCTGTCACGGCGACGGTGTTGGTGGTGGAGGCGGCGACCGTGGTCTCGGTGCCGCCGGCGACGCGGACGACGTCGTAGCCGGTGACGCCGACGTTGTCGGTGGCGGCGGTCCAGGCGAGGGTGAGGGAGGTGGCCGTCACCGCGGAGGCGGTCGGGGTTCCGGGGGCGGTCGGGGCCTGGGTGTCCCCCGGGTTGCCGCCGCCGAACACGGTCGCTTCGCGGGAGGTCTGGGCGATGCCGTTGGCGCCGTTGAAGATGCGCTGGCCCCAGGAGCTGAGCCGGCTGGGGTCGAAGCCGATCGACAGATCGAGGATCGGGTCGGTGTTGCCGCTCCAACTCCAGGCCAGATAGCCGAGCCTGAGCTGCTGGGCCGCCGCCATCATGGTGTCCTCGTCAGGGTCGCCCCACTGGTCGGGAGGCCCGCCGAACTCACCGATGAGGATGGGCAGTCCGGCGTTGACGAAGGCGTTCAGGTAGTCGGTGATCTCCTGGGCGGTGTCGTAGACGCTGTACATGTGGATCGAGAAGATCAGGTTGCCGGTGGTGTCGGCGTCGTACACGGACTGGGCGTTGGCCCGCATGACGCCTTGCCAGTCCTGGCCCCAGTTGGGGGCGTCCACCATGATCGTGTGCCCGAAACCGGCGTTGCGGAGCTTCTTGACCGCGGCGATCGTGGGATCCGTCCAGCCGGCCGGGTCGGTGTTGCCCCAGGGCTCGTTGCCGATGTTGACGATGACGTAGTTCTCTTCGCCGACCAGTACGTCCTTGAGGCCGATCCAGTAGTCGGCCGCCTGGTCGAGCGTGCCGGCCGCGGCGTCCTCGCCGTATCCGGTGGTGTCGTGCACCTCCAGGACACAGATGAGCCGGTTGGCCTTGCACTGACTGACGACGCCGGCCACGTCCGCGGCACTGTTCTTGGTCCAGCGGTAACCGTTGGAGAGGACGACGCGGACGGTGTTGGCACCGAGCGCCTTGACGTCCGCCAGCGACTGCGTCTCGCCCGGGTACCAGGTGTGGGCGTGGTTGACGCCACGCATGATGAAGTCGTTGCCATTGCCTTCGAGCAGGCGGCCGTCGCTGATGTGAAGACCGGTGGCGAGGGCGCCCGGTGACTGGGCATGCGCCGTCGCCGGACCGAGGACACCGAGAGCGACGAGCCCGAGGAGGGTGACCAGTCGGGTCAGGAGGGCGGCGACCTGGCTCTTTCGTGTCGCGCTTCTCGTTGTGCTTCGGGGGGTCCTTCTCGTTGTGCTACGCGTCGTGCGCCGTGTGGTGCTTCGTATGGGGCCTCGTGTGGTGCTTCTTGTTGTTCTCACTGCGACTCCAGGGAGTGAGCGCCAAGAAACCTGAGCATCGGAAGGAACGTGGGAGCGCTCCCATAGAGGCACTGCGCCAGGAACATGTCAAGACATCGCGCAGGCTCCGGGGCACAGCTCACTCGCCTACGCCCGCCAGTTCCACCGCCCTTCGGCCCAGGGAAAGGCCGGCCGAAGCGACCGCCGGGATCACGGCGAGCACCGCGCAGGCGCCCATGGCCGCCGCGAGCACCGCCCACGGGATCTCGATGGACGTCCGCACCGAGAGCAGGCCCAGCGCGCTCCACATGCCCACGAGGTTGAGGCCGGCGACGAGCGCTCCCAGCAGTCCCCCGACCATGACCACCATCAGCGCCTCGGCGCCCACCAGCCGCAGCACCTGCCACCTGGTGGCGCCGGCCAGCCGCAGCAGGGCCAGTTCGCGCTCCCGGTCGGAGGTCGCCATGACCATCGTGTTGGCCAGCGAGATGCCGGTGTAGAGAAAGGCGATCCCGAGGACCAGGAAGAAGCCCATCCGGGTCGTCCGGTTGGACTCGGGGTACGTAGCGCGCACCCAGGCGTCTCCGGTCAGGACCTCCCCGCCCGACGCCCGCACCGCCTGACGCAGACCCGCGGCCACGGTGCCCGTGTCGGCACCGTCCGCCAGACGTACGTCGACCCGGTCGACGGGCGCCGCGGGGGCGTTGCGCGGGGTGACGAGGACGCCGTTGTCGCCGGTGCCGACGGTCATGACCGCGGCGATCCTCAGGGACTTCCTCGTGCCGTCGCCGAGCCACACGTCCACCCGCTCGCCCACGTCGTGCTTCTCCCACTCCTCGTTGACGATGATCGAGTCGTCGTCCAGATCGCTCACCTTCCCCGCGGCGAGCGGGAGACGGGCCGTCGCCGCGAGCGGTTGCGGATCGACGGCCCTGGCATCGGACCTGATGAGGGCCACGCCGTCCTCCAGGACGTACACGGCGCTCGACGAACTCGGGGAGACCTCGGCGCCGGAGACGGTCCGAAGCCGCTGCAGCGTGGCGTCGTCGAAGCCGGCGTCGCCCGCCGGGGTGACCACGAAGTCGGCCGTCGTCCGCTCGCGGACCTCGGTGGCCTGCGCCTCGTCGAGAGTGGCGGTGGCGCCCAGCAACGAGCCCGCCAGCGCGACCGTGACCAGCACGGGCGCGGCGACGGCGGCGGTGCGGCGCACCCCGGCGGCGGCGTTCTCCCGCACCAGCATCCCGCCTGCGCCGGGCAGTTGGGCCGGCAGCCAGGCGATCGCCCGGGTCAGTGGCCGCACCAGCACCGGTGCGAGCAGCGCGACCGCGGTGATCAGCAGCATCGGCCGGCTCACATAGGTCTTGCGTTGCAGCAGCTCGCCGGGGTTGGTCACCAGGGCCAGGACCAGTGTCACCGCGGCGGCGATCAGCAGGGCGCCGCCGAACAGCCAACGGCCCCATGTCATGGCCC
This sequence comes from Streptomyces sp. NPDC020747, assembly GCF_044334695.1. Taxonomy (NCBI): domain Bacteria; kingdom Bacillati; phylum Actinomycetota; class Actinomycetes; order Kitasatosporales; family Streptomycetaceae; genus Streptomyces; species Streptomyces sp. NPDC020747. Next base: position 256,714 of record NZ_JBIRTJ010000015.1, on the reverse strand, counting down.
GGGTGTCCACGGACGCTTCGCGCAGCGCCTCGGCGGGACCGGTGTGCCCCGCCCGCCAGGACGCGGCCGTCACACCGCACAGGGCCACGAACAGACCTGTCCAGAACGCCATCTGGTAGGGCCAGTTGTAGTCGCCGATGGTGAACCAGCGCGGCGCCAGGTTCTCGTCGACCGCCCACTCAGCGAGCTTCGGAGCCCCGTAGGAGCCGAGTACACAGCCGGCGGCGGAGGCGAGCACACCGACCACGAGCGCCTCGGAGACGACCATGCGGCGGAGCTGCCCCGGGGTCGCCCCGGCGGTGCGCAGCAGCCCGAACTCCCGGCGTCGCTGGGCCACGGCGAACGCGAAGGTCGAGGCCACCACGAACACCGACACGAACCCGGTGACGCCGCCGGCCGTGCCGAACATGGCGTTCATCGCGGTGAGGGCCTCGGCGTCCCGGTCGGGGTCGGCGTCGGCGTACCGGCGCGCGTCCCCGGTGAGGACCCGGACGCCCTCGCTGCCGCGCACCGCCTCGCGCACGGCCACCGCATCGGCGTCGACCACGAGTTGGAGGCTGCGCGGCGACAGTTCGGCGGCGCGGACGTCGGTGTAGAACACGGCGTTCTCGAAGCCGAGCCCGGTCACGGTACCGACGACGCGCACGGTGCTGCCGTCGGTCCGTACCCGGGTGCCCGGACGGGCCCAGTCACCGCTGACGACGACCTCGTCCATCGCCTCGGGCGCGCGTCCCGCGTCGAGCTCGTACGGCGCGAAGGCGGCGGTGGACCAGGGGTGGCCCACCAGATCGGCGGGAGCGCCCACCGCCCGCACGGCGAACGACCGGTCCTCGACCACGGTCCCGAGGTCCCGCAGCTTCGCGACCGCGTCGTCGGGCACGGGACGCGGCTGCGCGAGCGTCTTCGGGCGGTCGCCGATCGAGGTCGGCGCCTTGAGGGTGTCCTGGCCCTTGACGACGACCGGCGCGGCGGCGAACCGCTCCGGCCCCCGGTCGGGTGCGTCCAGCGAGGACGCCAGGGCCAGCCCCATGACGGCGATCAGCGCCACGCCCAGGGAAAGGGCGACGAAGGCGCCGACGAAGGTGATCCAGCGGGTGCGCAGGGTACGCAGGGTGGTGCTCAGCACGGGACGGCCTCCAGCCTGGCCATGCGCGCCGCGATGTCCTCGGCGGAGGCGCGGATCAGCTCGCCGTTGACACGGCCGTCGACGAGGAAGACGACGCGGTCGGCGTAGGAGGCGGCGACGGGGTCGTGGGTGACCATGGTGATCGTCTGGCCGTCCCGGTCGACCATGCCGCGCAGCAGGGTCAGCACCTCCCGGCCGGTCCCCGAGTCGAGCGCGCCGGTCGGCTCATCGGCGAACAGCACGTCGGGGCAGGTGATCAGGGCGCGGGCCAGGGCAACCCGCTGCTGCTGGCCGCCCGACATCTCCGTCGGCCGGTGCCGTGCCCGGTCGCCGAGTCCGACCTGTTGGAGCACCTCGCGCACCCGGCCCTTCTTCGGGCGGCGGCCCGCCAGCCGCAGCGGCAGGGCCACGTTCTGCTCGGCGGTCAGCGCGGGCAGCAGGTTGAACGCCTGGAACACGAAGCCGATGCGCTCGCGGCGCAGCAGGGTCAGCCTGGTCTCGCTCAGCCCGGTCAGCTCGGTGTCGCCCACGGTGACCGAGCCCGACGTGGGCCGGTCCAGGCCCGCGGCGCACTGCAGCAGGGTCGACTTGCCCGAGCCGGACGGGCCCATCACGGCGGTGAACGTCCCCCTCGGGAAGGCGAGCGATACCTGGTCGAGGGCGGTGACGGACGTGCCCCCCGAGTCGTACCGCCGCGTTACGGAGCGCAGTCGGACCGCGTCGTTGCTCATGTGTTCCCCCACCAGCGCCTGCTCCTTGCCTCATTGGTGCCACCACGAAACCGCGGAAGCCCCTCGTGACGCACTACGGCCAGAACTAGACATGGGGTAGTGCCAGGCATACCCCCGATACGGACACTGGGCCGATGGCACCGGGGCGACGGGAGCACCTACGGTCATGCCCATGCACCCTCGGAACGTGTGGCAGGCCATGTCCCGGCCGGGCTTCCTGTTGTCGGCCTGGCCCTGGCGCTCCGCCGCGTATCTGCTCACCGGCGCGCTGACCGGCGTCGCCGCCCTGGTGGGGATCGTGACGCTGGCAGCGGTCGGCGGCGCGCTCGCCATCGTCCTGGTGGGGCTGCCCCTGCTCGTCCTGGTCGCTCTCAGCGGGATCCCGGTGGCGTGGGTGGACCGGCACCGGCTGCGCCTGATCGACCGCGACCCGCTGTCAGGTCGGCACCAGGTGCCGACCGCGCCGGGACTGTGGCCCTGGCTGACCACCCGGCTGTGCGAACAGGCGACTTGGCGGGAGTTCGGGTACGCGCTGCTGTTCGCCGGGCTCCTGTGGCCCGTCGACGCCCTGGCGGTCACGGTCGCCCTGCTCTGCCCGCTGTCCATGGTCGCGACCCCGCTGCTGATGGCCACCGTCGGCGACGGCCACGAGGCGAAGGTGCTCAAGCAGTGGACGGTCACCACCTGGCCGACCGCTTTCGGCGTCGCCGTACTGGGCCTGCTCCTGTTGGGCCTGTGCGCCTACGCACTCGGTGTCATGGCAGGCGCCCGCGCCGAGCTGACCCGACTGCTGATCGCCTCCCGTGAGGGCGAGCTCGGCGTCAAGGTGGTCGAACTGGCCCGCTCCCGCGTCCGGTTGGTGGATGCCTTCGAGGCCGAGCGGCGCCGCATCGAGCGGGATCTCCATGACGGCGCCCAACAGCGCCTGGTGGCCCTGACGATGGCGCTCGGGCTGGCCCGTCTGGACGCACCGCCCGGCCCGCTCGCCGACCAGCTCGCCAACGCCCAGGCGGAGGCGGGCGAGGCGCTCGCGGAGCTGCGTGAACTCATCCACGGCATCCACCCCAAGGTCCTCACGGACTACGGCCTTCAAGCCGCGGTCGCCGACGCCGCCGACCGCTGCGTGGTCCCGGTCGCCGTCGACCTCGAACTGCCGGGCCGGCTGCCCCGGGCGGTCGAGTCCGCGGCGTACTTCGTGGTCTGCGAGGCGCTGGCCAACGTTGCCAAGCACAGTGGGGCCGACCGCGCGCGGGTGAGCGGCGGTCATCGCGACGGACGTCTGTTCCTCTTGGTGCGCGACGACGGCTGCGGCGGCGCGGACGCCTCGGCGGGCAGCGGCCTCACCGGTCTCGCGGACCGGGTGTCGGTCCTGGATGGCAGACTTGCCCTCACCAGTCCGCCGGGTGGGCCGACTCTGTTGCGTGTGGAGTTCTCTTGCGAGTTGACCAAGGCGGCCGATCGCTCCGCGTAGTGCTGGCCGAGGACAGTGTGCTGCTGCGGGAAGGGCTCGTCGGCCTCCTCGGCCGCTGCGGCCACCAGGTGGTGTCCGCCGTCGGGGACGCGCAGGCACTGGTCACCGCGGTCGAGGAGCATGCACCCGACATCGTGGTCACGGACGTGCGCATGCCGCCCGGTTTCCAGGACGAGGGCCTGCACGCGGCAGTGCGGCTGCGCGAGAAGCACCCCACGCTGCCGGTCCTGGTCCTCAGTCAGTACGTGCAACGGACGTACGCTGCCGAACTCCTGGACTCCGGCGACGGATCGGGCGTCGGCTATCTGCTCAAGGACCGGGTCGGCCAGGTCGAGGAGTTCATGGACGCGCTGTGGAAGGTGGCGACCGGCGGGACGGTCATCGACCCCGAGGTGGTGCGCCAGTTGCTGCGCCGCCACCCCGATCCGCTGGAGCGGCTCACCCCCCGCGAACGCGAAGTACTGGCACTGATAGCCGAGGGCAAGTCCAACGGCGCGATCGCCAGGAGGCTGATGGTTTCCGACGCCTCGATCGGCAAGCACATCGGCAACATCCTCACCAAGCTGGATCTGCCTCTGACGGACAGGACCCACCGCAGGGTCCTGGCCGTACTCACTTACCTGCGGGCCTGACCCCGACCGTGGCGGCACGCCTCCGGCCCGCCAGTCGGTCCCGGCAGTCACCCCATGCGCAGCAGCGAGCACACGGCCGATTCCTCCATCGTGCGGAGCTTCCGCAGCAGGTCCGGGGTCGTGGTCTGGTTGATCTGGGTGGTGAGCGAGACGGTGAGGGAGCGTCGGCCGTCCGGGGTCGCGGCCATCAGCTGGGTGTATCCGGGAGTGTTTCCGGTGTGCCCGAGCACCACTCCGCACCGGGTGGTGTAGCGGAAAATGCCCAGCCCCGCCTTGTTGCGGCCGGGGCCTGCCGGTTCGGAGGCACCGTCCACCCAGTGGCGCTGGTCGCTCAGTGCGGCCGGGGAGGTCAGTGACCCGCTCGCGTAGCCGCGGATGAACCGGTTCATGTCCCGCGGCGTGGCGATGATCCCGCCCGAGGCCCACACTCCGGAGGCGCCGATCAACTCGCTGACGTCCAGCGGCGGGACCTCGCCGACGTCGTAGCCGTGCATGAAGGGCCGCACCATCTCGTACCCCTGCGGGAGGCTGGTCTCGCGCAGGCCCAGGGGGCGGTAGACGATCTTGCGGAGCAGTGTTTCGTAGCGTTCGCCGGTCACCGCTTCGGCCATGAGGGCGACGGCGATGTTGTCCGAGTTCGAGTAGCGGTACTGGGAGCCCGGACGAAACAGCAGACGCTTGCCACGTACGAAGTCGAGCAGGCGTCGCGAGTCGAAGTGCCGTCGGGGGTCGGCCGCGATCAGGCGCAGGAACTCCGGATCCCGGCTGTAGTCGGGCAGACCGCTGGTGTGCTGCAGCAGTTGTCGCAGCGTCACCTTCGCCCAGGCCCGGGGCAGGCGCGGCAGTCTCGTCCCGATGGTGTCGTCGAGGTCCAGCGCGCCCTGCTGGACGAGATGCAGGGCCACCGCGCCGCTGTAGGCCTTGCTCGCGCTGGCGATCCGGGTGTGGTCGCCGGGTCCGATCGGGCGGCCGGTCGTCAGGTCGGCGACTCCGGCGCGCAGCACGCGACGTTTGTCCCCGCTCTGAAGGAGGACCACCGCTCCCGGTGGTCCGCCCGGAGCGGCGACCAGCCGGTCGAGCTGTCGCTGCAACTGGTCCGGGTGGTCGCGGGAACCGTCCACGGGAGCGGCGGCGGCCGGGTGGATCGTCCCGCTGCCGACAGAGACGGCGGCCAGCACGGTGACCAGGCACAGGCGCAGACGAGGGTGGCGCTGAAGCGGCATCATCATTCCCGGGCAGATGGGGGACAGGACACGCCCAGCATCGGCTCGTGCGGGACGCTCCGCTCGCGCACCTGCTCCAAACAGCCGATCGGGGCGCCCGGCCGGAGCGCGCAACCGCGGCCAGTGCGAAACAGGGGCAGCGACAAGGGCGTGAGACCGGAGAGGCCGGGTGCGCCGGAGACACCACGGCTGCGGCACGTACATCGACGCGGACGACCGGGGCAGTCGGAGCGGTCGGAGCGGTCGGAGCGGTCGGAGCGGTCGGAGCGGTCGGGGAAGCGTCCTACGCCGGCGCGATCATCCCCGCCGACAGGTCGATGTCCGCCCCGCACAGCCCCGGCATCGCGAGCATCGCCATGAGCGCGCGGGCCACCTCGTCCTCCTCCACCAGCCGGTTCAGGGCGGCGCGCGAGGCGAAGTCCCGCTCGGCTGCCTCGGTGCTGGTGCCGGTCAGCTCGGCGGTCAGCCGGAAGTTGCGGTCCATGCGCGGGCCCCGTACCGGGCCCGGGGAAAGGGAGTTGACGCTGATGCCGTGCGGTCCGACCTCGCCGGCCAGTGTCCGTGTCAGTCCGAGCAGCGCCATCTTCGACGCCGCGTAGGGGGTGCGGTTGAGCAGGGGCCGTTTCCCGCTCACGGACGCGATGTTGACTATGTCGCCGCGCCCGACGGCGATCATCGGTGGCAGGAAGGCCCGGCACATGAGGTACACACCGCGTACGTTGACGGCGAAGACGTCGTCCCACTCCTCGGGGTCGATGTCGGTGAGCGGCTTCACCGGACCCGCGACCCCGGCGTTGTTGACGAGCAACGACACTTCCTCGTCGGCGAGTTGGTCCGAGAGCGCGTGCACCGACGCCGGTACTGACACGTCGCAGACGGCCGTACGGGCCCGGCCGCCGTCCTTCGCCACTCGGGTCGCGGTGTCGGCCAGGGCCTGTTCGCCCCGACCGACGAGGATCACCTGAGCGCCGGCCTCCACGAGGGCGAGCGCGAAGGCCCGCCCCAACGGCCCTCCCCCGCCCGTGATCAGCGCCGTACGCCCCCGTACCGTCATGAGGCGTTCCACGGCAGCGCGTCGCCCGCGGCCTTGGCCGCCCGTACGTCACCGGAGCGGGCGTGTCCCTCGAACAGCTCGACGCGGGACGCCCGCCCGCAGAGCCGGCCGAGCAGCGCCTGGGACCCGGTGTCGGTGACCTCCTGGTAGGTCACCGTCTTGAGGTACTTCCCCACCCACAGGCCACCGGTGTAGCTCGCGGCGCCTCGGGTGGGCAGCACGTGGTTCGTGCCGATGACCTTGTCCCCGAAGGACACGCAGGTGCCCTCGCCGAGGAACAGGGCGCCGTACTGGGACATCTTCTCCAGCGCCAGACGCGGCTCGGCGGTGAGCACCTCCACGTGCTCGAAGGCGAACGCGTCGGCGAGCGCGTACATCTCGTCGAGCGAGTCCACGACGTGCACCTGGCCGTGGTCGCGCCAGGCGGGTCCGGCGAAGTCGCGGGTGGGCATGCCGGGCAGGATGCGCTCCACCTCGGCGACGGTCCGCTCGGCCACCTCGCGCGAGGTGGTGATGAGGACGGCCGGAGAGTCGGGGCCGTGTTCTGCCTGGGAGAGCAGGTCGACCGCGCACACGAACGGGTCGGCGTCCTTGTCGGCGAGGACCAGGATCTCGGTCGGACCGGCGAAGAGGTCGATGCCGATCTCGCCGAAGAGCTGCCGCTTCGCCTCGGCGACGTACGCGTTGCCGGGTCCGGCAATCAGGTTGACCGGCCGCATGGTGTCGGTGCCGACGGCCATCGCGGCCACGGCCTGGACCCCGCCGAGCAGCCAGATCTCGTCAGCGCCCGCGAGACTCATCGCGGCTACGGTGGCCGCCGGGATCTCGCCGTGGATCGGCGGCGTACAGGCGACGACGCGCGGCACCCCGGCGACCTTCGCCGTCACGACGGTCATGTGGGCGGAGGCGGTCAGCGGGTAGCGCCCGCCGGGGACGTACGCGCCCGCCGACCGTACCGGGATGTGCTTCTGCCCCAGGCGCACGCCCGGGAGGGTCTCGACCTCGAACTCCCCGAGGGAGTCGAGTTGGTGGCGGGCGAACGTACGCACCTGGTCCTGTACGAAACGGATGTCGTCGATCACCTGCTGCGGGACCGTCGCGACGATCCTCTCGGTCTCCTCCTCCGACAGCCGGAAGGAGCCGGGGCTCCACTCGTCGAACTTCTCGGAGTACGCGCGTACGGCGTCGTCGCCGCGTTCACGGATGTCGGCGATGACGCTCGTCACGGTCTCTCGCACCTGGTCGAGCGAGGCGGTGACCTCGGCATTCGATACGGCGTGCTTCAGGACGGTTCCCACAACTGCGGCCTCTCTGCCGGTGGTTGACTCACGAGCGGGTGACTGGCTCAAGGAGGGTGACTGGCTCACGAGCGGGTGGTCGGCTCAGACGGGCGGCGCGGTGAAGAGGACGTCGGGGTCGTTGAACTGCTCCTTGGCCACCGACTCGCTCATCGGGTCCGCGGTGCCCCACTGGTCCTGCGTGACCGGATCGTCGACGTCGTGGCGGCCCGGGTGCCACATGTCCTCTTCCAGGACGGCGAGTTCGGTCGTGTACTCGACGGTGTTGCCGTGCGGGTCGTGGAAGTAGGAGAAGGTGTTGTCGCCCGCGAGATGCCGTCCGGGCCCCCAGGTGAGCCGAGTCCCCGCACGCAGCGCACGCCCCGTGCCACGCATGTACTCCTCGACGCCGCGCATCTCGAACGAGGCGTGGTGCAGGGAGACATGGGGTCCGCGCGCGATGGCGAAGGAGTGGTGCAGGGGGCTGCACCGCAGGAAGTACATGAGGTCGCCCATGTGCGTGGAGTACAGGGTGTCCGTGAGCCGGAAGCCGAGGTGCTCGACGTAGAAGTCCCGCAGCCCTTCCGGGTTCTGGGAGTTGACCACACAGTGGGAGAGCCGGACGGGGATCGCCTCGCGCTCCTCGACCTTGCGGTGGGTACGGGTCCGGACATCCGCGGAGACCTCGACGACACGGCCGTCCGGGTCGAAGAAGCGCAGGCCGTAGCCGCCGCCCGGAGTGTCCAACACCCTTGGCTCGCCGATGAGTTGGACCCCCGCCGCGCCGAGCCGCAGGGCCAGCGTGTCGACGTCGGCGGTCGTCGCGGCCCCGAAGGCGACGAGGTCCATGCGCTTGCGCTCGTCCTTGCGGATCCGGACGACGTACTGCTCGGGGCTGCCCTCGGCCGCGAAGAACGCGAGGCCGCTGTCGTCGGCGACTTCGGTGAGTCCCCAGGTGGTGTGGAGGAAGACGCGCTGCTTGTCGAAGTCCGGTACGGCCAGGTCGACATGGCGCAGATGGGTGATGGGCTGAAAGGTGGTCACATGCCGCTCCTGACGGTGTTGCGCTGGTGGCCGAGGCCGGTGATCTCGGCTTCCAGCACGTCCCCGGGTGAGAGGAAGACCCCCCAGTGCGCGCCGTTGCCGGCCGGGGACCCGGTGAGGAGGAGGTCGCCGGGGCGCAGGGTGGTGGTCGAGGACGCGTACGCGATGAGCCGGGGGATGTCGAAGATCATGTCCTTGGTGGTCTCGTCCTGGCGCACAACTCCGTTGTGGCGCAGGGTGATCCGGAGATCCGAGGGGTCCCCCACGAAGGCGGCGGGCACCAGGAAGGGGCCCGTCGGCAGGAAGGTGTCGGCGTTCTTCGCGGTGAACCAGTCCGTGCCGATGGCCTTCAGGTCCGGCCGGTAGAGCCGGTCCCGGGTCGTGAGGTCGTTGCAGACGGTGTACGCGGCTACGTACTCCATCGCTTCCTCGGCCGGGATGCTCCTGCCCGATTTGCCTATGACGAGGGCGAGTTCGAGTTCCCAGTCGTGCTGCTCGCCGAGCGTGGGCAGCACGACGTCGTCGTACGGACCGCAGATCGCGCGCGGCGATCCGAGGAAGATGTACGGGACGCCGGTGCGGATCCTCTCCTCCATCATCCGCTCGGCGTCGGCGCGGGCCTCCTCGGGCGTGGCGCCGTGCACACTCTGTGTCTCGGCGGCGACCAGGTCCACCACGTGCTTGCGGTAGTTGGCTCCGCTCTGCAGGATCTGGCCGGGTTCGAGCGGGGCGAGGACGCGCAGTTCGGCGAGGGCGAACCAGCCTGCCCGACTCTGCCTGACGTCCTGGCTCTGCCCGACTTCCTGGTCCTCGTCCCTCCCGTGGGTGTCCTCGCTCTCCTGGGCGAGGTCCGCCAGGCGGGGAAGAAGACCCGCCCAGTCCTCGACGACCGCGCGCACGGAGGGTGCCACGTCGGACAGGTCGCGCACCCGTGGCCCGACGACCAGGCCGGGGAAGGGACTTGAGCCGTGCGCCTGAAAGGTCCCCAGGGCGAACGGGCCTACGTGGAGGGGGATTCGGTCGGGCACGGGCGCTCTCCTCGCGGGGACGGGTGGCTTGCCGTCGACGCTAGGCAGTGCGGGGCCCCGGCGGAAATGGGGATCCGCGATGCCTGGCATCGGCGCCGCACGGGGCCCGCGACCAGAGGCTGTGACGGCTGCCTCGCCGAGGTGCCCGCCCCGCACGCCCATCGTCGTGCGGGATGGATGACGTCTTCGCTGCCGATGCCTCCATCCGTTGACCTCGCATCCGGCGTCCCAGCAGGCTCGGAGCACCATCGGTCCCCAGCCGGGCTCCACGAGAGGGAGTACGCACGTGGTTGTCGAGCATGCCGAGCCGGCCGTGGCGGCCGGCCGTGAGAACGACTTCGAGGCCGTCTTCGACAAGGCCCGCGCGGTGCCCGCCGAGGCCGACGGCTTCCGCCGGGCGCAGCTGCTGCGCCGCGAGGAACGGCCGCGGACGTATCTGCTGTTGGTCGGCTGGGAGTCGACCGAGGCCCACACGGTGGGTTTCCGCGAGTCGGAGCTCTTCGCCCGCCGGCGCGGTCCGGTCGGCGCGTTCCTCACACGGGCGCCCACCGTCGAGCACTACCGCGAGCTGAGCCCTCGGCGGGTGTCCGCCGGCCTGCCCCCGGAACAGCCACAGCCCGGCTGACCTCTTCCTCTACGTTCGCAAGGATCTCCCATGCCCGTAACAAAGGTGCTCGTCGTCGGCGGCGGCATCACCGGAAGCGTGCTGTCCCTCGCGCTCGCCCAGCGCGGCGTCGAGGTCGACCTCGCCGAGCTGTCGCCCCACTGGTTCGGTGTGGGGCACGGCATCACCATCCAGGGCAACGCGCTCAAGGCGCTGCGTTCCGTGGGCGTACTGGACCGGGTGCTCGCCCGGGCCGTCCCCTTCGACCTGATGCGGCTGCGCAGGGCCGACGGCGAGCTGATCGCGGAGCTGCCCACCCCGCACACCGGCGGCGCGGACCTGCCGTCGACGGCGGGCGCGCTCCGCTCGGATCTCCAGGACGCGCTGTGCGAGGCGGTGTACGTGCAGGGGGTCCAGGTCCGTCTCGGGCTGAGCGTCGAGAAACTCGACCAGTCCCCCGACCACGTGGACGTCACCTTCACCGACGGCTCCACCGGGCGCTACGACCTCGTGGTGGGCGCCGACGGCATCAACTCGGCGCTGCGCGCGCTGATCGGCATCACCACGAAGCCCCGCCCCGTCGGCATCTCGATCTTCCGGGTCGTCGCGGAGCGCCCGCCCGAGATGGACTGCGCCGAGGTGTACTACGGCGGCCCGCGCTACAAGGCCGGGTACAGCCCGATCTCCCCCGACCACTGCTACGCGTATCTCCTCGACGAGAACCTGGACGCCTCGCTGGTCGGCCCACGCGCTCCCCTGTCGCTGCTGCGGGAGCGCGGTGGCGGGTACGGCGGCACCTGGGGCAAGGTTCTCGCCTCGCTGCCCGACGACACGTCGGTCGACTACCGCTGGATCGAGGCGATCCTCCTCGACGGACCCTGGCACCGGGGCCGGACGATCGTCGTCGGCGACGCGGCGCACGCCTGCCCGCCCCTGATCGCGCAGGGCGCCGCGATGTGCGCCGAGGACGCGGTCGTGCTCGCGGAACTGGTCACCGGCGGGGCGCCCCTCGATCAGGCGCTGGACACGTTCATGGCACGTCGGCTGCCCCGGGTGCGGGTCGTACTGGAGAACTCGCTGCGTCTCGCCGACTGGGAGATGCACCCGGACACACCCGGTGCCGATCCCGCCCGGATCATGTCCGAGACGCTGGACTACCTGACGGCGGCCGCGTGAACACCCCGGACCCGGCGCCCGTGGTGGACTTCCACGGCCATCTCGCTGTCCCGGCCGCCGACACGCTGTGCGCGGGCACTCCCGGCCTCGCCGCCGAGACGGCGGCCGAGCTGCGGGCGCACTCCCCCGCGTCCCTCGCGGTCAATCGCGCCCAACTCCGGCGGCTGGCACCGAAGTTGACGGACCCCGCGGTCCGGCTGGCCGATCTCGACATGATGGGCGTGGACGTTCAAGTGGTCGGTCCGATGCCGATGCACCGCTACTGGGCGGACGCGGACCTCGCCGACCGGCTCGCGCGTACGGTGAACGAGGCGGTGGCCGCCCACTGCTCCGTGGCACCGGAGCGGCTGTACGGCCTCGGCACGATCCCGCTCCAGCATCCGGACCTCGCGGTCGCGCTGCTGGACACGGCGGTCACCTCGTACGGCCTGTACGGCGTCAGCGTGTCCACGACCGTGGACGGACGAGAGCTGGCCGATCCCGCGCACGACCCGGTGTGGCGGAAGGCCGAGGAGCTGGGTGCCGTCGTGTTCGTGCACCCCTGGGGCTGCTCGCTGGGTGAGCGCCTGGCCACGCACTATCTGGGCAACACCGTCGGCCAGCCCGTCGAGACGACGATCGCGCTCTCCCACCTCGTCTTCACCGGTGTGCTGGACCGTTTCCCGCGCCTCAGGCTGGTGGCCGCGCATGGCGGCGGTTATCTCCCGACGTACATCGGCCGCTCCGACCACGCCTGGCACCGGCGCGAGGACGCACGCGGCTGCGCCGAGCCGCCCAGCACCTATCTGCGACGCATGTGGTTCGACTCCCTGGTCTACACGGCGCGCGCCCTGCGCCATCTCGTCGAGGAGGTGGGCGCGGACCGGATCGTTCTCGGCACGGACCATCCGTTCGACATGGGGGTGGACGACCCGGTGGCGAGGCTGGAAGCCGCCGGCCTGTCGCCCGCCGACCGCGCCGCCGTCGCCGGAGGCAACGCCCTCGGCCTGCTGCAGAAAGGACACACCCGATGAGCGCGATCACCGGTACGCCGCTCGGCCCGACCGTCGGTCCCATCGAGGAGGAACTCGCCAAAGCCCGTGCCGCGTACCGCAATTGGGGCCGCTGGGGCGAGGACGACGTACTGGGCACGCTCAACCACATCGACGACGCCATGCGGGCGCACGCGGCCGGTCTGGTCCGGCGCGGCCGGTCCTTCTCGCTGGCACAGGAGTTCAACGAGAACGGCCCGCAGCGCGGCTTCCGCGGCCGCATCAACCCCGTTCACTACATGAAGGACACGGGCTCGGACGCGGCTGCCGGGACGCAGGGCTTCCCGCACGGTTTCGGCGGTGCCGACGACCATGTCGTGATGCCGCTCCAGGCCTCCACCCAGTGGGACGGCCTCGGCCACATCTACGACAACAAGCGGGCCTGGAACGGCCGTCCGTGCACCATCGTCAACGGCGACGGCGACTCGGTCACCGGCATCGAGCACATGAAGGACGCCTTCACCGGACGCGGAGTGCTCCTCGACGTGGGCCGCGCGGTCGGTGACGAACACGGCGAACTCCCGGACGGGTTCCCGATCCTGGAGGAGCACCTGCGCGCCACGATCGAAGCCCAGGGCGCCACTTCCACGGTACGGCGGGGCGACCTGGTCCTGGTCCGCACCGGACAGCTGGGGCGGGTACGCCGGCTCGGCGCCTGGGGCGGGTACGCCGCCGGTGACGCGCCCGGCCTCTCCTTCACCACGCTCGGCTGGCTGCACCGTACGGAGATCGCCGCCATCGCCACCGACACCTGGGGACTCGAGGTACGCCCCTACGAATTCCCCGGCCCCGCGATGTCCCCGCTGCACCAGATAGCCATCCCCAACATGGGCCTGCCGCTGGGCGAGATGTGGGACCTGGAGGCGTTGGCCGAGGACTGCGCGGCGGACGATGTCCACGAGTTCCTGCTGGTCGCGGCGCCGCTGCCGGTCACCGGTGCGGTGGGCGCCCCGGTGAACCCGATCGCGGTCAAATGAGCCGCCGCATGAACACGAACCGGTTCACCGGCACGCTGCACCTACCCGGCGACGAGAGCTTCGAGGAAGCCTGCTTCGGGCGGGTCTTCAACGCCCGCCGCCCCTTTGACCGTTGCCCGGCCGCCGTACTGGAGGCGGAGAGCGAACAAGATGTCGTCGAGGGTGTGCGCCTCGCCGTCGAGCGCGGCTGGCAGGTCGCCGTGCGCTCCGGCGGGCACAGTTGGGCCACTTGGTCGGTACGCGACGAGGCCCTGCTGATCGACCTCGGGGGCTTCCGCGAGATGTCCTACGACGCGACGACCGGGATCGTGACGGCGACGGCCAGCGTGCGGGGCGGCGACGAACTCAACCCGTATCTCGGGGAGTTCGGCAGGTTCTTCAACGGGGGCCACTGCCCGTCCGTGGGCATCGGCGGATTCCTCCTCCAGGGCGGCCAGGGCTGGAACGCCCGCGGCTGGGGCTGGGCGGCCGAGAGCCTTGCCGCCGTCGACGTCGTCACCGCCGAGGGCGAGTCGGTGCGCGCGGACGAGCGGCACCACAGCGACCTGTTCTGGGCGGCACGCGGCGCGGGCCCGGGCTTCTTCGGCGTCGTCACCCGCTTCCACCTCCGCACGCGCCCCCTGCCGGGACACCTGGCGCACAGCGTGCACGCCTACCCGCTCGGCCTGTTCGACGAGGTCATGACCTGGCTGCACGGTATGCACCACACGGTCTCCGACCTGGTGGAGATCGTGGCGCTCACCCAGACCCCGCCGGGTCACGACGAGCCGCTGCTGCTGGTCACCGGCGTCTCCATGACCGACACGCCCGGTCAGGCCGCCGAAGCGCTGGCTCCGCTGCACGCCAACCCGTACGCGGACCGGGCCCTGTTCCGGATCGAGGCGCAGCCGACCACGCTCGCCGAACAGCTCCGGGGCCAGCGGACCGCCAACCCCGAAGGGCACCGCTATCTCGTCGACAACGCCTGGCTGACCGGCCCCGCCGAGGAGGTCGTCCCGGCGATCCGCAAGGCGTTCACGGAACAGCCCACCCCGCAGACCTTCACCATCTGGTTCTCCATGGCGCCCCTGCGTGAACTCCCCGACATGGCCTTCTCGTTGCAGTCCGAGATCTACTGCGCCACGTACGTCGTCCACGACTCACCGGAGCGGGACGGCGAGTTGCGTGCCTGGCTCGACGACGCGATGGCACGGATGCGGCCCGTGACCGTGGGCCAGTACCTCGGGGACTCCGACTTCACCGTCCGGCAGCTGAAGTTCATGGGCGACGAACAGTGGCGGCGGGTCCAGGAGATCCGTGCCGTCCGCGATCCCAAGGGTCTCTTCGTGGGCTATCTGAGCACCGGCGCGGTCAGCAACACCAACCACTGGGAGCAGTGAGAGATGCGGTTCACGACATACGAGTACAAGGGCGGAGAGCACGCCGGGGTCGTCCGTGACGGGATCGTGCACCGACTGCCCGAGGGCGTGAGCGTACTGTCCCTCGTCGAGGAGGCGGCCCTGCAACGGGTCGGCGCCGAAGCGCTCGCCGTACCAAGCGACCTGACGGTTGATCAGGTGCGGCTGCTGCCGCCCCTCAGGCCACCGTCCATCCGGGACTTCGTCGGCTTCGAGGCGCACATCGAGGGCGTGTCCAAGTCACTGGACGCGCTGGAGCACGTGCCCGATGAGTGGTACCGGGCGCCCAACTTCTACTTCACGAACCCGCACGCGGCGTACGGGGCCCACGACGACGTGCCGGTGCCGGCGGGCTGTTCGGTCCTCGACTTCGAGTTGGAGGTCGGTGCGGTGATCGGCCGTTCAGGTCGCGATCTCGCACCGGAGGAGGCTCGCGAACACATCGTCGGCTACCTGGTCTTCAACGACTGGTCCGCGCGCGATCTGCAGAAGCCGGAGAAGAACCTGGGCCTCGGCTTCTCCAAGGGCAAGGACTTCGCCAACACCCTCGGGCCGTTTCTGGTCACCGCCGACGAGGTCGAGGACCGGCGGGATCCGGACGGTTTCCTCGACCTGGAGATGACGGTCACGCTCAACGGCGAACTCATCGGCCGTGACACCCTGGCGAACGCCTCCTGGACCTTCGAGGAGATGGTCGCCTACGCAACCCGCGACGCCTGGGTGCGCCCGGGCGACATCCTCGGTTCGGGCACCTGCGGCTGGGGTTCCCTGGCGGAGTTCTGGGGCCGCGTCGGCGAACGTACGCCACCGCCGCTGAAGCCCGGCAACGAGGTGACACTCACCGTGGAGCGCCTGGGCAGCCTCTCCAACCGTGTCGTCCCCGGTCGCACGGACGTGTACCTGCCCCGGGCGCGCAAGCGGGGGCGTACACCGCGTCCCTAGCCGATCCGAGCCGGAGCACGGGCCCCTGCCACGGTCAGCAGGTCAGGGGGCATGGGGCATGGGGTCAGCGGGACTCCAGTACCCGGTCCGCGTTGGTGACCTGCTTGCGGATGTCCCGCTTGATCGCGGCGAGTTCCCGGGTCTTCGCGCTCATCGCCCGCCGCTGGTAGGCCGCGTCGACCGAGGACCAGACGCCGATGACGTTCGTCTCACGTTTGCACCGTACGTCCGTACCGGCCAGGGAGGTCTCGGCCCGGGTGGCCTCCGGGCCCGTGAACTCGGGTTCCTTGCCCGGCACTTGGGTCGGATCGGCGTACCGGTGACCGTGTCGCTTCATACAGCGCGACCAGGCGCGGAAGACCTCCACCACCCGTGGGTCCTTCTGCGAGTCGCTGTAACTGCCGATGTTGATCGTGCCGACGAGTTCCCGGTTGCCGATCTTCTCCGGGTCGCCCGACAGGGCCGCCGTCGCCTCGCCCTGGCATCCGCCCGCCGGAACGGCCCGCCCGCGTTCGTCCTTGTCCGCCGGGGTGCCGTCGTCGCGGAGGCCCGTCAGGAGGAGCATCTCTTCCGGTCCGGGCCTGGGCCCCGCGCTCTTCTCCTTGGAGCGGCTCGGTGCCGTGCCGGGGGCCGGGTGGTATCCGTACTCGGCGGCGAGCCGAGCGTCCGTGATCCCGTACCGGTGTGCCGTGTTGGCCGGATTCAGCGTGCCGGTGTCCGGCACGGTTTCGGTGGGGACGGGCCAGCGGTGGCCGAAACGCTCCATGCAGGACGCGGTGAGCACCGCACGCGCCCGGAACAGCCGGGCGACCTGCCGGTCGGTGAACAGATAGGGCTCGATGGGCAGGACCAGTGATCCGACGCCGAGCATCGTCGGCACTCCGGTCACGGGCGGCGGACCGGATGCCTTCGGCCTCGGCTCGGCGGCCTGTCCCTCCGCACAGCCCGCGAGGGCGGCGGAGAGGGCGACCGCGGCCCCGATCCGCAGTGTGCGCTGCCTGGTTCGCGCCCGCATGTCATGTCCCCCTTGTGTGTGCGGCCGTACGAAGGGCCCGTACGGTACGAAGGGCCCTTCGTACGAGAGAGGCGCGTCCGAAGTCCTCGGACGGGCCCGAGCCCGATGTCAGCCGACGTACCACCAGCTCATCGAGGCGTTGTTGTTCTGTACACCGCTGTTGAGCGCCCGGGCGTTGCCAGGGTAGAAGTCGTCGTACGGTGCGTTGCCGCTCGCGTTCTGGTTCTCGTTGTAGTAGATCCGCGCGGCGTGGGTCGCGTCGTTGTTCCAGGCGCGGTTCACGTTGTTCTTGACGAGCCGGCCACTGCCCTCACCGCCCGCGGCGAAGGTGTGCCCGGCGAAGTCGTCGACCCAGCCGTAGTACTTGCTCCAGGAGCTGTTGCTGGACGCGCTGTAGTAGAGGTAGATGTTGCCGTCCCAGTCGGCGCGCTGTGTCTGGGCGGGCGCGGACGCGTCGGCCTGGGCGGACGCCGGGGCGGTGGCCAGGACGGTGGTCCCGGCGACGAGAGCTGCCGCGACCGCGAGGGAACCGACCATTCGACGTGCAGTTGTCACGAAGTCCTCCGTTTGCCTACGGGCGGCGACGAAAACCGTCGGCGGTCTCCGTCGCCGTTCCCCCGTGGTGACTGGCCCCGAAACTAGGCGCGTTCAGGGAACGCACAGGAACAGTTTCGGCCGTCGCCGAAAGACCAGGGCTGGCGAAATCGGAGCTATCGCGTCCTGCGTTCATCGGCAAGAGTGGGGCGCCTGGGGTAGCAGCCTTTCGGGGGGAAGCTGATGCTGCGTATCCATTTCAGTGCGGAGGACCTCGGCCGGATTCGCCTGGCGACCGGACCGGATCCTGCTTGGGAAGCCCTGCTGAGCCTTCATGTGCTCGGCGGTCCCGACATCGATGTCGAGTTGCGGCGATGGCGCACGCACGTCCGGACGTCGATGGACACGGCCGCACGGCCGCTGTTCCATCTCGTTCCGCCGCGCGGGTACTCGCCCGACTTCCTGACACCGGCCGAGGGGACCACCGACCCCGCGGAAGCGGTCGACACGATCCTGTCCACTTCGTCCACTCGCCTGCGGGCGGATGTGGCGACCCTCGGTCAGCAGCGCAGACTGCCCTCGTGGGCGACCGCGCTCGCCTCGGGACTGCCGGCGGCCAGACGGGGTCTGGGCACGGCCCTGCGTCGGTATCACCGGCAGGCGCTGCACCCGTACTGGACACAGATCAGCGCCTCGGTGGACGCCGAACGGGCCCAGCGCGCCAAGGCGTTCCTGGCCGGCGGGACCGACCGGCTGCTGAGCGGACTGCACCCCACGGTGCAGTGGCGTGCGCCGGTCCTGCAGATGTCCTATCCGGAGGACCGGGACGTGCACCTCCAGGGTCGGGGGCTGCGGCTCGTGCCGTCGTACTTCTGCCGGGGCAGGCCCATCGCGCTGCGCGACAGCTCCCTTTCGCAGGTGCTGGTGTATCCGGTGAACTGCGGCTTCGACTCCCTGCGGCCCGGCGGTCCCGTGGGCAGAGCGAGCGCACTCGACCGGCTCCTCGGCCGCACCCGGGCGGCGACCCTCGCCACGATCGCGGAGGCGGAGAACGCGACCGGCAACGAGATCGCCCGCCGGCTGGCCATCTCGCCCGCGTCGGTCAGCGAACACGCGACCGTGCTGCGTGACGCGGGCCTGATCCACAGCCTGCGCGTGCGCAACACCATGCGGCACACCCTCACGCCGCTGGGCACGGAACTCCTGGACGGCCGGGCGGCACGGCCGCACGATCCGGCGGACCAGGGCGACGCGGACGGCGCCGCGGGAGCGCTCGCCCCGTCGACCCGGTGAGTCTCCCGCCCTTCAGGAGCGGCCCTTCAGGAGCGGCGTCAGCGATCCTTCAGGAGCGGCGTCGGACGCGGGCGCCGGAGTGCGCCTCGTGGAACGGGGCGGGACAGGCCCTCCGGCGTGCCCGTATTCGCTGGTCCGATGGCTGGCATCGCAACTTGCTGAGAGTTCCCCTGCGGGGCTTCCTCCCCGGGTGGCACGTCGTTACGCTCCCGTCTCACCGATGCTTCAGTGACGCGGCCGGAGAGGAGACACCCGTGGGTCTCGGAGCGATCGACCTCAATCTTCTGGTGGCGCTCGAAGCACTCCTGGAGGCGAAGAACGTCACGCACGCCGGCGTCCGGCTCTCCACCAGCCAGTCCGCGATGAGCGGCTCCCTCGCCCGGCTGCGGCGGCACTTCAACGACGAGCTGCTGGTGCGCGTGGGCCGCGAGTACGAACTCACCCCGCTCGCGGAGCGCCTGCTGCCGGTCGTCCAGGCCTCCCTCCACAAGGCGGAGGAGGCGATGTCCCTGACCCGGAGTTTCGATCCGGAGCGCAGCCGGCAGCGCTTCTCGGTCGTGATGTCGGACTACGTGATGACGGTGTTCGTGGAGCCGCTGCTGCGGGCCATCGCACGGGAGGCGCCCGGTGTCCGCATCGACTTCCATCCCCTGGTGCACGGGCAGCCCGAGAGCGAGACGCATCTGCGCTGCCACGACCTGATGGTGGTGCCGCTCGGCTACCAGCTGCCGGGGATCAGCGAGGCCGTGATGCACGACCGGTTCGTGTGCATCGTCGACCCGGACAACCCGCGTCTGGTCGACGGCCGGCTCACGCTGCGCGACCTGGCCGAACTCCCGCACGCCGCCTCCGCCTTCGGCAAGAGCCTCACGCCCGCCGACCGCCAGCTGGAGACCCTCGGTATCACCCCGAGGGTCCAGGTGAGCGCGCCCGGCTTCAGCGTGCTGCCGTTCCTGGTGGCCGGCACCGAGCTGGTGGCGATGGTGCCCGAACGTCTGGCGAGGCGCTACGAGGGCTTCGCCCGCTGTGTGACCGTACCGGCGCCGTTCCCCGACGTACCGCTCGTGGAGGCCATGTACTGGCACCACAACCGGCATGCGGACCCGGCGCACCGATGGCTGCGCGAGACGCTGCGGAAGGTGGGTGTCCGCCTCGACGCCCCCGCCCGGCCGCAGTCCACCGAGATCACCGTCACGGATGCCAGCCATGAGGAACGCGCGTTTCCGGAGCCGGCCCCGGCTCCCTAGCGTGGAGCGGGAGCGGACGTTTCCCGTCCGTGCCCCGTCACCTGGAGGAAGCCGTGAGCAGGAAGCGTCTGGCCGGCCGCACCGTTGTCGTCACCGGGGCCTCGCAGGGCCAGGGCGCCGCCGAGGTCACGGCCGCGGTCCGTGAGGGCGCCTCGGTCGTCGCGACCGACATCCTCGACGAGCCGGGCCGGAAGCTGGCCGCCTCCCTGCGCGCCGACGGCTTCGACGTGCGCTACCACCACCTGGACGTGTCGTCGCCCGACGACTGGGCGGCGCTGGCCGCGTCCCTCCGCGACGCACCCCTGCACGGTCTCGTCAACAACGCGGGCATCCCGATGCGCGGACGCCTGGGTTCGGTCGAACTCGCCGACTGGAACCGGGCGTTCGCCGTGAACACCACCGGGCCCCTGCTCGGCATCCAGGCCCTCGCCCCGCTCATGGGCCCGGGTGCCTCCATCGTCAACGTCGGCTCGGTCGCCGGTCTCACCGCCCACCACGCGGTCGCGTACACGGCGAGCAAGTGGGCGCTGCGCGGCCTGTCGAAGGTCGCCGCGCTGGAACTGGCACCGCGCGGCATCCGTACGAACGTGATCCATCCCGGTTACATCGAGACCTCGATGACGGCGAGCGCCGACCCCGTATTCGTCGAGGCGCACCTCGCCATGACGCCGCAGGGCCGCCCGGGCACCTGCGACGAGGTGGCGCCGCTGGTCGTCTGTCTCCTCTCCGACGAGTCGTCGTACGTGAACGGCGCCGAGATCACCGTGGACGGCGGCTACTCGGCGCACGGCGGGGTGCAGGCGATCACGAACGCGCTCGACGCCCGGTGACGGGTGCGGAGCCGCGGCGGCCCGCCCAGTGCCTCGCACCGCGTCCTCATCCGGTGGCGGAGGCTCCGGGGATGCCCACGTCGAAGGGAACGGACGTGTGCTGGTGGACGATCTGCCAGCGGTCCCCCGCCGCACGGTAGCCGGTGGTCACCCGCGCCGTGGTGTCCAGCGAGTCACCGCCGACCGTCGAGGCGCGCATCCGCACGAGCGCGTGGCTGAACGCGATGCTCTCGTCGACCCGTACGCGGAAGTCGAGCACCTCGCGCTCCACGGGCCCGGCCAGCGTCGAGAACCACATCTCCTCCGCCTTGCGCAGGGCCTCGATCCCGCGCTGCTCCAGACCGCTCACGGGGTGGAACACCTCGACGTCCGGTGCGTAGCAGGCCATCGCCCGGTCGAAGTCCCGCTCACGGCCGGCCGCCGTCAGCTCCGCGTCCAAGCGTCGGATCTCCTTCTCGGCGTCCCCGTCCTCCCAGAACGCGCGCACCTCCATGGCCCCGACGGTCGCCACTGGATGCTTGGCGGCAGCCTCGACGGCCTCCTCCAGGCTGTCGCACTCAAGGATGTCGAACCCGGCGACGTACTCCTTCGTCTCCGCGAACGGCCCGTCGCTGCGCAGCACTTCGCCGTCGCGCACCCGTACGGTGACCGCATCGGTGGGCGGCCGAAGACGGTGCCCGTGCAGCCGTACGCCGCGGCGCACGCCCAGTTCCTCGACCCAGGGTTCGACGGGTGCCATGCCGGAGGCGTCGGCGGTGTCGTCACCACAGACCAGCAGCATGTACTTCATGTTTCCTCCCGGTGTTCATGAGACCCCTGTGGGCTCTCTGTACCCCACCGACGAACGGCGCGGGGCCGAATCGACGCCTCTTCGGCATCTCTTGTGTGCGGCCGGGCATGCGAGGGAGCCCGGGCACGGGCCCGGGCTCCTTCGTGGGACGTGTTCGGTCCAGAGTTTGGTGTGCCCTAGACGGCCGCCGCCTCCGCCGGCTCGCCGGTGGCATCGGCCGTCGAGCGGGCCGTGTTCCTGCACACCAGCAGCAGGGTGACCAGTACACCGAGCAGGGACGCGCAGCCGCAGACCACCACGCCGAGGGCCATGCCGTGGCCGAGCGCGTCCTGGGCCGCGGCCCTGGCGCTGTCGCTGCCCGCGTTCACGACGGCGAGCGGACCGGCCGCCGCTTCCATACCCGCGTCGGCCCCGCTGAGTTTGCCCACCAGAGCCGAGGACGCGGCGCTCATCGCGATGGTGCTGATCACCGCCGGGCCCAGTCCCTGACCGAACTCGCGTACGAGGCTGGTGGCGCCGCTGGCCATGCCGGTCATGTGGATAGGCACGGCGTTCACGGCCGCCGAGGTCAGCGAGGAGACGACACAGATGAAGCCGATGCCGAGCAGCAGCACCGGGCCGATGAAGGCGGCCAGGGAGGTGGTGGTGATGGGGATCGCCGCGATCCAGAACTGCCCCGCGGCCATCGGCAGCAGACCGCCCATCAGAAGCCAGCGGGCGTCGACGCGGGTGAGCATCCTGCTCAGCACCGGTGCCAGCATGAGCGGGATCAACTGCAGGATCACGAAGGGCATGCTGGCTCGCAGCGCGCTCAGGTGCATCACCGCGCCGAGCCGGATCGAGACGCAGTACGCCGTGCCGATGAAGCCGAACATGCCGGCCAGCGCGACGACGGCCGCCGCCGCGAACGAGGGGATCCGCAGCAGGTCCAGGTTGAACATGGGCGACGCGGCACGCTTCTCGGCGACGACGAATCCGACGAGGGCCACGGCCGCCAGGGACAGCGAACCCACGATCGCCGCGCTGCTCCAGCCGCGTTCGCCGCCCTCGATGATGCCCCAGAGCAGGGCGGTGAGGCCGACGGCGATGGTGATCTGCCCGGGCCAGTCCAGGGTGCGGCCCTGGGGAGCCTTGGAGTCGGTGACCAGCTTCCAGCTCACGGCCGCGACCGCCAGGCCGAGGAAGACCGGGGGCACGAACGCCCAGCGGAAGTCGGCGACGGTGGCGAGGACCCCGGAGGACAGCGGCCCCACGGCGGAGGCGATGGAGATGCTGAGCGCCCACGTGGAGACCGCTTTCGCGCGGTCCTTCCCGTCCGGGGTGGCGGCCGCGATGACCGCGAGGGAGCTCGGGAAGAGCGCGGCGGCACCTATGCCCGCCAGAGCCTGACCGGTCCACATCATGGTGATGTTCTGCGAGGTGGCGTTGAGGAGTTCACCGAGCGCCAGGACCAGTCCACCGATCACCAGCAGACGTTTACGGCCGAAAAGGTCTCCCACCACACCGAAATTCAACTCAAGAATCGCTGTGGGAAGAATGAACGCGGAGGTCACCCAGGCCACCTGGGAGCCCGACGCACCGAATGCGGCCTGGATCTCGCCATTGATGGGCGAGGGAACGGTAATGCACAACTGCGCGGCGGCCACCGCGAGACAGCAGGCTATGAGTGTTCCGCGGTCCAGTTTCTTCAAGGGGTTCAAGGAGATCGAATCCGTCATCACGCCTGCCCTCGTTACGCGTTCCTATGGGGGTGCTGCTCGACGTTCTTCTCGACGTTGTTCTCGACGTTCTTCTCGATGAGTTCGATGAGGTTTCCCTCGGGGTCGGTGACCCAGGCCATGCGGACACCGGGCTCGGGGGACGGCCCCGGCTTCATGGCCTCGCCCGCTCCGTGGGCCACCAGGGCCGTGTAGAGGGGGTCGAGTTCGGGGGTGGTGACCGCGAAGTGCCCGTATCCCTCGGTGAGGGCGGCTGTCAGCGGGTCGGGGGCCCGCAGCCCGGGCGTGGAGCCGTCTCTGGCCAGGAGTTCGATGCGCCAGCCGTGCGGATGCTCCAGGACGACGGCGCTCAGTCCGGGCCCTTCGAGGGTGAAGGCGAAGACCGTCCTCAGACCGAAGGCGTCCTGGTACCAGGTGGTGAGGGCGGGCAGATCACGTACGTTGACGCCCACGTGGTCGAGTCGTGTGGTCACGGGCGCTCAGCCCGCCATCGCGCTGTCGCCGCCGTCGACCATGAGGTTCGCGCCGTTGACGAACGCCGCCTCGTCGGAGCAGAGGAAGGCGGCGGCCCGCGCGATGTCCTCGGGCTCGCCCACCCGTCCCACCGGGATCCGCGCCTCCAGCTGTGCCCTCGGCCCGTCGGGGTCGTCGAGGAAGGGGGCGGTCGCCGAGGTGCGGGTCATGCCCGGCGAGATCGTGTTGACGCGGACGCGGTGCGGGGCGCCGGCCGCGCACAGATGCCTGCTCATCGCGAGCACCCCGCCCTTGGCGGCGCCGTGCGGAACCATCGGCATGAAGGGCGCGCCCCGCACCGCGGCCACCGAGGCGACGTTGAGGACGGCTCCTGAGCCCCGCGCGATCAGGTGCGGCCAGGCCGCCCGCGTACAGAAGTACGGGATGTCGAGCTCGTTCCTGATGGTGAAGTACCAGTCCTCGGCCGGCATGGTCTCGAACGGCCCGTTGCGCAGCGCCGAGGCGTTGTTGTAGAGGATGTCGATCCCACCGAAGGCCGCGATCCCCGCGTCGATCCACTCCCCGGCACCGCCTTCGGTGGAAAGGTCCACGGGGGCCAGGGACCGCATGACTCCACCGGCCTTCTCGACGAGTTCCACCGTTTCCCCAGCGGCGTCGAAATCGATGTCGCAGCCGAATACCGTGGCGCCTTCCGCGGCGAACACCTGAGCCGCGGCCCGCCCTATTCCAGCCCCTGTTCCGCTGATGAAAGCGATTTTCCCGGCCAGTCGACCCATGAGTTCCATGTCCCTTGTCCAGTGCCGCCGGTGTGCGGTTCTGGAAGCGTAGGGACGGCCTTTGACCAGAACAAGAAAAGGTTCGCCTCAGGGCCATCGCGGCTTCGTATGGCTGGTATGTACCGGATCAGCCCCTGAGGCACGCTGGGCGGTGGATGGCGGCGGTTCGGTCACGTCCGCCTCGCCGTGGAGGTCGTGGCCGTCTAAGCGGGTTCGGCGGTCCAGGTGATGTGCGGGGGTTCGACCCGGGCGCACAGGGGGCCGCCCTGTTCGTCGGTCAGGCCGAGGCGGGCCACCAGCAGGCCGTCACGGGCAGCGGCGGCGAGTACCTCTTCGGGAACGACGTCGAGCATCAGCTTGGCCCGGCGGAACATGCTGAAGACGCCGGACTCGTCGACCGTGCACCAGGAGAGGTAGATGAACCGGCGCCCCAACCGGTCCTGCACATAGGGGCCTTTGACGTCGGTGCCGGTCGGTGAGGTGACCGCGGTGCACTCCAGGGTCCAGGTCGCGGACTTGGCGTCGCCCGGGTGCGGTTCGAGGAGTTCGGCCGGACGGTCACGGCGTTGGACGGCGACATGGATGTTGTCGTACGCCGCGACCTTGCCGTCGGCGGGGGCGGGGCTGGTACGGCCGGGCAGGTCCACGGCGTCGATTCGGATGCGCATACCTGCCATCATCGCGTTGCCGTCCAGGGCCCGGTGCATGGAAAACCCCTGACGGGTGGCGCACTCTCGGGCAAAATGCCTCGACTGGGCAGGTACAGAAGCTGGGTGGGCACGGAAGTGGGAGGCGGCATGCAGCAGCCGGAGGACAGGCTCCTGGCGGAGGCTCTCGGCAGCATCAATCCCGGTGGGAAGTTCGCCTCCCGTTTCATGAGGAACGACGTCGGCGAGTTCGACCGTGAGCTGCCGCTGGATTTCGACACCGCCGTCGAACGCGTCCGTGCGCAGCTCTTCGGCGTGGCCCACGGTGCGCATCCGGTGGTCCTGGAAGCGACGACGGACCGGGTGACCCTGCGGGTACTCACCGGCGGCGGGGCCCTCGCCATGAACCCGGTGGTGATCACCGTGGACGTGACTCGTGGGAGCGGGTGGGCCACCCTGATCCATGTGCGGGCCGTCGCGAAGGAGGGCCTGATCAAGCAGCGGGCCGGCCACAAGACGGCAGAGCGCGTCGCCGCGCTGCTGGACGGAACCGACCCGGGCCCCTGAGCCGTACGCACCGGCGCGCGCCCGGACCGCGGCGGCGGTCCGGGCGCGTGGCAGGCCGGAACCTAGGTGAGCCAGGCGCGTGGCAGGCCGGGACCGAAGTGAGCCGGGCGCGCGCCGGGTCGAGACCGAAGTGGGTCGGGACCCGGCCCGGTCACTTCACCGGCATCGCCAGGTACTGGTACTCCAGGAACTCGTCGATCCCGACCCGGCCGCCCTCCCGGCCCAGCCCCGACTGCTTGATGCCTCCGAAGGGCGCGGCCGGGTTGGACACGAGCCCCGTGTTGAGGCCGACCATGCCGACCTCCAAGCGTTCGCTGACCCGCAGCGACCGGTCCAGGCCCGCGGTGAAGACGTAACCGACGAGCCCCCACGGGGTGTCGTTCGCCGCGCGGATCACCTCGTCCTCGTCGTCGAAGGTGAGGATCGCCGCGACCGGGCCGAAGATCTCCGTGTCCATCAGCCGGCTGCCCGGGTCCACGCCGGCCAGCACGGTCGGCGGATAGAAGCGGCCGGGCCCGTCCGGAGTGGCGCCGCCGACCAGCACCCGGGCGCCTCGGCCGACGGCGTCGGCGACCAGTTCCTCGACCTTGGCGCGGCCCGCGTCGTCGATCAACGGGCCCACATCCACGCCTTCCTGGGTGCCGGGGCCCACGACGAGCGCCCCCATCCGTTCGGCGAGCCGCACCGCGAAGTCGTCCGCCACGGAGCTGTGCACGAAGAACCGGTTGGCGGCCGTGCACGCCTCGCCCATGTTGCGCATCTTGGCGATCATCGCGCCGTCCACGGCGACGTCGAGGTCGGCGTCGTCGAAGACGATGAACGGCGCGTTGCCGCCCAGCTCCATCGAGGCGCGTACGACAGTGTCCGCGCACTGGGCGAGCAGGATCCGGCCGACCTGCGTGGAGCCGGTGAAGGACAGCTTGCGGATGCGACCGCCCCTCAGGAGCGGCTCGACGACCTTGTCGGCGCGTGAGGTGGTGACGACGTTCAGCACGCCGTCCGGCAGCCCCGCCTCCCGGAGGATCCCGGCCAGCGCGAGGCTGGTCAGCGGGGTCTGCGGGGCGGGCTTGAACACCATCGTGCAGCCCGCCGCGATCGCGGGCCCGATCTTGCGGGTGCCCATGGCCAGCGGGAAGTTCCATGGCGTGATCAGCAGACAGGGGCCGACGGGGCGGCGCGTCAGCAGCATCCGGTTGCGGCCGTCGGGCAGCACGCCGTAGCCGCCGCCGTCGATGCGGACCGCCTCCTCGGAGAACCAGCGGAAGAACTCGGCCGCGTACGCCACTTCGCCCCGGGCCTCGGCCAGCGGCTTGCCCATCTCGGAGGTCATGAGCAGGGCGAGCTCGTCGGTGCGGGACAGGATGATCTCGTAGGCGCGGCGCAGGATCTCGCTGCGTGCGCGGGGCGCCGTACGGGCCCAGTCCTCCTGTGCCGCGACGGCTGCTTCCTCGGCGAGCCGGGCGTCCTCGGGTCCGGCGTCGGCGACCTGGCAGAGGATCTCGCCGGTCGCCGGGTCGTCCACGGGCATCGTGGCGCCGGCTTCGGCGTCCAGCCACTTGCCGCCGATGAACAGTTGCTTGGGTACGTCGTTCAGGATGCTCACGGTGTGTCTCCAGGCTGGTCGGCACGGGCGGGGGCGGCGGGGTCGAGCAGTTCCGCGAGATGTACGGCAACGGTTCCCCGGCCGCCCGCGAGCCGGCCGAGGTGGTCGATCTGGGTGGCGCAGCTGAAGCCGTCGGCCACCACGGTCGGTGGGTCGTCGGCCGCTGCCGCGTCTAGGTGCGGTCGGAGCGACAGGTCGGCGACGGCCATCGAGGTGTCGTAGTGCTGCTCCTCGAAGCCGAAGTTCCCGGCGAGGCCGCAGCAGCCCTCCGCCTCGGTCACCTCACGTGTCCCGAGGCGGGTCAGCAGATCGCGGGGGCGACGGCTGCCGAAGGTCGCGTACTCGTGGCAGTGGGTCTGCAGCAGCACCGACTCCGGCAGCGGGGGCGGGCTCCAGTCTGGTGCGGCGAGGTCGTTCAAGGCGCCGGTCAGGGTGTGGACCCGGGCCGCGACCCGCCGGGCGGCCTCGGTGCCGAGCAGTTCGGGCACGTCGCGTTTGAGCGCGGCGGCGCAGCTGGGCTCGGCCACGACGATCGGCAGCCCGCTGTCGGGCCCGCCGTCGAGCCGGGCCACGGTACGGGCCATGACCCGCCGCGCCACGGACAGTTGGCCGGTGCTGACCCAGGTCAACCCGCAGCACAGGCCGTCCCTCGCCGCGCTTGGTATCCCGGCGTCGGCGAGCACGCGTGCCGTGGCTCCTGCCACTTGGGGACGGAAGGCGCGCGTGAAGCTGTCGACGAAGAGCAGCGCGCTCGGCTTGTCGGTGACGGCCGTGCGCAGGGCGGACCGCAGCGCGCGCCGGGAGGCGAAGGCGGGGATCGTACGTTTCCTGGTGACGCCGCCCACGCGTGCCAGCAGCCTGCCGACCGGACCGCGGAGCAGCGCGTTCAGCGGCCTCGCGATCCGGCCGGCCAGGGCCGCGGTGAGCGGCAGCCACCCCAGTGAGTAGTGGGAGCGGGGTCGGATCCTTCCCCGGTAGTGCTGGTGCAGGAACTCCGCCTTGTACGTGGCCATGTCGACGCCCACCGGGCAGTCGGTGGAGCACGCCTTGCAGGACAGACACAGGTCGAGGGCGTCACGGACGTCCGTCGACCGCCAGCCGTCGTGGACGGTCTCGCCGCGCAGCATCTCCTGGAGGGCCCGTGCCCGGCCGCGAGTGGAGTCGTTCTCGTCGCCGGTGGCGCGGTAGCTGGGGCACATGACACCGCCCGCCGACGCGTCGGAGCGGCAGCGGCCGATGCCGACACAGCGGCGGGCGGCTCCCGCGAAGCCGTCGTCGTCGTGCGGGAAGGTGAAGAGCGTCGGGCGGCCGTCGGGTGCCGGCGGGCCGTGCAGGGCCAGGTCGGCGTCGAGCGCGGCCGGTGTCACGATGACGCCCGGGTTCAGCAGGCCGTCCGGGTCGAAGGCACGCTTGAACGCGGCGAACGCCCGGATCATCCGGTCGCTGTACATGACCTCCAGCAGCTCACCGCGTGCCCGGCCGTCGCCGTGTTCTCCCGAGAGAGTGCCGCCGTGCCGGACCACCAGGGCGGCCGCCTCCTGGAGGAAGCGGCGGGCGGCGGCCCGGCCGGTGTCCGTCGCGAAGTCGAAGTCGACGCGGACATGGACGCAGCCCGCGCCGAAGTGCCCGTACAGCACGCCGGTCAGTCCGTGTGCGGCCAGCAGTGCGCGGAAGTCACGCAGGTAGTCGGCCAGGTCCTCCGGGGCGACGGCCGCGTCCTCCCAGCCGGGCCAGGACTCCCCGCCGTCCAGCAGGCGGGCGGCCAGACCGGCGCCGTCCTCGCGGACCCGCCACAGGGACCGCCGCTCCCCCGGGCTGGTGACCAGGCGACCGTCGACCATCCGTCCGCGTGCCTTGAGGGTGTCCAGGAGTTCGGCCGCTCGGGCGGTGACCAACTCCTCCTCGTCGCCGTCGAGTTCGACGTACAGCCAGGCCCGTCCGCCGGGCAGTCCGGTGACAGAGTCCGTTCCCCGGCGGGCGCGCATGGTCGCGACTATGGCCTCGTCCATGCCCTCCACGGCGGTGGGCGACCAGCGCAGGATCTCCGGTACGTCCTCGGCGGCGTCCACGACGTCGTCGTAGCCGAGGGCCAGCAGGGCCGAGGCCGGAGCCGTCGCCACCAGGCGGACGGTCGCTGCGACGACGACCGCGCAGGTGCCCTCGGTACCGACCAGCGCGCGGGCCATGTCGAAGCCGTGCTCGGGCAGCAGGTGCTGGAGCTGGTAGCCGGAGACCTGGCGCGGGATCCGGCCGAGTTCGGTGCGGATGAGCGCGAGCTGGTCCGCGACCAACTGCCGTATGTCGTCCGCGAGTTCGGCGACGCGTTCGACGGACGCGGTGTCCGCGGGATCGGCCGCGCGCAGCCCGCCGTGGTCGGCGATCGCGTGGACGCCGTCGGCGGTGACGATCTCCAGCGACTCGATGTGGCGGCCGGTCCGCCCGTGGCGCACGGACCGGTTGCCGCACGCGTCGTTGCCGATCATGCCGCCGAGCGTGCACCGGCTGTGCGAGGACGGGTCGGGGCCGAAGGTGAGCCCGTGCTTCCCTGCGGCGGTCCGCAGGTCGTCGAGCACGACTCCGGCCTCGACCTTGGCCATACCGGCCGCGGGATCGATGTCGAGCACGCGGTTCATGTGGCGGGAGAAGTCCAGGACGACACCCGGGCCGATCGCGTTGCCCGCCATGCTGGTGCCGCCACCGCGTGCCGTGACGGGGATGTTCAGCTCCCGGCAGGCGTTCAGTACGGCCGCGACGTCGTCGGCCGAGCGCGGAAAGACCACCGCCCGTGGCGGCACCCGGTAGTTGGAGGCGTCGTACGCGTAGGCGGCGGTCCGGCCGCCGGTGTCGACCCGCATCCCGGGGGCGGTCCCGGCGAGCAGCCGCGACAGCGCCTCGGCGCCGTCGTCCGCCGACACGCCGGGCCCACGAGGCGGCAGCGGCGCCGCCTCGTGGCCCGTAAGAGGGTCCGAACCAGCGGTCACGGCGCCGAGGTTCCGGTTTCCACGGCGGCGGACCAGGCCCGCAGTCCCTCGTCGATCGCCGTGTCGTCGACGACGAGCGCCGGGATCATCCGTACGACCTGGTTCCAGGCCCCGCACAGCAGCAGGAGCAACCCCTCGTCCACCGCGGCCCGTTGCACCCGCGCGGCCGTCGCGGGGTCCGGCTGCCCGTCCTCGGTCACGAACTCGGTCCCGAGCATCAGGCCGAGCCCTCGTACGTCCCCGATGCCGGGGGTGTCCGCGGCGACCGTCTCAAGACCGGCCCGCAGCCGGGCACCCATCGCCTCGGCGTTCTCGACGAGCTTCTCGTCGCGTACGACGTCGAGGGTGGCGCAGGCCGCGGCGCAGGCGACGGCGTTGGCGCCGTAGGTGCCGCCCTGCGAGCCCGGCCAGGCCTTCCGCATCAGTTCCTCGGAGGCGGCGATGCCCGACAGGGGGAAGCCGCTGGCCAGTCCCTTGGCGGTGACCAGGATGTCCGGGGTGACGCCGAAGTGGTCGTGACCCCAGAAGCGGCCGGTGCGGCCCACGCCCGTCTGCACCTCGTCCAGGATCAGCAGGAAGCCGTGGCGGTCCGCCCGCTCGCGCAGCCCTTCGAGGAAGGCCTGGTTCGCGGGCACGTATCCGCCCTCGCCGAGGACCGGCTCGACAATGATGGCGGCCGTGTCGTCGGGCGAGGAGATCGTCTGGAGCGTGTAGTCGAGTTCCTGGAGGGCGAAGCGGGTGGCGGTCTCCTCGTCCCAGCCGTACCGGAAGGCCGACGGGAAGGGGGTCACGACCACCCCGCTCATCAGCGGCGAGAAGCCGGAGCGGAAGCGGGTGCCGGAGGTGGTCATGGAGGCGGCGGCCACGGTCCGGCCGTGGAAGCCTCCGTGGCAGACCAGGACGTTCGGCCGGCCGGTGGCCTGGCGGGCCAGACGCAGCGCGGCCTCCACCGCCTCACTGCCGGAGTTCATGAAGAACAGACTGTCCAGCCCCGCCGGCAGCACCTCGCCGAGCCTGTCGACCAGCTGCCGCAGCGGCTGGTGCATGACCGTCGTGTACTGGCCGTGGATGAGCGTGCCGACCTGCTCCTGGGCGGCTGCGACGACCCTGGGGTGACAGTGGCCGGTGCTGGTGACCCCGATGCCGGCGGTGAAGTCGAGATAGCGGCGGCCGTCCTCCCCGTACAGGTGGACGCCCTCGCCCCGGACCGCCACCACGGGCGTGGCCTGGCGAAGGTGCGGCGACAGTGTGGTCATGTTCGTCTCCCGGCGCTGTGTCGGATGTCGCTCGGTCGTTTCTCGCGTTTCTCGCGTTTCTCGCGTTCTACGCTCGGCGTCTTCAGCATTTCCAGGGATCCGGACCATCACAACGTCTGATCTGTCCGCTCCGGGCACGGCATTTGGACGTTGTGTCAACCTCCCGGGGCGAGGACCGTCGTCAACGACCTGGTCGACGTGCCTCGGGCCGACCTTGCGCAGGTGGCGGGTGCTTGTCAGAGTGGCCGGGCACGTATGGAGGCACCGTGAGCGAGGAACACCGGACGGCCGGGCCGCCGCACGGGAACGAAACGGAGGCCGTGACGGGCCGCCCCCTCACCGTGGGCGACGTGCTGGGGCTTCCGGTGCTGGCCGCGGGGCAGCCCCGGGTGGTCACCGGCGAGGCCGGTCTCGACCGGCCGGTCCAGTGGGTGCACATCACCGAACTCACGGATCCCGCTTCGTTCCTCAAGGGCGGGGAGCTCGTCCTCACCACCGGCATGCCGCTGCCGGAGCAGCCCGCCCAGGTGCGGCGGTACGTGGACGAGCTCGCCGACATCGGTGCGGCGGCGCTCGTGATCGAACTGGTCCGCCGGTACCACCGCCCGCCCGAGGCGCTGGTGCAGGCCTGCCGGAGCCGCGGTCTGCCGCTCGTCACCCTGTCCAAGGACGTCAACTTCCTTGAGGTCACCCAGGTCGTCCACGCGCTCATCGTCGGCAACCAGATGCACGCGATGCGCAGGACCCAGCAGATCCACGAGGCGTTCACCGCGCTGACGCTGCGCGGCGCCGCCCCGGACGAGGTGGTCCGGGCGGCGGCGGAGACGAGCGGCCACACCGTCGTGCTGGAGAACCTGGTCCACCACGCGGTGATCTGCGAACCCTCGGGGCGGACCGTGGAGGAGGCGCTCACCGGATGGGAGCGGCGCTCCCGGGCGACGCCTCCCTGCGACCACACGGAGGTGCTCGGTCCCGAACACTGGCTCGTGGCACCGGTGGAGTACCGGGGCGAGCCGTGGGGCCGCGTCATCATGCTCCCCGCCCCGGCCCGTACCCCGTCGTTCGGGCCCGAGGACGTGGCCGTGCTGGAACGGACGGCGATGACGCTGACCATCGCCCGCCTCATCCACGCCACGACCTGGGAGCGGAGCGCGCACCGCAGCGCCCTTCGCGACATCGCCGAGCAGCGCCACCGCTCCCCCGACGAGGCCCGGGCCCGCGCCGCCGCGCTGGGCCTGCCCACCGAGGAGTGCCGCTTCCTCGCCGTCC
This sequence comes from Streptomyces sp. NPDC020747, assembly GCF_044334695.1. Lineage (NCBI taxonomy): Bacteria > Bacillati > Actinomycetota > Actinomycetes > Kitasatosporales > Streptomycetaceae > Streptomyces > Streptomyces sp. NPDC020747. The sequence continues at coordinate 224,001 of NZ_JBIRTJ010000015.1, read as the reverse complement.
TGATCGACACCCGCACACACCCGGGCGGCGAGGAGCTGGAAACCCGGCTGACCGAGGATCTGCGGACGGTGACCGTGCCCGCCCTCGTGGGCGAACTGGCCCCCGGCCGCGTGGGCGTACTGCTGTCCCTGCGCCCCTCGGGGTCCTGGCGGCCCACCGTCGAACAGCTCGGCCGCACCGCGCTGGGTCTGGACCCGGGTGCCGTCGTGAGCGTCGGCTCCGAGGTCACCGACCTCTCCCGGGCGGCGCGTTCGTTCCGCGAGGCGACGCGTGTCGCGGAGGCGGCCCTGCCGCATTCCTCGGACAAGCCCTTCCACGAGCTGTCCGACATCGGTCTGCGGCACCTCCTGTACGCGCTGCGCCAGGACCCACGCGTCCAGGGCTTCGCCGAGCGGCAGCTCGCCCAGCTCATCGACCACGACAGCCGGCACGGCACCAGCCTGCTGACGACGCTGCGCCACTACCTGGACGCCGCCGGCAACAAGACCACCGCCGCACGCCGGGGCGAGCTGTCCCGGCAGACGCTCTACCAACGGCTGCACACCATCGAGCGGTTGCTCGACCTCGACCTCGAATCCGGCGAGCGCCGGACCGAACTGCATGTGGCCCTCATCGCGCTCGACGTGTCCCGGCTCGGCTGACGCCCCTTCAGGCGGCCACAGCGGCGCCCCGCTCTCCTCTGTCTCTGCTCTCTCCGTTCTTCCCGTTCTTCCCGTTCTTCCCGTTCTCTCTGTTCTCTCTGTGGATCGGTGCGTCCGAGCCGGTCAGCGGGACGCCCGTGCCGCCCCGCCGGGCCGCGACGATCTCCGCCGCGATGGACAGGGCCGTCTCCTCGGGCGTACGGGCGCCGAGGTCGAGCCCGATCGGCGAGCTGAGCCGTGCCAACTCCCCTTCCGTCAAGCCCACTTCGCGCAGTCGGCGTTCACGGTCGTTGTGCGTGCGGCGTGAGCCCATCGCGCCGACGAACGCGACCGGCAACCGCAGGGCCTCCGTCAGCAGGGGCACGTCGAACTTGGCGTCGTGGGTGAGTACGCACAGGACCGTGCGGGAGTCGGTCGTGGTGCCTCGCAGGTAGCGGTGCGGCCAGTCGACGACGATGTCGTCGGCTTCGGGGAAGCGGGCCCGGGTGGCGAAGACGGGCCGTGCGTCGCAGACGGTCACGTGGTAGCCGAGGAACTTGCCGACCCGGACCAGCGCGGACGCGAAGTCGATCGCGCCGAAGACGATCATGCGGGGCGGCGGGACGTTCGACTCGACGAGCAGTGTGACGCCGCCCGGGCAGTGCGAGCCGTCCGCTGAAAACTCGATCGTTCCGGTGCTGCCGCTCTCCAGCATGGCGCGGGCCTGCGCCGCCGCCGTCCGGTCCAGCTCGGGGTGGCCGCCGAGCCCGCCCTCGTACGACCCGTCGGGCCGTACGAGCAGGGCCTGGCCGAGGAGTTCGGCCGGGCCCCGGACGACCCGTGCGAAAGCCGTCGGCTCGCCCCCGGCGGCGGCCGACAGCGCCGACCGGAACACCGTCCGGGCGGGTGCTGTCGCGCGCACCGGTGTGACCAGGATGTCGATGACCCCGCCGCAGGTCAGGCCGACCGCGAAGGCGTCCTCGTCGCTGTAGCCGAACCGCTCCAGGACGGTCCCACCGTCTGCCAACGCCTGTTGGCACAGGTCGTACACCGCGCCTTCCACACAGCCGCCCGACACCGAACCGATGACCGTGCCCTCGCTGTCGACGGCGAGGGCGGCGCCGGGGCCGCGCGGCGCGCTGCCACCGACGGCCACCACGGTGGCGACGGCGAAGTCCCGGCCCTCCTCCGCCCAGCCGTGCAACTCCTCGCTGATGTCAAGCACGCTCGCCTGCCATGAGGACGCGGTCGGGCCGGATGGGCAGGCTCCGGTGGCGTACGCCGGTCGCGTGCCAGACCGCGTTGGCTATCGCCGCGGCCGCGCCCACGATGCCGACCTCGCCGATGCCCTTGATCCCGACGGGGTCGTCCGGGTCGGGGTCGTCCACCCAGTCCGCCTCGATGTGCGGTACGTCGGCGTGCGCGGAGACGTGGTAGCCGGCGAGGTCGGCGGCGTAGTGGCCGCCGGTGGCCCGGTCCCGGACCGCTTCCTCGTGCAGGGCCATGGAGATGCCCCAGGTCATGCCGCCGACGAACTGGTTGCGGGCGGTGAGGGGGTTGACGATCCGGCCCGCCGCGAAGATGCCGAGCATGCGGCGCACCCGGACCTCGCCGGTGGTGACGTCCACGGCCACCTCGGCGAACTGGGCGCCGAAGGAGTGGCGTTCCTTCGGAGCAAGGGCGCCGATGGCCTCGGTCGTGTTCGACCGCGCCGTGATCCCTTCCGGTGGAATGCCGTCGCTCAGGGCGAGTTGCTCCCGCAGGTCGCCGGCCGCGGCGGTGATCGCCCAGGCCCAGGAACGGGTGCCCGCCGAGCCGCCCGCGATCATCGCCGGTCCGAGGTCGCTGTCGCCGAGGCGCACGTGGACGCGGTCCGGTGCCACCTCCAACGCGTCGGCCGCGATCAGGGTGAGCGCGGTCCGGGCTCCGGTGCCGATGTCCGCCGCGTTGATCCCCACGGTGAACGTTCCGTCCGCCTCCGCCGTGATCGCCCCCGTGGACGGCATGGCCATCGCGCCGAAGGAGGCGGCCGCCGTGCCGGTGCCGAGCAGCCAGCGCCCGTCGCGGCGCAGTCCGGGACGCGGATCGCGGTCCGCCCAGCCGAACCTGCCCGCGCCTGTCCGGAAGCAGGCGAGGAGGTTGCGGCTGCTGAACGGCAGTCCGGACACCGGGCCCAGCTCGGGTTCGTTGCGTGCGCGCAGTTCGATCGGGTCGAGGCCGCACTTCTCGGCGAGTTCGTCGAGCGCCGACTCGATCGCGAACGACCCCGGCGCCTCGCCCGGCGCGCGCATCCAGGTCGGGGTCGGCACGTCGAGCCGTACGACCCGGTTGGCCGTGTGGTGGGCGTCGGCGTCGTACATCACGCGTGCCACGCCGGCGCTGGGCTCGACGAACTCGTGCACGGTCGAGGTGAGGCTCAGCGAGCTGTGGTCCAGCGCGCGCAGCCGCCCGTCGGCGTCGGCCCCGAGCCTGACCTGCTGCGTGGTGGGGCTGCGGTAGCCGGCCAGCGAGAACATCTGACGGCGGGTCATGACGACCCGGACCGGGCGCTGCAGTTCGGTCGCGGCCATCACCGCGGCCACCTGGTGCGCGCGGACGCCCTTGCTGCCGAAGCCACCGCCGACGTGTTCGGACCGCACCCTCACCGAGGCCGGGTCGAGCGAGAACAGGTTCGCCAGTTCGCCCGCGACCCAGGTCGTGCCCTGGTTGGAGTCGACGACTTCGAGCCGGCCGCCGTCCCAGCGGGCCGTCGCCGCGTGGGGTTCCATCGGGTTGTGGTGTTCCTCCGGAGTGGTGTACTCCTCGTCCACCACGACGGCGGACGTGGCGAGTTCGGCCTCCAGGTCGCCCTTCGCCGTCACGCCCGGCATATGGCCCTCCGCCGCGTACGCGTCCGGGTGCCCGGCGAAGAAGTCGACGTCGTGCGGCTCCTCCTCGTAGTGCACCACGAGTGCTTCGGCGGCCTCCCGGGCCTGTTCGGAGGTGTCGGCGACGACCAGGGCGACCGGCCAGCCCATGTGCGGCACCCGGTCGTGCTGGAACACGGCCGCGGTCGGATCCGGCGCGGACCCGAGCAGCCCCGGGTAGTCGGTCTCGACCCGTGGGGCGTTCTCGTGGTGCAGGACGGCGAGGACGCCCGGCATGCCGAGTACGGGTGCGGTGTCCACCGAGAGGACGCGGCCCCGGGCGACGGTCGACAACACCAGCCAGCCGTGGGCGAGTTCGGCGAAGGGGATCTCTCCGGCGTAGCGAGCCGCTCCGGTGACCTTGTCGCGTCCCTCCACGCGGGTGTGCGCGGTGCCGACGGCTCCCTTCACCGCCCTGGTGCCGGTCGTGACGGTGGTCATCGGGTGGCCTCCTCGGTGAGTCGGGTCAGCTCGGCCACCACGAGGTTGCGCATCAGGGTCACCTTGTATCCGTTGTGCGGCAGCGGCCGGGCGGCCTCGAGTTCGGCGTCCGCGGCGGCGGCGAACGTCTCGGCGTCGGCCGGTGCCCCGGCCAGCACCCGTTCGGCCGCGCGGGCCCGCCACGGCCGGGACGCGACCGCCCCGAAAGCAAGGCGCACATCGCGTACGACGCCGTCCTGGACGTCGAGCGCGGCGGCGATCGAGCCGATCGCGAAGGCGTACGAGGCCCGCTCACGCACCTTGCGGTAGCGGGAGTTGGCGGCGACCGGGGCGGGCGGCAGCGTGACATGGGTGATCAGTGCGCCCTGCGGCAGATCCGTCTCGCGGTGCGGAGTGTCGCCCACGGGCAGGTAGAGCCAGCTGAGCGGCACTTCGCCCGGTCCGTCGGCCGTTTCGTACGAGACGACGGCGTCGAAGGCGGTCAGCGCCACGCCCATGTCCGAGGGGTGGGTGGCCACGCAGTGGTCGGAGGCGCCCAGGATCGCGTGGTTGTGGTGCTCGCCCTTGATGGCGGGGCAACCGCTGCCCGGGGCGCGCTTGTTGCAGGGCTTGGTCACGTCGGCGAAGTAGCCGCAGCGGGTGCGCTGGAGCAGATTCCCGCCGACGGTGGCCATGTTGCGCAGCTGCCCGGAGGCGCCGGCCAGCACCGCCTGGGTCAACGCCGGGTAGCGGCGCCGGACTTCGGGGTGCGCGGCGAGGTCGCTGTTGGTGACGGTCGCACCGATGCGCAGGCCACCGTCCTCGGTCGACTCGACTGTGTCCAGCGGTAGTTCGCGGACGTCGACAAGCTGGGCGGGCCGCTCGACGCCGGTCTTCATCAGGTCGACGAGATTGGTGCCGCCGCCCAGGAAGCGGGCGTCCGGATCGGCGTCGAGCAGCGCGACCGCGCCGGAGACGTCGAACACCCGCTGGTATCCGAACTCCCTCATGCCGCCGCCTCCTCGGCCCGCGCGAGGTCCGCGGACGTCACGGCCCGCGTCGCGTCCCGCGTGTCGGCATCGGCCGCCCGGGCGACGGCCTCGACGATCGACACGTACGCGCCGCAGCGGCACAGGTTGCCGCTCATCCGCTCGCGTATCTCGTCGGCGCTCAGTGGTGGTGGAACGGCTTCGGGCCGGACGTCGTCGGTGACGGCGCTCGGCCAGCCCGCCGCGTGCTCCTCGATCACCGCGATCGCCGAACAGATCTGGCCGGGCGTGCAGTAGCCGCACTGGTAGCCGTCCAGATCGAGGAACGCCTGCTGCACCGGGTGAAGTTGATCGCCCGCGGCCATGCCTTCGATGGTGGTGATCTCACGCCCTTCCGCCGCCACCGCGAGCTGCAGACAGGACACGGCCCGGCGGCCGTCGAGCAGGACGGTGCAGGCACCGCACTGCCCCTGGTCACAGCCCTTCTTGGTACCGGTCATGTCGAGGCGCTCACGCAGGGCGTCGAGCAGGGTGGTGCGGTGGTCGACGGAGAGCGTGTGTTTCTCGCCGTTGACGTTCAGGCTTATGGCGCTGTACGTCGAGGGGGTGGCTGGGGCCATGATCAGCCTTCTTTCGCGTTTCCGGAGCGCGTCCCAGGGACGGTCCGGCGGGCAGAAGAATTCAGAGAGGGAATGCCGGTGACACCGGTCACCGGGCACCCGCACCGGCCGTGCCCACCGCTAGAATGGGCGCAACCGGACAGTTGTCCGCTCACAGAAAACGTAACGGACAGTTGTCCGGTTAAGCAAGGTCGGGATTCGGACACGGACCCGCGAGGAGGACGAGTGCAGCCGAAGAAGGACGCACCCCAGCGGTCGGACGCGCAGCGGAATCGTGAACGCATCCTGGAAGTGGCCCTGGTCGAGCTGACGAAGTCCGCGGACACCCCGCTCAGCGTGATCGCCAAGAAGGCGTGCGTCGGGCAGGGCACGTTCTACCGGAACTTCCCCAACCGGGAGACCCTCGTCCTCGAGATCTACCGCCACGAGATGCAGCAGGTCGCCGACAGCGCGGCCCAGCTGCTACAGACGCGGGAACCCGAGCAGGCACTGCGTGAGTGGATGGACCGGCTCGCCCAGTTCGGCATGGCCAAGGCCGGCCTCGCGAACGCGATCCAGCAGGCGACGAGCGGCCCGGGGAACATGGCGAAGCCGGGGCACGCCCCGGTGTCCGACGCGGCCGAACTCCTCCTCCGCGCCAACGAGGAGGCCGGCACCATCCGCCCGGGCGTGACCGCGGACGACTTCACCCTCGCCATCGGCGGCCTCTGGCTGATCGACCCCGCCGGCGACTGGCAGCCCCGCGCCACCCGGCTCCTGGACCTGATCATGGACGGGCTGCGCGTGGGAGCACCCGGGCCGGGCACGCCTCCTGGACGCTGAGCGACGCCGTTCGGCCACGGCGAGCGAGCGCGCCATCCGCTCGGCCGGTGCCGCTGACGATGCCGCTGACATGATCAAAAAGGCGACGGTTTACCATATGAGCGCCGCCTAGCTCGAAAGATAAACCTGTGACTGCCAATGACGACTCGTTCACCAACTGGAAGACCCGCGAGGAGATCGCGGAGTCGATGATCCCGCTCATCGGGAAGCTGCACCGGGAGCGGGACGTCACAGTCCTGCTGCACAGCCGCTCCCTGGTGAACAAGTCGGTGGTCAGCATCCTCAAGACCCACCGATTCGCCCGGCAGATAGCCGGCGAGGAGCTCTCGGTCACCGAGACGCTGCCGTTCCTGGAGACCCTCACCGAGCTCGATCTCGGACCTTCTCAGATCGACCTCGGCATGCTCGCCGCGACGTACAAGGCCGACGACCGCGGTCTGTCCGTGCGCGAGTTCACCGCCGGGGCCGTCGCGGGCGCCACGGGTGCCAACAAGATCGAGCGCCGCGAGCCGCGCGACGTGGTCCTCTACGGCTTCGGCCGTATCGGCCGCCTCGTCGCCCGCCTGCTCATCGAGAAGACCGGCTCGGGGAACGGTCTGCGCCTGCGCGCGGTCGTCGTACGCCGGGGTGGCGAGCAGGACATCGTGAAGCGCGCCTCGCTGCTGCGCCGCGACTCCATCCACGGCCAGTTCCAGGGCACGATCACCGTCGACGAGGCGAACAGCACGATCATCGCCAACGGCAACGAGATCAAGGTGATCTACGCGAGCGACCCGTCGGAGGTCGACTACACGGCGTACGGCATCAGGGACGCCATCCTCATCGACAACACCGGCAAGTGGCGCGACCGCGAGGGCCTGTCGGGGCACCTGCGCCCCGGTATCGACAAGGTCGTCCTGACCGCGCCCGGCAAGGGCGACGTCCCGAACATCGTGCACGGCGTCAACCACGACACGATCAAGCCGGACGAGCAGATCCTGTCCTGCGCCTCCTGCACCACCAACGCCATCGTGCCGCCGCTGAAGGCGATGGCGGACGAGTACGGCGTGGTGCGCGGCCACGTGGAGACCGTCCACTCGTTCACCAACGACCAGAACCTGCTGGACAACTACCACAAGGCCGACCGCCGCGGCCGCTCCGCGCCGCTCAACATGGTCATCACCGAGACGGGTGCCGCCTCCGCCGTCGCCAAGGCGCTGCCGGACCTCAAGGCGCCGATCACGGGCAGCTCGATCCGCGTGCCCGTGCCGGACGTCTCGATCGCGATCCTCAGCCTGCGGCTCGGCCGCGAGACCACCCGCGACGAGGTCCTCGACTACCTCCGCAACGTGTCGCTGACCTCGCCGCTCAAGCGCCAGATCGACTTCACCAGCGCCCCGGACGCGGTCTCGAACGACTTCATCGGCTCGCGCCACGCCTCGATCGTCGACGCCGGCGCCACCAAGGTCGACGGCGACAACGCGATCCTCTACCTCTGGTACGACAACGAGTTCGGCTACTCGTGCCAGGTCATCCGAGTCGTCCAGCACGTCTCCGGGGTGGAGTATCCGACGTACCCGGCCCCGGCGGTCTGATCCCGCGACACGAACGCCCCGCTATCACGTTTTCATGACGGAAAACGCGATAAACCCCAACCCGACACACTTCGTTCACGGCATGGCTAGGCTCCAGTGCCTCATAGCGATCTGGAGGGGGATTCCCATGCGAAAGCACCCTGTCATAGCCGTGTCCTTCACAGCCGGTGCACTGGCGGTTCTCGTTGCCGCCCCGGCCCAGGCGGCCGAGTACACGTCGGCCTTGAAGGTCCGGGGCATCCAGTACGACGCACCCGGCAGCGACTCCAACAGATGCACCACCGGCAACACGTACAAGGAATACCTGACCATCAAGAACTACTCGTCCTCGGCGACCGTCAATCTCAAGGGCTATGTCGTCAAGGACAAGACCGGCAACCGATTCGCGTTCACCGCGAACCACTACCTCCAGCCCGGTGACTACGTGAAGTTGCGCGGCGGCAACGGCAACGACTCCGATGCCAACAACGTCGTATACCGCGACAACTGCAACTTCATGTGGAACAACGACGCCGACACCATCTACCTCTACAAGCCCTCCGGCAGCGGTGCGGACGTGCACAGCTACACGAAGCGGAACAACGACAGGGACGGCAACGGGTACATCGGCTACCACGGCTGACAGCACGCGGTTCGTCGGGCGCCGGGCCGACCCGGCGTCCGGCGAACGGCGTCTGGCGAACGGGGGCGTCCCCTACGAGGAGACTCGATCGTTCAACTCCCGTTCGGCAACCGCGCGGAAGCCGTTCGGTGGGCGGCCGGTGAGGAGTTGGACGGTGCCGGTGGTGCGGTTCTCGGCTCCGCCGGCGATGGCGCGGTCCATGTCGGCCAGCATGGTGGCGAACTCCAGCGGTATGAACGCCGCGAGGCGGTCGCGCAGTTGTTCATGGGCCAGCGGGTGGTGCACCACGGGCCGACCGGTGACCTCGGTGACGATCGCGGCGATGTCGTCGTAACTGAGCGCCTCCGGCCCGGTCAGGACCAGTTCGGCGTTGGGGGCGCGGTCGTCGGTGAGGGCCCGGACGGCGACGGCGGCGATGTCCTCGGCATCGACGAAGCCGACACGGCCGGTGCCGGCCGCGGTCAGGATGGCGCCCTCCGCACGGATGCTGTCGGCGTGGGCGTGCGTGCCGGTGAAGTTCTGCATGAACCACGAGGGCCGCAGTACCGCCCACTCGTCGAACAGGCCGGGCAGGGCCTGATGCACCATTCCCACCGCCGGACCGCCCTCGGATATGGCCGAAGAGCTGAGGAGCACCGCGCGGCGCACCCCGGCGGCGCGGGCCTGCCGCAGGAAGGGCAGCATGACCGAGGCCGGGTCGGAGTCACCCAGAGGCGGGATGAGGTAGACGCGGTCGACTCCGTCGAGGGCGTCGGCGTGGGTCTCGGGGTCACCCCAGTCGAAGCGGACCGGTTCCGCGCCCGGCACCGGGGTCGCGCGACGACTGGCGGCCTTTACGCGATGACCGGCGGCGGTCAACCGCGCGGCGGTACGGCTTCCCGTGGTGCCGCTGGCACCGATGACCAGCGTGATGCCAGTGACGCTCATCGGCCGAGCGGTGCCGGTGATGCTCATCGGGTGCCGCTCGCGACGAAGTCGACGCCGGGTTCCTGAACGGCGAGCGGGTTCCAGTAGTCGCGGTAGGAGGAGATGAGCCCCTCCTGGACGGTCACTACGGCGATGTAGGTCATGTCGAAGGGGCTGTCGGTCTCCACCAGGCGGCCCACACCGCGCATCTCGACGACGATGACGTCCGGTTCGGTGGTCTGGTGAATCCGCACGTCGGGGAAGTCGTGCAGGTCGATGTGGTCGGGATAGTGGCGCATGTAGGAGGCGATGGCCTCCTTGCCCTCCAGCCGCCCGGGCCAGCCCTGGGGCGCGAAGGGAAACTCCAGGATGCCGTTCTCGGCCCACAGGTCGACCCAGGCGGGAATGTCCTTCTCCAGCAGCAACCGCAGGCTGTGGCGGTACAGCTCCGCCGGTGAGGTGTTCGCGGGCATGCGCTTTTCCGTCCAGTACGATACGGACCAGCGGTCCGTTTCGATTGAAGATACGGACCCTGGGTCCGCTTTGCAAATGGAGGAGCAGCATGACCGAGCGCAGGCCACGCAAGGACGCGGCCCGTAACCGGGTTGCCGTACTCGCGGCCGCCGACACGCTCTTCACCGAGTGCGAGAGCCCCGAGGACGTCACCATGGCCGACATCGCGACGGCGGCCGGCGTCGGCAAGGGAACGCTCTTCCGGTCCTTCGGCGACCGCACCGGACTGATCCGGGCGCTGTACGCGACACGACTCGAACCGGTCGGGAGCGCCGTCGAGGAGGGCCCACCCCCACTGGGGCCCGGCACTCCGCCGCTTCAGCGCGTACCCGCCCTGCTCGACGCGCTCCTGTGCTTCAAGCTCGACAACCGCCATCTCGCCCTGGCCCTGGAGGCGACCGGCAGCGACAGCCCCTACCAGGCGGAGCATTACGAGCGATGGCACGGCCTGCTCCGGTCCGCACTGGAGCGGGTTCCCGGTCTCACCAACAGCGACTTCACCGCGCACGCACTGCTCGCCACCGTCCGAGCCGACCTCGTCGAGCACCTGGCCGGCCAGAAGGGCGCGGCCCGGGAGGAACTGCGGAAGCAACTGGCGAGCTTCATCGCCGGAGTGCTCGGCACGGGGCCGGACGAGGCGCCGCGGTAGACGGGCGCGCACACGAGCGAGGAGCCGACCGGGTTTCCCCGGCCGGCTCCTCGCTGCCGTCACTGCGATGCGGCGCCACCTCGTTGCGCCGTTGGTGCGGTGCGCCGTTACCGCGTTGTGGCGCTGCCTCGTTCTGGCGTCACCGCGTCACGTCTGCCTGCTGTTGATGCGGCGGAGCAGTACGAAGCCCGCGAGCAGGAGCAGTGCTCCGGCCGCGGCCGGCCACAACTGCGTCCCGGTGTCGGCGAGTCCGCCCGAGGTCGCCTGCGGTACGAGCGCCGAGGCGCTCGACGGTTCGGGGCCCGGCACGGCGCCGCCGAGGTCGTTGTCGTCGCCCCCCGTCGCCGCGGCCGCCTCGCTCTGGACGGCCGACGGGGACGAATCGACCTTCGGCACCGCTTCGCCGCTGCCCTGGTCCTCGCCGTCGGCGGGGTCGGGGGCCTGCGTGCTGTCGGTGGAGGGCTTCTGCGTGTTCTCGGCACCGTTGTCGGCGGGGTCGTCGTCCTGGTTGTTCCCACCGGACGGGGCGGTGGCCGTGGGCGACGGGGTGTTCTCACCACCGTTCCCGTTCCCGTTGTCGGCCGGGTCGTCGTCCCCGTTGTTCCCGCCGGGCGGGTTCTCGGGCGTCGGCGACGGGGAGTTGTTACCCGGTTCCTCGCCCGCGCCGCCACCCGCACCGTCGGCGGCGTCGCACTTCCGGCCTCCGTTGATGCAGTCCACCATCTCCCCCATCAGGTCCTCGTCGAAGACGTTGATGAAGTCGCCGTGGTCCGTGACCGGCTTGTGCAGCTGCTCGGGGAAGGAGTCGACCGCGAACAGCGGGGTCGTCCGGCCGCCGTCGTTCAGGCTGGGCGCGTCGACGTCGTAGACGATCCGCTGGACGAGCTGCGGGATGGCCTTGAAGCCGTTCCCGCAGGCACCGTTGGCGTCGGCGAAGGCCACGTGGGTGCGGTGGTTGGCGCTGTCGATGTTGTTGCCGTCCCAGCAGCTCTGGAACTTGAAGGTGCGGACCACGTCACTGCCCTGGGGGCACAGCGGGTACTTGTCCTTCAACTGCCGGTCCTCGAACCCGGTGCAGCTCCACGAGGCGTTGGCATTGGCGGTGCCGTTGACGAACGCCTTGGCGTCACCGGTGATGATGCGCAGCAGCTTCGGCATCTCGGTGACCTTGCTCTGCGCGTTGCCCACGAAGGTCATGGTGACCTGCTTGGGCGTGACGATCTCACCCGCGTTGCCCTCGATGCCGCCGCCGGGAGAACCCGCGTCCTGCTCCTGGGCGCCGTTCTGCAGACGGATCACGGGCCAGAAGTACGAGGACTTGTCGCCCTTGTTCTCGCAGGACGTGTCGCCGTTGGCCAGGTCCTGGTCGCTCGCGAAGGCGTTGTTGTCCTGGTTGCCGACGTAGTCGTGGAAGTGGTGGGCGCCGTTGGTGACACCGGGGGCCACGATCACGTTGTCGGAGTTGAACAGGCCGTTCGCGTTCACACCGCAGGCGGTGCTGAACGTGCCGCGGGAGGCGTTGCCCTGCTTGCGCGCGCTCTGCACGTTGGGCTGGACCGTCTTGATGTCCACGAAGTCGGCGGCCACAGGACCATTGCCGGCCTGGCCGCCGTTGCCGCCCTGCTGATCGCCCTGCTCGTCGCCCTGGCCCTGACCGTTGTCCTGGTTCTGGCCGTTGTCCTGGCCTTCGCCCTGGTTCTGACCGTCCTGACCCTGACCGTCCTGGTTCTCGCCGCCCTGCTGCTGGCCTTCGCCGCCCTGGTCGCCGTTCTGGCCGTCGCCGCCCTGGTTGCCCGAGGCGCGAAGTATGCAGGCCGCGAAGGGCTCAAGACCCTGCGGACGGTCTCCCACCCGGTCGACGGCTATCGCGATCCGCTCGATGGTCGCGGCTCGCTTCTCCTTCAGGGGATTCATGATCGAGTTCTCGGCGAAGGCGCCGTCCTGCTGGATGGCTTGCCCCGACTGCTGCAACCGCTGGTAGGCCTCGGCGATCTGCTTGTCCAGGAGGGCGAGTTCCGTGTCGACCTCCGCCTTCGCCTGGTCCGGCACCGCCGTCAGTCGGCTGCCCACGTCCGGGCAGTCGATCGTGGCGGCTCCCGAGGCCAGCACCTGACCGTCCTGGCCCTGACCACTCTCGGAGGCCGTCGCGTAGACGTTCGCCGCTACCAGCCCGCCTCCCCCCAGCATCAGCGCGACCGCCCCAATGGTCGCGCGTCGTGCGCCTGTTGGGCGTCTGCGCGTGTTGCGTCCCAAGGATCCACTCCTACGCTTCTGTTGCCGGAGCCGGCATGGAAATCCCCCGCCCTATACGGAGGGGAGGCCCCGAGTGTTCAAACATCCCGCGGATTCATAGCAACCTCTCATGAACCAGCCGACCCGGGGGCGCCATACGGCTTCTTGCTCCTCGTCCGCGTACGCCCCGTCGTCCGGCAGGTGTACACGGCCGGGCAATGTGACAGAGAGATACGGGCGCCTCCGAAGTGACGAGGACCTTACCCCAGAGCGGGAGCGGCGAGCGCGCGCCGCATCCGTGCCGCCTTCATCGCCACAGAGCGGGCGCCGGACCGGAAACGCCTTGCGGCGCCCGGCAGACAGGCCTGCCGGGCGCCGCGAAGTCATGTTGTCGATGAGGACCGCCACCGCGTAGGTACTGGTGGCGGCCGAGATCCCGGCGAGAGCGGTCCGGTTACTACTGGTAACCGGCGAGGGGTGACTCGCCGTCGGTCACCGGCGCGGTATGCCGACGGTCACCAGCGCACGGGAAGTTCACGGGCGCCCCTGACCAACAGTCCCCGCATCCACGGCAGCTCGGTCTCGTCGGCGTCCAGTGTCAGGTCCGGGCAGCGTTCCAGGAGCGTACGGATCGCGACGCGGCCCTCCAACCGGGCCAGCGGGGCGCCCAGGCAGTAGTGCAGGCCGTGGCCGAAGGCAACGTGGCCGCGGGAGTCCCGGCGGATGTCGAACCGGTCGGCCTGCTGGAAGCGCTCCGGATCACGGTCGGCGCCGCCCACGGCGATCAGGACGGTGGAGCCGGCGGGGATGGTCACCCCGCCCATCTCCACGTCCTCCAGCGCCAGTCGGTCCGTGCTGTTCTCCACCGGGCCGTCATAGCGCAGCATTTCCTCGATCGCTCCGTCGAGCAGGCCGAAGTCGGCGCGCAGGTCGGCCAGTTGGCCGGGATGCGCGAACAGGGCCCGCATGCCGTTGCCGATCAGGTTGACCGTGGTCTCGTGGCCGGCGATGAGCAACAGCACGCACATGCCGATGAGTTCGTCGGGCGAGAGCCGGTCGCCGCCCTCGTCCACGGTGTGGATCATCGCGCTCAGCAGGTCCTGGCCGGGCACTTTCCGCTTGGCCGCGACGAGTTCGGCGAGGTACGCCGGCATCTCCTGGTAGGCGCGTCCCTCCGCCTCCGGACTCGTACGGGCGACCATCTCGTTGGACCAGCCGCGGAAGGCGTCCCGGTCGAGCGCGGGCACGCCGAGCAGTTCGCAGATGACGGTCATGGGCAGGGGAAAGGCGAAGGATGCCACCAGATCCGCCTGCCGCCCCTCCCCCGCGAGCATCGCGTCCAGCAGTTCGTCGGTGATCTGCTGGACCCGGGGGGCCAGGGCGTTGATACGTCGGGGGGTGAACTCCCTTGCCACCAGCCGTCGTAGCCGGGTGTGGTCCGGTGGGTCCGACATCAGCATGTGGGCGAGCGCCGGCTGGTCCTGCCGGGTGTTGATGATCTGGCCGATGTTCCCGGACTTGCGCCAGTCCCGGCTGAGCCGGGGGTCGGTGAAGGCGGTGCGGCACGCGTCGTAGCCGACGACGAGCCACAACTCCTCGCCGTCGGTGTCGAGCACCCGGTGTACGGGCCCGGCCGCACGGAGTTCGGCGTAGACGGGATACGGATCGCGGGTGAAGTCCCCTCCGAGTTGCCGCAGATCGACAACGGGCCCTGCTGACATGCCGTTTCCCCCTGATGACCGGTTGAAAGGCACGCTAATCGGGACCCGGCACAGGACCAACGGTTCTTTCGGCCAGGCGCGTCGTGCCATGTGACGTACTCCGCCGCCCGTGCCGTACATGACATGCTGGGCCGCTGCCCGACCACCCGCCCCGAACCCGTGAAGCCGAGTACATGAGAATCGCCCGCGTCCTGACCGACGTCCTTCAGCCCCGCAATGTCCTGGTCGCCGGAATGACCGGGATCGGGGCGGCCGCAGCGGGTGACTGGACCGGCGTTCCGTGGGGCCTGCTAGGCGCCCTGTGCGCGGGGATCGTGCCTGCCGCGTACATCCAGTGGGAGCGCGGGCGCGGCACCTGGGGCGACCGGCATGTGGTGGACCGGACGCAGCGGGCACCGATCTTCTTCGTGATCCTCGGCTCCCTCGGGCTCGGGACCCTGGTCATGCTCCTCGGCGGCGCACCCACGGGGATCCTGGTCGCGATGCTCGGACTGTGGGCCACGACGGTCGTGCTGCTCGCCGTGAACACGGCGTGGAAGATCAGCGTGGACTCCGCCGTCGCGTCCGGGGTCGTGGCGATGCTGGCCGCCACGCACACCGTGTGGTGGCTCGCCGCGTACGTCCTCGTGGCCGGAGTGTGCTGGTCAAGGGTCGCGCTCGGCTACCACTCCACCGCACAGACAGTGGCGGGTGCCTCCGTCGGCGCGAGCAGCGCCGCCGCGCTGCTCCTCGTCTAGCAGTCGGCCAAGGCCCACCTGGGGTTCCCCGCACTCTCCTAGGACTGCCGGAGCGGTTCGGCGGACGGTGGCAGGGGTGACTGGTAGCCGCCGCTGGCCAGCATCCGCACCTCGCCGGCCGGGCTGATCTCGGCACGGAGAATGCCGGTGGGATCGCAGTAGACCGGGTTTCCGCCCGGTCCCAGGGTGTCGGTCCGTTCGACGACCACCTTGTCCGTGGTCGCGCCGACACCCGATCCCCCATGGGTGAAGGTCAGCCGGTACCGGTCCGGGGTGTGCATGACGACCTCCCGCACTTGAGGAACAAATGTGCGTAAACGAACCCCTCTCCATGATGCGGCGAGATCGCGCCGACGGCAGCGCCGAACGGCCCGGAACCGTCGTCACCGGGCCGCGGCCACCACGTACCACCCCATGTGCCCGAGCCGTGCCGCCCCACGGACCTGAGGCCCACCTCCCGCCATTGGTCTGGGCCACCCTGGCCCGGGGGCCGGGGCCCCTCCCGGGGTACGACCCTCTCGCCTCATGGCGTCCGGCAGTGTAGACATGGGCTTATGGTCCGACTCTTGGGTCGATCCTGGGCTCGGTCGACCCCCCGCCTCAATGGCCTGCGTGCGCGGCGCAGGCGTGACCGCCCTCGCCGGGCGCACGCACGGCGAGCTCGGCAGACGCCGCGCCATCCAGTCGATCCCCGGGTGGCCCACGACGGCGGGCACGGGCCCTCGGCGCGGCCGCGGTCCGGGCTGGGCGGGCGCAGCCTCGCGGGCCAGGTGTTCGTCCTGCAAGTGGCGATCGTGCTGCTGCTGGTCGTGGCGGCGGTGGTGGCCCTGGTGCTGCAGGTGCGGCACGACAGCACCCAGGAGGCCACGAACCGTTCCCTGGCCGTCGCCGAGACGTTCGCCAACGCTCCCGGCACCCGCGACGCCCTGAGTTCCCCCGATCCCACCGCGATCCTCCAGCCGCGGGCCGAGGCGGCCCGTGAGCAGTCCAAGGTGGACTTCATCGTGGTGATGAACACCGACGGGGTCCGCTACACCCACCCCAAGCCCGACCGGATCGGCAAGAAGTTCGTCGGGACCCTCGAACCGGCACTGGAGGGCCGCTCCTTCACCGAGGAGATCACGGGGACCATCGGGCCGCTGGTGCAGGCCGTGGTTCCCGTCAAGTCGGACGACGGCAAGGTCGTGGGCCTGGTGTCGGCGGGCATCACGACCGAGAACGTCGGTGGTGTCGCGGACCGGCAGCTCCCGCTCCTGCTGACGGCCGCGGCCGTCGCACTCGCCCTGGCCCTGGGCGGGACGGCCCTGGTGAGCAGACGGCTGTTGCGCCAGACACACGGGCTGGGCCCGTTCGAGATGACCCGGATGTACGAGCACCACGACGCGGTGCTGCACGCGGTCCGGGAAGGCGTGATGATCGCCAGCGGCGAGGGGCGGCTGCTGCTCGCCAACGACGAGGCGCACCGGCTGCTGGATCTTCCCAGGGACGCCGAGGGGCGGCATGTGCTCGAACTCGGCCTCGACGCGGACACGGCCGGCCTGCTGGCCTCGGGGCGCGTCGCGACGGACGAGGTGCACCTGGTCGGCGACCGGCTGCTGGCGATCAACCAGCGGCCCACGGACCTCAAGGGCGGCCCGGCCGGCAGCGTCGCGACACTCCGTGACTCTACCGAGCTGCGCGCCCTGTCCGGAAAGGCCGAAGTGGCACGGGAGCATCTCAAGCTCCTGTACGACGCCGGGGTGGGCATCGGTACGGGCCTGGACGTGACCCGTACCGCCGAGGAACTGGCGGAGGTGGCGGTGCCGCGGTTCGCGGACTACGTCACCGTGGACCTGGCCGACGCCGTACTGAGCGGCGAGGAGCCGGAGGCGGGCACCGATCTGCGCCGCACGGCGTTCAGCGGCATCCGCAAGGACGCTCCTCTCTATCCGGTGGGCGAGCGGATCAGGTTCGTCGCGTCCACGCCTCAGGCCCGCAGCATCGGCACCGGCCGGGCCGTGGTCGAGCCCAGCCTCCGGGAGGCTCCGGGGTGGCTCGCGCAGGATCTGGAGCGCACCGCGCAGGTCGTGGAGTACGGGATCCACTCGCTGATCATCGTTCCGGTGCGGGTGGGGCACCTGGTGATGGGCGTGGTCAACTTCTGGCGCTCGGAGAAGCCCGAGCCGTTCGACGCGGAGGAGCTGGCCCTCGCCGAGGAGCTGGTCGCCCGTGCCGCGGTCTCCATCGACAACGCGCGCCGCTACACGCGCGAGCACACGATGGCCGTGACGCTGCAGCGCAGTCTGCTGCCCCGCAATCTGCCCGAACAGAGCGCCCTGGACATCGCCTACCGCTATCTGCCCGCGCAGGCGGGGGTGGGTGGCGACTGGTTCGACGTACTGCCGCTGTCCGGCGCCCGGGTCGCGCTCGTGGTGGGCGATGTCGTCGGCCACGGCCTGCACGCCGCGGCGACGATGGGGCGGCTGCGGACCGCCGTACACAACTTCTCCGCGCTCGACCTGCCGCCCGACGAGCTGCTCGGGCTCCTCGACGAGCTGGTCGGCCGCATCGACCAGGACGAGGCCGCGGAGGACAGCGGCGCCGCGATCACCGGCGCCACCTGCCTGTACGCCGTCTACGACCCGACCTCCCGGAAGTGCACCGTCGCCCGGGCGGGTCACCCGCCGCCGGCCGTCGTCAGCCCCGACGGCAGCGTGGAGTTCCCCGACGTGCCCGCGGGTCCGCCGCTCGGTCTGGGAGGCCTCCCGTTCGAGACGGCCGAACTCACGCTGGAGGAGGGCAGCCGCCTTGTTCTCTACACGGACGGGCTCGTCGAGGACCGGGAGCGGGACATCGACGTGGGCCTCGAACTGCTGCGTACCGCGCTGGCCGGCGCCGGCCGGTCGCCCGAGGACACCTGCCAGGGCGTCCTCAACGCCCTCCTCCCCGACCGACCCGGTGACGACATCGCCCTGATCGTCGCCGGTACCCGTGCCCTCGGAGCCGACCGCATCGCCGAGTGGCGGGTGCCGTCCGACCCGGCCGCCGTCGGCGAGGTTCGCGCGTCGGTCACCCGGCAGCTGACGGAGTGGGGGCTGGACGACCTGTCGTTCGCCACCGAGCTGATGCTCAGCGAGCTGGTCACCAACGCGATCCGGTACGGCACCGGCCCCATCCGGGTCCGTATGCTGCGCGACCGCAGCCTGATCTGCGAGGTCTTCGACGGCAGCAACACCTCACCGCACCTGAGGTACGCGGCCAGCACGGACGAGGGCGGACGTGGCCTGTTCCTCGTGGCCCAGCTCGCCGAACGCTGGGGCACGCGCTACACCCCCGCCGGGAAGGTCATCTGGACGGAACAGCCGCTGCCTTGAGGCTCAGCCGTGCGAGGGAGGGTCCTCGTGGGGTCCCTGGCGAGACCCTGGCGGGTCCGAAGCCGGCCGGCTCGCGTCGGCCGGGCTCTCCGGTACGTCCTTGGCCTCCGCCTCCGGAACATCGCCGGCCGCCACGGGCGCCATGGCACCGTTTCCCTGGAGGCGCTCCAGGTCGTCGGGGCGTACCTGAATGACGATCAGTGCGACCAGAGCGCCCACGACGGCGATGATCGCCGCGACGACGAACGCGGCCGAAATGCCCGAGGTCAGCACCTGGTCGCTCCAGGGCGACGGCAGTTCCCCGGTTCTGCGGAACTCGAGGCGCTGGGCCGGGGTCGCCTCCGCCATGAAGTCGCTGACCTGATCGGTGGCCTCGTTGCGGCTGGCCGTACCGAAGACGGTCACCAAGACCGACAGACCGAGCGAACCACCCACCTGCTGGGTGGCGTTGAGGATCCCGGAGGCCGCTCCCGCGTCCTTCGACTCCACTCCCGAGACCGCCATCAGCGTCAGCGACACGAAGTTGAGACCCATACCGAAGCCGAAGACCAGCATGGGGCCGAGAATGCTGCCCGCGTACGTGCTGTCGACCCCGGTCAGGGTCAGCCAGCCCAGTCCGATCGCGGACAGGACCGCGCCCACCGTCATAAAGGGCTTGGGCCCCCACTTGGGCAGCAGTTGTGAGGCGAATCCCGCGCCGATGGCGATGATCGCGCTCACCGGCAGGAAGGCGAGACCGGCTTCGAGCGGGCTGAAGCCCAGGATGTTCTGCACGAAGAGCGTCAGGAAGAAGAACATCCCGAACATCGCCGCGGCCAGGCTCAGCATGATCGCGTAGACGCCCGCCCGGTTGCGGTCGCGGAACATCCACAGCGGTGTGATGGGCTGTTTCGACCGGCGCTCGATGGCGATGAACGCGGCGAGGAGCACGACGGCCGCCGCGAAGGCCGCGAGGGTGAGGCTGTCGCTCCAGCCGTCCTCCGAGGCGCGGATGAATCCGTAGACGAGCATCACCATGCCGACGGTGGAGGTGAGCGCGCCGAGGATGTCGAAGTGGCCCGGATGGCGCTCGGACTCCCGGATGTAGCGGGGTGTCGCCAGCACGATCAGCAGGCCGATGGGCACGTTGACGAAGAGGACCCAGCGCCAGTCGAGCCACTCCACGAGCAGTCCGCCGGCCAGCAGGCCGATCGCGCTGCCGCCGGCCGAGACCGCGGCGAACACGCCGAACGCCCTGTTCCGCTCGGGCCCTTCCTCGAACGTCGTGGTGATCAGCGAGAGAGCCGTCGGGGACGCGATGGCACCGCCGACACCCTGCAGCGAGCGCGCCGCGAGCAACTGCCAGGATTCCTGCGAGAGTCCGCCGAGCAGCGAGGCGAGCACGAAGAGCAGGACGCCGAACATGAAGACCCGGCGACGGCCGAGGATGTCGCCCAACCGCCCGCCGAGCAGGAGCAGACCGCCGAAGGTCAGCGTGTAGGCGTTGATCACCCAGGACAGGTTCTCGGTCGAGAAGCCGAGCGAGCTCTGGATGTGCGGAAGGGCGATGTTCACGATGGTGATGTCGAGGACCACCATCAACTGGCAGGAGGCGATGACGAGAAGTGCGATCCCCCTGCCTCGGCCCCGCTCCGGGGACTTGGCAGTTTCCGAGGGTGTCGCGTGACCGTCCGTCATGGGATTGTCCTGCGGGTACGCCGTACGACGTCGTGAAGGCCCACGTTCGCTGTACCGACGGTAGTCCTGAGTGCCGGGCCTCACCAGTCGATCTTGCCGCGGTCGGAGTGGCCCTGGCGCCACTCGTCACTCGTCGGCGGTGGAACCCTGTTCGGCGACGGACGCCGTCTGCAGTCGCTGGGCTCTGGTGTCGCGCTCGGCGTCGTGCAGCGCCAGCACGGACAGCAGACCCGCGACCGACAGCCCGGCGTCGGCCGGGTGGCGCAGGCCGGTCCCCGGCTCGATGTGGTACTCGTTCGTACGCCCCTGCCGGGTGTGGGTGAGGTATCCACCCTGCTCCAGATCGGCGATGATCTTCTGCACGGCGCGTTCCGTGAGTCGGCAGCGCGCGGCGATGTCCCGGATACGGGTGTTCTGGTCATCCGCGATGGCAGCCAGTACGCGGGCGTGGTTGGTGAGGAACGTCCAGCCGGAATGTGTCTCAGGTACTCCACCCATGCGCCACAGCATAGGACCTGTCATTCACGCATTCAAAAGGGCGAAAGAATTTTCATGTATCGCTTGACGTGTGAGCCTCGGAAGCTGAGCCTGGTGGCGTTAGAGACGGCCGGATGCCTCAGGAGCGGCTGCCATGCGAGACACCGCACTTTCCTCGCAGTTCGAGAGTGGGTACGAGCCCGTCCGCGCGGCATCAGTCATCGCGGCGGAGGGGCCCCCGTCGGCGTCCCTGAAGATCGAGGCACACCAAGTCGGCGCGCGTACAGCCGTCGTGATCGCCGGGGAGATCGACCTCGACGGTGAGCAGCTGCTGAAACAGGAGCTGCGTCGAGCCCTCGCCCAGTCGGTCACGGGCGTGGATCTCGATCTGAGCGGAGTCGAGTTCTGCGACTGTTCCGGCCTCAACGTCCTGCTGCGCCTGCGTCGGCGTGCGCTGAAGGACGCCAAGACCGTCGTCGTCCAGGCCGCCGGCCCGGTGGTCGAGCGACTGCTCGCCGTCACCGAGACGTCGCCGCTGTTCGAGCCCGCCTTCGCACCTCCGTACACGCCCGCGGGTGAGGTCGCCAGGGCCGTGGCCCCTCCTGGCATGGACGCGCGCCCCGACACGAAACAACGCCCCACGGAGGAGGACGCGTTGCCCGACGATGCCGAGCGGGACCTGCGCGCGGAAGTCGTCCAGCTCAAGCGCGCCATGCGGACCCGGCCGGTCATCGACCTGGCCCGCGGAGTCCTGATGGCCTCCTTCGGCCTGAGCCCGGAGAACGCCTGGAACGTCCTGGTGACGGTCTCCCAGAACACCAACACCAAGCTGCACCACCTGGCCCAGGACATGGTGGGCGCCGTCCAGGGCGAGCCCCTCCCCGAACCACTGCGACAACAACTGGCAGCAGCGGTCGCCGAACTCACCACTCCCCCGCTCACCGACACGACCGACGTCGGCTACACCGCCCCCGACCACCCCGAGGACGCGGACAAGGACGAGGACAAAGGCGGGGCGGGAACCCCGGACCGGCGCACATCAGAGGGCGGGCGCGGTTCGGGCACGGGTGCGCGCGTCCGAAATCCGCATACTGCTTGAAGCCGACACGGCAGGACAGGCACGCGTAGTGCGGCTTGTACCCGGCAGTACAGGTACCTAGCTCCGAGGGGTCCCCGTGACGTCGACGGGGACCTTCTCGGCGCCGATCCGCCGGATGCGTTCGGTGCCCCACGCTCCGAGGGAGGCTAGGGCGGCGTTGAGCGAGACGCCGTGCTCCGTCAGGGAGTACTCGACCTTCGGCGGCACCTCTCGGTACACCTCACGATGGACGAGCCCGTCCTCCTCCATCTCCCGCAGATGCTGAATCAGCATCTTCTCGCTGACGCCCGGCAGTCCGCGGCGCAGCTCGGCGAACCGGCGGACCCCGTAGTGGTTCAACTCCCAGAGGATCAGCGACTTCCACTTTCCGGCGACCACGTCCATGGCCGCGTCGATGCCGCAGAAATAGGGACCACGTCGTGCCGTAGTCGCCATCCGTCCCCCAATGCCCAAGAACCAAGACCAAGACCCCAAGAGGTACTTACCACCAGGTGAGTACCCGACTAATTAGTCAGTACTGGTCAACCCTACCGGCCGCGGAGAGGATCGAACCGAACCGCAAACACGAGGGGAAACGCCGGAAATGACGACAGACAACCCGGAAACCACGACCGCAGGCAGTGTCCAGGTGAGTGTTCTCGGGCTGGGTGCGATGGGGACCGCTCTCGCGGGCGCCCTGGTGAAGGCCGGACACGCGACCACCTGCTGGAACCGCTCGCCGGGGAAGGCGGACGAACTCGCCGCGCAGGGTGCGGAGGTGGCCGCCACGGCCCGGGACGCGGTCCTGGCGGGCCGACTGGTGGTCGTGTGTCTGCTGGACCACGCCTCGGTCCATGAGGTGCTCGATCCGCTCTCCGACGAACTGGCCGGACGAACCCTGGTCAACGTGACCACGACATCTCCGGCGCAGGCACGGGAGTTGGCGGAGTGGGCCGCCCAGGCAGGGGTCGCGTATCTGGACGGCGGAATCATGGCCGTGCCGGGCATGATCGGCCGGCCCGGGTCATCGATCCTCTACAGCGGATCGACCGAGGTCTTCGACGAGTACAAGCCGTTGCTCGAACTGTGGGGTACCAGTACCTACTTCGGTGAGGACGCCGGGCTGGCGTCCCTGTACGACCTCGCCCTGCTCGCGGGCATGTACGTCATGTTCGCCGGATTCGCGCACGGCGCCGCCATGGTCGCGCCGGCCGGTGTGACAGCGCGCGAGTTCGCCGCCCTGGCCACGCCGTGGCTGGCCGCCATGACCGGTGCCTTCGAAGGGTTCGCCGCTGTCGTCGACGGCGGGGACTACACCGTCGCCGGACAGCAGAGCCTTGAGTTCTCCAGCCTCGACCATCTCCTGGCCGCCAGTTCCGACCAGGGCATCAGCACCGAGGTCGTCGGCATGGTCCAGCGGCTCATCCGACGCCAGATCGACGCAGGCCACGGAGAGGAGAGCTTCGCCCGCATCATCGAGAGCATCAGGCAACCGGGCTGAGCCGAGCGCACGCGGTGCCAGGTGCCTGGCACGGGACTTCACCGGCCTGACCTCCTGCCGCTGAGGTCCCGCCGCCCGGAGTGCGGCATGGAGTTTCCGCCGTCCACGGCCTCCTGGCGCAGCACTTCGCCGGTGTTGCCGGAAACCTATGCACGGGGCGCTCGGCGCGAACTGGTCCGCGCGGCCACGGAGGGGACCTCAGCGGCCATACGTACGCCTCCCTGGGCCCGCCCTGCCACCGGGCGGCGCCGGGCCCCCGGCCGAAGGCGTGTTCCGAGCTGTTCCGAGCCTTGTCGCCCTCGCGTCCTGGACCTAGACTCGACATCGAACTGAAGTTGGTTCAGTTTCCTGGACCCGACGGCTCACGGACGGGAGCGAACGGAATGATGGGTTCTCTCGACGGCAGGACCGCCCTCGTCACCGGGGCGGGCCAGGGCATCGGACGGGCGATCGCCGTGGAGTTCGCCCGCCAAGGGGCGTCGGCGGTCGTCGTCGCCGACCGGAACGCCGAAACCGCCGCCGAGACGGCCGAGCTGGTGCGCGCCGCGGGCGCGAAGGCCGAGTCGATCGTCTGCGATCTGCGGGTGCGCGACGACATCGAGGCCATGGTGACGCGTGCGGCGGAGCGGTTCGACGGGCTCGACGTGCTGGTGAACAACGCCGGGGTGATCGAGACCACGTTCACGGCCGCCCCCGGCCGGAGCGTCGACACACTCGCCGAGGAGGTGTGGGACGCGGTCTACGAGGTCAACCTCAAGGCCGTGTGGCTCACCACCAAGTACGCGGCGCCCTTCCTGCGCGCCTCCCGGCGCGGCCCGGCCATCGTGAACACCGCCTCCGTCTCCGGTCTGGTCGGCTTCCCGAACGCCCCCGCCTACGGCGTCACGAAAGCGGGGGTCATCCATCTGACCAAGGTCACCGCCGTCGATCTCGCCCCCGTGCGCTGCAACTGCTTCTGCCCCGGGGTCATCGACACACCGCTCGCGCAGGACTTCTTCGCGGCGGCCGAGGACCGTGACGCGATGGAACGGGAGCTGACCGCACCGCAGTTGGTGGACCGGCTCGGACGGCCGGAGGAGGTGGCCCGCCTCGCCTGCTTCCTCGCGTCCGACGACGCGGCGTTCATCACGGGCTCCTCGTATGTGATCGACGGCGGCGCGCTGGCCTGGCGCGGCGTCAAGGACTGAGCACGTGGGAGACACGATGGAACCGAGACTGGCCGGGAAGGTGGCGCTGGTGACCGGCGCGACCGGAGGAATCGGCGACGCGGTCGTACGTCGACTGGCGACCGAGGGCGCGGCGGTGGTGGTGACCGATGTCGACGCGGACCTCTGCGCGAAACTCGCCGAGGAGGTCGGGGGCGGTGCCGTGGGCCTGGCCCTGGACGTCACCGACGAGTCGGCCTGGGAGGCGGCCGTCACCCGCGCGACCGCCGAGCTGGGCAGTCTGTCCGTGCTCGTCAACAACGCCGGCATCGCCGCGATGGCCACCGTCGAGACGGAGACCCAGGAGACCTGGGACCGGGTCATCGGCGTGACGCAGACCGGTGTCTGGCTCGGCATGAAGCACGGCGGCCCGGCCATCGAGCGCTCGGGCGGCGGCTCGATCGTCAACGTCGCGTCGATCTTCGGCACGGTCGGCGGCTTCGGCGCCCAGTTCTCGTATCACGCGGCCAAAGGGGCCGTACGCCTCATGACGAAGAACGCCGCGCTGCACTGGGCGAAGCGCGGCGTACGGGTCAACTCCCTGCATCCCGGCTTCATCGAGACACCCCGCTCCCGCGAACTGTGGCGCGACACCCCCCGGTTGACCGCCATGCTCGAAGGCACCCCGCTCGGCCGCCTCGGCACACCCGAGGAGGTCGCGGCGACGGTCGCTTTCCTCGCCTCCGACGACGCGAGCTTCATGACCGGCTCGGAGTTGTACGTCGACGGGGGCTGGACGGCGAGATGAGTGGGACGGGGACCTGACCGGCGGCCCCGCCATACGGAGTACCGGCCGTGCGCCCCGCCCCGCCGCAGTAGACGCGGTGAGTCGGTCGCACGGCCCGGCTCAGCACTGCGGGATCTGGGACTTCCAGATGCCCGGGCCACCCGCGTCCAGGTACCAGTCGTTGACGTAGCCGCTGGAGCTTCCTGTGGAGACCTTCATCCAGTAGCGGTAGCCGTGGCCGTCCGCGTCCGGGTCGCCGGTGGTCCAGCAGTTGGCCTCCAGCCACTGCCCGTTGCCCCAGCGGGCCACCGGCGTCGAGCCGTAGTCGGGTGCGGTGCGCATCACCAGGGCCGAGCCCGGGTCGATGCCGGTCACCTGGGCGCAGCGGGCCGGGTCACCGGCGCCTGCGCCGGGGCACGGACGCGGCGCCGCCTGGGCGGGCGTGGCCGCGAGCGGCCCGGCCCCGGCGAGCAGGACGGTGGCCGACCCCGCGACGGCCGCCGAGCCTGTTCGGGACCTCAACAGCCGTGACGTCAGCATCGGTTCCTCCGTTCGATGGTCACGGTCACCGACCTTGGCATCCAACGGGGACGGGCACATCCTGTGATGTCTCAGGGTGCTGGTGCGGCCTGTTCGAGGAGGGGCCCGCTAGGCAGTGGCGGGAGCGGCGGCGTACAGGTCGACGCCGTCCTCCTGTGTGCGGTGCGCGCGGCCGTCGGCCACCAGGACGTCCAGATGTGCCGCGGTCTCGCTGACGGCGAGCATCTGGTTGAACGGGCTGAGGTCGGCGAAGGCCACCTTGCGTCGGGTCCAGCCCAACTCCCCAGCCACGGCATGGGCGTTGAGCGTACGGTCGCCGAGGACCGTGAGTGTCTCGGCGAGCCGGTCTTCGTGGTGGGCCAGCAGCTCGCCGACGCGTGCGTGGACGCTGTCGCCGACCGGGCCGTGTGCGGGCAGCAGTTGAGTGTCGGCGAGCGTGGTCATCAGCCGCAGCGAGTCGAGGTAGTCGCCCAACGGCAGTGTGCCGCCGCCGAGTTCGAAGCCGATGGAGGGGGTGATGTGCGGCAGCACATGGTCCCCGGAGAACAGCAGGCCCCGGGCCCGGTCGAGGTAGACGACGTGGCCGCGGGTGTGGCCGGGCGTGGGTACGACGGTCAACCTGACGTCCCCGAACCGGAGTTCCTCGCTCTCCAGCCAGCGGTCCGGCGCCTCCCACACGCTCGGGTCGAAACCGCCGTGGTCCATCGCGGCGATGCGCTCGGCGAGTTCGTGGGCGCCGGCCCGGCGCAGCGTCCCGAGTGAGCCGACCGGCTGGTCCGTACGCAGTTCGCCGAGCAGTTCCAGGCCGCGACGCTCACCGGAGCCCAGGTAGACCCGGGAGCCGAGCAGTCTGCGCAGTTCGACGGCCTGGGTGTAGTGGTCGCGGTGGATGTGGGTGACCAGGACGTGACTGATCGCGCCGAGGTCGTGGCCGAGCCCGCCCAGCGCGTCCTCAAGTGCCTTGCGGGACTCGGGGATCGACCAGCCCCCGTCGATCAGGACCACCCCTTCCGTCAGCCCTTCGAGGGCGTAGACGTTGACGGCCCGCAGTCCGTCGTCCGGCAGCGGCAGCGGGATGCGGTGGACGCCGGGGCGTACGGTCTCGGCTCCCGCTTCCGCCCACCTGCCGCGGTCGAAGCGGGTGACGCGGGTCGTGGGGGAGGTCATGCGTCTCCTTGAGGAGGGAGTTGTCGTTCCTGTTCCGGGGCCGGTTCGGCGGAGAGCCGTGCGTGCAGTTCGCGTGCGAGTTCGCGGGCTCCCGACCGGTCCAGCTTGCCGACGGTCGTCTGCGGCAACTCGCCCACGGTGAAGGCAAATTCGGGCCACTTGGCCTTGGACAGGCCGGTGCGGGCGAGGTGTGCGGTGATCTCGTCGAGGCCGAGGGCGTCGCCGCTGTCCTCGGGCACGACGAGGACAGCGGCGCGCTCGCCGAGCAGCGGGTCCGGTACGGGTGTCACGCAGACGCGGGCCACCGAGGGGTGCCCGGCGACGGCGCGCTCGATCTCGGTGATGTCCAGGTTGCGGCCGCCGCGGATGATGACGTCCTTCTCGCGGCCCATGATGGTGACCGTTCCGTCGTCGCCGGTCATGAGCAGGTCGCCGGTGGGGAAGAAGCCGTCCGGGGTGAGGGTGGGCGGCTCGACCTTGCCGTCGCGGGCGTAGCCGAGGAAGAGGGAGGGGCCGCGGACCTCGGCCCGGCCCGTCCGGCCGGGTCCCAGGACCGTTCCGTCCGGGGCGACCGCACGCAGCTGGGTGCCGAGGAAGGGGCGGCCGTCGCGGTCCAGGCGGAGCTCCTCGGGATCCTCGGGTCGCGGCGAGGTGTGCCCGAGGCACTCGGACATGCCGAAGACCCTGAGGATCCTCGTGCCGAGGGAGCGTTCGGCGCGGGCGAGCGCGCCGCGGTCCATGGGGCCGCCGCCGACGGTGATCGAGCGGACCCCTTCGAGGACGCGCGATCCGGCCGCCGCCGAGCCCATCTGGAGGGCCATGGTCGGCACGCACATGGTCCACCGGACGTCGTGGGCCGCCATCCGCGCTAGCGCCTCCTCGCGGTCCCATCGTCCGCTCAGGACGAGCGGTCCGCCGAGCATGAGCGCCATACAGACGCCGAAGCAGTACGCGGCGGTGGAGGAGAGGGGGACGACGGCGGCCACGGCGTCACCGTCGCGCAGCCCGTTGATGTCGGCGGTGCTGGAGCAGGCGTACCGCAGTGCGCTCTCGGACTGGACGACGCCCTTGGGCCGTCCGGTGGAGCCGGACGTGAGGCCGATGAGGGTGCCGCCGGACCAGCGGGAGACATCGCGCGGGCCGCGGCCGGCGAGGACCGTCCAGCCGTCCAGGGCCTCGGCATGCCGCGCGCCCGGCATGCCTTCCCGGCCGTGCCACTCCTGGAGCGCGGCCGGCTCGGCGATCACGACGTCGGGGCGGATGTCCTCCAGCGCGGCGGCGAACTCGGCCCGGGTCGTATGCCGGTTGACCAGGGCCAGTACACCGCCGGTCATCCCCACGGCGAGGGTCGCCGTGACCGTGCGCCAGGTGTTGTCGGCCTGGAGGAGGACCGTGCCGCCGGGTGTTCCGTCAGGTGTCATGGTGTCGGCCAGGTCGGCCGCGCGCGCCAGGAGTTCGCGTGCGGTGTGCGGCCCGACGTCGTCGACGACGGCCGTGAAGTCGGCCTCCTCGGCCCGCTCCTGGAAAGCTCGTACTGTCTGTCGCATCCGCTTCCTCGCCTCGTCGCGCGAAGGGTGATGATGTTCGTCCCCGCCGGCCGGCCCGCCCACCGACGCGCTCGGCCCGCCGGACCCGCTGAGCCCGCTCGGCCCACAAGATCCGCTCAGCCCGCTCAGCCCGCGAGCATGTCCTTCTCGCCGCCCATGACCGCGATCCGGCGGCCCTTCATGTCGCCGACCTGGGCCACGGCCGCCGCCCATTCGGGGCTGTCGAGGGCCTTCCGCAGGTCCTCCGCGGTGTCGAAGCCCAGGATGGAGACGCCGTCCCAGCCCTCGGAGCGCGGTTCGAGGGCCGTGTCGATCTCGGTGTGCCGCCAGGACCTGAGTCCGGGCAGGGTGCGGGTCAGTTCGGCGTGGTCGCCGCGCCACCAGTCGATGAACCGCTCATGGGTCCAGTCGGACGGCCGGGCGGCCAGCAGCACGAGGTTGTACATCGTCTCTCCTCACACCTCTCGGACTTCTCGGGCTTCCGGGGGCTCGTCAGGTGAACAGCACGGAGGGCGAGCGCCCGATGATCAGCCGCCGTACCCGGCCCGTGTCGGTCAGGCGCGCGGAGGCCACGAAGGTCGCCTCCAGCTCGCCGTGGCGCCGCACCTCGCCCAGGAACAGCTCGTCCTGGCCGACGGTGCTCGCGGAGAGCAGGTGGTGGGTGCGGACGCCCACCTCGCGCTGGGCGAGGTAGCCCTCCATCTCGGCCCGGCCGCCGTGAAAGTCGGTCGCACCGTCGCCGCCGGTGGAGAAGAGGATGGCGAACGAGAAGTCGTCGCTGATCAGGTCGAGGATCCGGTCGGCGTCCTCGCCGTCCAGGATCGCGAACCAGGTGGTCAGGAACGAGGCGCCGAGCTGCGAGGCGGCGGGCCGGGAATCGCGGGACTGAGTCGTCATGGCCGGTCCACCAGGTCGAAGTCGGTGGTGAAGAAGGACTGGTAGCGCGCCATCAGCCCGGCGGGCGAGATCTGCGCGGCGGAGAGGAAGGCGCCGGTGGCCACGCCCTTCTCGACCACGAAGCCGTACACCGTCTCGACGTCGCCGTCGACCGAGCTCCGCACGATCTCGTGGGTACGGTCCACCGCGGCACGCCCGGCGATGTAGCCGGCGAAGTCCTCGCGGGACTCCCCGGTCCGCTGCCCGCCGGGAAGCGCGATGAGAAAGCGGAAGTCGGGCTCCAGGAGTTCCAGGGCCTTGTCGGGATCCTGGCCGTCCATGGCGGCCATGTATGCGCGAAGCACCATGCTGATCGTTCTCCTCAGCGTTTCCTGTCAGCGTTCCTGCGTCCTAAAACAACCTGAGTTCACTTCAGTTTGAATGTAAGGCGGGTGTCCCGCCCCCGGCAAGAGGCGGGACGTGGCCGGGGGGCCCGGACCGCTATTCGGCGACCATGCGCACCACGCATCCTTCGATCATGTCGCTGATCTCCGGGAGCGGGATGGCTCCGCTCGGGCGGTACCAGCGCCAGACGCTCACGATCATTCCGAGAACGGCGAGCCCGAGAGTGTGCGCGTCCCGGACCGGGAAGGCTCCCTTGGACATGCCGCGCATCAGCAGGCTCGTCCAGTCCCGCTCGACCATCTGCACCAGCTGGCGGGCCGCTACGCGCTCGGTCTCCTCGCGCTTGGACTTCCGCGGGGTCGCGAGCAGGGACATGTTGGCCTGGAGGATGCGCATCTGGCGGATCTCCTGCTCAGTGACCGCGAAGGCGGTACGGACCCCGGCGCGCAGCTCCTCGACCGGCTCCGACTTCCCGGCCGTGGCCTCGACGAACATGTCGTGGGAGCGCTGCAGCTCCAAGCGCATGATGGTCAGCAGGCAGTGCGCCTTGGACTCGAAGTAGTGGTACAGGGCGGTCTGCCCGATACCCACCCGGTCGGCGACCTCGGACCACTTCGTGTTCTCGTAGCCGTCCTCCCCGAACCGTTCCACGGCCGCCACGAGGATCGCCGTCCGCTTGGACCTGGGCCCCTCGTCCGGATCCACGATCCGCGCGCTCACCATCGTCTCTCCCTCTTCTCTCCACGACCGGCTCCGATCACCGCTCGGGTGTCCGAGAGTAGACCCAAGTTCAAGTCGGTTACGAATGGAAGGACGGTGACGAAGGGAAGAGCGGCTCCCGGCCCGACCCCGGTGTTCACGGGA
Organism: Streptomyces sp. NPDC020747; assembly: GCF_044334695.1. NCBI lineage: Bacteria > Bacillati > Actinomycetota > Actinomycetes > Kitasatosporales > Streptomycetaceae > Streptomyces > Streptomyces sp. NPDC020747. The sequence continues at coordinate 193,253 of NZ_JBIRTJ010000015.1, read as the reverse complement.
CCGGGGCGTGCGTGAAGTCGGGCCGGCGCTTGGCGAGGAACGCGGCCACGCCTTCCCGTCCCTCGGCGGAGACCGCGGCGGCGGCCAGTTGCCGGGCCTCCGCGTCGAGGTGTTCGCCGAGCCCCGTCGACAACGACCCGGCGACCAGCCGCCGGGTCGCCCCGTACGCCCCCGTGGCCCCGCGCGCCAGCGCGCTCGCGGCCTCGGCGGCCTCCTCGTACAGCCGCTCCGGCTCGACGATTCTGCTCACCAGTCCCATCTCCAGGGCCTCGGCGGCCGGGATCCTGCGGTTGGTCAGCAGCAGGTCCATCGCCCGTCTCGGTCCGACGAGCCGGGGCAGCGACCAGCTGACCCCGGCGTCCGGCGAGTACCCGATCCCGGTGTACGCGGCGGTGAAGCCGGCGTCCGAGGCCGCGAGGCACAGGTCGGCCGCCGCGGCGAGCCCAAGGCCGGCCCCCGCCGCACTCCCCTGCACGGCCGTCACGAGAGGCGCGTCGAGACCGGCGAGGATCCGCAGCGCTCCGTGCAGCGCGTCGGTGACCTCGGTGAGATGCGCGACCAGCCGCTCTTCGGAGAGGGCCGCGAACTCCTTGAGGTCGCCTCCGACACAGAAGTGCCGCCCCTGCCCGGTGAGCAGCACCGCCCGCGCTCCGGCCCGCTCGCACTCCCGCGCGGCGTCCAGCAGCCCCCCGGCCATCGCCAGGTCGATCGCGTTGCCGTCCCCGCGGCGCATCTCGACGCGCGCCATGCCGTCACCGTCGACCTCGACCGTCACCCTCATCGCGCCGTCCACCCGCCGTCCACGGTGAGCACCTGCCCGGTGCAGTACGAGGACGCGTCCGAGGCCAGGTACAGCAACGCCCCGTCCAGTTCGCCCTGTTCGCCGCCCCGGCCGAGCATCGTGCCGCGCTCGACCCATCGCCGGGACCGCTCGTCCGCGAACAGCTCATGGGTCATCTCGGTGCGGAACCAGCCGGGGGCCAGGGCGTTGACGCGGATCCCCGACTGCCCCCACTGACCGGCCAGTTCACGGGTCAGCCCGAGGAGTCCGGCCTTGGAGGCGGCGTACGCCGCACCGCCCATCGGGGCACCGGAGACCAGCCCGAGGACGGAAGAGACGTTCACGATGGATCTCGTACGGCCGGAGGTCGGCGCCTCGGCCAGCAGCCGGGCGAGGTGGAAGGCGGCCACGAGGTTCACGGCCAGTACGTCCGCGAAGTCGTCGGGGCTCTCGTCCTGGGCCCGTACCGCTCCGGGCGCCCCCGCGTTGTTGACGAGGATGTCGAAGCGTCCGCCGGCCGCGAGCACGGTCTCGGCCAGTCGCACGCGGTCCGCCTCCCGGGAGACGTCGCAGACGACGGGGTGGATGCGCGGATCGTCGTCGGCCAGTTCCTTCAGCCGGTCGGGTCTGCGGGCCGCGGCGAACACCGTGGCGCCGGCGGCGGCCAGGACGGTCGCGAACCGGGCCCCGAGCCCTGAGGAGGCACCGGTGACTACGGCCGTCCGGCCGTGCAGCGAGAACAGGTCCGTGTCGCGGTTCGTCGGGGAGGCCGTCGTCATGCGTCCACCCCGATCGGCAGCACGGTCGCTCCGCCGTCCAGGACCAGCGTCTGGCCGGTCATCCACGCCGACGCGTCGGAGGCGAGGAACACCGCCGCGTTCGCCACGTCCTCGACCGTGCCCAGCCTGCGCAGCGGCAGCTTCGCGGTGAGGATCGGCTCCCTCGGCTCCCAGACGGCCCGCGCCAGCTCGGTCTTGATCAGGCCGGGCGCGATCGCGTTCACCCGCGCCCGCGGGCCGAGTTCGTACGCGAGCTGCCGTGTCATGTGCAGCATCGCCGCCTTCGTGGCGTTGTACCAGCCGATGTGCGGATCGACGATCAGCCCGCCGACGGAGGCGATGTTGACGACCGCTCCCCCGTGCTCCGCCATCCACGCCCGCCAGGCGCACCGGGTCCAGGCGATCATGCCGTACTGGTTGACCCGTACGGTCTTCTCCGCGCGCGGCAGGTCGAGGTCGAGCAGGTCTCCCATGTACGGGTTGGTGGCCGCGTTGTTGACCAGGATGTCGAGACGGCCGAGCCGCGCCATGGTCTCCTCGGCACAGCGCTCGGCGTCGTCCGGTTCCCCGGCGTTGGCGACCACCTCGTGGATCTCGCCGTCGCCCTTGACCCGGAGCAACTCCTCGCGTGCGACGGCGAGTCCGTCCGGTTTGCGGGCGGCGATCACCACATGGGCGCCCGCCTCCCGGTACGCCTTGGCGATGCCCAGGCCGATGCCCCGGGAACCGCCGGTGATCACGGCGACGCGGCCGTTCAGTGCGTGTCCGCTCATGCCGACTCCTCGCGGTACTTGGTCAGTTCACGGCGTGCCACGGTCCGCAGATGCACCTCGTCGGGCCCGTCGGCGATCTTCAGCGCCCGGGTGATGGCGAACAGCCGCGCCAGTACGGTGTCGTCGCTGACCCCGGCGGCCCCGTGCGCCTGGACCGCCCGGTCGACCACCCGGTGGGCGACCTCCAGCGCGGCCACCTTGATGGCGGCGACCTCGGTGCGGGCGGCCGCGTTGCCGGAAGTGTCCATGAGCCAGGCGGACTTGAGGACCAGCAGCCGCAGCTGCTCGATCTCGATCCGGCTGCGGGCGATCCACTCGCGGACGACCCCCTGTTCGGCGAGGGCACCGCCGAAGGCCGTACGGGTCAGGGTCCGGCGGCACATCAACTCCAGCGCCCGCTCGGCGAATCCGACGGCGCGCATGGCGTAGTGCATGCGACCCGGCCCCAACCTCCCCTGGGCCAGGGCGAATCCCTCTCCCTCACCGCCCAACAGGGCGGACACAGGCACCCGTACGTCCTCGAAGAGGACGTCCCCGTGGCCGCAGCGGTCGGTGTAGCCGAACATCGGCAGATCGCGCAGGAGAGTGATGCCGGGGGTGTCTCGCGGGATGAGCAGCATGCTCTGCTGCCGGTACGTGGGTGCGTCCGGGTCGGTCACCCCCATCAGGATGATCAGCCGGCAGTCCGGATCGAGGATCCCGGAGGTGTACCACTTGTGGCCGTTGACGACGTACTCGTCGCCGTCGCGGGTGATCCGGGTACGGATGTTGCGTGCGTCGGAGCTGGCGACCTCCGGCTCGGTCATCGCGAAGCACGACCGGATCTCGGCCGTGAGCAACGGCCTCAGCCAGCGCTCCTGTTGCTCCGGTGTGCCGAACAGGGAGAGCAGTTCCATGTTGCCGGTGTCCGGGGCCGAGCAGTTGAACACCTCGGGGCCGATGACCGACCGACCTGCCAGCTCGGCGAGCGGCGCGTATTCGAGGTTCGTCAGGCCGGCACCCCGGTCGCCGTGTGCGAGGAAGAGGTTCCACAGCCCCTCGGCGCGTGCCTTCTCCTTCAACTCACGCATGACCGGCGGCAGTTCGTGCGGATTGCCCGCCTGGGCCAGTTGCCGGTCGTACACGGGCTCGGCGGGAAGGACGTACTCGTCCATGAACGCGGCCATGCGCGAGCGGAGTTCGTCGGTCCTCGGGGAGAGTCCGAAATCCATGGTGGTGCTCCTTCAAGACCGTTGCGCGAGGATGTCGAGCGCCCTGCGGATCATCGCCGCGATGGTCGGCGGCAACCGCTCCTGGTCGGGGTCGTGGTGCTTGCCCTCGCGGTGTCTGCGCAGGTTGTGGCCCATGATCGCGGCCATCTTGGTGCGGGCCAGGGCACGGAACCACGCGAGGTCGGGGAGTTCGGTGCGGCCGTCCGTGTAGGCGGCGAGCAGCTCCTCCTCGGTGGGCAGGCCTGGTACCGGGCGCCCCAGCTGAGGGAAGTTCCGGTGGTCTGCGAAGAGGAGGAACCAGCCGAGGTCGATGCGGGGGTCTCCGATGCCCCAGATCTCCCAGTCGACGACGGCCGCGGGCCGCTCGCCGCGGCACAGGACGTTGCCGAGCCTGAAGTCGCCATGGGTCAGGGTGGGTGGCATGCCGTCCGGGACCATCGAGGCGAGGCGGCTCAGCAACTCCTCCGCACCCGGCCGGAGGTTCTCCGGCACGGCCCGCATGGTGCGTCCCCATCGCGCCAACTCGCCTGCCGGATCGAGGAGTTCCGAGGTGACCCCGGTCTTCGTACCGTGCAGATCCCTCAGTACTCCGGCCAGGGCCAGCATCCGTGTCCGGCACAGGCCCGGATCGAGCCGGTGCTCGTCCAGGACCGGCTCGACCGCCTCGCCGTCCACGAAATCCATGGCGAACCAGGCCGGTTCACGCTCGTCCACGGCCACCACCTCGGGCACGGGGACCTGCGATCCGGTGAGGGCACGCAGCACCTCGGCCTGGCGGAGCACGTCGTTGCGCCCGACGGGCTGCTGCCCAGGCGGCACCGCCTTCACGACGTACGAGTCCGATCCCGCCGCCATCGAGTAGGTGAGCCCCGAGTGGCCGCCGGGCAGGGTGCGCAACTCCCCGAAGGGCACGCCCGGATGCCGGGCGGCAAGCTGCTCGCGCACCCGTCCGGCCAGTGCCGTCACGTCGGTCGCGGTACTCAACTCACCGCCCCTTTCGGCTCTTTGGGCAGTCCCAGCACCCGCTCGGCCAGGATCGTGCGCTGGATCTCGTCGCTGCCGCCGGCGATGCGGTATCCGGGTGCGCCGAGCAGATGCTCGGTCCAGGCGAACGTGCCCCACTCCCCCGTGTCGGCCGCCAGCCGCGGTCCGAGCAACTGCTGTACGAGGTCGGTGGTGGCCCGCATGGTCGCGGTGGCGTGGAGCTTGCCGACGGAGGCCTCCGCGCCCGGTTCACGGCCGGCGGCCACGGCTGCCGTGACGCGCAGTCCGATGAGGCGCTGAACGAGGGTGCGGACGTACAGGTCCGCCGCCTGCTGCCGTTCACCGCCGGTAAGCGGGCGGGGCAGTCGGCGGGCGAGGTGGAGGGCACGGTCGGCGTTGTCCAGCCCGAGGCCTCCGGAGTCCAGCCGCTCGGCCGCGAGCACGGTGAGCGTCACCCGCCAGCCCTGCCCGACCGGGCCGAGCCGGTCGGCGTCCGGTACGAACACGTCGTCGAGATAGACCTCGTTGAAGCTGGAGCCGCCGGTCATCTGCCGGATGGGCCGCACGGTCACACCGGGCGCGTCCATCCGGACCAGGAAGACCGTGATGCCCGCGTGCTTGGGCACGTCCGGGTCGGTGCGGCAGACGGCGACGCCCCAGGTGGCCACGCGGGCGCCGGACGTCCAGACCTTGTGGCCGCGCAGCAGCCAGCCGTCCCCTTCGCGTACCGCTCGCGTGCGGACGGCGGCGAGGTCGGAACCGGCCTCGGTCTCGGAGAAGAGCTGGCAGGCGAGTTCGTCCGTGCGGAGCATGGGGCGCAGCCAGCGAGCCTTCTGCTCGTCGGTGCCCCAGACGCGGATAGCGGGGGCAACGAGTTGCTGGGTGACCGGGAACACCTCGGTGCGCCGGGGCACGTCGAAGGCGGCCTCCTCGGTCCGGTACAACTGCTCGTAGTACGAGGGCAGTTCGCGGCCTCCGTACTCCGGCGGCCAGTCGAGCGCGCCCCAGCCCCGGTCGTACCGGGTGCGCTCCCAGTCCCGTATCCGGTCGGTGTGGGCGCGTTCCTCGGTCTCGGTCCAGTTCTCGAAGACGGCCACCGAGTCGTCGCCGCTGCCCCACTCCTGGCGCGCGGCGCGTGCCTGCGCCGCGCCGGCCAGCCAGCGCCGGGCCTCGGCACGGAACTCCTCGGGTTCGGGGATCTCGCTCATGGTCCTCCCTTCGGCGAATCAGGTGCCGGGATCAACGGGTCAGCACGGTGCAGGCGCTGACGCCCGGCGCCCCGTAGACGTGTGTGAAGCCGGTCGACGGCTCGCCAGGCACCTGCCGTTCGCCCGCCCTGCCGCGCAACTGCTGGACGATCTCGTGGACCTGGCGGAGTCCCGAGGCTCCGATGGGCTCGCCGTTGGCGATACAGCCGCCGTCGGTGTTGACCGGCAGCGCCCCGCCGATCGCGGTGGCGCCGGAGGGGATCAGCCGTTCCTGCTCGCCGTGTTCGCAGAACCCGCACTCGGCCATGTGCATCACCTCGGCACCGCTCTCGGTGTCCTGGAGCTGGCACACGTCGATGTCGCCCGGGCCCAGCCCGGCCTCCTCGAAGGCCAGTCGGGCGGCGTCCGCGCTCACGCTGGTCGGCGTCCCGGGCGGCGCCCAGGGGCTGAACACCTCGAAGGAGCCGAACCGCCGGGTCCGTACGACCGCCGCCCGCAGTGCGACCGGGGTGCCGTCCAGTTCGTCGGCGACCGCGCGGCTGCACAGGATCAGGGCGACCGCGCCCTGTCCTGGCGAGCAGAACATGAACCGGGTCAGCGGGTCGTTGACCATGCCGGACGCGAGGATCTCGGCCGCGTCGATCGGCTTGCGGCGCCACGCGTGGGGGTTGAGGACCCCGTTCGCGTACGCCTTCTCGGCGACCAGTGCGAGAGTGCGGGCGCTGATGCCGTGGTCGTGCATGTACCGCTGGATCTTCATGGCGAAGAACTGGGTGGTGACCATGAGTCCGTCGCGTCCGTAGGCCTCGTCGAGCCCCCAGTCGGCGGGCCGCGGGTCGAAGGCGCCGCGCGGGTGTTTGTCGAAGCCGACGGCGAGGGCGACGTCCGCCGCCCCGGAGCGGATCGCGCCCACGGCCGACACCAGGGCGCTGCCGCCGGTGGCGCAGCCGTTGCGGACGTTGATGAACGGCACGCCGGTCAGGCCGAGTTCGCTGACGAGTGTGTCGGCGTTGCCTGCCGCGTCGCTGCCGCCGAAGGCCGCCCGCACCCGGGACCAGGGCAGTCCGGCGTCGGCCAGTGCGGATCGGACGGCCCGCACGGCGAGCTGCCTGCCGTCATCCTCCGTACGGGCGAAGGAGGTGATTCCGGCGCCGCAGACCAGCACCTCTTCGGCGCTCATGCGGTGACTCCCACGGCCCTCGGCACGCCGTCGCCCGCCGAAAGGCTCAGCGGCATGCCGATCTCCACGTCCTCGGGCCGGATGTCCAGCACGGCCAACACCCGGACGCCCTCCGGGAGTTCGACATATCCCACGGCGAACGGCTGGAATCCGGCGGCGGGTTGGGCGTACGGCGGCGACTTGGGCGCGTACCGCTGGACGGTCCACGTCCACAGCGTGCCCGTACCGGAGAGAGCGACCTGCTCGGCCGGTCCCCCGCAGCGCGGACACGACGGGTCGGCGGGGTAGACGGCCACCGCGCAGCCGGCGCACCGGGAGCCGCGCAGCCGGCTCCCGGGGTCCGTCATGGTGCTCAGCGTCCCTTCCACTGCGGTTCCCGCTTCTCCAGGAAGGCCGCCACACCCTCCGCCGCGTCCTCGGAGTTGAGCATCACGCCGACCGCGAGGTGCTCCATGACCATCAGCGACTGGATGTCGGCGTCGAGGCTGCGGTCGATGGTCATCTTGGTGATCCACATGGTGAACGGGCTCTTGTCGGCCAGCTGGTCGGAGAACTCCTCGACCGTGGCGTCCAGCTTGTCCGCCGGCGCCGAGGAATTGATGAGGCCGAACTCCGCGGCCTCGACACCGGTGAGCAGCTTGCCGGTGAGCATCAGCTCCTTGGTCTTGCGGACGCCGATCATGCGCGGCACCCGGTAGATGGGTCCGGCCCCGCCGAACAGCGCGCGGCGGATGTGGAAGTCGCCGATCAGGGCGTCGTCCGCGGCGATCGCGAAGTCGCAGGAGATCATCAACTCGAAGCCGCCGGCGGTGACATGGCCTTCGAGGACGGCGATCGACGGCGTCTTCATCGAGTAGAGCCGGTCGCAGACCTTCGCCGACAGCACGGCGACGTCGATGGCGGTGGAGCTGCCGATGAAGTCGGCCTTGAGGCTGTCCAGGTCGAACCCGGAGCAGAAGGTGTTGCCCCGCCCGCGCAGCACCAGCACGCGCAGCTCGGGGTCGGCGTCGACCTCGGTGATGATCTCGTCTAGCCGGTTGAGGATCGGCACGGTCACGCAGTTCTTCTTGTGCGGCCGGTTCAGCCAGACCCGCGCGACGTGACCGTCCCGCTCGAACTGGATCTCGTCTTCGACTGCCATGAGTTCCTCCAAACTGAACTGAATTCAGTACGATTCTGCGGGCAGTAGATGCCCCTGTCAATGGATCGGGAACCGTCGCTCAGCCCGAACCGCCGGTGAGGCCGAGCAGCCCCGCCAACCGCAGGCGGTGGTCGTCGGCCGTACCGAACAGCGCCTCGTCGGCCCGCGCGCGGCGGACGTACAGGTGGGCCGGGTGTTCCCAGGTGAAGCCGATACCGCCGTGGAGCTGCACGTATTCGGTCGTGGCGAGGCGGTACGCGCCGGTGCACGCCACCGCCGCGGCGCTCGCGGCCACCGGCAGGTCCGGGGTCCACTCCGCCAGACAGGAGCTCGCGTACGCCGATGCCGACCGCGCCCCTTCCACTTCGACCAGCAGATCGGCCAGTCGGTGCTTGACCGCCTGGAACGAGCCGATGGCACGGCCGAATTGAGTTCGTTGCGAGACGTACTCCAAGATGGCGTCCAGGGCATGCGCGCTGCCGCCGACGTGCTCGGCGGCGAGCGCCACCCGCCCGGCGTCCAGGACGGCGTCCACGATTCCGGGCGCCTGTCCGGGTTCGCCGACCGGTTCGGCCGGCGTTCCCCGGAAGCGGACGAGCGCCTGGCGGCGGGTGGGATCGAGGACGCGCCGGGCCGTGCGATCGCAGGTCGAGCCGTGTGTCCCGTGCGGCGGCGCCGGTTCACAGACGAACAGCCGCTCCCCGTCCGGCGCCCGGGCCACCACCAGCAGCAGATCGGCGCCCTCGCCGTCGGGCACGAAGTCGGCCTCCCCGCGCAGCACCCAGCCGTCGGGCCCGCGCTCGGCCGTCACGTCGGCGGCCTGCACGAACCCGGCGACCGTGGCCGTGACCGCGCCGGAGGCGATCCCGGGCAGCCAGCGCTCACAGGCCCGCCGATCACCGCTGCCCAGCAGGGCGTGCCCCGCGAGCACGACGGTCGACAGCAGCGGCGCCGGACACAGCACGCGCCCGACCTCCTCCAGAGCCACGGCGAGTTCGGCGAAGGTGTAGCCCCCACCTCCGTACTCCTCCGGCAGAGCAAGCCCATGCACCCCGATCTCACCGGAGAGCCGCGCCCATAGCACCTGGTCGTATCCACGCGGGCTCTCCACCTGCTTGCGCACTTCCTCGGAACCACAGGTCTCGGCGAGCAAGTCCCGCAGAACCGCCCGCAGTTGACGCCGCTCCTCGGTCTCCAGCAACACCGCCGGATCCACATCGAGCCGGTTCACACCAGGCCTCCCTAGATCGAACAACTCCGGTTCCATGGGCGCCTCGTCAGGGGCGCGAGGCTGTGACATCGGGCGACTCCGCCGCGTGGGCGCGACCAGCCACGACCAACCCGCGGCGATCACGCGATCCACAACCCCCACGGGCGCCTCACACCGTGAACCGCCCCCCGTTGGCGAGCAGCACGGCCCCGACGAGATTGACCGCCTCGTCGCTCGCCAGGAACAACGCGACATCGGCGATCTCGTCCGCAGTCGCGTACGGCCGGACCCGAGGATCGGCCAGGTCCTGCCGCAACGCGGCAGGCGTCCGCGCCGCCATCCCCGTATCGGTGGGCCCCGGCGCCACCGTGTTGACGCGGACGCCGAACGCGATCGCCTCCTTGGCGACGGCCTGGCTCAACGCGTGCGCACCGGCCTTCGAGGCCGCGTAGTGCGGATAACCGACCGGGGCGTCGAAGGCCGAGGAGGAGCCAATGGTGACGATGGCCCCGGACCGGTGGGGCGCCATGACCCGCAGCGCGGCGCGCAGCACATGGAAGGTGCCGTCCAGGTTGACCCGCATGACACGCCGCCACGCGGCACCGTCGAGCCGGGTGACGACCTCGGGCGACCGTTGTTCGAGCAGCGCCTCGGCGATCCACTCCTTCGCTTGCGGGTCGTCGACTCCGGCCGCGTGCACCACGACATCCAGGCGCCCGCGTTCCCGTACGACCTCTTCGATCGCGCGGTCGACCTGGTCGGCGTCGGAGACGTCCATCTCCACCGGACGCGCACCGGACAGTTCCTTGGCGACCGCCTCGGCCGCGGAGCCGTCGACGTCCGCGGCGAAGACCGCGGCACCCTGCGCCGCGAGTCGCCGGGCGACCGCCGCGCCGATGCCGGAGCCGGCTCCGGTGACCAGCGCGGCTCTGCCTGTGAAACGTCCGTGTGGCATGTCTTCGTCGTTCATGGGATCCACTCGCCTCCGCCCACTTATTGAACTGACTTCATTTTTGCTACCGTTTCGCACATGTCAACAGGCAGGATGAGAGCAGTCCGGATGACGCACTGGGGCGGCCCACCGGTGCTGACCGACTTAGCACGGCCGACACCCAGGGCAGATGAGGTCCTGATCCGGGTCGAGGCAGCGGGAGTCTGCCGCTCCGACCTCCACGTCCTGGACGCCCGGCCCGGCGTCCTGCCGTACCGAACTCCGTTCACTCTCGGGCACGAGGTCGCCGGGCGCGTGGCCGAGCGTGGCCCCGGGGCCACCGGTCCGGCGGTGGGCGAGCGCGTGGTCGTCTACGGCCCCTGGGGCTGCGGCCGGTGCAGCCGCTGCGCGGCCGGCGCTGAGAACTACTGCGACCGCCGTACGGAACTCGACGCGGCCCGGACCGGTACGGGAGTGGGGCTCGGGCGCGACGGCGGCATGGCCGACCTCCTGCTCGTACCGTCCGGGCGGCTGCTGGTTCCGGTGGGCGATCTGCCCGCCTCGCAGGCCGCGCCTCTGTCGGACGCCGGGCTCACCGCGTACCACGCCGTGGCCGGGATCCGGCCGACGCTGTCGCTCGACGGCGACGGCGACGGCGGTGGCGGTGGCGGTGGCGGTGGCGGTGGCGGTGGCGGTGCGAGCGTGGCTGTCATCGGAGTCGGCGGGCTCGGGCATCTGGCGGTCCAGATCCTGCGGGCCACGACGTCGGCGCAGGTCCTCGCCGTGGACGTACGCGAGGAAGCGCTGTCGCTGGCCGACGCCTGCGGCGCGCACTTCGGCACGCTGCTGAGGCCCGACACCGCGGCGGTGCTCCGGCGTCGGGCCGGCGGGGTCGGCGGGGTCGGCGTGGACGCCGTGCTCGACTTCGTCGGCAGCCACTCCAGCCTGGAGCTCGGGGTCGGCGCCCTGCGGGCGGGCGGCGAGCTGGCCGTCGTCGGGAGTGGCGGCGGGGAACTCGCCGTGCGCAAGCCCGGCGCACTGCCTCCCGGGGTACGGATCTCGCTGCCCTTCTGGGGGACGCGGCCGGAGCTCGAAGAGATCGTCGCCCTGGCACGCAAGGGCGCGGTGAGGGTGGAGACGGAGGAGTTCGCCCTGTCGAGCGCGCCGGAGGCGATCGACAGACTGCGCTCCGGCCGCACGCGGGGGCGTACGGTACTCGTCCCCGACTGATCCGGACCGCCTCGCCCGGCCGAAAGCAGTCCTGCCGAAGCTGGTACCGACACACCTCTCGACTACAGAAGTGAGTTCAATTAGGGTTCAGGTCACTCAATGACACGACAAGGCGGTGGGACCCGCTATGGGTGTTGGAACAGTGGATCTGCTGGTGGTGGGCGGCGGAATGGCCGGGCTCTCGGCCGCCGCCCGGGTGGCCGCGGAAGGCGGCTCCGTGGTTCTCGTGGAGAAGGCGGAGCGCCCCGGCGGCTCCGCGCGCTTCGCCGGCTTCGTATGGACGACCCCCACCTTCGACGAATTGCGTCGCGTCAACCCGGACGGCGACGCGGAACTCGCCGCGGCCCTGGTGGACGGGTTCGCCGACGCGGTGGCCTGGATCCGGTCGCTCGGCGTGGACTGCCGGCCGCCGGTGCCCGTCCTCGGCTTCGGCCGGGGGCATCAACTCGACACGAACCACTACCTCGACACGTGCGAGCGGTTGATCCGCGACCGGGGCGGCGAGGTACTGACCGCCACCTCGACACGCACCCTGCTGACGGAGAACGGCGCGGTCACGGGCGCGGAGTGCGTGCTGCCGGACGGGTCGCTCCGCAGGATCGAGGCCGCCTGGACCCTGCTCGCGACCGGCGGATTCCAGGGAGATCCGGGCCTGCGCACGGAACACGTACACCCCCAGGCCGCGGACATCGAGCTGCGGGCCAACCCGCACAGCCGGGGCGACGGGCTGTCGCTCGGTCTCGCGGCGGGCGCCGCCTTCGGCAAGAAGGACGCCGGTTTCTACGGGCATCTGATGCCCGCGGGCGTCTCCCTCGACGACCCCGCCCGATTCGTGGACCTCGCCCTCTACTACAGCGAGCACGCCCTGCTCTTCGACATCACGGGCGAACGGTTCGTCGACGAGACCGTAGGGGACCATCTGACCACCATGGCGCTGCTGGAAAGACCGCAGGCCCGTGGACTGCTGGTGGCCGACGCGCGCGTGCACCGCGAATGGATCTCCGCCTCGTACGTGGAGGGCATCCCCGGCGTGGACAAGTTCCAGCTCTGCCATCGGGCGGGCGCCCGCAGCGCGGTCGCCGACAGCCTGGAGGAGTTCGCCTGGATGCCCGAGGAGTGGGGCTACCCGGGCGCCAGGATCCGTGACCGGGTCGAGGAGTACAACGCCACCGTCGGCGGGGGCGGCGAGCCGGCCCCCGGGCGACTGCTCGACCGGCAACCGCTCGACGAGCCGCCCTTCTACGTGATCGAGGCCGCGCCCGCGATCACGTTCACCTTCGGCGGTCTGCTGATCGACGCCGAGGCCCGCGCCCTGTCGGCGGACGGCCGGCACCCCGTGCCCGGCCTGCTCGTGGCCGGTGCGGACGCGGGCGGGCTCTACCGGCGTGCCTACGCGGGCGGCCTCGCCCCCGCGCTCGTGTTCGGCCTGGCGGCGGCACGGACCGCGCTGCGCCAGGGCTAGGGCTTGCCTGCCTGTCCTGCCCTGTCTGCCTGTCCGGCGGATCTTGCCGGACAGGCACCAGACCACCCGCACTCCGACAAATCCCGTGCACGAGTCTTGCCCGCCCGGCACCGGAGTGCCTAGCTTACTGAATTGAGTTCACTTTACTAAAGCGGCGAGTGGCGCGAACACGGCTTTCGAGCACGTGGCGCGAACACGCCGCCCGCGCTTCTCGAAGCTCTTCGAAGAAGGAGGGACCGTGAGTCAGTTTCTGCTGGTCCTGGTCAGCGGCGTGGCCAGCGGAGCCGTGTACGGCCTCATGGGACTCGGCCTCGTCATCATCTATCGGGCCACGGACGTCGTGAACTTCGCGATGGCGTCCCTGGCGACCCTGGGCCTGTACGTCGCGATCTCGCTCCGGGACCAGGGGGTGGCGACGGTGCTCGGCATCGTCGCGGCCGTCACCATCACCGTCGTGGCGGGCCTGTTGGTGCGCGAGACCGTGATCAGGCCCCTGGGCCAGGGGCAGTTGTTCTCCGCGCTGGTCGTCACGATGGGCGTGTCCCTGGTGGTCGAGAACATCGCGAGCTCGGTCTGGGGCGACGAGCCGAAGTCGTTCCCCAACCTGGTCAACGGCACGGTGAGTTGGTCGGGCGCGGCACTGCCGGTCCAGAGCCTGGTGACGATCGCCGTCGCCGCGGTGGCGATGGCGGTCGTGGGCTACCTCTTCGCCCGCACCACGCTCGGCTCCGCGATGCGCGCGGTGGCCGAGAACGCGGAAACCGCGCGCGTCGTCGGGCTCGGGGCCCAGCGCCTCGCCCGGATCGCCTGGGCACTCGGCCTCGGCCTCGCCGCACTCGCCGCGTGTCTGTACGCACCGAGGTCGGGGCTGGTACCGACCGCCCTCGTCGCACCCCTGTTCCGCGCCTTCGCCGGGATCTTCCTCGGCGGCCTGACGAGCATGTACGGCGCTGTCGTCGGCGGGCTCACGGTCGGTGTGCTGGACAACCTCGCGGCGAACTACGCCTCCGCCAGCCTCCGGGACACCTTCGTCTTCTCGTTCACTGTTCTCGTGCTGCTGATCCGCCCCCAGGGCATCTTCGGCACCCGCACCTTCCAACGGGTCTGAGGGGTCGTATCCATGGTCTTCAACCGTTCCCTCCTCGCGAAGGCCGCACTCGGGCCGGCCGCCGGCGCGGTGCTCATGGCCTTCATGGCGTCCGGCGCGATCCCGGCCTACCAGATGTACTCGGTGGCGCTCGCCGCCGTGTACACGATCGTGGTGCTGTCGGTCGGTCTGCTGGCCGGCTGGTCCGGCATCTGGTCGGTGGGTCACCCGGCGTTCTTCGCCATCGGCGCCTACTTCGCCGCGTACGGCAGCGGTCACGGCTGGTCACTGGAGGCCGTGATCCTCGGCGCGGTCACGACCGGCGCCGTCCTCGGGGCCTTCCTGGGCTTCGCGGGTGCCAGGTTCTCGACGCTCTACATCGCCCTGCTGACCCTCGCCTTCACCATGGTGGCACTGGAGGTGATCAACCGCTGGAGCAGTGTGACCGGCGGTGACCAGGGGATACCGGTGATCCAGCTGGACAGCGCGCTCGGGTTGGGCACCCTGGCCGGCGGCGGCGTCGAGCCCCAGTACCTCGCGGTGGGAGCGGCCGCCGTGGTGCTCGCGATCGCCGTGCCGGCCGCCGCCTCGGGGCTGCGGATGCGGCTGGTGGCGGCCAAGTCGCATCCTCTGGCGGCCCGTACGATCGGCATCGCGCCCGAGGCCCAGTCCTCGCTGGCGTTCGCGGCGAGCGCCGCGGCCACGAGCTTCGCGGGTGTGCTGCTCGGGCTGATCACCGGATTCGTCAGCCCGGATCCCTTCTCGCTCAACTTCGGCATCTCGCTGATCGCGGCGTGTGTGCTCGGCGGCGTGGGGACGATCGTCGGCGCGGTCGCCGGCGGGATCTATCTGACCTGGAACCCTTCGCTGTCGTCCGCCGTCGGACTGCCCCAGCCGGTCGTGCAGGGCATCGTCCTGGTCGGGGTGCTCCTCTTCCTTCCCGGCGGGGTGGTGCCGTTCCTCGCCAGGCCCGCACGGACCCTGCTCCGGAAGCTGCGGCCGACTCCGCCTCCCGCGTCGGCGCGACCCGCACCGGAGACCGTGAGCGGACTCCAGCCGATGCGACCCACCCGGGCGGACGCGCCGGTCCTGCTCCGGGTGGAGCATCTGTCGGTCGCGTACGGCGGGCTCAAGGCGCTGGAGGACGCCTCCCTGTCGCTGCGGGAGGACGAGGTCCTGGCCGTCATCGGTCCCAACGGGGCTGGAAAGACAACCCTGTTGAACGCCCTTTCGGGGCTCACCGGGAGCGGCCGGGTCAGCGGGACCGCCGACTTCGCCGGTACGCAGCTGTTCAAGGCCAGGTCGACCGCGCGACGGCGGCTCGGCATGGGCCGTACGTTCCAACACGCGGAGGTGTTCTCCGAACTGACCGTAGCCGAGAACGTGTTGTGCACCCGGCGCCGGATCAGGCCCCGGGACCGGGTGGCCGCGGCTGAGCTGCTTGAGGCGGTCGGTCTCGCCGACGTGGCGGACCGCCGGCCCGGTGAGCTGCCGTTCGGCCTGCAGAAGCGTCTCGACCTCGCCCGCGCGATCGCCGAGGAACCGAAACTGCTGGTCCTCGACGAGCCGTTCGGCGGCCTCGACGCGGGGGAACGGGCGCTGCTGGCCCAGCACATCAGGCGTCTGCACGAGAGCGGCACCTCCGTCCTGATCATCGACCACGTCCTCGACGACCTGTTCTCCGTGGCCCACCGGGTGCTCGCGTTCGACTTCGGGCGCACGATCGGCGAAGGCACGCCGGACACGGTGCTCGACGATCCGGCGGTGCGGTCGTCGTATCTCGGCACGGTCGGCGGCCGGGCCCAGTTGCCCGAACGGACCGGCGAGCAGCGCAGCGTGATCCGGCTCGACGGGATCGGCCACACCTACGGCGGCGTGGTCGCCCTGCGCGACATCGACCTCGATGTGAGTGAGGGGGTCGTGCTGGGCATCGCCGGAGCCAACGGCGCGGGCAAGAGCACCCTCGCCGGGATCCTGCACGGCTCGCTGAAACCCTCCCGGGGCGACCGGCGGACCGGCGGAACCGTGCGTACCAGCCTGGCTCCCGAAGGGCGGGCCCTGTTCAAGACGCTCTCCCTCAAGGAGAACCTCGAAGTCGCGGCGTACGCGGCGGGCATCACGGGTGCGCCGCTGCGCGAGCGTCTTGAGGAGACCACCCTGTGGCTGCCGCCGCGGCTGCGGGACCGGATGTCGGTGTCCGCCGCCGGGCTGTCCGGTGGCGAGCAGCAGATGCTGGCCATCGCCCGGGCCCTGATCGTGCGGCCGGACGTGCTGATCGTCGACGAACCGGCGCTCGGTCTGGCTCCCGCGCTGGTCGACGAGGTCTACGACCGGCTGGTCCGGCTGGCCCACGACGGACTGACGGTCGTACTGCTGGAGCAACTGCTCAGCCGTGCCATGTCCGTGTGCCATGAGGTGGTCGTGCTGCACGAGGGCGTCATCGCCGCCCAGGGACGGCCCGGCGATCCGTCGTTCGCGACCCTCGCGGAGGCGGCGTACTTCAGCGGCGAGCGGCAGACTGCCGCAACCACCGCCTGATCAGGCGCAGTTCGCCGTCACGGCGGCCTGCGCCCACTGAACCGAATTGAACTCAGGTTGCAAACGAGGTGGATCGTGTTCCGGAGAACCCATGGATTTCGCCGTATCGCGGGGACCGTCGCCACACTGGCCGCAGTCACCCTGACCGCCAACGCCTGCGCGGGCCAGGACTCCGCGGGAGCCGGCGGTAATTCCTCAGAGATCACCATCGGTGCGTGGATGCCCCTCACCGGAGCCGTCGCCGCATATGGAGTGCCGCAGAAGGCGGGCGCCGACGCGTACTTCAAGATGCTCAACGCCAAGGGCGGGATCAACGGCCGCAAGGTCCGCTGGATCGTCAAGGACAACGCCTTCGACCCGCAGCAGACCGTGCAGATCGCACGCCAGCTCGTCGGCCAGGACAAGGTCGCGGCCATCGTCAACGCGAACGGCACCGCCCAGGCCGAGGCCGCCTTCCCGTTCGTCCTCCAGCAGTCCAAGGTGCCGATCGTCAACGAGGGCGGCGGCTCGGAGTCCTGGTACGACCCGCCGCGCCCCGGTCTGTTCGGCACCCAGACGCTGTACGAGGACCAGGCCGCGGCGGTCGCCGCCTGGGCGGCGAAGGACGGGGCGAAGAAGATCCTCGTCGTGCACAGCGACCCGGCCGCGTTCGTCAATGTCGCCAAGCAGGTGGAGCCCGTCGCGAAGAAGGTGAACCCCGCGGTCGAGGTGGACCGGCTGACGGTCAAGTTCCAGACGACCGACTACACGCCCGTGATCAGCAAGGTGAAGGCGAAGAAGCCGCAGGCGGTCATCCTGATCCTCACCTCCCCCGAGGCCGCGGCGTTCGTGAAGGAGGCGAAGCTCCAGGGGCTCTCCCTGCCCACGTACGCCTACGCGCCCGTCGCCGCCGAGTCCACGATCTCCCTGGCCAAGGACGCGGCCGAGGGGCTCAAGGCCGTGCAACTGGTCAAGGCGCCCTCCGACCCCGATCCCGCGGTGAAGGAGTTCCGGACCGCGATGGCCAAGTACGAGCCCGACGAGACTGCCGGATTCCTCGCGCTGTGGGGCTGGAGCAACGCGAAGGTGTTCGCGGAGATCGCGAAGACCATCAAGGGGCCCGTCACGTCCGACGCCATCGACAAGGCGTACCAGAAGGCGACGAAGGTGGATCCGGGCGTGTCGCCGGTCATGAGCTTCAGCCCGTCCAACCATCTCGGCACCCGCAGCGTGCAGCGCGTCGTCGTGAAGAACGGGGTCTGGACGTCCGAGGGCGACTTCTACACGCCGCCGAAGCGCGACTGACGCCCACCCGAGGCACCACACACGCGCGGCCGCGGTGACAGCGGCCGTGCGTGTGTGGTGCCTTGCCTGTTGCCGCCGACCGCACCGCCGCACCGTCCGCCACCCGGTCCGACGACACGTACAGGGGCACGAGAACGGGTCACGTCGGCGACGTCCCCACCCGGTCCTCCCGTACATAGCCGT
This sequence comes from Streptomyces sp. NPDC020747, assembly GCF_044334695.1. Lineage (NCBI taxonomy): Bacteria > Bacillati > Actinomycetota > Actinomycetes > Kitasatosporales > Streptomycetaceae > Streptomyces > Streptomyces sp. NPDC020747. The sequence continues at coordinate 175,271 of NZ_JBIRTJ010000015.1, read as the reverse complement.
GTGCCTTGTCGACCACATTGCGCAGCTGCCTGCCCTCGGTCCTGCGGGTCAGGTTGTCGAGGAAGAGGTCCGCGAGGTCGTCGCGCCAGCCCGTGACCTCGCCGGCCGTGTGCGGGGAGACGATGACGCCGGGCAGGTCCCACAGGGGTGAGGAGGAGGCCAGGGGCTCGTGGGCGAAGACGTCCAGGGCCGCTCCGGCCAGGCGGCCGTCGGTGAGGTGCCGGACGAGCGCCTCCTCGTCGACGAGTCCGCCCCGGCCCACGTTCACGAGCCGCGCGCCGGGCTTCATCGACGCGAGCACGGACGCGTCGACCATGCCCCGGGTGGCCGCCGTGAGGGGAGCCGCGAGCACGACGTAGTCCGCCCCGGCGAGGGCGGGACGCAGCCCGGAGAGGGCGTGCACCGTGCCGAAGTCGGGGTCCTGCGCACACTCCGTACGTCCTACGGCGCTCACCCGCATGCCGACGGCGCGGAGCATGCGGGCCACGGCACGGCCGATGGGGCCCGTGCCCCACACGAGGACGGTCCGGCCGTCGATGCGTTCGCTGTCCCGGGGCCGCCATTCGCGGCGCCGCTGGTGTTCCCAGGTGCCCGGGAAGTCCTTGGCGAGGGCCAGGATCAGGCCGAGTACGTACTCGGCGATGGGCCGGTCGTAGACGCCGCGCGAGTTGGTGAGCAGCACCCGGGGGTTGTCGACCAGGGCCGGGAAGAGCAGTGAGTCGACGCCGGCGGCGGCCACGTGCACCCAATTCGGTGCGCTCGACGGGTCCGCGGGCCAGGCCGCCTCGACCGCCGGGGTGATCGAGTGCCAGCAGAGCAGGGCGTCGGCGCCGGGCAGGAGGTGCGGCAGCTCCTCTTCGGTGGCGTACACCGTGTCCGCGAGGCTTTCGACGCGGGCGGCGTTGTGCGGCAGGATGCCGCGGTGCAGGACGACGAGTCGGTCGGCCAAGGCGGTTCTCCCACGGCGTGAGACGGTGCGGGGCGGCTGGTACGAGGTACCGCTCCCACCCTCCGGGGGACGTGCCGCAAGGGTCAATGACCACGGTGTTCTCCCGGGACGGCCGCTGTGGACAGTGTGTCAACCGGTCTGCGGCCATGGAACACACTGTCCACCCGCCGTCCCTCAAGAGAACACCATGTTCATTGACGGTGGATCCGCGCTGAACCAGGGTGATGGCCAACCCCGGACCGCCTCGCCCGGCCACCCCGGTGACGACCGGTCCGCACCGCGTACAGCGTTGTGCGCCTTCCCCCTCAAAAAAATCCCCCCACCCCCGCTTTCCAATGCTTGACGTACGAAGCCTCCTTCGCCCGGTCCCCCTGCCGGCGCGCGTCCCCCTCGCCTTCCCGCGTCCCCCAGGAGCCTCAAGCATGTCCATGACCTCATCAACCACCGGCGGCGCCTCGTCGCTCGACGACGCGCCCGTCAGTTCCTTCCACCGCCGGATCATGGTGGTCGCCATGGGCGGCCCCTTCTGCGACGGCTATCTGCTCGGAGTGATGGGCGTCGCCCTCGGCCTCATCACGCCCGCACTCGCCCTCGACACCCTGTGGACGGGCCTGATAGCCGCCTCCGTCCTGGTCGGTGTGTTCATCGGCGGAGCGGTCTTCGGCCCGATCACCGACCGGGTCGGCCGCCATCTGATGTACGTCCTCAACCTGGCCACCTTCGTCGTCTTCTCGGCGCTCCAGTTCTTCGTCACCGAGGCCTGGCAGCTGCTGGTGCTGCGACTGCTGATCGGCATCGCGATCGGCGCCGACTACCCCATCGCCTCCGCCCTCACCACCGAGCTGGTGCCCCGCCGGATGCGCGGCCCGGCCCTGTCGGGCCTGGTCCTGGCGTGGTGGGTGGGTTACGGCGTGAGCTACTGGGTGGGCTGGGCGCTGACCGGCCTCGGCGACGACTCCTGGCGCTGGATGCTGGCCTCCGGCACGGTCCCGGCGCTGATCTTCCTCTTCATGCGGGCCGGCATCCCCGAGTCCCCGCGCTGGCTGGCCTCACGCGGCCGCATGGACGAGGCGAAGGCCGTCGTCCGCAAGCACCTCGGCCAGGAGGTGAGCGACGAGGAACTGCTCGCGGAGGGCCGCCAGGAACAGCGCGGCGGCTCCGGGCTCGGCAATCTCGTCGAGATCTTCAAACGCGGCTACACCGTCCCCGTCGTCTTCTGTTCCGTGTTCTGGATCTGTCAGGTCGCGCCCGCCTTCGCCGTCCGCTCCTTCCAGCCGCAGATGCTGTCCGCGTTCGGCGTGGGGAGCACATACGGTGCCAGCGCGCTGATCACCACCATCGCGGTGGCCGGCATCGGGCTCGGCCTGGTGGTCGTCAACCGGATCGGCCGCCGCTCGCTGCTGATCAGCAGTTTCGTGTGCATCAACATCTCGCTGATCGCGCTGGCGGTCCTGCCGCTGCACTGGGCCTTCGCGGTGGTGGCCCTGTTCGCGGCCTTCCAGTTCTTCGAGGCGGCGGGCAGCGGTCTGCAGTTCGTCTACCCGAGCGAGCTGTTCCCGACCGATCTGCGGGCCACGGGCGTGGGCATCGCCACCGCCATGAGCCGCGTGGGCTCCGCCTCCTCCACGTTCCTCCTGCCGATTGCCGCCGAGGACCTTGGCGTACGCGGCACGCTGGGCATCGCCGTGGCGATCACGCTGGTGGGACTCGTCGTCTCCTACTTCCTCGCCCCCGAGACCAAGGATCTGGGCCTGACCGAGGCCAGCAGCCGGTCCTGAACCCGCTCGCCCCGTCACCACATCGCTTGTAAAACACCTCAACCCCCGTCCCACACAGAGGAGTTCACTCCATGCGCAAGGTCGTCAGCTTCGACTGCTACCGGACCCTCATCAACTTCGACACCCGGACCGCCACGCACGAGATCGTCAAGGACCGCCTGGCCGAGTTCGGCGTCGACCCGGACCGGTTCCACCACGACGCGTACGTCATGCGCTTCCAGGGCGTCGTGGACGACTACCGCCCCTACCGCGAGGTCGTCCGCCGCACCCTGCGCAACGTCATGCTGCTGCACGGCCTGGAGTACCGGGACGAGGACGGCGAGGCGCTGATCGAGGCCATCAAGAAGTTCACGCCGTTCCGCGAGGTCCCGGACGCGCTGCGCCGCCTCAAGGGCGAGTACGACATCGCCATCCTCTCCAACAGCGAGGACGACCTCATCTCGTACGCCGTCGACGAGCTCGGCGTGGAGTGGGACTACGTCCTCACCGCCGAGCAGGCCGGAGCGTACAAGCCGCTGCCGCAGGCCTTCGATTACCTGATGAAGGCCACCGGGCGCGGCCCCGAGGACATCATCCACACCGCGCAGGGCTGGGAGTACGACATCATGCCGACCAAGCGGTACCAGGGCATGCGGCGGATCTGGGTCAACCGGTACGGCTTCCCGGGGTCGGCCGCCTACCAGCCGTACGAGGAGATCAGCGACCTCTCCGAGCTGCCTGGCCTGCTCGGCGTCTGAGCTTCGTCATCTCCTCGTCCAGCCGCCCTGAAAGGACACCCCGTGAGCGCCAGCACGCTCGGCCGGCCCGGCCCGGTCAACGGCCGGATCTCCCACTGGTTCGCCGAACTGCCCACCCCACGCGCCGCGTTGCCCGGTGACCGCGACGCCGACGTGTGCATCGTGGGCGCCGGTCTGACCGGACTGTGGACCGCGTACTACCTCAAACTGGCCGACCCCTCGCTGCGGATCACGATCCTGGAGGCCGAGTTCGCCGGGTTCGGTGCCTCCGGCCGCAACGGCGGCTGGGCGTCGGGGCTCGTGCCGGGCGCCCGTGACCGGCTGGCGAAGCGGTACGGGCGGGATGCCGTGCTCGACTACCAGCGCGTGATGAACGAGTCCGTCGACGAGATCGTCGCCGTGGCCGAACGCGAGGGCATCGACGCCGGCATCGTCAAGGGCGGCACCCTGCGCGTGGCCCGCACCCCCGCGCAGGCGACCCGGCTGCGCCACAAGACCGCGGCCGACCACGAGTGGGGCGTGCCGGATGCCGTGATGCTCACACCGGAGGAGGCCGCGGACCGCATCCGCGTCGCCGGTATGACGGCCGCGGCCTGGACCCCGCACTGCGCCCGGCTGCAGCCCGCCGCCCTGGTCCAGGGGCTCGCCGCGACGGTCGAACGGCTCGGTGTGACCCTCCACGAAAAATCCCCGGTCACGGCCATCGAGCCCGGGCGGGCGGTCACCGCGCACGGCACGGTCAGTGCGCCCGTCGTCCTGCGTGCGACCGAAGGGTTCACGGCCTCGTTCAAGGGGCTGCGCCGTGCCTGGCTGCCGATGAACAGCTCGATGATCGCCACCGAACCGCTGCCGAAGGAGGTGTGGGAGGAGATCGGCTGGGCGGGCCGCGAGACGCTGGGCGACACGGCGCACGGGCACATGTACGCGCAGCGCACCCCGGACGACCGGATCGCGATCGGCGGGCGCGGTGTCCCGTACCGCTTCGGCTCCCGCACCGACGACGCGGGGCAGGTGGACGCCCGGACGATCGGCCAGCTCACCGACACGCTCCACGGGATGCTGCCGCAGACCGCCGGTGCCGGGGTCGACCACGCCTGGTGCGGTGTGCTCGCCGTGCCCCGCGACTGGTCCGCCACCGTGGGACTCGACCGCGCCACGGGGCTCGGCTGGGCCGGCGGCTATGTCGGGCACGGGGTGACCTCCACGAACCTCGCTGCCCGCACCCTCACCGATCTGGTGCTCCGGCGCGAGTCCCGGCTGACCCGGCTGCCATGGACCGGGCACCGCCCCGGCACCTGGGAGCCGGAACCGCTGCGCTGGCTGGGCGTGCGCGGGCTGTACGTCGCCTACGGGTGGGCGGACCGGCACGAGGCGGGTGGGCGGGCCCGGACGTCTCCGATCGCCACGGTCGCGGATCTGATCGCGCGGCGGCCCTGACATCCGTCCCGCTCGTTCTGGTCGCCTGCTCGCCTTCTCGTCCCGGGGCGCGTGGTGCGTTCGCGGCTACCGGTTCGGTGTGGTTGCCCGCGCCGTTCCCCGCGCCCCTTCGGGGCACGGCGCTGAGCTGGGGAATCGGGCCTTGCGCCGGTCTGTCTCACCCTTCAGAGTGGTCCGGACATCGTGCCGGGTCGGTCGGCACGTCGTCGGACTGGAGCTGTCCCCATGCCGTTCCTCACGGTCGCGGACGTGCTGCGGCTGCCCGTCATCGCCGCCGGTCTGCCCCGGGTGGCGGCAGGCGAGGACCAGCTGTCGCGCAGGGTCCGCTGGGTCCATGTCACCGAGCTGCTCGACCCCGCCTCCTTCCTGGAGGGCGGCGAACTCGTCCTCACCACCGGTATGCCGCACCCGGCTGATCCCACCCAACTACGGGGCTACGTCGACTCGTTGGCGGATGTGGGCGTGGCCGGGCTGGTCGTGGAACTGGGCCGCCGCTACCAGCACGCGCCGCAGGAACTGGTCACCGCCTGCCGGGAGAGGGACCTGCCGCTGATCGTGCTGGCACGCGGGGTGCGGTTCATCGAGGTCACCCAGACCGTCCACGCGCTGATCCTGGACGCGCAGGGCGAGCTGCTGCGCCGCGCTCAGCAGGTGCGCGAGCTGTTCACCTCGCTCACCCTGCGCGGCGCCGACCCGGAGGAGTTCGTCCAGGCCGCGGCGGACCTCACCGGGTGTCCGGTGGTCCTGGAGAACCTGATCCACCATGCGGTGATCTGCCGGACCGCCGGCCCTCCCGACGGACAGGTCCTGGAGGCCTGGCCGCGGCGCTCGCGCAACGCCCCGACGCCGGACCGGGCGGCGGCGAGCGGGCCCGAGGGCTGGCTCGTGGCGCCGGTCGAGGACCGGGGCAGACGGTGGGGGCGGCTGATCATGCTGCCCCACGCGTCCGGTCCGCCGATCGGTCCCGAGCAGACGATGATCCTGGAACAGGCCGCCACCGCCCTCACCCTGGCGCGGCTGACCGGCAGACCCGAGTGGGACCGGCGCGCGCACAGTTCCGTCCTGCTCGATCTGCTGCACTGGCGCTACCGGAGCCGCACCGAGGCACGCCTCAGGGCCGAGGCGCTCGGACTGCCCACGACCGGCCATCGTCTCGTCCCGGTCGTCATCGATCACGCGGACACGGCCGACGCCGACACCACGGTGACCGGGCACCTCGCCGCGGAACTGCCCGTCTCGGGGGTCAAGGCCCTGGTGGGAGACCTGTCCGAGCACCGGACCGGGCTGCTGCTCGCGCTGGCCCGCGCCTCGGCATGGCAGCCGGTGGTGGAACGCGTCGGCCGGGAGCTGCGCGGCACGTTCGGGGAGGGTCTCGTCGTGGCGGTCGGCCCCGGCGTCACCGAACTCAGCCAGGTCACCAGGTCGTTCCGCGAGGCCGAACAGATCGCCGACGCGATCGGCCCCGGGACGCTCGACCGCCCCTTCCATGTCGCGTCGGACATCGGACTGCCGGAACTGCTGTACTCCCTGCGCGACGACGTGCGCGTCCAGCGGTACGTGGAACAGCAGCTCGGGCGCCTCGTCCAGCACGACGCGCGGCACGGCAGCGACCTCCTTTCGACGCTGCGCGAATATCTCGTGGCCGCCGGCAACAAGTCGATCGCCGCCAAGCACGTCGGGCTCTCCCGGCAGGCCTTCTACCAACGGCTGCGGACCATCGAGCGGCTCCTGGGCAACGACCTGGAGTCCGGCGCCCATCGCACCCAACTGCACGTCGCAGTAACGGCGTTGGACGTTCTCGGCGGTGCGGGCGGGACCGTCCGACCGGCTTCCCTGTGAGTCGCCCGCGGGGGTGAACACCGCCGTCGACGGACGCGTATCTGATCCCGGAGCGGCTCCCACAGCGTGCGTGCGCACGTCGGGAAGAGACGAGGGATCATGACTGAACAGCGGTACCACGTCATCGGTATGACCTGCGGCCGCTGTGCCGACGCCCTGGAGACCAAGGTCTGCGGAGTGTTCGGCGTCGACCGGGTGGGCATCGACCTCGACACCGGTTCGGTGACCGTGACGGGCGAGGCGCTCGACGGTTCGAAGGTGTGCGCCGCGATCACCGAGGCGGGCTTCGAGGTGGCCGCCGTGCTCTGACTCCTCCGGAACCCTGTCCAGCGGAAACGGGGCCTTTCACCCTAACGAAGTGCCGGTGCCCGAGGACCGGACAGGCGAGGCCGATCGTCCACTAGCTTCCTTCCCCTGACACCAGGGGACATAGGAGCGACGTGGCCGGAGTGAGCCTCCCGGAACATCCGTACAGCCGCACGGAGGCGACCCGGCTGTTGTGCGCCGGCGTCTATGAGGACGCCGGCTTCCGGCGCCGGGTCATCGATGAACTCGTCGATCACCAGGAGCGGCCGGTGGCCCCTCCGCTGGGGGTCGACGTCCTGCCCGTACTGGCCCATGCCGTGCGTGTCGCACAGCAGGAGGCGCGCACGGCGGGGCTGATGCTCCTCGCCTGGCTCGGGTTCCTGCTGTCCGACGTCGTGATGTTCTGGGACCGCGTCGCCGACAGCTGGGGTGACGGGGCCGAGGTCGGCTTCGGCGACGTGTTCACCGCGTTCTACCTCGGCGACGAGAAACTCACCGCCGGAATGCCCATGCCGTGGTCGCAGTTCTACGCGTTCGTCGCCCTCGGGCTGTGGTTCGCGCACACCGTGAAGTCACAGAGCGCCGAGGGGCGTCAGGCGGGTCTCCCGGACCCGGTGGCCAAGGCGGCCCAGGGCTTCGGCCGCACGGTGACGTGGTGTGCGGCGATGTTCGCCCTCTTCTACTGGTACTGGTACGTGGCCGGAGTGCTCCAAGGCACCGTACAGACGCCCTACCCGCTGCTGTTTCCGCTGCTCATCGCCCTGATCGCATGGTGGCACCAGGCCACTCAGCGTCGGGCCCTGTGCCGCTGGCTGTCACGCTGGACCTTCCAGAAGACGACCCAACCGGCCCTGCCGGCAGGGCCGTTGTACGAGGATCTGCTCGGCAACATCCAACGCGAGCAGCAGGCCGCCCTGACCCTCTACGAAGCGGACAGCCCCGTCGTCGGACTGGGTACACAACGTCGGGCCTGGTCCTTCGCGATGGAGCTGCGCAAGCGCTCCGGGCCACCGACCGGGCCCGCCGCCCCGGCCGACTCCACCTCCAACGGCACCCTGATCCCGCACCAGGACAAGGGACCGCTCACCGCCGAGCGCGCACTCGCCATGATCGAGCCCCAGTTGCTGCGGCTGCGCGACTCGGCCGCGCGCACCGGGAAGGACCGGCTCCGCGAACTGGAGATCGACCGGTTCGTCTATCTGCCGGGCGGTGTCGGCCGTGACGAGGAACTGCACGTCGGCGGCAGCCCGGACGCGAGCGCGACGGCGGCGGGCGGAGCCGGTGGGGACGGCCTGACGGTCTACGACCCCGTCCAGGTCGCCGCCCACCTGAAGGAAGCCGTCGACGAGGGCGGCGAGGGGCGGCGCGTGTTCCTGCGCGTCCGCATCGGCGCCTGGCACGAACAGGTCGTGGTGACGGTCCTGGTCCGCGTGCACACGCAGGGCGGCATGCTCGTACTGGAGGTCTCGCCGTACGTACTCGGCCCGGTCCGCAAGGACTTCAGGAACATGGACGCCCTGGTGGACCGGCTGCCCGAGGGCTGGGCGCGCGGCGCCGTCCGCGCCCTGGGCCACGGTCCCGCGACCGGCGTGAGCGCGGGCATCAGCGCCTTGAAGACCGTCTCCAGGAAACTCACCACCGGCTGGTCCACCCGCGAACCGGCCCCCGACGTGCCCCGGGTCTCGCTCCGCCAGCTGACCGCCACCTCCTGGCTGTCGCCCTATCAGGAGATGGACGTCACCCGGTACGTCAAGACCGTCGAGGAGCGCATCGTGAACGGCGTGCGCCAGGCGCTCCACGCCCACGGCTACCAGACCGAGCAGTTCGAGCAGCACGTCTACCAGATCAGCGGTGGCAGCGTCCTCGTCCAGGAGATGTCCGGCGGCTCGGTCGCCACCGGCGCCCACGGCAGCGCCACCTCGCACAACACCGCCCCCGCCCCGGCGCAAGGCACACCGCGCGCCGATCCCAGTTAGGGCCTGGCCGACAGTTCCCGTCTGCCTGGCCCCAGCACCGGACCCCAAGGACCCCAGCACATGAGCGACACAGGACGCCCCACGCCCGGCCGGCCCACGCAGGACGGCGGTGGCGGCAGCGTGCACGTCGGCTCCATGAGCGGCGGCTCGATCGCCGCCGGCAGTCATGGCAGCGCGTACTCCGTCAACCACACCGCGGCGGAGCCGGACGTACGGCACGAAGAGCTGCTCCAGGCGATTCGCGGCCTGCGCGATGCCCTGCCCGCGCGGGAGCGCAGTGCCGAGGACACGACCCTCGACGGCGAACTGGCTGACGCCGAGGCGGAGATCACGCACACCGGCACCGCCGGGCCGGAGCGCCTCACCCGCCTGCTGACCGGCGTACGCGGCTGGCTGGGATCACAGGCCGCGGCCGCCGGAACCGTCGCCTCGGCGACAGCCGTCGTCCAGGGCATCGCCCAGCTCCTCGGATGACCGGCGGAATGACCGGCGGGATGACGACGGACGGCGACAGGCAGCGGCTGACGGGCGCGGAACGGCGACACGGAGGGCCGCGGCGATGAGGGTGTTCGACACCGAGCGGCAGGAGTGGGGCGGTTCCCGGCGCGAACGTCTCTTCCACACCGACCAGTACCTGGACGTGCCGCGGCAGAAGACCGTCCGGCAGCAGACCGGGATCGTGCTCGCGGTCGCCGGGCTCACCTTCGGCATCTGGGCACTGGCCTGGAAGGACGAGCCGGAACCGTACCGGGACCCCGCCGCCACCGGGCAGGACTCCTCGGAGTCGGCGTCGGGCGGGACCGGAGACGGCGTTCCTTCGGACGGATCTCCCTCGCAGGACACCACGTTCGAGTCGTCGGCGGCCCTCCCCGAGGACTACGAGTCCCTCCAGGACGTCGCGGGGTACCGGGTGGCGCTGCCGAAGGGCTGGGAACGCAAGAGCCGGTCGTCGCAGTACGGCATCGACATCGTCGACTACCGCAGCCCGGACGGCACCCGACGGCTTCAGGTGTTCCAGGTGATGGAGACCTCTCCGTACTCCTCGCTCCAGGCCGCGCAGATCGAGGCCGAGAAGCTCGACGGCTACGAATCCGTCGCCATGGAGGAGGTGCCGAGCGCCGTGGGGCAGGCGGCCGAGCACGAGTACCGCGCCGACGAGATCGCGGGCGAGCTGGGCGGCGGCGGCACCCGGCACGTCATCGACCATCGCTTCGAGGCGACGGACGGCGAACGGTACGCACTGGTCGCGTACGGCTCCGAGGCCGACGGAACCGAGGACGAACGGGAACTCGTGGACACGGCCCTGCTCTGGTTCTGCCCGCCCGGGACGCAGTGCGTCGACCCGGTCGGCTGACGCGGTCGGCTGACGCGGTCTGCTGACGCGGTCGGCTGACGCGGTCGGCTGACGCGGTCGGCTGACGCGGTCGGCTGACGCGGTCGGCTGACGCGGTCGGCTGACCGGGTCGGTCAGCCTGTGACCGGCCCGGTCAGAAGATTCCCTGTCCTGGGACGAGGTTCCCGCGCGGGTCGTAGGTCTTCCGCGCGGCGGCGAAGCGGGGCCAGGCGGTCCCGAAGTGCCGTCGCCAGTCCGCCCGGTCGAAGGGGACGGAGCCGACCGGGTACCGGGTGCCGCCGGCAGCGCGGACGAGGTCGTACGCGGACCGGTTGGCCGCCAGCAGTCGCCGGACCGCCGCCGCGTCGTCGGGAGGAGTGCTCCGCAGGACCGCGAAGAGGTAGGGCACGGGGTCGTCGGGCATGCGCAGCAGCGGGGTCCGCAGGTGCTCGCGCGCCAGCGGGTACAGCAGCACCACGCCGCCCGGCCCCACGTCGTCCGGGGTGAGCGTGTCCAGGAGCCGGCCTGTCACCTCGGCCGCCTTCCGGCCGGGCACGAGCAGGTTGAGCCATGGATGGGCGTACGCCCACAGCCCGGCTTCCTTGAGAGCGGCGACGGCCGGGGCGAGCCGGTCGAGGAAGTCGTAGTACGGGAGGTCGGTGATCTCCGCGCCGGACGGGTCGTGCCGCAGGCCCCGCAGGAGCGCGGTGTCGTCGGGAACGTCTCCCGCGGGAGGTCCGTAGGCGACGGCCTCGATGACGTATCCGCGGAAGGCACCCGTGGCATCCGGCACGATCTGCCCCTCGACGTAGGAGAACCGTCGGTCGCCGACGAGCAGGCGCTGGTCGTCCACGAAGGTCCGCAGATCGTCGTACGGCAGGAGGTAGTGGCGTACGGTCTCGGGCGCGCGGACCAGTCGTACGGTCGCGCCGACGACCACGGCGCACTGGCCGAGGCCGGCGAGTACGGCGAGGAACAGGTCTCGGTGGCGGGTCGGTGAGCAGCGCAGCAACTCCCCCGCGCCGGTGACGACTTCGAGCTCAAGGACGTTGTCGACCTGCGCGCCGTGGCGGTGGGTCTGGCCGCCGAGGCCGCCGACGGACAGCGTTCCGCCGACGGAGAGTTCGAGGTAGTCGGTGAAGACGGGTGGGGTCAGGCCGTGGGCGAGGGTGGCCTTGGCGACGTCGCTCCACTTCGCGCCGGCGCCGACCCGGACGCCGGCGCTGCCGGGTCGGACGGGGTGGACGGTGGCGAGCGGAGCGGTCTCGACGACGAGGCCGCCCGCGACCTGTGCCTGACCGTTCGTGGCGTGGCCCTGTCCGCGTGGGGCGACCGGGATTCGGCGCCTGTCGCAGAACCGCACCATCGCCACGACGTCCGCGACGGAGCCCGGCCGCAGCACCGCGGCCGGGCGGCGGTGCACGATGTGGCCGAAGTCGTCGGCGGCCGCGCTCAGCGAGGCCTCGTCGGTGTGGAGGGTTCCGTCCAGCTCGGGGATGCCGTGCAGCGGCCGGTCGGACGGGGTCACCGCCCAGCTCCGCGTGAAGGGGTCGAAGCCGATCACCGCGGTTCCGGCGGCGGCCAGGCCACGCAGCACGGAACGTCGGGGCGGTCTGCGGGACATGCGCTCCTCCAGGGGGAAGGACACGGTGAACCGGTCAACAGCCGCCCACTCTAGAACCGTTGACGCACGAGGACACGGCTCCGCGCCGGTGCTCCCCGGGCTTCGTTCGGGCAGGGCGTTCACCCGCGCCATCCGCCGTCGGGGCTCGTGGCGTGCGTGGTTCAGGCGCGGCTCTCGCGCGGCGGGGCCGTCGTGCCCCGTACTTCCAGCACCGGCGTGCTGAGGACGACCTCGGCGGGGCGGGCGGGGTCGGCGATGCGGTCGAGCAGGCACTGTGCGGCGCGGCGGCCGACGTCGTGGCCGGCGCTGTCCACGGTGGTGAGCCACAGGTGGCGCAGGCGCGCGAGGTAGGTGTTGTCGTAGCCGACGAGGGAGAGGTCGTGCGGCACGCGGAGGCCGAGTTCCTCGGCGGCCGACAGGGCTCCGACGCAGGCGATGTCGTTGAAGGCGAAGACGGCGGTGGGCCGTTCGCCGGCGCTCAGCAGCCGGACCGTGGCCCGGTAGCCGCCCTCCTCGGTCAGGTCGCCCTGTTCCACGACGGCCGTGTCCGACAGTCCGTGTTCGCGCATGACGGTCTCGAAGCTCCGGCGGCGCAGTTCGCCGACCATCCCCTGTCCCGCGATGTGGGCGATGCGCCGGTGGCCGAGGGCGATGAGGTGCTCGGTGGCGAGCCGGGCGCCGTGCTGGTCGTCGTTGGCGACGAGGTCGACGTGCGGCAGTACGGGTTCGCGGGCGCCCGCGACGACGGTGGGCACCCGCGTGGCCGCCGTGCGCAGTGCCTCGGGGCCCGGCAGCGTGCCGACGGCGATCAGGCCGTCGACCCGCAGGTCCGTGAAGGCGCGGGTGAGGTCCTCGCCGAGGCGCAGATTGAGGTGGCCGTCGGCAAGGAGCATGCGCAGACCGTGCGCGTGCAGCAGGGAGTTGAGGCCGTCGAGCAGTTCCACGAACCAGGGGTTGCGCATGTCGTTGAGGAGCACACCGACCGTGCGGGTGCGTCGCTCGCTGAGGCTGCGCGCGGCGGCGTTGGGCCGGTAGCCGAGCTCCTCGACGGCGGCCAGCACAGCCTGCCGCTTCTCGGGGCGCACCTGGTCGGATCCGCGCAGCACGAGCGAGACCAGGGATTTCGACACTCCGGCCCGTTCGGCGACGTCGCGGATCGTCGGTGGTCTCATGAAATGGACCGTTCCACAGGGACCGATGGCTTGTCAAAGGGTTCTGAGGGGGTCTGAGGGGGTTGACACGTGCAGGAACGGGCCTTCAGTGTGAACCGGAAGAGTTATGGACCGGTCCAAAGAAGTCGGAAGAAGGGCAGTCATGGTGAGTACGCTCGGCGTCGCCGTCGTGGGGTTCGGCTGGATGGGGCGAGTGCACACCCAGGCGTACGCCCGTGTGCCGCACCACTTCCCCCAGCTGCCCGTGCGGCCCGAACTGGTCGCCGTGGCCGACGAGGTGCCCGGCCGGGCCGAGGAGGCCGCCGAGCAGTACGGCTTCAAGACGGCGGCCCGGGACTGGCGGGAGGTCGCCGCCGATCCCCGGGTCCAGGCGGTGAGCATCGCCGCCCCGAACTTCCTGCACCGCCAGATCGGCGTCGCGATGGCCGAAGCGGGCAAGCACATCTGGATCGAGAAGCCGGTGGGCCTCACCGCCGAGGACGCGCGGGCCGTGGCCGGCGCCGTCGCGAAGTCGGGCGTGCAGGGCACGGTCGGCTTCAACTACCGCAACGCGCCTGCCGTCGCGGCGGCCCGCGAACTGATCGCTGCCGGAGAGATCGGCACGGTCACACACGTCCGCATCCGCCTGTTCAGTGACTACGCAGCCCACCCCGAGGGCGCGCTGACCTGGCGGTACGAGCGTGAGCGCGGCGGCAGCGGAGTGCTGGGCGACCTCGCCTCGCACGGTGTGGACCTGGCCCGCTTCCTGCTCGGCGAGATCGCGTCGCTGGCCGCCGACACAGCCGTCTTCGTCCCCGAGCGCGCCCGGCCCACCGGCGCCACCGCGGGCCACACCCGCTCGGCGGGCGGCGAACTGGGCCCGGTGGAGAACGAGGACTACGTGTCCTGCCTCCTGCGCTTCACCTCCGGCGCCCGCGGTGTCCTGGAGGCCTGCCGGGTCTCGGTGGGCGAGCAGAACAACTACGGCTTCGAGATCCACGGCACCAGGGGCGCGGTCTCCTGGGACTTCCGCCGCATGGGCGAGCTGAGCGTCAGCCGGGGCACGTCGTACCAGGACCAGCCGGTCAGCACGCTGTACGTGGGCCCCGGGCACGGCGAGTACGCCGCCTTCCAGCCGGGCTCGGCCAACAGCATGGGCTACGACGACCTCAAGGTGATCGAGGCCTACAACTTCCTGCGCTCGATCGCCGAGGGCACCGCGTACGGCGCCACGGTCGAGGACGCCGTCCACAGCGCGGCCGCCCTGGACGCGATGTCCCGCTCAGCGGAGAGCGGGACCTGGGCGAGTCCCGCGTAAGAACCGAAGCCCGCGTAAGGACCGAAACCCGCGCAAGGGCCGAGGCCCGTACCTACGAGGTGTGCCGGGTGAACAGCCCGTGGAAGCCGAAGGGGATCGCGTGCGGCACGTCCGCGCGCGCCAGCACCTCGTACGTGCGGGCGTCCAGCACCAGCAGGAACGACGAGCCCCGCGCCGAGTCGAGTACCACCGACAGCACCACGCCGTCGTCCTCGCCCTCCGCGCCGGGCGCGGCCGTCGGGGCCGCCACGAAGACCGGCTCGCCCGGGTAGCAGCCCTCCTCGGACCACTTCAGCGTCCGCCCTGTCGTCACGTCGAGCTTCACGAGCTGGTTGATGAAATCGTCACCGCTGCGGTCGCGGGCGCCGACACCGTACGCGTAGCGGTAGTCGACGCCGTTGTGCCGGTCGTACGCGATGCGCGGCAGCTCCAGTGACTCCTCCGACAGCCGCCGCACCTCGACCTTGCCGGTGCCGAGACCGATGCGGTAGCGGGTGGGCAGGGCGAGGGGGATCGAGTCGCCCGCGCGCAGTCGGTCCAGGTACAGCGTGTCGATGACGGAGGCGTCCTCGTACGAGCACACGTCGAGGACGAGGTCGTCGCCGTCGTCGAAGGCGTTGATGTGGTGGAACGCGAAGAACGCCGGGCCCTCGTACACACCGCGCACCGAGCCGTCGCGCAGGTCCATGACCGTGAAGCGGGTGCCGCGCTCCGGCTCCCAGCGGTAGTTCTCGATGAACGGCCGGCCGCTGAGCACGATGCTCAGCGGGTTCACCACGAGCGGGAACTCCGCGAGGACCGCGTACCGTCCCGTGATCGCGAAGCTGTGCATGTAGGACGGTCGGGCGATCCGGTGGCTGCCGATCAGCTCGCGGGCCGCGCCCGCGGCCTGCTGCCGGTAGACGCGGTACTCGCTGGTGCGCGAGAAGTGCAGCAGGTAGTTGACCAGGTCGCCGGTGGTGGGGTCCTGGTGCGGGTGGGCCGTGGTCAGCTGACCGCTCAACTCGTCCTCGTAGCCGACCACTCCCGCGGTCGCGAGCGTGTCCCGGTCGAAGGCGACCGGTATCGGTGTCTCGGTCAGTGCCACGAAGCGGTCGCCGAAGCGGGTGATGTTGACGTTCGCGTTCAGGGTGGGCCTGCGCGAGAAGCGGGTGAAGAAACGGGCGAACAGTGAGCGGCACGGGTCGGTCGCGAACTCGGGGTAGGCGATCGTCCCCGACTCCACGGCGCGTCGGGCGGCGGTGTCGAGGAACCTGTTGGCGTAGGAGACCTTCCCGCCGTCGATGGTGAAGCGGTGCAGCATCGCCTGTCCGTCGAACCAGTGCCGCAGGGAACGCTCCCCCGCGTCGTAGCGCGCGGGGCCGTTGCGCAGCAGGCTCCCCTCCAGCCAGCCGGGCAGCGCCCCTTTGACCGGCAGCTCTGCGACTTCGGCCTCGTCGTGCAGCCCCTGAAACCCGGCCGCGAAACCCGGTGTACTCATGGTCGCCTCCCGACATGCCACAGTGGACTGTGCTCTTCGTTTCATGGCACACCGTCCACAGTGGAATGTCAAGGGAAGAACGGGATGGCCGACCTCAACCCCACCGCGGCTTCGCTGCTCGGTTTCCTGCACGGCGGGGAAGCCAGCGGCTACGAGCTGGTGCACACCGCCGAGCAGCTCATCGGCGACTTCTGGACCGTCACCAGGAGCCAGGTCTACCGCGAGCTCGCGGCCCTCGCCGGACGTGGGCTCGTGGAGGCCGGGCCCGCGGGACCGCGGTCGCGGCAGCCCTACCGGCTCACCGACGAGGGCCGGGCCGCCTTCGCCGCGTGGCTCGCCGAGCCGCCGGGCTCCGAGCAGATCCGCTACCCGCTGCTGCTCACCATCGCCTTCGGCTCCTCCCTGGACCGGGACCGGCTGACGGAGTTCATCGCCGGGCACCGCGCGGACCACGAGAAGCGGCTCGCGGACTACCGGAAGAGGGTGGCCGCGGGCGCCCCCGACCGCTTCACGGAGGCCACGCTGGCCTTCGGCATCCGTTACGAGGAGGCGGTGCTGGCCTGGATGGACGAGCTGCCCGCGATCCTGGACGGACGGTAGGCCCCGGCCCGCGCGGACCACCCTCGCACGGCACCTGACGCGGCACCGGACGCGGACAACTGCTAGCGTCCGGGCGCGTGAACGACAGTGTGTATGTGGGAAACGCGGGCAAGGACGCGGCGCTGGACCGGGGGTGGCTGCTCGGGCACTTCAAGGACGCCGACGATCCGCGCCACAGCGAGGCCCTGGAGATCAAGTGGGGCGTACACCCCAAGGGCGACGAGCGGCCCCAGTGGGTCGAGGGCGAGGAACGCACGGCCCTCCAGGTCCTGGTGAGCGGCCGTTTCCGCGTGGAGTTCCCCGGCCGCAGCGTCACGCTGCAACAGCAGGGCGACTACGTGGTGTGGGGGCCCGGAGTCGACCACTCGTGGTTCGCGGAGGAGGAGTCGGTCGTGCTGACCGTCCGCTGGCCGTCCGTGCCGGGTTACGCGGTCCCGGAGACGGACCGGGATCCTCAGTAGGTCTCAGTTGGACCTCAGTTGGACTCAGTAGGATCGACGGCTCATGGACACGAGCACGGTGAACGAGATGATCCCTGTCCCGCCGGGGCAGGTGACGCTGACGGACCGGCGTACGCAACGCAGTTGGCAGGTCGACCTCACGCCCTACCGGCTCGGGGCGTTCCCGGTCACGCAGGCACTGTACGCACAGGTCACGGGTACACGGCCGAGCGCCGCCGAAGGCGACCGGCTGCCCGTGGAGAGCGTGTCCTGGTGGGACGCGGTCCGGTTCTGCAACGCCCTGTCCCGGCACGAGGGGTTCACCCCCGCCTACCTCCTCCACACCGACGACGAAGGCGTCGAGGGCATCGAGTGGAACGCGGCCGCGGACGGGTACCGGCTGCCCACCGAGGCCGAGTGGGAGCACGCCTGCCGCGCCGGTACGACCGGGCCGAGTTACGGGCCGCTCAACGACATCGCCTGGTACCGCGGCAACTCGGACGAGCGCGTCCACGACGTGGGCGGCAAGCAGCCCAACCCCTGGGGCCTGCACGACATGCTCGGCAACGTCTGGGACTGGTGCTGGGACGTCTACGACGCCGAGGTCTACGGGACCTACCGGGTCCTGCGCGGCGGCGGCTGGTTCGACGAGCACTGGAGCTGCCGGGCCTCCGCACGGCGCCGCAGCCACCCGAGCTACCAGGTCGACGACGTGGGGTTCCGCGTCGCACGCTCCGCCGCGCCCTGATCCGCCCACCGGGACGGGGAGTTGCCCGGGTCGGTACGGACCCCGGTGGCCAACGCGCCCTCCACACCAGGGCGACCGCACCTCACACAACGTTCACATTTGTTGACGCAGCGCATTGGGTTGCACCAAGATCTTCAACGGATCAGTGATCGCGCCCTCGGCGAGGAGCGCGAACTCCCCCATGCCCCGCCCGTGTTGACCGCGGCCCGCCAGGCCGCGCCGCCACCGGCAGCCGGGGCCTCCCCCACACCTTTCATCTCAAGGAGTCTGTCTTGCTGCGCCACAATTCCGCGCTGCGCGCCGTCGCGCCCGCCGCCGTCCTCGCGCTCACCCTCAGCGCGTGCGGCGGTGGCGACGACACCGGCACGGACGCGAAGAAGTCCTCCCAGCCCAAGGCCACCGCATCGCAGTCCAAGGCGTCGTCCGGGGGCGAGCTGGCCACCGGCGAGAGCGCCACGGGGAAGGTCGAGGAGGAGGACGGCAAGGTCACGTACGAGATCACCGCCCAGAAGGTGGATCTCGGCACCGAGGCCGAGGCCGCGAAGCTGGTCCAGGACAAGGCCGACGCCAAGGGCATGGCCCTCGCGGTCGCCCATGTGAAGTACACCCACAAGGCGGGCCCGGCCCTCACGAGCGACTCCGACGCGGGCGACGGCACCACCATCTGGGCGGACGGACAGCGCGGCACCCTGCTCCTCGGCTCCGCCGACGACGCCCCCGGCTGCGAGGACCCGTACGACGTCACGAGCTGGAAGTCCGGCGAGAGCCACGTCTTCTGCGAGTCGTACCTGGTGCCCTCGAACGCTAAGTCCCTTGAGGTCCACTGGTCGGAGGAGGACGGCGAGCCCTACATCTGGAAGTTCCCCAACGAGTAGGCGGAATGCCCGCGGCATGGCTACACCGGCCCCCGAGCGGGAACAAAGAGGGTCAACAGCCGCACGGGGGTGGTGTCATGGCGTGGCGGGCGGGGTGGTTCGCGTCGGTCGGGGCCGGGGTGGTGCGCCTGGTGGCGGCCGTGGCCCGGCCGGTGCTGGTGGCGGTTCTCGGGCCGCCCGGTGCTGCCGTCGCGGCGCCCGCGGGAGCCGCGGCGACATCGGGCGGGCAGGCGTTGGACCGAGTCGCGGCGCGGCAGCAGGCGTTACCCGGGCTGCTGAGGATCTCGCGGCGCGGGCGGGTGCCGACCGTGGCCGACGCGCGGGATCCGATCTGGCTCGGTGTGCATCCGGCGCCGCCGGGCGGTGGTGGCGCGGCGGGTCTCGGCCGGGTGCCCGCGTTCATCGACCGGGACACGATGCCGCAGGTGGAGGCCGCGCTCAGTGCGGGTGAGGGGTTCGTCCTGCTGGTCGGCGAGTCGACGGCTGGCAAGTCGCGGCTCGCGTACGAGGTGATGCGCAAGCATTTCACCAAGTACCACCTCATCGTGCCCGACAGCCGGGAGTCGGCCGTTCCCCTGGTCGACCTCGTTGTGCGGACGCGCCGGGCTGTCGTGTGGCTCGACGAGCTTGACGTCTTTCTGGGGGTCGGCGGGCTGACCGCGGGGCATGTGCAGCGGATGCTGGGCTCCGAGGACTCCCGTGTGGTGATCCTGGCGACGATGAGCGCCCAGCAGCACGGCAAGTTCGGGGCCAGGTCGGGGGCGGACAACGAGCCCGGGTTCGATGTCCTGCGCAGCGGCCGTGAGGTGATCCGGCTGGCCACGACGGTGCGGGTCGACCGCACGTGGAGCGCGGCCGAGATCGCCCGCGCCGAGCGGCACACCGAGGACCCGAGGATCAGGGCGGCGGTCAAGGGCGCCGGCCGGGACGGGCACGGGGTGGCCGAATACCTGGCCGCCGCACCGCAGTTGCTGGACGAGTGGCACAACGCCTGGTCGACCGGCACCCATCCGCGCGCCGCCGCGCTGGTGACGGCCGCCGCGGACGCCCGCCGCACGGGCTTCCACCAGCCGCTGCCGCAGGAGGTCCTGCGCCGGTTGCACGAGGTGTATCTGGAGCGGCGCGGCGGGACGGCGCTGCGTCCGGAGCCCTGGGAGGAGGCTCTGACCTGGGCGACGGAACCCCTGCACGCCACCTCCAGCCTGCTGCTGCCCCATGACGGGGACCGATTCCAGGCCTTCGACTACCTCCACCACACGCTCGACGAGCAGGTCCCTCCCCCACGGATCCCGGACACCGTCTGGGAGACCCTCATCGACCACGCGAACGCCACTGGAGCACTCGACATCGGCACGACCGCCTACCAGCGCGGTGACCTCTCGCACGCCATGGCCGCGTTCGAGAAGGCGGGCCTGGGCCGCGGACGGCTGCCCCGCCAGTGGTACGCGACCTGTGTGGGCGAGGCCGGCAACCCCGCGCGGGCCGTCGAGCTGTACGGGGAGCTGGTGGCCGAGTCGACGGACGAACTGGGCCCGGACGCCCGCGAGTCACTGGAGAACCGCAACGCCTACGCCCGGTACGTCGGCATGGCCGGCCGGCCCGCCGAAGCGGCGGACCTGCTGCGCGACGTCGTCGCCGACCGCGTACGCGTGCTGGGTGCCGGCCACTCCCACACCCTCAACAGCCGCAACAACCTTGCCCTGTTCCTCGGCGAGTCCGGCCGGATCGGCCCGGCGCTGGCCGAGTTCGAGTCCGTGCTCGCCGACCGCACCCGGCTGCTGAGCGCCGACCATCCGCACACCCTCAGCACCCGCTACGGGCGCGCTTATCTGCTGGGCGACGCGGGCCGCCCCGCGCTCGCCGCCCGGCTCTTCGAGAGCCTGGTCGCCGACCGGACCCGTACGCAGGGCCCGTACCACCCGTACACGCTCAACAACCGGCGCCACCACGCCCACTTCCTGGGCGAGGCCGGACACGCGGCGCAGGCGGCCGAGCTGTTCGAGGAGCTGATCCAGGACTGCCTCCAGGTCCTCGACCCGGACCATCCCGACACCGTCGCGGCCCGTCATGGACACGCGCGCTTCCTCGGCGAGTCCGGAGACCCCGCCAGGGCGGCGGCCCTGCTCACCGCGCTGCTGGCCGACGCGAACGGGGACGGCGCACGGGACGGCGGAACGCACGGCTCCCGCAGCCCGGTCGCCCTGGTGTGGCGGCGCTACCGGGCCTTCTTCACCGGCGAGGCGGGCGATCCCGACCAGGCCGCGCGACTGCTCGACGAGCTGCTCGCCGACAGCCGTGCCGTGCTCGACGACGGCCACCCGCACCTGTTCGCGATCCGCGCCGCGCACGCCCGCAGCACGAGCCGCCGCGGCCGGACGCGGGAAGCCGTGGAGCTGTACGAGCGCCTCGTCGACGACTGCCGGTCCGCGCTGGGCGACGACCACCCGCACACGCTC
This sequence comes from Streptomyces sp. NPDC020747, assembly GCF_044334695.1. NCBI lineage: Bacteria > Bacillati > Actinomycetota > Actinomycetes > Kitasatosporales > Streptomycetaceae > Streptomyces > Streptomyces sp. NPDC020747. The sequence continues at coordinate 154,224 of NZ_JBIRTJ010000015.1, read as the reverse complement.
GCCGCCCGCAGCGGTCACGCGCGCGGCCTGGGCGCCGTCGGCCGCGCCGCGGAAGCCGCCGACCTGCTGGAGATCCTCGTACAGGACCGCACCCGGATCCTCGGCGACGACCACCCGGCCACCTTGGGCAGCCGCAACGCCCACGCCCGCTGTGTCGGTGAGGCGGGCGACCGGGCGCGCGCCGCACGGCTGTTGCGGCAGATACTCCAGGACCGTGTCCGGCACCTCGGTGAGGAGCACTCCTGGACCCTGCGCACCCGCCAGGAGCTCGCCGGATTCCAGTGAGCGGGAAGAACCGACACCCGTTCACCCTTTCGGGCGAGAGCCTCGGGCTGACACACTCCGGAGGGTGCGTGACTTCGACTTGCTCGTCATCGGATCCGGCCCGGGCGGCCAGAAGGCCGCCATCGCCGCGGCCAAGCTCGGCCGCCGGGTCGCCGTCGTCGACCGCCCCGACATGGTCGGTGGGGTCTCCATCCATACCGGGACCATCCCCTCGAAAACTCTGCGCGAGGCGGTCCTCTATCTCACCGGTCTCACCCAGCGCGATCTGTACGGGCAGAGCTACCGCCTCAAGGAGGACATCACCGTCGCCGACCTGACCGCGCGCACCTCGCACGTGGTCAGCCGTGAGGTCGACGTCATCCGCAACCAGCTCTCCCGCAACCACGTCTCCCTCTTCGCCGGCACCGGCCGCTTCGTCGACGACCACACCGTCGCCCTGCGCGAAGTGACCGGCCACGACCGGATGTTGAGCGCCGACAACATCGTCATCGCCACCGGCACCCGCCCGGCCAGGCCAGCGACCGTCGAGTTCGACGAGCGGACGATCCTGGACTCCGACAACGTTCTCAACCTGGAGCAGGTGCCCCGCTCCATGGTCATCGTCGGGGCCGGCGTGATCGGCATGGAGTACGCCTCCATGTTCGCCGCCCTCGGCAGCAAGATCACCGTGGTCGAACAGCGGCCCGGGATGCTCGACTTCTGCGACGTCGAGGTGATCGAGTCGCTCAAGTACCACCTGCGGGAACTCGCGGTCACGTTCCGCTTCGGCGAGACGGTCGCCGCGGTCGAGAAGCACCCCAAGGGCACGCTCACCATCCTGGAGAGCGGCAAGAAAATCCCCGCCGACTCCGTCATGTACTCCGCCGGCCGACAGGGGCTCACCGACGAACTCGACCTGGACAAGGCGGGGCTGTCCGCCGACCGGCGCGGGCGGATCACCGTCGACGAGCACTACCGCACCGAGGTGCCGCACATCTACGCCGTCGGCGACGTCATCGGCTTCCCGGCGCTGGCCGCCACCTCGATGGAACAGGGGCGAACGGCGGCGTACCACGCGTGTGGTGAACCGGTGAACCGGATGCACGACCTCCAGCCGATCGGCATCTACACCATTCCGGAGATCAGTTTCATCGGGAAGACCGAGGACCAACTCACCGAGGACTGCGTGCCGTTCGAGGTGGGCATCTCCCGCTACCGCGAACTGGCCCGGGGCCAGATCATCGGCGACTCGCACGGCATGCTCAAGCTGCTGGTCTCCCCCGAGACCCGGAAGCTGCTCGGCGTGCACTGCTTCGGCACGGGCGCCACCGAGCTCATCCACATCGGGCAGTCGGTGATGGGCTGCGGCGGAACCGTCGACTATCTGGTCGACGCCGTCTTCAACTACCCGACGCTCGCCGAGTCGTACAAGGTGGCCGCCCTGGACGCGACCAACAAGATCCGGCAGATCGACCGGCTCAGGGACTGACGACCCTCCACGCCGAATCCGTCACGGCGCTGGTGAGCCCAGCTCACCGGCGCCGCGCGGAGACCCACACCGGACTCCGCGTAGGACCTCCTCACCGGACCTCCGCACGGGGCCTGCGTCGGCCGCGAGGGCCGAGAGCATAAGCTCGGCATGTGGCCAAGTACTTCGACGTTCATCCCGAGAATCCTCAGCAGCGGACGATCAGCCAGGTCGCCGGCTCCATCCGCGCGGGCGCGCTCGTCGTGTACCCCACGGACTCCTGCTTCGCGCTGGGCTGTCAGCTGGGAAGCCGTGACGGCATCGACCGGATCCGGTCGATCCGCCGGCTCGACGACCGGCACCACTTCACCCTGGTGTGCCAGAACTTCGCGCAGCTCGGCCAGTTCGTACAGGTCGACAACGACGTGTTCCGCGCCATCAAGGCATCGACCCCCGGCAGCTACACGTTCATCCTGCCCGCGACCAGGGAGGTGCCGCGCAAGCTGCTCCACCCGAAGAAGAAGACGGTCGGGGTCCGTATCCCCGACCACGTGGTCGCCCAGGCCCTGCTCGCCGAACTCGGCGAACCCCTCCTGTCCAGCACCCTGCTCCTGCCCGACGAAGAGGAGCCGATGACCCAGGGCTGGGAGATCAAGGAACAGCTCGACCACGTCGTCGACGCGGTGATCGACTCCGGGGACTGCGGCACCGAGCCGACCACGGTCATCGACTTCTCCAGCGGCGAGGCCGAGATCGTGCGCAAGGGAGCGGGCGACACGGCACGGTTCGAGTGATACGCCGCTCGGCGGGGCGGCCGACGGTGGAGCCGTGCCGCGCGTCGGCGCGCGGCCGGGCGGGGGCAGGGTGGTAGCGGCCGGGACACTTCGGCGTGAGCCGAAGCGTTCGCCGCATAGCGTCGGCGCCATGAACGTCTCCCGGCGCCTCGTCCGCCGTACCGCCTCAGCCGTCCGGCCGACCACGGGCAGCGGCCGCGCCGGGCGGGGCGCCGCGTGACATCGCTGGAAGGTCTCGCCGTGTTCGCCGCCGGGGTGGGCGCGGGCGGCATCAACACCGCGGTCGGCTCGGGCACGCTCATCACCTTTCCGGTTCTGCTCGCCACCGGTCTGTCACCCGTCACCGCCACGGTCTCCAACGCGCTCGGGCTGATCCCCGGCAACATCAGCGGAGCCTTCGGCTACCGGGAGGAGCTGCGCGGCCAGCGCCGGCGCATCCTGAAACTGGGCGTCGGCGCCCTGCTGGGCGGCCTGACGGGCGCCACGCTCCTGCTGGCTCTCCCGGCGACGGCGTTCGAGCGGATCGTGCCGGTCATGGTGGGGCTCGCCCTCGTTCTGGTCGCGTTCCAGCCCCTGATCAGCAAGTTCCTGCGCGACCGCCGCGCACGGACCGGTGTCCCGGCCCGCCGCGACGGTGGCCCTCTGCTGTTCACCGGCCTGACCCTCGCCAGCGTCTACGGCGGCTACTTCGCCGCCGCGCAGGGAATCATCTACGTGGCGGTGATGGGGACGCTCCTGGACGAGTCGCTGCAGCGCCTCACCGCCGTCAAGAACGTCCTGGTCGCCATCGTCAACACAGCCGCCGCGACGTTCTTCCTCTTCGTCGCGGACTTCGACTGGACGGCCGTCGCACTGATCGCCTGCGGTTCCGCGCTGGGCGGCCAGTTCGGGGCCAGGATCGGCCGCCGCTTCAGCCCCGCGGTCCTACGGGCCCTCATCGTGACGGTCGGCACCGTCTCGATCGTCCAACTGCTGCTCCGCTGAACCCGCGTGGCCTACTCCGTGGCTGACGCGTCCTTCCCGCTGAACGGCCCTTCCAGTGCCGCCCACTGCAACAGCATGATGGTCTTCGCGTCGGCGATCTCGCCGCTGCGGATCATGGCCAGAGCCTGCCGGAAGGGCAGTTCGACGGTCTCGATGTCCTCGCCCTCCTCGTCGAGGCCGCCGCCCTCGTGGGTGCGGGTGGCCGGTCCGTACGAAGCGGCGTAGAAGGTCACGCGCTCGGTGACCGACCCCGGGCTCATATAGACGTCGAAGACCCGCTGGACGTCACCGACCGTGTGGCCGGTCTCCTCGATGACCTCGCGTCGTACGGCTACCTCGGGGTGTTCGTCGTCCTCGTCCAGCAGTCCGCCGGGGGTCTCGACGAGCATCCCGTCCGGGTGGCCGTTGACGTACACGGGATAGCGGAACTGCCGGGTGAGCAGCACGGTTTCGCGGTCCTCGTCGTAGAGCAGAATCGTGGCGCCGTTGCCGCGGTCGTGCGTTTCGCGCTCCTGGGTGGTCCAGGTGCCGTCGGCGTGCTGGAAGTCGAAGGTCGTGGTGCGCTCCACGTACCAGTGGCAGGAAAGCAGTTTGACGTCCCGCACCTTGACCCGGTGGTTTCCCGTCAGGTCGAGGCCGACCCGGTCGAGTCCGGTGCGGCCCCTGCTGTCGGGGGTGTCGATGCCCGCGGTCATCGTGCGCCCGCCGGAGAGGAGGTGCGGGTGGTGCCGGAGGTGAATGTGCAGGTGGAACAAGTGGTCATGCCCTGCTTCTACCATCCTGGTCCGGTCCGTGTCAGGCAGGTCAGGGACCGGCGGCCTCGCCGGTGGTCAGCCGGACCACGTTCGACCGCTCGCCGTAGGTGAAGGCCCGGACCCGGTAGGACGCCTCCTTCTCGGTGGGCAGGGTGATCAGACCTGTGGAATTGACGTCGGGACCGAGGACCACGACGGGTTCGTAGGCCGGGTCTGTCCTCGTACGGGCCTCCAGCAGGAACCCCGCCTCGTCGGAGGCACGGTCCGTCCACGTGAAGAGGATGCCGTTCGCATGCTTGACCGCGACCTTGAACCCGGTGGGCGCTCCCGCACCCGTGGAACGGAGGGGTCGGCCCGGGACCGTCCGCTTCGGATCCTTGCGAGCGGGCAGCCAGTCGTGGCTGGAGTCCTCGTCCGCCGCCGTCAGTTCCCCCTCCGGGAGGCTGACGCCCACCGGCTCCGAGGCAGGACCGCGAAAGGCGCGCAGCCGGTAGAAGAAGGTGGTGTTCGGGATCAGATCGGGGTGCCGGTAGCTCGTCGCCCCGGGCGGCAGATACCGCAGGACGGTGTACGGTCCCGACTCCTCGGTCGCGAATTCGAGTACGTGGCCAGAGGCGGCCGAACTGCCGCCCTGCCAGCGCAGATCGATGTCGGTGGGTGTGGTGCGCTGGGCACGGAGTACGACCCCTGAGGCGGCGTCGGCCTTCCCTGCCACCGGGCGGTCGGCGGTCGCGGGACGCGTGTCCTCCCCGCCCTCGCCCGTCGTCCGCGTGGCGGAGCAGGCCGACAGCGCCAGGACGAGAGCGAGGGCGAGCGCGACGACGAGCACTGTCGGCGCCGCGACGCGTACGGGAACACTCATCGGTTCGCGGCTACTTGCGCCAGAAGCGGACGTTGCTCCACACGACGGTGGCCGGTCCGTTGCCGCTGTTGGTGCGGTAGGCGCCGAACTTGTCGTAGAAGCTGCCGCCGGGGCTCGCGTAGGTGTGCTGGAGCGAGCCGTTGATGTACGTGCGGTGCGAAGTGCCCACCTGGTGAACGGTGTTGACGCGGACCGTGGCGCCGACCGTGCCCGCGTTCGACAACGTGTCGCCTCCGTGGACCGCGTACAGCCGGCCGCCGCGTTCGACCGCGAGCATGAAGTACGGGCCGGGCGCGGAGTCGTTGAAGGTCTGCTTGAGGCTGATGCGGGTGCCGCTGAGGCTGCTGATCCGGAAGTAGCCCTCGAACTGGCGGGTGCCACCGGTGTAGGTGGCGTACCGCCGCTCGGCCCGCTGGTCGCCGCTGGCCGTCGAGCAGGTGAGCTGGAAGGTCAGTCCGTCGACCTGTCCGCAGCCTCGCTCCTGGACGGTGTAGGTGGGAGAGACCGAGGTCCAGCCGCCGGGTTCCACCTCGGCGACGGCGTTCGGCAGGGCCAGGAACGTTGAAGCGCACACCGCACCGGTCACGGTGAGCGCCCGAAAGCGCGTGAGCATGTCGGCTCCTTGGGCGTGGGGGGTTCAGCCGGGATTCACAGACATGAACGATGACTGCCTTTTTGAACAACTGACTGGAAGGTAGGACTGGACCAACGGGTCGTCAAGAGGCCCATGTGCACCGGCTGTTCATCGCCCCGCCCCGTCACGGCCGACGAACCATCAGGTCATCCGTCCCGGACTCTTGACTCCGTTCACCGCAGTCGCGATTCTCGACCCATCGTTTGCACGAGTCATGACAACCAGTCGTGGGTGTCGCGCCCCCGACTGGCCGGCTCATCGACCGCGCCGTCCGCCGACCGAAGACGTGGGTGATGACCATGACTCAACAGCCGCACCACAGACGCAGACCCGTCACGGTTCTGTCGTTGCTCCTGCTCGTGATGGCCGTGACGCTCGGGCCCACCCCCAGTTCCGCGGCGGGGACGGACTGGTGGAACCCGGTCGCGCGCCCGGCGCCGGACTCCCGGATCGGCATCACCGGCGAGCCCTTCAAGGGGACCAACTCCCAGGGCGAGGTACGCGGGTTCGTCGACGCGCACAACCACATCATGGCCAACGAGGGCTTCGGCGGCCGGCTCATCTGCGGCAAGCCGTTCTCCGAGGCGGGAGTGGCCGACGCGCTCAAGGACTGCCCCGAGCACTACCCCGACGGCTCGCTCGCGATCTTCGACTTCATCACCAACGGCGGCGACGGCAAGCACGACCCCGACGGGTGGCCCACGTTCAAGGACTGGCCGGCCTACGACTCGCTGACCCACCAGCAGAACTACTACGCCTGGGTGGAGCGGGCCTGGCGCGGCGGCCAGCGCGTACTCGTCAACGACCTCGTCACCAACGGCGTGATCTGTTCGGTCTACCCCTTCAAGGACCGCAGCTGCGACGAGATGACGTCCATCCGGCTGCAGGCGAAGCTGACCTACGACATGCAGGACTACATCGACAAGATGTACGGCGGCACGGGCAAGGGCTGGTTCCGGATCGTCACCGACAGCGCGCAGGCCCGCAGCGTCGTCGAGCAGGGCAAGCTGGCCGTCGTCCTGGGCGTCGAGACGTCCGAGCCGTTCGGCTGCAAGCAGATCCTGGACATCGCCCAGTGCGACAAGGACGACATCGACGCCGGTCTGGACGAGCTGTACGACCTCGGCGTACGCAGCATGTTCCTCTGCCACAAGTTCGACAACGCGCTCTGCGGGGTCCGTTTCGACGAGGGCGGCCTCGGTACGGCGATCAACGTCGGCCAGTTCCTGTCGACCGGCACCTTCTGGCAGACGGAGAAGTGCACGGGCCCGCAGCACGACAACCCCATCGGGGGTGCGGCGGCGCCGAGCGCCGAGGAGGAGTTGCCGGCGGGGGTCGAGGTCCCGTCGTACGACGACGACGCGCAGTGCAACAAACGCGGGCTCACCGAGCTGGGCGAGTACGCCGTACGCGGCATGATGCAGCGCAAGATGATGCTCGAGGTCGACCACATGAGCGTCAAGGCCACCGGCCGGGCACTCGACATCTTCGAGTCGGAGTCCTACCCCGGCGTGCTCTCCTCGCACAGCTGGATGGACCTCAACTGGACCGAGCGCGTCTACGGTCTCGGCGGCTTCATCGCCCAGTACATGCACGGCTCCGAGGCGTTCAGCGCGGAGGCGGACCGTACCAAGGCACTGCGCGAGAAGTACGACGTCGGATACGGCTACGGCACCGACATGAACGGCGTCGGCGGCTGGCCGGCCCCGCGCGGCGCGGACGCCTCGAACCCGGTGACGTACCCCTTCCGCAGCGCCGACGGCGGGTCGGTCATCGACAGGCAGACGACCGGTTCGCGTACCTGGGACCTCAACACCGACGGCGCCTCGCACTACGGGCTGGTCCCGGACTGGATCGAGGACATCCGGCAAGTCGGCGGTCAGGACGTCGTGGACGACCTCTTCCGGGGCGCCGAGTCCTATCTCGACACCTGGGGCGCGTCCGAGGGGCACAAGGCGGGGGTGAACCTTGCCAAGGGCGCCTCCGCGTCGGCCAGTTCGTCGGAGTCCAACCCGTTCACGAGCTTCGCCCCGGGCCGGGCGGTGGACGGCGACACGGGCACCCGCTGGGCGAGCGACTGGAGCGACGACCAGTGGCTCCGGATCGACCTCGGCTCCACGAGCACGGTCAAGCGGGTCACCCTCGAATGGGAGCGCGCCTACGGGAAGTCGTACCGCGTCGAGGTCTCCAAGGACGGCACCACCTGGCAGTCCGTCTGGTCCACCACCGCCGGTGACGGCGGTCTGGACACGGCCCGGTTCAACGGCGTACCGGCCCGCTATGTACGGATCCTCGGGCTGGACCGGGGCGCCGACTGGGGCTACTCCCTTCACGAGGTGGGCGTCTACAGCAGCTGACGCCCGCCGGAACGAAGGGAACACCCATGGCACGGATGCCGTCGGCCGATCGGCGTCGACAGCTCACCGAAGCGGCCATCCGCGCGATGACCCGGGACGGCGTCTCCAGGACGACGACCCGGTCCATCGCCGCGGAGGCGGGTCTGTCCCTGAGCGTCTTCCACTACTGCTTCGACTCGAAGCAGGCCCTGATCGAGTCCGTCATCACGACGATCACCGAGCACTCCGTCACGGTGGTCAGGGAGGCGATCAGGCCGAAGGCAACCCTCCGGGAGACCGTCCGGGCCGGCTTCCAGGCCTACTGGGACCATGTGTCCGCGCATCCCGGCGAGCACATGCTCACGTACGAGCTGACGCAGTACGCCCTGCGTCAGCCGGGGTTCGAGCATCTGGCACGGCGGCAGTACCAGCTGTACTGCGACACCTACACCGAGCTCGTCGAACAGCTCGCCCGCAGCATGGACTTCGAACTCCGCGTGCCGGCCCCTGTGTTGGCCCGCTACCTGGCCGCCATGACCGACGGGCTGACCCTGAACTTCCTCGTGCTGGGCGACGACGAGGCCTGGGCGGACATCCTCGACACGATCACCGACCATGTCGCGGGCCTCGTTCGCGACGCCGACGAACTCCGGCCTCGTACAGGATCCGGGCCCGCCGGTTCCTCTTTTTCGTCCCCCTGATGTGACCCTTCAACAAAAGGCCACTTGAGTGACGAAAGCCAATTCCAGTAAATGCAGCGTACATCAAACATGTTTCACCCAACGCCTCTTTGTGCTCCTGTGCGCCCCCACGGAAAGTGGATCTGGGGAGCCGACAGCAGATGAACTGGGCAGGACATGAATCAAGCACCGAGCCGGTGGCACGTTCACCGATTTACGTGAGTCGACTGAGGCAGGTGGTATCCGATGAGCGACGCCATGCCCAAACCGGATCGACTATGGACTGTGGGCACTGCGCCAGGCATATTCCCAAGCATCAGTCACGGTATCGCTTTGTTCCGTCAGCCGTTGGCTTTTCTGAATTCCCTGCCGGCCCGCGGCGATCTGGTCGAGATACGCCTGGGCCCGCTGCGGGCCTGGATGGTGTGCCACCCGGAGCTGGTCCACCGGATGCTCATGGACCCGCGCACCTTCGACAAGGGAGGTTCGCAGTACGACAGGCTCCGGGCCCTGATGGGTGACGGTGTGGTCACCTGCCGCCAGGCGGCACACCGGCGGCAACGCACCTTGCTCCAGCCGGACTTCCGCGCCTCCCGCGTCGCCGACCACACGGAACTGATGGGCGAGGAGGCCGAGTCGGTGTGCCGGGCGTGGCAGGCCGGGCAGAGGATCGACGTCAGCGCGGCGATGATGGCCCTGACGACAAGGGTGACCAGCCGCGTCCTCCTCTCGGACTCGCTCGACGACGCCAGGGCCGCCCAGGTGCGGAGCGCCCTCGGCACCATCGTCCGTGGCCTGTTCGTCCGCACGGTCGTGCCGGTCGACGCCCCGTTCCGCGTCCCCACACCGGCGAACCGCCGCTATCGGCGTGCGGTCGACCGCCTGCACGCGATCATCGACTCCGTCATCGCGGAGCGGCGGCGAGGTGCTCCCCGCGACGACCTGCTGGGGACGCTGCTGGCGGCCACCCGTGACGGGGGCGAGGATGCCCCGGTCACCGAACAGGAGGTCCACGACCAGCTCATCACGCTCCTGATCACCGGAGTGGAGACCACCGCGCTCTGCCTGGCCTCCGCCTTCAGCCTCCTGGCACAGCATCCGGAGACCGAGCGCCGGCTGCACTCCGAGATCGACACCGTGCTCGACGGACGACGACGGCCGCGCCTCGACGACCTGTCACGGCTCACCTACACCCGGTCCGCCGTCACCGAGACGCTGCGCCACTCCCCACCGGGCTGGCTCTTCACCCGCGTCACGACCAGAGAGACGGAGCTCGGCGGGTGCCGACTCCCCCGGGGCGCCACCGTCCTGTACAGCCCCTACCTCCTGCACCACGATCCCGCGTCGTTCCCCGACCCCGAACTGTTCCTGCCCGAGCGCTGGTTGCCTGGCTCGGAGCGGACCGGCGCCGCACAGCACCGCGCGATGCTGCCCTTCGCCACGGGAAGCCGCAAGTGCATCGGGGACGCGTTCGCGATGGCGGAGGCCACGGTGGCGGTTGCGACCATCGCCGGTCGCTGGCGGCTGCGGCACCCGCCCGGACCGGTCGGACAACCGCGCCCCGCGGTGACGTTGGGCCCGAGGTCGCTGCCGATGATCTGCGAACCACGCTCACCCATATCGGCCGGCAATCCACCTCGCGCCCGTTCTCTCGCTCCCCGAACCACGGTGACATCCCGTACACAGGACCCCCGAACGGCAGGTGACAACGGTGTCGACGACGCATGAGGAAATCACGGTCTCCCTGCAAGAAGAAATTCCCGCGGACAACTTGAAGGACCTCATCGACGCCAATCTCCACATGCCGTTCCCTTTCATGAGCAACCGCCATGAATCCGAATCGGCGGCAGGCGTCGACACATGGCTGCGCACCTGGGGACTGACCGACGACCCGGCAGTGGCCACCATGATCGCCAAAACTCGCCCGGCCGAACTCGCGTCCTACAACAGCCCAACCGTGGACCACGACATCCTCCAGATCGTGGCCAACCAGATCGCCTACCAGTTCGTCTTCGACGACCTGGCGGAAGAAGTCGGCCGAGAGCGGCCGGGCCGCCTCCTGCCCATGCTCACCGAGAGCATCGGGATCCTGCGCGACGGCCAGGCACCGGTCACGCCCCTCGGAGCGGCCCTGGCCGATCTTCACCGCCAGGTCCGGGAACGGTGCACGCTGGCGCAGGCCGCGCGGTGGTCATGGAACAGCCGCGAGTACGTGCACGGCCTGCTGTACGAGGCGGTAGCCCAGACGCACTCGCCTCCCGTGCGGATGGGGTTGTGCAACTCGATACGTTCGCTGACCGCGGGCATCGAACCCTTCTATCCGTTGTACGAAGCCGCGCAGCCCTGCGAACTCACCCCCGAGGACCTCCATCACGCCACTATGCGGCGTCTGAGGCGTCTCTCGGTCGATGCGGCAGTGTGGACAGCCGACCTCTTCTCCTCGGTGAAGGAGCAACGGACAGGCGGAATGATCAACCTGGCACTCGCCTACCAGCGCGCGAACCACAGTTCCCTGCCGGAAGCCGTCACGCTCGCCATCCAGCTGATCAACAGTACGATCCGCGAGTTCGAGCGGCTGTACCAGGAGACCGAGCCGGAACTGAGCCCGGCCGGCATCGGCTACATGGACGGCATGGCCGGCTGGATCCGCGGGTGCTACTACTGGTCCCGCTCCGTGCCTCGATACGCCGACGCTGCGGCGACCTCCGTCCCACGAGCTTTCGCCGTCAACAGCTGACCCCACAAGAAGGCCAATCGAATAACATTACCTGAGGGGCAGGCGCTCAAACCGTTCCGGTGCATGATTCGCCCTTCCCTGTGTACTCATTGCTCAATACGACCACCCGATGTCCGCAAGGGCGTACGCTCATCGCTGCCTTCCGAAGGATCAACGAACAGGAAGCGGTAGGGCATATGGCGCATGAGCTGCGGCAACCGGACCCCGAAAACAATCTGTTGCTGGAGCGCCATAGGGAACTCCGTGCGATCGACGCCGCATTGGCCAACCTCAGCGAGACACGGGACGGTGTGCCGCGACCGCGGCACACCGGACTGCTCACGTTCACCGGCTCCGCCGGGCTGGGCAAGACGGCCCTCATGACGGAGGCACGCGCCCGGGCCGTGGCCCACGGATTCACGGTGTTCTCGGGCAAGGGCGGAGAGAAGGAGCAGGAGCTGGCCTTCCACGTGGTCCGCCAACTCGTGCAACCCGCCCTGGCCGCGATGGGGGAGACCGAACGCCGGGCCTTCCTGGGCAGTTGGTACGACATCGTCGCCGCCGCGCTCGGTCTGGAGGCGACGGGCACCGCCCGGGTGCCGGACCCGACCGGAGTGCGCGACGGACTCGACTGGGTCATGACGCGCCTCACGGTGATGAAGGCGCCCGTCATCCTGCTCCTGGACGACATGCACTGGACCGATGTCGAGTCCCTGAACTGGCTCGCGTCCTTCGCCCCACGGACCGAGGACCTCCCGCTGCTGATCGTCGCCGCCTACCGGCCCGACGAACTGCCGAACGAGGCGGCGGCCTTCCGCACACTCGTCGAACGCCACCGGAACCGCCCCTACTCCCTCTCACCGCTCACGGCCGCGGGCGTGGCACGCATCGTCAGGGACGAGGTGGGTGAGGAAGCCGAGGACGAGTTCTGCGAGGAGTGCTGGACGGCCACCGGCGGAAGCCCGTTCGAGGCCGTCGAACTCGCCATCCGACTCGGCGAGCGGCGCCTGAAGGGCACACGGGACGAGTTGTCCTCGATGCGGGACCTCGCCTCGGCGGTCAAGGGCCCGGGACTGCTCGACCGGCTGCACCGGCTCGGCACGACCACCGTCCGCTTCGCGTGGGCCGCGGCCGTCCTCGGCACGTCCATCTCGCCGGAGCTCGCCGCCACCATCGCGGTGGTCGGCAGTGAAGAAGCAGCCGAGGCGACCGAGAGGTTGCGCACCGCCCGGATCATGAAGAGCACGCCGGGTCAGGGAGGCGGCCTGGAGTTCGTACACCCCCTGATCGCCACGGCGGTCTACCGGGACATCTCCGCGAGTCTGCGGGTCGGTCTGCACAACGCCGCGGCGGAGGCGGTCCACGCCGCGGGGTACGGCCCCACCGCCGCTTCCCGGCATCTGCTGGAAGTCCCGTGCGAGGGCAGGCCCGAGGCGGTCACATGCCTGCGGGAGGCCGCCCGCGAGTACCTCTGCGCCGGGGCCCCGGAGGCCGCCCGGCGCGTCCTGACCCGGGCCCTTCAGGAGCCGCCCCTTCCGGAGGACCGTGCGGCACTCCTCCACGAACTCGCGTGCTCGACCTTCCTGATCGAACCCGCGGCCACCGTCAGCCATCTGCGGGCGGCTCTGGCGGAGCCCGGGGTCGACCCCGATCTGCGCGCCTCCATCGTCTACCGGCTGACCCAGGCGCTGGCCCACCTCGACCGGGTGGCGGAGGCCGCGGCGGTGGCCGCCGACGAGGCGCAGCAGGCGACCAATCCGCGCATCCGACTTCGCATGCAGGCCGACCACTTCGTATGGAGCGCGTTCCGTACCGACGAACCCGACTCGGCCGCCCGCTCGCGCAAGCTGGCACGGCTGGCCGCGCGGCTGACCGGCCGCGGTCTGGAGGAGCGGTACATCCTGGGCCTGCGGTCCTGGGACGCAATGATGCGAGGCGAGCCGCGGCAGACCGTTCTTGAGCATGCCGAGGAGTCCCTGCGAGGCGGGCTGAGCTGGACCGCCGAGAACCGGGGCTTCGAGTTGCCCGTTTCCGTCGCCCTCGTCTTCATGTACTGCGACCAGCCACGACGGGCCGAGGAACTGTTCGCCAAGGGGATGGCCGAGTGCGAGACCAAAGGCTGGCGCGGCTCCCATCTGGCCGTCGGCCAGACCCTCTTCGGCTACATCCGCTACCGTCGCGGCTGCCTCACCGAGGCGGAGGAACTCGTACGTGAGGGACTGCGCACCGCCGACCGGGTGGAAGGCGCGGTGCCCGCCCAGTGGTTCGCCATCGGCATCCTCATCCAGACCCTCCTCGCCCGTGGGCGGACCGGAGAAGCGCGGCAGCTCGCCGACTTCTACCACTACGGCGAGATCGTCCCGAATGCCGTCATCTACCCGGATCCCCGCACGGTGTACGCCGAACTGCTCCTGGCCGAGGGCCGGAACTCCGATGCCGAGCACCTGCTCTCGGAGGTCGGGGAATGGCTGGATTCACGGTCCTGGCGCAACCCGGCCTGGTGCCCCTGGCAACTGAACCTCGCGTCCGCTGTCGCTCCCACCGCCCCCGACCGGGCGATCCGTCTCGCCCAGGACGCCGTCAAGCGGGCCCGTGACTTCGGTGCGGCCTCCGCGATCGGCCAGGCGCTCCACACCGAGGCCGAGGTGACCGGCGGATCCGCGTCGCTCGACCTGTACGCGGAGGCGGTCGAGCATCTCGAACGGTCGCCCGCCTCCTACGAGTTGGCCCGTGCGCTGGTCGGCCACGGGGCCGCGCTGTCCCGGAGCGGCAGGCTGCACGAGGCCGCGGACCGTCTCTACCAGGGTCAGGAAAGCGCCGTACACTGCGGTGCCGAGGCCCTGGCCACCCGGGCCAGGACAGAACTCTCGGCGGCCGGACTGCGGCCACTGCCCCTTCGCTACGGACAGACGGACACACTCACCGCTCCGGAACGCAAGGCCGCCGAGATGACGGCCCAGGGGCTCCCGGCAGGAGTGGTCGCGAAGGCGCTGAGCCTCACCGAGCAGGGCGTGACGCGGCTGCTCTCCTCGGTCTACCGCAAGATCGGCACCGACGCCGCCGGCCTCGCCAGAGCCCTGGAGACCTTCCCCCGCCCTCGTCCGTGACCTGATGGTCCGAAAGCCCGGGTCCGGACCGTCCGGACCCGGGCTTCCGGCTCCCTTCGCCCAGTGGCCCGCTCTGCGACCGCAGTCGGCCGCACACTCCTACGACCGCCGTCACCCGCACCTGATAACTTCTACATCACTGTAGAAGTTTGCGGCGGTCGGAGCCCCCACGGGCTCGGGCCCACCTCTGACACAAACCGGAGTTCTCATGGCCCTGTGGGACCGCGTCAAGGAGTCCGCATCGACGATGCAGACCCAGCTGGTGACGAAGAAGAACGACCTCAAGAGCGGCGCCTTCCGTGACGCCAGCATGGCGATGTGCGCACTGGTCGCGGCCGCCGACGGCACCATCGACCCGGCCGAGCGTCGCCGTGTGGCCCAGCTCATCGCCACCAACGAGGTTCTGCAGAACTTCCCCGCCGACGACCTCCAGCGCCGCTTCGACGGCAATCTCGACAAGCTGGTCGCCGACTTCGACTTCGGCAAGGTCAGCGTCCTCCAGGAGATAGCCAAGGCGAAGAAGAAGCCCGCCGAGGCGCGTGCCGTGATCCAGATCGGCATCGTCATCGGCGGCGCCGACGGCGACTTCGACAAGACCGAGCAGGCCGTCGTCCGCGAGGCGTGCTTCACCCTGGACCTGCCGCCCCACGAGTTCGACCTCTGACGGGAACGCGCTCCACGGGCCGGGCCGTACCCCCTCACGGGCGACGGCCCGGCCTGTCGTCCTGGCGGCTCAGAGTGGTGTCGCGGCGTGCAGGATGAGGACCATCGTCACGGCGGAGTTGGCCGAGGACATCGCGGAGAGCGCCGTCCCGACGGCCGCCGTCCAGGTGGCCATGCCCACCGTGGTGAACAGGGAGGGCCAGTTGCGTACAGCGGGCGCCGGCTCCAGGAGGGCCGCCACCCGGCGGGGCACCGGGCCCGGTGCGGCGAAGCCGGCGAGTGTCGGGAGCGGGGTGCCCCTGGAGACCAGGGCCGCCTTGCCGATCGCGCACGCCACGACCCTGCGGCTGCCCACGGCGTGGGCCGCCGCTTCGTCGGCCCAGCGTTCCGCCGTGTACGACACGGCCGTTCGCAGCGGTCGCAGGAACGGGTTGGCGCGGGCCGCGAGTTGCACGACCAGGAGAAAGCGGTGATGGCGGGCCGTCAGATGTGCGCGCTCATGGGCGAACAGGGCACGCCTTTCAGCGGGTTCGAGGCAGGACAGCAGGGCCGTGGTGACCACGACCCGGTCGCGGGCTCCGCCGGGCAGGGCGTACGCGTAGGGCGTCTCGTCGGGCAGCACCGCGACCCCCGTACCGGGCAGACCGGCCAGCGCGCGATGGGCGCGGCGACGCACTCTGCCGTGCCGGCACAGCGTCCCGGCGCACACCACGGCCACCGCCAGAAGAGCGGGGATGGCCACTCGTCCGGCCACCTCGTCGTACGGGACGGCCGCGCGCACCTCGGGGTCCGACCACCCGTCGGGCAGTGGGTTGCCGGGCAGTTGCGCGGTGCCGACGACCATCAGCAGCGCCAGACAGACCGTGCTGCAGACGGCCATGACACCGGCCACGCCGGTCAGCAGCCGGGTGGCGGTGCCGGGATGCAGGCGCTGCTCGGCCAGCCGGGCGATCGGCCAGGCCGTCAGGGGCAGGACCAAGGGCAGAAAGACGAACACCCCCATGAGGCTTCAGTCTTCCCTCTCCGTGTCGGGCTGCCCGAGCAGTTCACGCAGCAGCCGCTCGTCGTCCGGCAACAGCGCGGTGACGAAGCTGGCCAGCACCGCCTCCCGGTCCGGTTCGCCGTCCAGCACCTTGCGCATCTTCCGCGCGGCGAGCCCCGCCTCGTCCGACGCGGGTGTCCAAGCGAACGACCGTCCCGCGCGCTCCCGGGTCACCGCGCCCTTGGCCAGCAGCCTGGTGAGGATAGTGATCACGGTCGTATAGGCGAGATCCCCGCCGAGGCGGTCCTGCACCCAGCCCGCCGTCGCCGGTCCGTCCGCCTCCCGCAAGGCCGACAGGACCTGCACCTCCAGCTCACCCTGCCCCCGCCGCCGGGGACGCCGCCGGTGATCCGTCACGCCCTGTCTCCCTTCCGCTGCCGCGCACTTCACGGGCGGTCCATCGTATAGAGATCCGCTCGCGCTTCTCTCGCCGGCGAATCGCCCTCCGAACCGCACCTGCGAACCGCTCCTCCGAACCCCTCCTTCGTTCCGGCCGGCCTCGCGACCGAGTGCAACCGACCCACCCCCCATATTTCTACAGTGATGTAGATTTATTTGCGGGTTCAGACACGGACCCGGCACCGCACAACCGAGGATGAAGGAGAGCAGCGTGGGAGTTTCCCTGGCCAAAGGCGGCAATGTCTCGCTCAGCAAGGAGGCTCCGGGCCTGACCGCGGTCCTGGTCGGCCTGGGCTGGGACGTCCGTACGACGACGGGCACCGACTACGACCTCGACGCGTCCGCGCTGCTGCTGAACGAGGCCGGAAAGGTCTCCTCCGACACGCAGTTCGTCTTCTACAACAACCTCACCAGCCCGGACGGCTCTGTCGAGCACACCGGTGACAACCTCACCGGTGAGGGCGAGGGCGACGACGAGGTCATCAAGGTGAACCTCGCCGGTGTGCCCGCCGAGGTCACCCGGATCGTCTTCCCGGTGTCCATCCACGACGCCGAGAACCGCGGCCAGAGCTTCGGCCAGGTCCGTGGCGCCTTCATCCGGATCGTCAACCAGGCCGGTGGCGCCGAGATCGCCCGCTACGACCTGTCCGAGGACGCCGCCACCGAGACCGCGATGGTCTTCGGCGAGCTGTACCGCAACGGCGCGGAGTGGAAGTTCCGTGCCGTGGGCCAGGGTTACGCGTCCGGTCTGGCCGGAATCGCCTCCGACTTCGGCGTCGGCGTCTGAGACAGCGGCTCCCTCCATCCGTATCCACGGGCCCGCCCCCTTCACCGAGGGCGGGCCCGTCAGCCGCCCGCACCTCCATCGTCCGAGTCACCCAGGGAGACCACTTGGCAGGCCCGCCCCGCCTTCGCCCGGAGGACCGAGCGGACTTCGAGGACGTACTTCGCCGGGCGCTGAGCACGACGGACATCCGTACGGCGCTGCTCGCCGACCCCACGAGCGCGGCCGCCACGCGGCTGCGCGCCCAGGCGCTGCGGGCCGTGGACGAGATCACGGCCGCGGCAGGTGACGAGTACCGGGAGTACCTCGCCGCGCGTTCGACCGTGGAGCACGGCCGAGAGTCCCGGACGAGCGTGGAGGACAACCGGCAGTCCCGGCCGGCCTCTCCCGGAGCCTTGTTGCCCGCCCTCGCCACGCTCACTCCGCCGATCGCCGCCACGGCGGCGGCGGTCCTGCTCGTGGTCGGGTACAGCCTCCGGCTCGCCGACACGCAGGGCCCGATGGGCGGTTCGCTCGTCACCGCCGGCTGGGTGTTCGCGCTCATCGCGGCCGCGAGCACCCTGGCCGGGCTGACCGCCCTGCTGTGC
The DNA here is from genome assembly GCF_044334695.1 of Streptomyces sp. NPDC020747. NCBI lineage: Bacteria > Bacillati > Actinomycetota > Actinomycetes > Kitasatosporales > Streptomycetaceae > Streptomyces > Streptomyces sp. NPDC020747. Next base: position 136,149 of record NZ_JBIRTJ010000015.1, on the reverse strand, counting down.
ACCGCGTTGCGCACCCGCCCCCGCCGCAGCGACCGGACCGGGGCGTCGGCCCGTAACCTGCACCACGCCCGTGCGAGGTGGCAGCGGGCACTGCTGGAGCGCGGCGTCCTGCCCTACCTCCGCCGGCAGCTTGCCGCCACCCGCTTCGACTGACTCCCCCCGCACCGAGCCCTCCGCCACCGCACACCGCACCACCCCGTCCCCGTAGTGCCTGCGCCCCGACCGGCCCGGGCAGAGAAGAAGACAGGACCCGAATGTTCGGACTGAGTGAAGTCGCCATCATCCTCGTCGTCGTCATCCTCGTCCTCGCCGCCAAGAAGCTCCCCGATCTGGCCCGCTCGGCAGGCAAGTCGGCCCGCATCCTCAAGGCCGAGGCCACGGCGACGAAGGACGAGCCGGAGGGGACGGACGGGCATACGGCTCCCCGTGTCATCCCGGGCGAGACCGTCGGCCCTCAGCACGGCGCCGCTCCCACCGACCCCGTCCGGCACTCCGCGACGCCCGACCCCACGCAGCCGGACTCCGGCGGGACTCGTCCGCGGGACTGAAGCAACACGTCACAGTCACCGGTCCCGGACGCCCAGGGCACGCAGCAGCATGGGGAGCGAGCGGTACAGCTCACGCTTCCAGTACGGCGGTGAGTGCGTCCCGGCGTAGAAGTGGGTGGTCACCGGAGTCCCGACGGACGCCAGGCGGGTGGCCAGGGACCGGGACTGGCGTTGCATGAGGGTCTCCGTGGGGGAGATCGCGTCCTCGGGGAACGGGTCGGCGGGGTCCTCAAGACCCGGGATCTCCACGTCCGGTGGTGTTCCGGGCGGGTCGAGGACGCCTGCTGTGCCGTCGCCGCCGGAGAGGTGGACCGGAGTGGTGCGCAGCCGGTCGGCCAGGTAATAGGGGTCGTGGGCCTGCCAGTTGGCCCGTCGGTCGACCGGATCGCCCCACAGCGCCGTCCAGTCCAGGCCCAGGTACGTCATCGCGGCCCGCACCGCATGCGGATGCCGCAGTGGATGCACAAAACCGCTGAAGCTCGCCACCGCCCGGAACAGCCCTCGATGGCGTGCCGCGTAGGAGAGGGCGCCGAATCCGCCCTGCGACTCCCCCGCGGCCACGCGCCGGACGCCCGCTCCGTAGCGGCGCTCCAGCAGAGGGCGTACCTCCCTGAGGTGGAAGGTCTCGACCGCCGGCGGGCCACCCTCGCCGCGGTTGAACCAGTCGCTGTAGAAGCCGAACAACGGCATCTCCGGCATCACGACCAGTACGTCCCGCAGGCCGGGCAGTTGCTGAAGACGGGCATCGTAATCCTCGGTCCAGGCCTTGTAGTTGCCGTCGCCGCCGACCAGCAGGTACAGGGTCGGCCAGGTCTCGCCGGGCCGTCGCCGGTCCCAGCCGTCCGGGGTCAGCAGCCGGACCTTCGCGGTGCTGCCCAGCGCGGGCGAGTCCACCGTGAGATCGACCAGGCGCTCACCGGCTGCCTCCTCGGCGACGATCCGGGCGCCGTTCGGGGCGGAAGCGGTCGCCTCCGCACCCGTGGCGGACACTGCCGCCAGCAGCAGGAGATCGACGACCACCAGGGCGAGCAGGGCGCGTAGACGAGCGGCGCTCCATGGCATGAGCGTTCCTCCGTTCCTGTCCGCTCCTGTCAGACATCGCGGCCTCGCAGCGCCCCGGTCGCGAGCAGGAGCAGCGCCGTCGTGTAGCCCGCCACCAGCAGCAGGGACAGCCAGGGGCCGAGGCTGCCGACGGTTTCGGCGGTCGCGTCCGAGGTCTGGATCAGCTTCTCCAGGGCGCTCGTCGGGGAGACGCCCGCGACCCAGCGCTGGGCGTCTTCGAAGAGCGGGCCGAGGAGAGAGGGCAGGAGCAACACGCCGATGACGGTGGTGACGGCTCCCGCGGAGTGGCGTACGAGGGTGCCGACCGCGAGGCCGAGGAGCCCGGCGACGGCGAAGGACGCGGCGATACCGAACAGGGCAGGCAGCGGCTCGCCCCGGGCATAGCGGCCGTTGTCGAGCATCGCCCCGCCGATCAGGTAGGCGAGGGTGCAGGAGACGAGGGCCAACACGTACATCAGGGCCGCGATCAGGGTGGCCTTCGCGGCGAGCACGGTGGCGCGGCGCGGGTTGGCTGCGAAGGTGGTGCGGACGGTGCCGCTGCCGTACTCACCCGTGATGAGCAGGGCACCGACCACCGCGGCCAGCATCTGAGCGGGGACGGACGCGGTGAGGCTGCCGCCGAGCACGGTGTCGTCCGGCTGCAGGCTCTCGGTCGCCGCGACGAACACCGCACCCAGCACGGGTACGACGGCGGTCGCGAGGGTCGTCCAGACCGTGGAGCGCACGCTGTGGAACTTGATCCACTCATGGGCGAGGGCCTGCGGGAAACCGGCCCGGGCGGTGGTGCGGGTCGTGGTCGCCATCAGACTGTCTCCTTGCGCCCGCGAACCGCGCTCGTCCGGTCCTTCGTCCGGTACTCGGCCGAGTCCTGGGACAGGGCCGTGTAGACCTCCTCCAACGAGGAGTGGGCGGGGGTGAGTTCATGGATCGCGAGGCCGTGCTCGCGGGCCAGGTCGCCGATGGCCGCGGCGTCCGGACCGTCCACCCGCCAGCCGCCCCGCGCGTCGAGACGGACGTCGGCGCCCTTCGCCTCCAGCAGGCCCCGCAGCTTCTCGGGTTCCGGGGAGCGGACGAGCGTATGGGCGCGGGAGTTGGTCTCGATGAAGTCGCGCATCGTGGTGTCGGCGAGGAGCCGGCCGCGTCCGATGACGATCAGATGCTCGGCGGTCAGCTCCATCTCGCTCATCAGATGGCTGGAGAGGAAGACCGTACGGCCCTGCGCGGCAAGGGACTTCATCAGACCGCGGATCCAGCGGATGCCCTCGGTGTCAAGGCCGTTCACCGGCTCGTCGAGGATCAGCACCTCCGGATCACCGAGCAACGCGGCGGCGATACCGAGCCGTTGGCCCATGCCGAGCGAGAAGCCGCTGAACCGGCGCCCCGCGACCTCGGTCAGACCGGTCAGGTCCAGTACCTCGTCGACGCGGCGGAGCGGGATGCGGTTGCTCGCGGCGAGCCCGGCCAGGTGCCGGTACGCCGAACGGCCGCCGTGCGCGCCCTTCGCGTCCAGCAGCGAGCCGACGGAGCACAGGGGCGCGGGCAGTTCGGCGTAGGGCTTGCCGCCGACGGTGACGCTGCCCGAAGTGGGTGCGTCCAGGCCGAGGATCAGTCGCATGGTGGTGGATTTTCCGGCGCCGTTGGGGCCGAGGAAGCCGGTCACCCGGCCGGGCCGGACCGTGAAGGACAGCTGGTCGACGGCGGTCTTGTCGCCGTACCTCTTGGTGAGTTCGCGTGCCTCGATCATGCCTTCGACGGTAGGGAGCGGCGACGCCCCGGACATCCGCCGCCGGGAGTCGGCCGCTACTCCCGCGGGAGTACCCTCACCGCTCCCCCGCCCGGACCAGCCCGGTCTCGTACGCCAGCACCACCAGCTGGGCCCGGTCGCGCACTCGCAGCTTGGTCATCGCCCGGCTGACGTGGGTCTTCGCGGTCAACGGGCTCATGATCAGCCGTCGGCCGATCTCCTCGTTGCTCAGTCCGGCCGCGACCAGGGCCATCACCTCGCGCTCCCGGTCGGTGAGCGCGGCCAGCCGCTCGGCACCGGCCGCCTCGGGGGCCTTCAGCCGGGCGAACTCCTCGACGACGGACCGCGTGACCGCGGGCGCGAGGAGGCTCTGTCCGGCCGCGACCGTACGGATCGCCGCGCGCAGCCCGTCCGGCTCGATGTCCTTGAGCAGAAAGCCCGCGGCGCCGTGCCGCAGCGCCTCGAAGACATACGCGTCGACCTGGTAGGTGGTGAGCATGACGACACGTACCGCGTCGAGGGTGCTGTCGGCGGCGATGCGGCGGGTGGCCTCGATGCCGTCGACGCCGGGCATCCTGATGTCCATCAGCACCACGTCCGGCCGGGTCAGCCGGACCGCTTCGACGGCCTGTGTCCCGTCGGCCGCCTCCGCGACCACGACCAGGTCGTCGGTCAGGTCCAGCAGGGCCCGGAAGCCGGCCCGTACGACGGTCTGGTCGTCGGCGAGCACCACGCGCACGGTCATGGCCGCCCTCCACGGAGTGCCTCGGCCGGAAGCACGACCGGGAGTACGGCCCGTACCCGGAAGCCGCCGCCGGACACCGGACCGTACTCGACGCTTCCGCCGACCGCGGCGGCCCGCTCCCGCATGCCGACGAGCCCGAAGCCTCTGGCCGACGGTTGTACCGGTTCCGGAGCCGGAGCCGGAGCCGGTGGTCCGAACTGCGACGGCGGTTCGGTCCGCGAGGGTGGTTCGCTCCGTGAAGGGGGTCCGTCGTCCACGATCTCCACGCACAGCCGGTCGCCGTGCCGGGCGACCGAGACCGCCGCGTGCCGTGCGCCGGAGTGCTTGGCCACATTGGTCAGCGCCTCCTGCACGATGCGGTACGCCGCCAGCTCCACCATCGGCGAGAGACCGCCCGCCGTGCCGTCGTGGCGCAGTGCCGCGTCCACGCCGCTGTCGGTGAACCGGCCGACCAGTTCGGGCAGTTGGGCGAGTCCGGGAGCGGGCGCGGTGGACTCGCGGTCGTGGTCGCGCAGCACGGTGACGGTGGCCCGCAGTTCTCCCACGGCCTCCTTGCCCGAGTCGCGTACCTGCCGCATCGCCCGCCGGGAGACCTCGGGGCGGGTGTCGAGTGCGTCGAGGGCCACTCCGGCCTGCACCGTCATCGCGGTCACCGTGTGCGCGACGATGTCGTGCAGTTCGCGGGCGATGCGCAGCCGCTCCTCGTGCACCCGGCGTGCCGCCTCCCGCTCCCGCTCCTCCTCCGCGCGGACGGCCCGGGCCGCGTACTCGTCCATCAACTGCCGCCGCGTACGGATGACTTCACCGAGGAGCAGGGGCACCAGCGGCCAGATCATCTCCAGCACGGGCAGCCCCTGCGGGTTGGCCACGTCACGCCCCACCCGCAGCGCGACCGTGCCCGAGACCAGGGAGGCGACGAGCCCGGTCAACAGGGTGCGCCGCCGGTCGCCCAGTACCGCGACGGTGTAGAGGGCGACGATCACCGGAAGGTTGAGCAGCTCCCCGATGTGCCCGTACAGCGCCCAGCCCGCGCAGGCGGCGCCCGTGACGACCGCGACCTGGACCGGCCACCGCCGGCGCCACACGAGTGCGGTCAGGGAGACCGCGAGCAGCAGCCAGGTGAGCCCGTCCGCCTGCTGGTAGTCGGGGTCGTTGGACGCGGCGTCGGGCGCCGTGAACAGGCCGACCACTGCGACCACCAGCAGATCCGCGGTCAGCGGCGACAGGGATCGCGCCCGCTCCACCAGTCCGTCGAAGCTCGTCACGTCATCACCGTATGGGCCGGAACACACCGGCGCATACGCCGCCGGGAGTAGCCCGCGAGACTCGTGAGTCCCGCAGTCGCTAGGACCGCCGGCGGGGCTTTCCGCGCTTCGTTCCCTTGGGGGCGCCGCCGGAGCCGGTCCGTGGGCTCCTGCCGGTCGGCTTGCCCGTTGCCCTGCCCGCGGCGGGTTTCCGACGGGCGGCGCTTGTGTCCGGCTTGTCGGAGCCCTTGCTCTTCGGCTCGGGCTGGGCCGCCGAACGGCCCCGGGAGCTGTTGACGGTCCGGCCGCGGACGATGCCGATGAAGTCCTCGACGAGGTCCGTGGTCCGGTCCTCCGGCCAGGACAGGGCGACGCGCGACTCTGGGGCGTCGGTGACCGGCCGGTAGGTGAGGTCCTTGCGGTGGTGGAGGCGGGCGAGCGACTGCGGGAGCACCAGGAGTCCCACTCCCGCCGCCACGAGCTCGATGGCGTCCTCCGTGGTCGCGGGGCGCTCGATCGCGGGGCGGCCCGGCAGGTGCTCCCAGTCGAGGGTGTCGTCCAGGGGGTGCAGCACGATGTCGTCCGCCAGGTCCTCGGCCATCACCTCGTCGACGGCCGCCACGACATGGTCCTTGGGGACCACGACCACGGTCGTCTCGGTGTAGAGGGGGATCGCGCTGAGGTCAGTACGGTCGACCGGCAGCCGTACGAATCCGGCGTCGGCGTCGCCGCCCCGCAGCACGTCGAAGGCCTCGGCGACGGACACCGCGAGGAGGGTGAGGGGGACGTCGGGCCGCCGCTCGTTCCAGATCCGCACCCACTTGCTGGGCGTCACTCCCGGGACATACGCGAGCCGGAACGAAGGGGAATCTTCCGAGCCTGTCACCTGGCCAGGTTACCCGGCGTGGTCGGCGGTGGTTCACATGCTCGATACCCTGGACACCATGACGTCGCACCAGAACACCCAGACGATGAAGCCCGCGACCGCGGCCAAGAAACTGGGTGTGTACCTCGAGGCCACCCCCGCCGAGTTCCAGGAGGGTGTCGTCTCGCGCTCCGAGCTGACCGCCCTGCAGGCAGATCCCCCTCAGTGGCTGCAGGACCTGCGGAGCAACGGCCCGCACCCCCGTCCGGTCGTCGCGGCGAAGCTCGGCGTCTCCATCGCGGGGCTCGCACGCGGCGGTGTCACGGAGGCCCTCACCACGGAGCAGATCGAGGCGCTGAAGAGCGAGCTTCCCGAGTGGCTCCAGAAGGAGCGCGCCACCCAGGCCGAGGTCCGCAAGGAAACAGTTCGTATCAAGGACAAGAACGCGGAGCGCGACGCCAAGGGCGACCAGCCGCATCAGTAGCGGTCCTCGGACCGCCCCGGACTCCTCGAACCACCGCGGCGCGCTGTGGAAGACTCGACCCGTGATCATCGAACGCGCGTACGCACACGTAGCTTCGCACGACGAGAACGCCTGGCCCTGGTCCGTGCCCTGTGTGCGCGGGCTGCTGGCCGACGGGATTCGGTTCACGGCACCGGTGACCTTCGTCGTCGGTGAGAACGGCTCGGGCAAGTCGACCCTGGTCGAGGCGCTGGCCGAGGGGTTCGGTCTGGACTCCTGGGGCGGCTCGCACAACTGGAAGTACGCGAGTCCCCGGGCCAAGTCGGTGCTCGGCGAGCGGGTCCGCTTCGACGCGACGACGCGCGGGCGGCGCATGCTCAGCAGTTGGTCGGCCCGCAAGGGGTTCTTCCTGCGGGCGGAGACGGCTCTGGACGCGCTGAACCGGGAGGGGCTCTCGCCGGATTCGGTCAGTCACGGCGAGGGCTTCCTCGCTGCGTTCCGCGGGAAGTTCCTGGAGCCCGGGCTGTATGTACTGGACGAGCCGGAGGCGGCGCTGTCGTTCGGCTCGTGCCTCGAACTGCTCGGCCATTTCGACCAGTTGACGAAACAGGGCGGGCAGGTCGTCTGCGCCACGCACTCGCCGCTGCTGACCGCGCTGCCGGGTGCGGACATCATCGAGGTCGGCGACCACGGGATGCGCCGGGTGGCCTGGCAGGATCTCGCCCTGGTCGACCACTGGCGCCGCTATCTCGCCGACCCGCACGCCTATCTCCGGCACATCCTCGGCTGACGTCGGCCGCTCTCGGCCGAGGCCGGCCCGCGACCGAGGTCAGCCCCCGTGCGCACCCCCGCGATCGCGGCCGCCAGTGATCGCCTGCCAGAATGGCGATCAGCGCAGGCGTTCGACAGAACCCGCCCCGGACGACGGAGGAGCCCCGTGCCGCTGCCCTCACAACCGTTGCGGAAGCTGGGGTTCTTGACCATCGGGTTGTTCGACGAGGCCGACCCCCGCAAGGGCCACGAGTCCACGCTGGAGATCATCCAGCTCGGTGAGCGCCTGGGCTTCGACAGCGCGTGGCTGCGCCACCGCCATCTCCAGTACGGCATCTCCTCCCCCGTGGCCGTCCTGGCCGCGGCCTCGCAGCGCACCACCCGCATCGAGCTCGGCACCGCGGTCACCCCGCTGGGCTGGGAGAACCCGCTGCGGCTGGCCGAGGACCTGGCCACCGTCGACATCCTGTCCGGCGGCCGGCTCAATCCCGGCATCAGCGTCGGCCCGCCGATGCACTACGACCAGGTCAAGCAGGCGCTGTATCCGGACACCGCAGACACCGAGGACTTCGGGTACGAACGGGTGGCCCGGCTGCTGGACCTCGTACGCGGCAAACCGGCCACGGACTTCAGCGGGGTCGAGGGCTTCGAAACGTTCTCCGACCGGGTTCAGCCGCAAGCTCCCGGTCTGGGCCGCCGTCTCTGGTACGGCGGAGGAAGCCTGCGGTCGGCCCAGTGGGCCGGTGAGCACGCGATGAACTTCCTGACCAGCAGCGTCGTCAAGGCGGAGGAGTCCGAGGACTTCGCCGAGGTCCAGCTGTCCCACGTACGCGCCTTCCGTGCCCATCACCCCGACGGGGACCGTGCCCGGGTCTCCCAGGGGCTCGTCGTCGTCCCGACCGACAGCGCCTCACCGGAGCAGCGGGCGAGGTACGAGGCGTACGCGGAGAAGCGGCTGCCGCGGACCGCCGTGCCACAGGGGCCGGCCCGCCTGATGTTCGCGCCGGACCTCGTCGGCACCTCCGCCCAGATCGCCGAACGGCTCTACGCGCACGCGGCGTTCCGGGAGATCGACGAGGTGGCGTTCGCGCTGCCCTTCACCTTCGAGCACGACGACTACGTGCAGATCCTCACCGACATCGCCACCCGGCTGGGCCCGGCACTCGGCTGGCAGGCGTCGGCCCAGCACGGATAGAGGGCTCGTCGGGCAGAGGGCCCGCGCGGCTCATCGACCGTTCGGCGTGTCCGGCGTGTGCGGCGGATTCAGTCGCTGACCTTGCTGCGCGCCTGGTACAGCAGGTCTCCGTACGCGGGGTGGCGGGCGATCCAGCCCGCGTAGAAGGGGCAGGTGGCCAGCACCCGCAGGCCCGCCGCGCGTGCCTCGTCCAGGGACGCCCGGACCAGCGCGGACCCGACGCCCTTGCCCTCGCACTCCGGGCTCACCTCGGTGTGGACGAACGCGATCAGCTGCTCGGTACGGATGTACTCCGCGAAGCCGGCGACCGTCGGCGCCCCGTCGAGCCGGGCCTCGTACCGACGCGCCTCGGGTACGTCGGTGACCTCGATCGCCATGTCTCCTCCTCGAACCCCGTCGATGCGGTGCACGACACTAACCCACAATGGCCAAAACCCGTACGGTCCGCCCGAGTTGCCTCCGGACCGCGGACGCGCGGGCGGATCGTTCGGCTAAGTTGACGTTCGATTGCCGAACAACGATCCGCAGGAGGCCCTCTCGTGACAGACCACGAACCCGAACTCGCCGCAGCTGCCGAGATACGGGCCCGGATCGACACGGACAAGCCGCACTCCGCGCGCTTCTGGAACTACTTCGTGGGCGGCAAGGACCACTACGAGGTGGACCGTGAGATCGGGGACCACATCAAGGAGATCTTCCCCGGGCTGGTCGACGTGGCGCGCACGAGCCGTCACTTCCTCGGGCGCGCTGTGAAGCACCTCGCGGGCGAGCAGGGCATCCGGCAGTTCCTGGACATCGGCACCGGTCTGCCGACCGCCGACAACACCCACGAGGTCGCCCAGCGCGTGGCGCCGGACGCACGCATCGTGTACGTCGACAACGACCCCCTGGTCCTCGCCCACGCCCGCGCCCTGCTCACCAGCACCCCCGAGGGCGAGACGGCGTACCTCGACGCCAATCTGTACGAGCCCGAGGCCGTCCTCAAGGCGGCGGCGCACACGCTGGACCTCTCCAAGCCGGTCGCCCTGATGGTCCTCAACACGCTCGGCCACGTCGCCGAGTACGACCAGGCCCGGGATCTGATCTCACGCCTCATGTCCGGTCTGCCGTCGGGCAGTTACCTGGTGATCAGCGACAGCACCGCCACCAGCGAGGGCATGATCGCCGCGTCGGACGCGTACAACTCCAGTGGCGCCGTCCCGTACTACGTGCGCGGTGTCGACGAGATCGCCGGGTTCTTCGACGGGCTGGAGCTGGTCGATCCCGGCGTCGTGCAGGTCACCCAGTGGCGTCCGGAGGCCGCCGGTTCGGTGGTCGACGCCTATGGCGGGGTGGGCCGCAAGCCGTAGCGGGTCGTCACGGTCGGGCCCGTCTCGGAACGGGCCCGGCCTCGCCGGTGCGGCCCGGTGTGCGCCCGCGCTCAGGACACGTCGGTCACCTTCGGCATCTCGCCCTCGGTCGTGGTCACGTCGATCACGGAGAACGACGCGCCCTGCGGGTCGCTGAGCGCCGCGAACCGCCCGAAGGGGCTGCTCATCGGGCCGAACCGCAGGATCGCGCCACGTTCGGTCGCCTTCGCCACGGCGGCGTCGCAGTCCTCGACCGTGAAGTAGACGTTGACGTAGGACGGCACCTCGGGCGGGAACTCGTCCGTCATCTTCATCCGGCCCAGGACCGTCTCCTCGCCGAGGTTGAAGATCCTGAAGTCGAAGGTGTCGTCCTCCATCTGCTGCGCGCGGTAGGGGAAGACGGCGGTGAAGAAGGGATCCGCCTTCTCGGGCTCCCTGGTGAAGACCTCGCCCCAGCAGTAGGCGCCCGGCACGGCCGTCGCCTCGAAGCCCTCGTGGACGCCGGCCTGCCACACGCCGAAGACGGCGCCGCTCGGCTCCTGGGCCAGCAGCATGGTGCCGAAGTCGCCGACCTTCATCGGTTCCATCAGGACCTGGCCGCCGTTGGCCCGTACCTTCTCGGCGGTGGCGGCGGCATCCGGCGACGCGAGGTACAGACACCACGCCGACTGGCCCTCCGCGCCGGGCATGGGCGGCACGACCGCGGCCACCGCCTTGCCGTCCGCGTAGGCCTGTGTGTAGTTCCCGAACTCCGACGACGCCTCGCCGAACGTCCACCCCAGCACGTCACCGTAGAAGCTCTTGGCGCCCTCGACATCGCTGAACATCGCGTCGGCCCAGCACGGTGTTCCCTCAGGTTGTACGGCCATGGCACTGACTCCCTCGTCATTGAAGGCTCTGACCTGCCACGCTAGCCAGCCGTCGGCCGACGCGCGCGGCGAGCACCAGGAGATACATGACGCGGGTCGCTTTTGCGCGCCGACGACGTTCTGTGACCGCCTCGGCCCAAGAAGCACACTGTGAGCGTTCTCGGCCTGACGGGAGTGGTCTCCGCGACCGGTTGCGGCCGGTTGTGACCCATGTTCCGGCACGGGCTGGTGCGGCGTATCGCGCTCCCCGCGCCGCACGCGCCCGCGCCGGAACTCCCCCGGGCGGCTCCCCCTTGAACCGTGGGTGCCTACTGTTCTACCTTCGCCACATGGTCGGGGCATCAACGCCCGCTCACCAGCGACACAACGTGCGGGCGGCAGTTGGGCCGGGTGATGACGAGTGCGTCCACACCTCGCGTTGATCGAGGACGATCCCGACTTCGCACTGATGTGCCGTACCTATCTGGAGCGTGAGGGTTTCACCGTCACGTGGGCCATGGACGCCCGGGCCGGCAAGGCCGTCCTGCACGACGGCGGCATCGATCTCGTCGTCCTCGACCTGGGACTTCCCGACGGCAGCGGTCTCGAACTGCTGCGGGCGCTGCGCTCCACCAGTCGACTTCCGGTCATAGTTGTCAGCGGTCGCGGAGAGGAGACGGACCGGGTGGCGGGCCTGGAGATCGGCGCGGACGACTACGTCGTCAAGCCGTTCTCGCAGCGGGAGCTCGTGGCCCGTATCGGCGCCGTCCTGCGCCGGTGCCGGCCGCCCGAGCTGCCGGCCGTCCTCGACGTCGGGACGCTGCGCGTCGACACCGCCGCGCGCCGGGCGAGCGGGACGGGTGTCCTGCTGAACCTGCGCCCCAAGGAGTACGCCCTCCTGGAGGCACTCGCGCGCTCCCCCGGCCGGGTCTTCTCCGCCGAGCAGCTGCTGGAGCTGATCTGGGGAGCGTCCTGGCAGCAGTCCGCGACCGTCATCGAGCACGTGTACCGGCTGCGCGGCAAACTCTCCCGACTCCCGGCGCCCGCACCGCGGATCACCACGGTGCGCGGCTACGGATACCGTCTCGATCCGTGAGGGCCGCCATGTCCACGAGCCGTCCGTCCAGCACCCCGCAGCCGGTCCCGGACTTCCGGCGCCTGTTCGACTCCGCGCTCTCCCCGCTGCTCGTCCTCGCCCCGGACTTCACGATCGTCGAGGTCAACCGCGCCTATCTGACGGCAACGGGCACCCGGCGGAGCATTGTCGGGCGCCCCGTCTTCGCCGTGTTCCCCGACAATCCCGAGGACCCGTCGGCCGACGGCGTCACCAACCTGCGCCGCTCGCTGGAGACGGTGGTGAGCACGGGCCGCACGGACACGATGGCGCTGCAGCGGTACGACATCCCGACGGGCGGCGAGGGCGGTTTCGCCGAGCGCTACTGGAGCCCGGTCAACACACCGGTCCTGGACGCCGACAACCGGGTCACGCACATCATCCACCGGGTCGAGGACGTCACCGAGTTCGTACGGCTCCGCCGGGCCGGGCACGAACGCGAACGGGCCGCCGCCGAGGCGCAGCTGCGCGCCGAGGGCATGGAGATCGATCTGTTCGTCCGTGCCCGGGAGATCCGGGAGGTCAACGAGCAGTTGCGCCGGGTGAACGGTGAACTCGACGCCGCCGGGCGGCAGTTGCAGGAGGAACAGCGGGCCAAGGACCGGTTCATCGCCACGCTCTCGCACGAGCTGCGCAATCCGCTGGCCGCCGCCACCGCGGCGACCGAGCTGCTGGCTCTCGACCTGCCCGGCGGCCATCCGGCGCTCTCCGTCCTGGAACGGCAGCTCGGCATCCTGGCCCGGATGAGCAACGACCTGCTGGACGGCACGCGCGCGTTGACCGGCCGTCTGGAGCTGGTGCCCGAGCGGATGGATCTGAGGTCGGCCGTCGAGAGCGCCTGCGCCGACATGCGTGGTCTGTTCGGCCACGAGGGACGGACCCTCGCCATCCGGCTGCCCGACGGACCCGTGCTCGTCGACGGTGACCGGCTGCGGCTGGCCCAGGTGCTGACGAACCTGTTGTCGAACGCGCTCAAGTACACGCTGCCGGGCGGCCGTACGGACGTCTGCCTGTCGTCCGTGGACGGGCAGTCGCGGCTCACGGTCAGGGACGACGGGATCGGTTTCGACCCCGGGCAGGCCGAGGAACTGTTCGGGGTGTTCATGCGGGCCGCCCCCGCCGGGCCGCACACTCCCGAGGGGCTCGGACTCGGGCTCGCGGTGGCCCGGACCATCGTCGAACTCCACGGCGGCCGGATCTCCGCGCACAGCGACGGGCCGGGCAAGGGCGCCTCGTTCGGCGTGCTGCTGCCGACGGCCGCCTCGGACGCCCCACAGCCGGCCCGCCCCGCGGCCACCGGCCGTGCGCAGCGGCAGTTGGTCGTCCTCATCGTCGAGGACAACACGGACCTGGCCGCGACCTACCGCACGCTGCTGGAGCGCCAGGGGCACCACGTCACGGTCGTCCACACGGGCGCGGACGCCGTCACGGCCACCGAGGCCAACCTCTTCGACGTCGTGCTGTGCGATCTCGGGCTGCCCGACATGGACGGCTACACGGTCGCCCGTACCGTACGGTCCCGTCCGCACGGCGCCGGGCTGCGCCTGATCGCGGTCTCGGGCTTCAGCCGGGGCACCGACCGGGCGCTGGCCCACGAGGCGGGATTCGACGCCCACCTGGCCAAGCCGCTGCCGCTCGCGGAGCTGCTGGACCTGCTGGAGCGCTGACCCTGGGTGTACGGCACCCAGGAGGCGTCCACCTGGGAGGACGGCGGCCTGGTCGGCCCGCGCCGACGAGGCCCGCGGCGACGAAGCCCGCGGCGAGCGGCGGAGCGCGTACACCGGCAGTTACACCGTGACCGGCAGCCACATCGACTACGTCGACGACATCGGTTTCACCGCCACGGGCGATGTCCGCGACGGGGTGCTGTACCACGAGCACCTGGTGCTCTACCGCGGGGCGACCTGACCGGTTCCGGATCGGCTGTTCCGGCGCCGCCGTACCCCGACGGCGGTACGGGCCGGCCCTCGGGGAGGCAGGCGCGTACTGAGGAAAAGCGCAGGTCGGCGCCCTGACGGGCGAGCGATTGGAGCCTACGGTCGGCGCCTGATCGGTTGCGGTGCGTTGTCGGGTTTCACACGGTGGGCCCCAGATACAGCCGTACTCGAAAGGAACCGGTATGCGCGCCCTGGTATCCCGCGGGCTCCTGCTCCCGCCCCTCGTCTGTGCCGCTCTCGTCTGCGGGCCGGTCGCCACGGCCACCGCCGTCTCCGACGTGTCCACGGGGTCCGTGGGCAGCCCCGTCGCGGTGGCCCCGCTCTCCGTCGACGTGGCCGACGTGACGCTGGAGCGGATCCACGCCCTGGAGGCGGTGGATCACGGAGACGTCCTGACGCCTCTCCTGGACGCGCTCACCCCCCTCGCCGACCGGGGGCACGGCCCGCTCGACGCGGCCGAGGCGGCCGAACACGGCGAGGCCGTCACGGAGGCGACCGCGTCCGTCGAGGAGCGGCTGGAGAACATGGCCCTTCCCGCCGACCGGGCCGCGGCCGATCCGGTGTCGGACGCGGTGGCGGGACTTCAGGAAGCACTCGGCGGGCTGCTCTCGGCTCTGACCTCCCTCGACGTGGGCGGAGTGGTCGCCGAGGTGCCGAAGGTGCTGTCGAACGTGCTCGGCGTGCTGACGGGGCTCCTCGGCGGTGGGCTGCCCGCTCTGCCGAGCCTCCCGGCACCGACGGAGTAGCCGTACACCGGTGGGGTGCGCCGCGGAGAAGCGCGCACCCCACCGGGGCGACAACCGGTCGGGGCGGACGGGGGCCTGTGGGCTCGCCCGGATCGGCGGGGCGCACGAGCTGTCGAAAGCGCCTCGGCGGGTACCCGTACGTCATGACCGATGTCGTGGACTCCGATGAACTCCTGCGCCGTATCCAGCGTGCTCGGGCCTGGGCCGAGCGTGAGGAGGAAACGTGGAAGGCGCGGAGCGACGGCCTCAGGCGGGGCGATCCCGGCGGCTCACGTGACGCCGATGTGCGGGGGCAGGCCTATGAGGCCGTACGCAAAGTGCTGGACGAGATTCTGACCCCGGGCGTGCATGCCGTGGACGGCTGAAGGAGCCGGCGCACCGGCTCTCCCGACGCTCAGTCACATGAGGGGCGACGGCCGTCCGATCGTGTGGGCCGTTCCCGGCTCCGTGCGCTCAGGGCCTCGTCGTCGGCTTGTGCGGGAACTGATCGACTGTTGCGCGGGACGTATGTGTCACCCCTGAGGCGACGCAGAGGCGTCACGCGGATCCTGACCTCCGGGTGCTTGGTGGTGTTCATGGGGCAACACTGCGCCATGGGTGCAGGAGCAACCAGATCACTGTTGTGGGCAGGACCGCGGATCCTGGTACCGGAACCACCAGTCAACGGGTGCCGAAGCACCGGTCGGTGGGCGTCGGGGAGTCTCGGAGTGAAGACCGACCCGGTGCCGGGTTCGCCGGCGACCGTCACGGTACCGCCGTGGGCCGTGACGAGTTGACGCACGATCGACAGACCCGGGCCGCTGCCGCCGGTGCGTCGGCTGCGGGACTTCTCCGCCCGCCAGAACCGTTCGAAGACGCTGGGCAGACAGCCCACCGACGGTCCGTCGCACACCACCTCGTGCCGTACGGGATCCACGGCGATCCCGGCGTCCGCCGCGGCGCAGGACTGTGCGGATGCGGGCCATCAGTTCGCGCGGGCTGTACGGCTTGGTCACGTAGTCGTCCGCGCCGAGTTCGAGGCCGGGCAGCACGTCCTCCTCCGTGGAGCGTGCGGTGAGCATGAGGACGGGGATGTCCGGCAATTCCCGTGGTGCTGGTCCGGTGGCCCGGGTCAGCGTCTGAGTGCGGCCGCGTAGCCCATGACGACCACGGGATCGCTGTCGGGGTCGAGGGCGCGCAGGAGTTCCTTCATGTGCCCCTTCCGGAGGCTGACGCAGGCCTGTGTGGGGCCGTCGTGGTCGACGTGCAGCCAGACGCCGCCGCCCCGGCCGGCTCCGAGGGGACGGGTCCAGTCCAGCGGTGTGGTGCCGGCCCGGCGGTTGTAGTTGATGGCGATCACGTAGTCGAACGAGCCGGCCAGGGGCTCGCCCTCGAAGCCCGTGCCGCCGATCCTGAAGTCGCCGGACTGGTCGTACGGGAGGCTCGTGCCCGGGTCGGGGCGCAGGCCGCCCGCGTCCGTGAGCGCGTAGACGCCAATGGGTGAGCGGAGGTCTCCCGCCCGGTGGTGGCCGGTCCAGCCCCTGAGGGCGTTGTGCGCGGGCCAGGTGGTCCCGGCCTGCCAGCCGGACGCCGTGCGCTCGTACAGCACCGCGGTGGAGGTCGACGAGTTCTTGCCCCGGCCCGTCACCACCAGGGCCTGACGGGTCTTCGGCGGGACCTTGGCCCACGTCTTCGAGCCCAGCCCGGGCAGTTGCTGGGGCGCCACGCTCAGGGCTACGCGGGGTGCGGGCTCCGGTGACGCTCCCGCACCGCCGTTCACCGTTGTCGTGCCGGGCCTCTGATCCGACGTCGCCACCGCTCCTCCTCCGCAGCCGACGAGGACGAGGACGAGCGAGGCGGCCAGGACGGCGACGGGGCGGCGCACGGCACCGTGTGTGGGTGTGCTCATGTGTCGACCTTGACCGGTACGTGTGAGGAACTCGTCAGGTCCGTTCGACGGGTGACGCAGAATCACTCGGGTGCACTCCTGCCCCATCTTCGAAACATTCGCGAGCGAAGGCGACTGTTGTGCGGAATGTAGGCAGAGCACGGCCACTCGGCAAGGGAACCGACGAGACCCGTGTGGCGCCCCGACCAACTTGAGCCATCCAGAATCAGCGCCAGTGCGGGCCGTTGACGCTACCTGGGGGCAGCCGTAAGGTCTGCGCAGCCAATCGGAAACATGCTCGAAACTTTCGATACGACAGAAAGGGACGACATGATCACCCGCACGTCCACAGATCCCACGGCCGCCCCTCCGCCCCGGCAGTCCCGCGCCCGAAGAGTCCTGGTGATCGGCATGGCGGGCCTGCTCGCCGCGGCCGGTGTCACCACTCTCGCGGGGACGGCCGAGGCGGCCGGCACGCTCGGCGCCGCGGCGGCGGAGAAGGGCCGCTACTTCGGCGCCGCGGTCGCGGCCAACCACCTGGGCGAGGCCCCGTACGCCTCGACGCTCAACACGGAGTTCAACTCGGCGACTCCGGAGAACGAGATGAAGTGGGACGCGGTCGAAAGGACTCGCAACTCCTTCACCTACGGCGCCGCCGACCAGATCGTCAGCCACGCCCAGAGCAGGGGCATGAAAATCCGCGGACACACGCTCGTGTGGCACTCGCAGCTGCCCGGCTGGGTCGGCGGGCTCGGCACCGCCGACCTCAGGACGGCGATGAACAACCACATCACACAGGTCATGCAGCACTACAAGGGAAAGATCCACTCATGGGACGTCGTCAACGAGGCGTTCCAGGACGGCAGTAGCGGCGCCCGGCGCAGTTCGCCCTTCCAGGACAAGCTCGGCAACGGCTTCATCGAGGAGGCGTTCCGTACCGCCCGAGCCGCCGACCCCGCGGCCAAGCTCTGCTACAACGACTACAACACCGACGGGGTCAACGCGAAGAGCAACGCCGTCTACAACCTGGTGCGGGACTTCAAGGCGCGCGGTGTGCCCATCGACTGCGTGGGCTTCCAGTCCCACTTCAACAGCGCCTCCCCGGTGCCCGGCGACTACCGCGCGAACCTGCAGCGCTTCGCCGACCTCGGTGTCGACGTACAGATCACCGAGCTGGACATCGAGGGCTCCGGTACGGCGCAGGCCAGCAACTACACCAACGTGGTCAACGCCTGTCTGGGCGTGTCCCGTTGTACCGGCATCACCGTCTGGGGCGTCACGGACAAGTACTCGTGGCGGGCAAGCGGAACGCCCCTGCTGTTCGACAACAACTACAACAAGAAGCCCGCCTACAACGCCACGCTCACCGCGCTCGGCGGCACCAGTTCAGGCGGTGGCGGTGGTGGCGGCGCAGCCTGCACGGTGTCGTACAGCAGAACGGACGACTGGAATGACGGCTACAACGGCAAGGTGACCGTGACCGCGGGCGGTTCGGCGATCAGCGCCTGGACGGTGGCCGTCACGATGACCTCGCCGCAGAAGGTCTCCGCGACCTGGAACGGCACGCCGAGCTGGGACTCCAGTGGCAACGTCATGACCATGAAGCCGAACGGCAACGGCAGTCTGGCCGCCGGAGCGTCGACGAGCTTCGGGTTCACCGTCATGAAGAACGGCAACTCCGCGGCTCCCTCGGTCGGTTCCTGTACCGCGTCCTGAGAACGGGCCCCGGCCGTCCGGGAGTTGGGTGGCGGACAGCGCGTGGCGCGGCGGTTCGGCCGGTTCGGACCGTCGCGCCGGTCATCGGCAAAGAGAACACCAGTTTTGGTATGTACCTGACCATGAACAGCCGCTAGGCTCTGCCCAGCCATGCACTGAGAGCGCTCTCACAGTTCAGCTGTTCCACCCCCACCTTGCTGGAACAACGAAGGGCTACTGCCTTGAGACGCACCACGACCATGCGCACAGGCCTGTCCGCACTCCTCATCGTCGGAGCCTGGGCGACCTTCGCCGCCGGACCCGCCTCTGCCGCCGGCGCCCCCGAACCCACCCGTACCTCCGGCGCTCCGGCCTCCGCCGGTCTCCTCGACGCCATGCAGCGCGACTTCGGCCTGACGAAGACCCAGGCAGAAGCACGGCTCGCGGCCGAGAAGACCGCGACGGCGGTCGAGTCGCAGGCACGTCGCGCGGCGGGCGCCGCGTACGGCGGTTCCTGGTTCGACGCCAAGAGCGGCAAGTTGACCGTCGCCGTAACGGCCGGCGCTTCCGACGCCGCCGTCAACTCCGTACGCAAGGCCGGCGCGACCGTCCGTACCGTCAAGCACAGCGCGAAGCAGCTCGACTCGGCCAAGGCGCGCATCGACAAGCTGGCCGCACCCGAAGGCGTCAGCAACTGGTACGTCGACGCCAAGGCGAGCTCGGTCGTCGTGGCCGTCGTCGCCGCGCAGCGTGCTGACAACGATGTCCGCGCCTTCCTGTCGAAGGCCCGCGCGGCGGGTCCCGTCACCGTCGAAGAAGCCACCGCAGCACCTGAGACCTTCGCCGCCGGGACGGTCGGCGGCGACCCCTTCTACACCGGCAACGTCCGCTGTTCCATCGGCTTCTCGGTGCACGGCGGCTTCGTCACCGCGGGCCACTGCGGCGGGGCGGGACAGGGCGTCAGCGGCTGGGACCGCTCCTACATAGGCAACATCCAGGGCTCCTCGTTCCCGGGCAACGACTACGCCTGGGTCAACGTCGGAAGCGGCTGGTGGACCGTGCCGGTCGTACTCGGCTGGGGCACCATCTCGGACCGGCTCGTCCGCGGGTCCAACGAGGCGCCCGTCGGTTCCTCCATCTGCCGGTCGGGATCGACCACTCACTGGCACTGCGGCACGGTCCTCGCCAAGAACGAGACCGTCAACTACAGCCAGGGCGCGGTGTATCAGATGACCAAGACCAGCGTCTGCGCGGAACCGGGCGACTCCGGCGGTTCCTTCATCAGCGGCGACCAGGCACAGGGCGTCACCTCCGGCGGCTGGGGCAACTGCTCCGGCGGCGGTGAGACCTGGTACCAGCCCATCAACGAGATCCTCAGCCGGTACGGCCTCACTCTCCACACGGCCTGATCCTCAAGGCTCCAGGGCAACGGCTCGACGGGCTCCGTCACCGGTCAGGTGGCGGAGCCCGTTGGCGCCCGCCCGCGCTGCCCGGCCAAGCGACCGCTCGACCCAAGTGCCCCGGATTCACCGCCCGTTCACCAGGGCTGCCACCTCTGTCGTTCCGTCCCGCGCCCGGACGGCCTACGCTCGGCGGCATTTCGCGGGCCCGAACCGCCGACGGGCGGCCGGGCCCCGCTGTCCGTCCTGACGGAAGGTTCCGTTACATGGTCCTCGGATCCACAGGTGTGGCACGCAGGTTCGGCAGAAGAGCCGCCGCTCTCGCGCTGACCACCGCGCTCGCCGCCGCACTGCCCGGCCCGGTCTCCTCCGCGGCCGGCGCCCCCGACACGCCGGCCCACCCCACGGCGTACGTCGATCCGCTCATCGGCACGACGAACGGAGGCAACACCTATCCGGGTGCCACCCTCCCGTACGGCATGATCGCCTGGTCTCCGACCAGCACCCGGGGCGACCAGACCAGCACGGGCGCCGCCAACGGCTACGAGTACAACGCGACCCGGCTGCGCGGGCTGAGCCTCACCCACGTCAACGGCGCGGGCTGCAACCCGGGGGCCGCGGGCGACGTACCGATCATGCCGTTCGTCGGGGACGTCACCTCGTCGCCCTCGGCCGACACCACGGACTCCGTCTACGCCGCGAACTTCTCGCACGCCGACGAGCGGGCGGTGCCGGGCCGCTACTCGGTGGGGCTCGACTCCGGTGCCCGGGCCGACCTCGCCGTTTCCAAGAGGGCCGGCGTCGCCGACTTCACGTTCCCCGCCGACAAGCCCGCCAACCTGCTGTTCCGGGTCTCCAACTCGCTCAACGGCAGCGAGGACGCCCACGTCGAGATCGACCGGGCCAAGCGCAAGGTGAGCGGCTGGGTGCTGACCGGCGCGTTCTGCGGACGGCGTGCCAACGGCGGTGTCAACAACCGCAAGAGCTACTACCGGCTCCACTTCAGCGCCTCGTTCGACCGCGCGTTCTCGACCACGGGTACGTGGAAGGACGGCACCCTCTCCCCCGGTGCCACCTCGGGCGGAGGCGGCGAGGGCTACGCCACGGGCGCCGACCGCGCGGGCCGGGGCTCCGGCGGCTGGGTCGGCTTCGACACCAGTTCTGACAACGATGTCCGCATGCGGCTGGGGATCTCGTACGTGAGCAGGGCGGGCGCCGAGGCCAACCTCCGCGAGGAGATCGCGCCGCGGGCGAGCGTCGACCAGGTGGCCGCGGCCGGGACACGGGCCTGGGACCGCGAGTTGCGGTCCGTGCGCGTCGGCGGCGGGAGTACGGCTCAGCGCATCGCCTTCTACACCGCGCTCTACCACTCGCTCATGCAGCCCAACCTGGTCAGCGACACCGACGGCCGCTATCCGGGCATGGACGGCAAGGCGCATCGCGTCGAGCGCGGGCAGGGGGCGCAGTACAGCAATTTCTCCGGCTGGGACCAGTACCGGGCGCAGATACAGCTGCTCGCTCTGCTGAAGCCGCGGATCGCCGGGGACTTCGCCCAGTCCCTCTACAACTTCGCGCGGCAGAACGGCGGTGTGTGGGACCGCTGGGTGCACATCAACGGGCCGACCCATGTGATGACCGGTGACCCGACGGCGGCCACACTCGCCACCTTCTACGCCATGGGGGTGCGCAACTTCGACTACCGCGGCGCGTTCGACTCCCTGGCCCGCCAGGCCACCGTGCCGCATCCCGACGGGCTCTCCGACGCGGGCTGCCCCGGCCAGTGCACGGGCCAACGGCCCAACCTCGCCCAGTACTTGAGCTCGCAGTACGCGGCGCAGGACGTCTGCCACTGCTGGGGCGGTGCCGCCGAGACCCTGGAGGACTCGGTCGCCGACGACGCGCTGGGCCGCTGGGCCAAGCTGCTGGGCCTCGACGAGCAGGCAACGGCGTTCGCCGAGCGGGGCGGCTGGTGGCGCAACGTGTTCAACCCGGGGGCCACCGACGGCGCGGGCACCACCGGCTACATCCAGGCCCGCAACCTCGACGGTTCATGGGTCACGCCGTTCAGCCCGGGCAGCGACCGCGGTTTCGCCCAGGGCACCAGCGCCACGTACACGTGGATGGTGCCGCAGGACGTCCAGGGACTCGCCGAGGCGATGGGCGGACGCGAGACGGCCGCACGCCGGCTCGACGGCTTCTTCCACAAGCCCGACGGGTCCTGGTCGGTGAAGGGCGGCGACGCCCTGCGGTACGACCCGACCAACGAACCCGGAATCCACGCCCCTTGGCTCTCCAACGCGCTCGGTCAGCCGTGGAAGACGCAGGCGACGGTCCGGCAGATCCTCGACACCGTGTACGGCACCGGACCGGCCGGACTGCCCGGCAACGACGACCTCGGGACCATGTCCGCCTGGTACGTCTTCTCGGCCCTCGGCCTCTATCCGCAGACCCCGGGCAGCGGCAACCTGCTCCTTGGCGCCCCGCTCTTCCCGTACGCCGTGGTCGACCGGCCGGGCGGCGGTGACATCGTCATCGACGCGCCCTCGGCCGACGCCGTTCATCCGTATGTGCGCGGTGTCCGGCTCAACGGCCGTACGCACGACCGCTCCTGGACGGATGCCCGCTTCCTGCGCGGCGGCGGCACCCTCACGTTCGGACTCTCGCGGGAGCCGGACACCGACTGGGCGACCGCGCCCGGCGGACTGCCCCGCTGACACGTCCGTTGCCCCGGATCCGACGGGATCCGGGGCAACATCCGTATGACGGGTCACACCTTGCGGTACCTGGCCATGACGAACGAGAACAGCCCGAAGAGCATCAGACCGACGGCTATGAGCACCAGCAGCCACGGCCCCACGGGCGTCTCGGTGAACGAGCGCAGGGTGTCGTCCATGCCCTTGGCCTTGTCCGGTTCGTACTCCACGGCGGCCCGGAGCGCGAAGCCCCCGGCGACGGCGAACACCAGACCACGGGCCACTCCGCCACCGACGCCCGTCACGTCGGCCGTCCGGCGCACCCGGTGCGACATCTCACCGAGCCTCATGTGCTTGTGGTACTTCCGGCGCGCGGCCTGCACCACCATCCACACACCCGCGCAGAGGACGCCCACGCCCGCCGCGGCCACGAGCCACTGCCCGGCGGGCAGATCCATGGCCCTGGCCGTCGCGTCCCGGGACTTGCCGTCGCTCGATCCGCTCCCCCCGGTACCGGCGGCGAAGGAGAGCACGGTGTAGGCGACGAAGCCGTAGAACACGGCTCGTGCGGCCGACGCCAGCCTCTTCTTCGCCTTGCCGCCGTCGGGGCCCGCCGCGCCGAAGACCGCCTCGGACAGCCGCCAGAGCCCCATACCGACAAGACCGATACCGAGCGCCCAGAGCATGACCCCACCGAAGGGCTTCTCGGCCACCTCCTCGAGGGCGCCTCCCTGATCCGCCTGCTGCCCGCTGCCGCCGAAGGCGATCTGCAGCGCCAGCAGGCCCACCAGCAGGTAGATGACACCGCGTGCGGTGAAACCTGCCCGGGCCGCGCCCTCGATCGCCGGGGCGGCCTTTCGTTTCCCCGCCCTGCCGCCTCGCGTCAACGTACTTGCGTTCATCATTGCCTCCCGTCCCCGGGTGCCCTTGCCCTGCGGTACGACACCCCGGCGGGCGCCGACCGTGCGGTACCTCCCGGTTTCGGAGCGAAGCAGGACGATCGAACATACGATGGGCATGCGCTGGGGTGGCATCGCCGACAGGCAGCCCCGGGACGCGGACCGCTCGGGGTGGGAGACGAATGGCACAAGGCACGGACGCAGCACGGACCGTCATCCTGACCGTGGACGACGACCCTGGAGTCTCCCGTGCCGTCGCCCGTGACCTGCGGCGTCGCTATGGCGAGGGGTACCGGATCGTGCGCGCCGAGTCCGGCGAGAGCGCCCTGGACGCCCTGCGGGAGCTGAAGCTGCGCGGTGACCTCGTCGCGGTGATCCTGGCGGACTACCGGATGCCCCAGATGAACGGCATCGAGTTCCTGGAGCAGGCCCTGGACGTGTACCCGGGCGCGCGGCGCGTGCTGCTGACCGCCTACGCGGACACGAACGCGGCCATCGACGCGATCAACGTCGTCGACCTCGACCACTACCTGCTCAAGCCCTGGGACCCGCCCGAGGAGAAGCTCTATCCCGTCCTGGACGACCTCCTGGACGCCTGGCGGGCCTCCGACCACCGGGCGGTTCCGATCACGAAGGTCGTCGGGCACCGCTGGTCGGCGCGCTCGTCGGACGTACGGGAGTTCCTGGCCCGCAACCAGGTGCCGTACCGCTGGTACTCCTCGGACGAGCCGGAGGGCAAGCGGCTGCTGGCCTGCGCGGACCAGGACGGGGAGCGGCTGCCGCTGGTGATCACCGCGGACGGGACCGTGCTGGTCGAGCCCGACGACCCGGAGCTGGCCGCCCAGGTGGGGCTGGCCACGACCCCGGCGGCGGACTTCTACGACCTCGTCGTCATCGGCGGCGGACCCGCCGGGCTGGGCTCGGCGGTGTACGGGGCCTCGGAGGGGCTGCGGACCGTGCTCGTGGAGCGCTCCGCGACCGGCGGGCAGGCGGGCCAGAGCTCACGGATCGAGAACTACCTGGGCTTCCCGGACGGTGTGTCCGGGGGGCAGCTCACCGAGCGGGCACGGCGTCAGGCGTCGAAGTTCGGTGCCGAGATCCTGACCGCGCGCGAGGTGACCGGTCTGGAGGTCAACGGCTCCTCGCGGACCGTGCGGTTCTCGGACGGTTCCGCGATCGCCGCGCACTGCGTGATCCTGGCGACCGGCGTCTCGTACCGGCAGTTGCGGGCGCCCGGCACGGAGGACCTGACCGGGTGCGGGGTGTACTACGGGTCGGCGCTGACCGAGGCGGCCTCGTGCCAGGGGCACGACGTGTACATCGTGGGCGGCGCGAACTCCGCGGGGCAGGCCGCGATGTACCTGTCCAGGGGCGCGAAGTCGGTCACCCTGCTGGTGCGCGGTTCCTCCCTGTCCGCTTCGATGTCGCACTACCTGATCGGGCAGATCACGGAGGCGCCCAACATCTCCGTGCGCACGGGGACGGTCGTCGAGGCGGCGCACGGCTCCGACCACCTGGAGCAGCTGACCCTGCGCGACATCGAGAGCGGGCACACCGAACTCGTCGACGCGCAGTGGATGTTCGTGTTCATCGGCGCGGCCCCGCTGACCGACTGGCTGGACGGCACCGTGCTCAGGGACGAACGCGGGTTCATCGTCGCCGGACCCGACCTGGCCGTCGGCGGACAGCCGCCGCCCGACTGGGAGTTGGACCGGGCGCCGTACCACCTGGAGACCAATGTGCCCGGGGTGTTCGTGGCGGGTGACGCCCGGGCCGAGTCCGCCAAGCGTGTCGCCTCCGCCGTCGGAGAGGGAGCCATGGCCGTGATGCTCGTACACCGGTATCTGGAGCAGTCGTGAGCGGGCAGCCGATGCCGTGCGACATCACGGAGCTCAGCACGCTGTTCCTGTTCGAGAAGCTGGACCCGGAACAGCTCGGGCGGCTGTGCAGCGAGGGCCGCGTCGAGAAGTTCGAGCCCGGCTATGTGTACGAGGAGGGCGAGCCGGCCACCTGCTTCTTCGTCCTTCTCGAAGGCACGCTCGTGATGTCGCGGCGGGTCGGCGGCGACGACGTCGAGATCAGCCGTACGTCCCAGCGCGGGGTGTACGCGGGGGCCATGCAGGCCTATCTGGCCGTCCCGGACGACGCGCGCTACAAGGGCTCCCTGCGGGTCACCGAGCCCTCGCGGTTCTTCATCCTGCCCGCCGAGACGTTCGCCGCGGTCCTGCGGGAGTGGTTCCCGATGGCCGTGCATCTGCTGGAGGGGCTGTTCTTCGGCAGCCAGAACACCCAGCGGACCATCGGGCAGCGCGAGCGGCTCCTGGCGCTCGGTTCGCTGTCGGCCGGGCTGACGCACGAGCTCAACAACCCGGCCGCGGCAGCCGTACGGGCCACGTCCGCGCTGCGGGACCGGGTCGCGCACATGCGGCACAAACTCGGTGTGATCGCCTCCGGCCCGTACCAGCGCGAGACGTTGAAGACGCTGATCGAAATCCAGGAGAGCACTGCCGAACGGGTCTCCAAGGCACCCTCCCTGAGCCCTCTCGAGGCCTCCGACCGGGAGGACGCGCTCGCCGACTGGCTCGACGACCACGGCATCGAGGGCGGCTGGCGGATCGCGCCGACCTTCGTGCAGGCCGGGCTCGACACCGACTGGCTGGAGCAGGTCTCGGGTGCCGTCGACCAGGAGATCCTGCCGGGAGCCGTCGGGTGGCTCAACTACACCGTCGAGACCGAGCTCCTCATGAAGGAGATCGAGGACTCCACGACCCGGGTCTCGAACCTCGTGAACGCGGCCAAGCAGTACTCCCAGCTCGACCGGGCGCCCTACCAGGTCGCCGATGTGCACGAACTCCTGGACAGCACGCTGATGATGCTCGCCGGGAAGATCGGCTCCGGCGTCAGGATCATCAAGGAGTACGATCGCGAACTGCCCAGGATCCCCGCCTACCCGGGCGAGTTGAACCAGGTGTGGACGAACCTCATCGACAACGCGGCCTCCGCGATGGGCGGCGAGGGCGTGCTGACCGTACGCACCGCGCTCGAACGGGATCAGCTGCTCGTCGAGTTCCGCGACACCGGACCGGGGGTGCCCGAGGAGATCCGCGGCCGGATCTTCGACCCGTTCTTCACGACGAAGCCGGTCGGCGAGGGCACCGGGCTCGGGCTCGACATCTCCTGGCGCATCGTCGTGAACAAGCACCACGGACATCTGCAGGTCCACTCCGAGCCCGGCGACACGCGTTTCCAGGTCTTCCTCCCGCTCACCGCCGCCGAACCCGACGCCCCTCAGGAGGCCTCATGACCACGGACGGAATCGACCCCGGCGTCCCGCCGAGCGGTGCGGGCTGCGTCGAATGCGACGAGGCGGGCGGCTGGTGGTTCCATCTGCGGCGCTGCGCCCAGTGCGGTCACGTGGGCTGCTGCGACGACTCCCCCGCCAAGCACGCCACGGCCCATCACCAGACCACCGGCCATCCGATCATCCGCAGCTTCGAGCCGGGCGAGGGCTGGTTCTGGAACTTCGAGACGTCCGAGCTGTACGAGTCCGGTCCGCAGCTCGCTCCCCCGCTCGCCCACCCGGCGGACCAGCCCGCGCCCGGGCCCGCTGGACGGGTTCCGGCGAACTGGGCCGAGACGCTGCGCTGAGTTGCGGGCGGCCCGCGCGGATGGCGTGCGGGGCGCTCGTCCGCCCTGCCGAGGGCACGGCCTCGCAGGTCGTCGGCAGTCGGCCGGTGGATGGGTCGGTGGGCTGGGTCGATAGTCGCGTCGGTGTCCGTGTCGGTGGTGCGTGCCAGGATGGATGTGTGCCGACCACCTCATTCACCACGCCGTTCATCGGCCGCGAGGACGAACTCGCCCGACTGACCCGAGTCCTGGACCGGGCCAGGGCCGGTGAGGCGCGTGCCGTGCTCGTCGCGGGGGACGCGGGAGTCGGCAAGACCCGGCTGCTCGCCGAGGCCGCGGGGCATGCCACCGACGTGGGCACGACCGTCGTCACGGGGCACTGTGTGGACCTGGGTGACGTGGGTCTGCCCTATCTGCCGTTCACCGAGATCGTGGGTGTGCTCGCCGACGACGAGCGGTTCTCCGCCGCCCTGGCCTCGCATCCCGTGGTGGACCGGCTGCTCGGCGACGGCAGCGGCGGCGCGGGGGACGCGGGCGGACGGCTGCAGTTGTTCGAGGGCATGGCGAGTCTGCTGACCGATCTCGCCGGGTCCGCCCCGCTGCTGCTGGTCCTGGAGGACCTGCACTGGGCGGACCAGTCCTCCCGCGACCTGCTGCGCTTCCTGCTCAGCCGGGGGATCCTCCAGTCCCGGGTCCGGTCGATCCGGTCGAGAGGAGAGGACGCTGTCGCGGGTGGCACGCCCGGTCAGCGGCTCGCGGTGTTCGCGTCGTACCGCGCCGACGATCTGCACCGCAGACACCCGCTGCGCCCACTGCTCGCCGAGCTCGTGCGGCTGCCCGTCGTCGAGCGGCTCGAACTGCGGCCGATGCCAGACGGCGAGGTGGCGCGTCTCGTCCGTGCCCAGCAGGTCGCCCCGCTGCCCGAGGCCACCGTCCGCCGTATCGTCGAGCGCGCCGAGGGCAACGCGTTCTACGCGGAGGAGTTGCTCGCCGCCACCTCCGAGGCCGTGCCCGGGGCGGCGTCCGCCGTGCCGAGCGGGCTGGCCGACGTGCTCCTCATCCGCTTCGAGCAACTGACCGCGACCGCTCAGCAGGTGCTGCGCACGGCGGCCGTCGCGGGGCGCCGCGTCGAGCACGATCTGCTGCGCGACACCGTGCGACTGCCCGAGGAGGAGCTGGAGTCGGCCCTGCGCGAGGCCGTCGGGCGGCAACTCCTCGTCCCCGGCGAGAACGACACGTACTCGTTCCGCCACGCCCTGATCCGCGAGGCCGTCTACGCCGACCTGCTGCCGGGTGAACGGGTACGGCTGCACAGGGCGTTCGCCGGAGTGCTGGCCGGGCGCGGCCACCGGGCCGAGAGCGCGGCGGAGCGCGCCCATCACTCCCGGGAGAGCCACGACCTGGCCGACGCGCTGGCCGCGTCGCTGGAGGCGGCCGACCACGCGGGCCGCGTCCGGGCGCCCGCCGAGGAGCTGCGGCATCTGGAAGCGGCCCTCGATCTGTGGTCGGCGGTGCCCGCGGCCGCACGGCCCGAGGGATTCGACACAGTCACGTTGACGCTGCGCGCCTCCGCGGCCGCCGCGCACGCCGGTGAGACCCACCGGGCCGTCTCGCTGACACGGTCCGCGCTGGCGAGGGTCGGCAACGACGAGGACTCCGAACTGGCCGCCCGTGTCCGCTACACGCTCGCGGGCAACCTCATGCGCATCGACAACCTCGCGGCCGCGTTCACGTACAGCAACGAGGCGCTCGCGATGATCCCCGCCGATCCTCCGTCACGCACCTGGGTGTGGGCCGCGGCCACCCATGTCATGGCGGCGACGTACATGGGCGAGGGCGAGGCCGCCCACCGTGTCGCCCGCAAGGCCCTGCGCGTCGCCGAGGAACTCGACGTGTCCGACGCGCAGGCCGATCTGCTGATCTCCCTGGTCGGCCTCGAAGGGCACAGCCGGCGTACGCCCGAGGGGCGGGCCCGGCTGCGGGAGGCACGTGAGCTGGCCCGCCGCGCCGGCAACGCCTCCGTCGAGATGCGCGCGCTCTTCAACCTCTCCATCGGCTCGCACGAGTCCGGTGACCTGGACGAATGCCTGACCTGGCTCACCGAGGGGCTGGAGCGCGCCGGCCGCGCCGGGCTCCTCTCGTCTCCGTACCCGGTGGAGATGCGCTATCTGCGCTCCCTGATGCTGTACACCCTGGGCCAGTGGGACGAGTGTCTCCGGGCCGCGGAGACCGAGCTCGACGGGCTGCCGACTGCGGGCAGGTACGCGATCGGGCCCGCCCTGTCGGTGGCCCTGGCGCGCGGTGACGAGCATGCCGCCGAGCGGGCCCGGGCCCTGCTCGACGGGCCGTTCGACTGGATGGCCACGCTCGTCGCGGGCCTCCTCCTGACCGACGCGGCGGTACTGCGACGCGACGCGGAGGGGGCTCTCGAACAGTTCCGTACGACGCTCGCGGCGCTCATCGACGAAGCCGGCACCACGCCGCATGTGGCCGTACGGCTCGCGGCCCTCGCCCTGGCCGCCATCGGGGACGCGGCCGTTGAGTCCCGGCAGACCGGCGACAAAGAGGGGGCCGGCCGCTGGACGGGGACCGGGAAGGAGCTGGTGGAGCTGGCCCGGGTCACGGCGGCCAAGGGCGAGGACGGAACGCCGCAGGGCCCCGAGGGGCTGGCATGGCTGGCGCGCGCCGAGGCGGAGTGGGCACGGGCCGGTGCCCGGCCGGACGGCGGAGGGGGCGTCGAATTGAGCGTCGGGGCCTGGGAGAAGGCCGTCGCGGCGTTCGGCTACGGGGACGTCTATGAGCAGGCCCGCTGTCAACTGCGGCTGGCGGAGGCCCTGTTGGGGGCGGAGCGGCGCGACGAGGCCGCCGCGCACGCAGGTGCCGCGCGCGACACGGCCGTAAGGCTGGGCGCCGTACCGCTGGGCGACGAGGTCGAGCGGCTGATCCGCCGGGGCCGCCTCGCGGAGACCTCCTCCACGGCCGACCGGGCACCCGTCCTGACGGCACGGGAGAACGACGTCCTGCTGCTCCTTTCCCGTGGCCGCACCAACCGCCAGATCGGCGAGGAGCTCTTCATCAGCGGGAAGACGGCAAGCGTGCACGTCTCCAACATCCTCGCCAAGCTGGGCGCCGCCAGCCGCACGGAGGCCGTGGCGATCGCCTACCGCGAGGGGTTGGTCGAGCCGGAGTCGTCCGCTTCCGGCTGATCACCGAAGAGGCGTCGGCTCCGGAGAACACCGAGGGCGCTCAGGACTCGGTCTTCTGGAGTACGGGACCGATGGCCCGGTCCGTGGCCACCGGGTCCGGGGCCGTGTCCCCGCTGTGGTGCTTGGCCCGTTGGATCTGCTCGTAGACGTGGGCGCGCAGTTCGGCGAAGCGGGGGCTTGAGCGGGTGTGCAACTGGTCGCGCTCGTCGGGGAGGTCGATGGTGAGGTCCTCCAGCACGACGGTCGGTGACTTGGAGAGGATCAGGGTGCGCCGGCCGAGGTAGACCGCCTCGTCGATGTCGTGGGTGACGAACAGGACGGTGACGCCGAGTTCGTGCCACAACTTCCGGATGAGGTCCTCCAGTTCGGCGCGGGTCTGCGCGTCGACCGCCGCGAAGGGCTCGTCCATCAGCAGCACCTTCGGCTCGTACGCGACGGCGCGGGCGATGGCGACACGCTGCTGCATGCCTCCCGAGAGCTGCCAGGGGTACGCCTCGTGGGCGTCGGAGAGGCCGACCACCTCCAGGGCGTGGTCCACCAGCTCCCGCTCGCGCGCCTTGCCGAGCTTCTTGCCGCGCAGCGGCAGGGCGACGTTGTCGCGCACGTTCATCCAGGCGAACAGCGAGCGGCCGTACTCCTGGAAGACGACCGCCATGCCCGGCGGCGGTCCGGCGACCGGGCGGCCGTCGAGGCGTACCTCGCCGCGGGTGGGGGCGAGCAGGCCCGCCATGCACTTCAGCAGGGTGGTCTTGCCGCAGCCCGACGGCCCGACCAGACACACCAGTTCACCCTCGGCCATGTGGAAGGTGAGGTTGCGCAGCGCCTCGACGTTGCGGTGCCGACCGGTGTAGATCTTCTGCAGGTCCTGTACGTCGAGCATCGACGTCTCCTTGTCAGGCGTTGCTCAGGGATCGCGTCGGGGGTGCGTCAGGGATTGCGCTGCGCGCGGCGCAGACCGTGGTACCAGGCCAGGGCCCGGTTCTCGGCGAACCGGAACAGCAGGGACAGGAGGAAGCCGAGGATGCCGAGCAGCAGGACCCCGCTCCACATCTCGGGGATGGCGAAGGAGCGCTGGAACTGCACGATGGTGAAGCCCAGGCCGTTGCTGGCGGCGAACATCTCGCTGATGACCATGAGGATGATCCCGATCGACAGGGCTTGGCGCATGCCCGTGACGATCTGGGGGCTCGCCGCGCGCAGCACCAGATACCGCAGGCGCGCGACGCCGGTGATGCCGTAGGAGCGGCAGGTGTCGCCGAGCACCTCGTCGACCGCGCGGACGCCTTCGACGGTGTTGAGCAGGATCGGCCACATGCAGCCGCTGACGATGACGAGGATCTTCATGGTGTCGCCGATGCCCGCGAACAGCATGATCACCGGGATGAGCACGGGTGGCGGGATGGCCCGGAAGAGTTCGAGGACCGGTTCCAGGACGTCCCGTACGGCCCGCCGCGTTCCGACGACCAGGCCGAGCCCCACTCCGACGACCACGGCGAGGAGGTAGCCGGCCGCGAGGCGCAGCAGGCTGGGGACCACGTCCGACAGCAGCCGTTCCGTCGTCCAGACCTTCCCGAAGCTGTCCAGGATGGTGGCCAGGGGCGGGAAGTAGAAGTCGGTGCTGCCGGCGGTGGCGAACCACCACACGGTGAAGAGGACGGCGGGCAGGCCCAGGACGAGCAGGCCGCGTCGGACCATGGCAAGGGCGGTCATGCGGTCACCTCCCTGCGTACGGACTGGTGCCAGTGCAGTGCCCGTCGTTCGACCGCTCGTGCCGCCAGGTTGACGGCGACGCCGAGCAGGCCGGTGACCAGGACGAGGGCGTAGACGCGCGGCACGGCTCCGGACACCTGCGCGACGGCGATCTCGTGGCCGAGACCCGGGGCGCCGATGACGAGTTCCGCGGTGATCGTGAGGATGAGCGCCACGGTGGCGGCCAGCCGTACCCCCGTCATCACGTACGGCAGCGCGGTCGGCCACAGGACGTGGCGGACCCGGCCCCAGGTGCCGAGCAGATAGCTGCGGGCGGTGTCCTCGGCGACCGGGTCGACGTCCTGCATTCCGGCCAGCACCTGGACGATCACCTGCCAGAAGGCGGCGTACACCACGAGCAGCAGCTTCGACCTGAGGTCGGTGCCGTAGAGCAGGACCGCGACGGGGATCAGGGCCACGGACGGGATGGGGCGCAGGAACTCGATGGTGGACGCGGTCACCGCGCGCAGTACGGGCACGGAGCCGATGACGACTCCGACTGCGACGCCCGCCACGACGGCGACGGCCAGCCCCAGGCCCCACCCGGTCAGGGTGTCGCCGAGCGCGGTCCAGAACGTCGGTTCGGCGAGCAGGGTCCCCAGCGTGCGGACGGTCTCCGAGGCGGGCGGCAGGTAGTCGGCCGACACCAGGCCGGTGTGCGGCAGCACTTCGAGCACCGCGACCAGTCCGGCGAGACCGGCGAGGCCGCGCAGCACCGCGACCGGGACCGGACCGCGCCGGGCGGGTGTCCCGCCGGGACGGGATCCGGTCCCGGCGGGCTCCGCCAGTACGGGGGTGGGACCGGGGCCGGTCATGAGAACAGCGCGTCCAGGTCGGGCTTCTTGTCGCCGAAGATGCCGTCCTCCTCGCCGAGGGCGGCCAGCTTCTCCAGGGAGGCCATGTCGACCTTCGCCGGCCAACTGGGCAGGGTGAGCTTGTCGAGGACGTCGCCGCTGATCTTGGTGTAGGAGGTGAGGATCTGGCGTGCCTCGTCGGGGTGTTCGGAGGCGTAGGTCAGTGATTCGGCCATCGCCTCGCTGAACTTCTTCACGAGATCCGGGTTCTCCTGCGTCACCTTGGCCGAGGTGAAGTACGTGGCCACGGTGAGCTTCGGGTCGGTCTCGGCGAACGGCGAGGCGATGACCCGGGCGCCCTGGGCCTTGGCGATCGTCGTCGCGGGCTCGCCCATCCATGCCGCGTCCACCTGCCCGCCGTCCAGGGCTGCCGGCATCTGGTCGAACGGTATCTCGACGAACTTGACCTTGGACGGGTCGCCGCCGGCCTTGCGGACCGACTCGCGGACGGTCGTGTCCCCGATGTTCTGCAGGGTGTTGACCGCCACCGTCTGCCCGGCGAGGTCCTTGGCCGTCTTGATCGAGCTGTCCTTCTTGACCGCGACTCCGGTGACGTCGGCGCCGACCTTGCCGTTGGAGGCCGCGCCGTTGACCACCGACTTCACGGGGACGCCCTTGGTCTGGGCGAGCATCAGCGAGGTGGTGTTGCTGAAGCCGAACTGGAACTGGCCGCTCACCACACCGGGGATGATCGCCGCGCCGCCCTGGGCGCTCTCCATCTTGAGCTTGATGCCCCGGCTGCTGAAGAAGCCCTTCTTGTCGCCCAGATAGAGCGGTGCCACATCGACGATCGGGATGATGCCGACCTTGACCTCCGTGGTCTTGCCTCCGCCCGAGGACGACGAAGTGCCGCTCGAAGAGGACGAGGACCCGCATCCGGCCGCGCCCGCGACCGTGACCACGGCTATGGCTAACCCGAGAACGCGCCTTTGCATGGGCTCCTCCTGACGGAAAGACCTGTGGTGGCGTGCACCCGCTGTGCGCGGACAGGCCCAGCGGATCGAGCAGAGAACCGCGGACTTCGGACGACGAGGCAGCGGAGCGGGGAGTAGCTACCGCTGCCTCGCCGAGACTTGTCGGCCCGTAGACCATCCATACGTTGTGCACTTTCTTGACGGCCGCAATCTACACACCTATGTTCGCGCTGTCAGTACCGCGGACAAGGGAGGTTGGGAGGTGGCCGGCCGTACCCTTTCCGACGTGCACGACGAGACTCCACGCGCGGCCAAGGACTTCCCCGAAGGACCGCAACTGCGCCCCCAGTCACTGATGTTCGCCTTCTTCGGCGGCCACGTTCTGGAGGAGGGACCGCTGTGCGTGTACTCCGGCAGCGTCATCGAGGTGCTGGCGCGCGCGGGGGTCGGGGAGCAGGCGGTGCGGTCCACGCTGACCCGGATGGTCAACCGCGGTCTGCTGCGACGTCAGCGGGAGGGGCGCCGGATGTACTTCGGCCTGACCCCGCAGGCGACGGAGATCCTCTGGAACGGCAAGAAGCGGCTCTGGGACACCGGCGCCGTCAACGACGACTGGGACGGCACCTGGACGCTGCTCGGCTTCTCACTGCCCGAGTCCTGGCAGCGCCAGCGGCACGATCTGCGCTCCCGGCTGACCTGGTCGGGCTTCGGCCCCCTCTACAGCGGGCTGTGGATCGCGCCCGGCGACCTCGACGTGTCCGCGCTCGTCTCCGAACTCGGGCTCGCGGCCCACGTCAAGATCTTCCATGCCACGGCCGACGACGCCACCGACATCGGTCTGATGATCCGTGACACCTGGGACCTGGACGGCGTCGGCGCCCGGTACACCGACTTCGACAGACGCTGGACCGACCGGCTCGGCTCCGACTCCGGCGACCCGCTCGGGACCCGACTGCGCCTGACCAGCGAGTGGCTCCGGATCATCCGCACGGACCCGCGGCTGCCCGCCAGGCATCTGCCCGCCGCCTGGCCGGCCCGGTCGGCACACGACACCTTCCGCCGCGTCGCGAAACGGACCGAGGCCCCCGCCCGCCGGATGACCGCCCGCCTCATGGAGACCACCCCGCTGCGACCGTCCTGACCCGGCGGAAGGCCGACAGAAAGCCGACGGGAAGCCGGCGGCGGCTCGCGACACCCCGGCGGTGCGGCTGCGAGGTCCGGTGGATGGCGGTGTCATGGAGATACGCCCCACGCAGGGCCGAGCCGCCGTTTGTGGCCCGGAGCACCGGTTACACCAACGGGACGGCGCGCATCCACACAAGAAGAGCCCGCACGAGAAGAGCCCGCACAGGAAAAGGTGGCTGGTCATGACGCCTGGCACGCATCTCGCTCTGACGCTCACGCTCAGCGGCGGCACGGCCGCCGACGCGCGGGCGGTCGTCCACACCCTCGAATCCGCCTTCGGAACGGCGGACGACCTGCCCGGGGACGGGGGCGCCACGGTCTACACGGCCGCGTTCGACAACGACGTACCGGTCGGTACCGGTATCGCGCCGCCGACCGCACCGCCGCTCTCCGCCCCGGTGACCGTCACCCTCCAGGGCAGCCCCGAGGCGGTACGGCGGGCCGACGAGACCCTCACCTCCGTCTTCACCGTGCGCGAGGAGGGCATGGTCTCCGGCGACCAGGAGCAGGAATGGCAGCTGCGGCTGGAGCCGTAGCGCCGCCTCCGCAGTCGCGCCGAGCCGCGGCCTCAGCCGCCGAGGCGCAGCGCCCGCATCTGCTCGTCGAGCGGGCACAGCCCGACGTCCTCGCGACGCTCGTCGAGCGTCCGGGGCTGACGGACCGGATACGGGCGGAAGGTCGCGGGGTCCACACGGGTGCCGTAGAACTGCGGCTGGCCGAGTTCGACGGCGCAGTGGTCTGCGATGTACGCGTGGTGCGGCGCCGGGCAGCGTCCGTCCGCCGTGGCATGGGCGATCAGGTCGCGACAGGCGAGCTGGAAGTCGAGGTCGGGAGCGTGCAGGAGGATCATCAGAGCCGCCGTGGAGGCGGGCGCGCCGACCAGGTCGGCGGTCGGCCAGGCATGACGCTTGACGATGGTCTTCAGCGCTTCGGCGTTTCCTCTGCGGCACTCGGCGATACGGCGCCGCGCGACCTGCGTGGGGCTGCGGTGCGCCGCCCGCGTCACTCTCCGGTCCTCGTCCGCCCTGCGGACCAGTTCGTGGGCGAGGGCGGCCGCGAGCGCCGGCACGACGACCGGCCGCACTTCCCGCACCTCGTCGTGTATCTCGTCGTGGCTGCGCCCCGCGCCGTCCTCCTCCGTCGTGTCGTGCACTCGCCCCGCGTGCCCGTCCCGGCACGGGTGCCCCGGGTCGTCCGGGGCACCCGTCGGTTCCGTGGGCCCGTCGCGACCCGGACGGGGAGCGACCCCCGTACGCCCCTCGCGTGCCGTGTCGTGCGCGACGTGGCCCGGCATGCCGGAACCGCTCATGACGCCCCCTGGATTTCCAATGAGAACCACACCCGCTTCTCCGACTCACCGGGGTCGGGCGGCGCGACACCCCAGTCGTCGACGAGTGCGGCAACGATCGCGAGCCCGCGTCCGGACTCGTCTGCGGCGTCCGCCGTGCGGTGGCGCGGCAGGTCGGGCGAGTGGTCGGCGACCGTCACCCGTACTTCGTGGTCGGTGCACTCGACGCTGACCGTGACCATGTCACCGGCGTCGGGACTGCCGTGCCTGACCGCGTTGGCGAACAGTTCGTCGGTGGCCAGGACGGCGTTGTCGAGCCGCTCGGCCGGCAACCGCAGGTACGACAGCTGCTCGGCGACCGTCCGTCGTACGCCCGAGGCGCGCGAGGGCTGCACGGGGACCACGGTGCGAAGGACACGGGCCGCGCTCACGGAGGCGGGCTCACCGGCCCAGGGCCGACGGGTGGGCGAGTCATGGTCCGCGCCGCGCGTCAGCGAGGGCGACGGCCGACGGCGGTGTGCCCTGGATGCCGTCATCGTGCCTCCTTCGTGTGCAGCACGGGTGGGGGACGGTCTCGGTGGCTGCTCGTGCAGCCAACCGGCCGGAGCGGCGACGGACCAGGGGGTGCGGGGGTTGTCCGGTTGCAGGCGCGTAGTGGCGTGGCATGTATGTTCGAAAGCGTGAGCAAAGTGAGCGAAGGCCGGACGATCGAGAGCGGGCAGGGTGCCCGCGGCTGGTCCGGTGTGAGCGGCAAGCGGGTGCTCGTCACCGGCGGCACGCGCGGGCTCGGCGAGCAGATCGTGCGGCTGCTGGCCGCCGAGGGCGCCCGGGTGGCGACGTGCGCCCGTACCGCACGGGACCTGGAGACGCTGAGAGGCACGGTCGATGCCGCGGCGCCCGACGAGTTGTTCACCCGAGCCCTCGATGTCACCGAACCGAAGCGGCTGGAGGAGTTCGTCACGGCCTCGGCGCATCGCTTCGGGGGCCTGGACGGGGTGGTGGCCTGCGCGGGCGGTTCTCGCGGACGCGGGCTCGAAGAGACGGACGCCGGGGACTGGGCCGCGACCTGGGAGCTGAACGTCGGACACACCGCGCGGCTGGTACGGGCCGCCGTCCCGTATCTGCGTACGGCGGGCGGTGGTTCGGTCGTCGTCATCTCGTCGATCTCCGGCTGGAAGCCGGGGCCCGACGCACAGTACGGAACCGCGAAGTCCGCGCAGATCCATCTGGCCGCCTCGCTGGCGCGCGAGCTCGGCCCGGACGGGATCCGGGTGAACGCCGTCTCGCCGGGGTCGATGCTCATCCCGGGCCGCCGCTGGGACCGGATGCGCAGAGAGGAACCCGAGGCCTTCGCCGCGTTCGCGGCGGCCGAGCTGCCGGGCGGGGAGCCGGTCGCGCCGCAGGAGGTGGCACGCGTGGTGGCGTTCCTCCTGTCGGACTGGTCGAGCGGGATCTCCGGGGCCAATCTGCCCGTCGACCGCGCCCAGAACGCGCCCTCGCCCGACGGTTACTAAGCCGTCGGGCAGGCCGGTCACGCTGGTACCGATGGTCATGCCACCGCCCCCAGCACCGGTCGGGACCTGCGCTCGAACTCCTGGACCAGTGGCTCGTGGCTGCGGGGCTCCAGCCTCTTACGGAAGTCGCGCAGGGCCTGGATGGACCGCTCGCTGTGCACCGCACTGAGCGTGTCGAGCGCCTTGTTCGCCGTACCGATCGCCTCGTCGAGGCGGTTCTGCTGGAGGTGCGCGGTCGCCAGTACGGAACGGCTGATGGCCTGGCGCCTTCGCCGGTCGGCGTTCGCGTCGATGGACTCACCGGCCGTGCGCTCCGCCTGCGCGGCCAGGCCCAGGTCCCGAAAGCACAGGGCGGACTCGGCCTGGAGGTAGTGGTGGTCGAGGAAACGCACCCACACGGACTCCTGCGCGGCGCCACGGCTCGCGTCCAACTGCTGTTCCGCGAGCCTCAGCGCCTCGGCCGTCTCACCGGAGCGGCCCCGCGCCGCGTGGCCGCGCGCCGACATGGCGTACAGCCGCATCAGACCGAGGGGGCTGCCCGAGTCCTTCGCGGTCGCGATGCCGGCCCGCGCCAGCGCCACGCCCTCGTCCGGCCTGCCGAGGTTGGTGGCGAGGTGGGAGAGTCCGGCCAGGATCTGCCCGCCGAGGACGCGGTCGCGGCCCTCGGCACAGAGCCGCAGCGCCTGGGTCATGTAGCGCTGGGCGAGCCCGTACTCCCCCGCGTCGTACGAGCTCCAGCCGGCCATCGCCGCGAGGCGGGCGGCAGCCGCGTACAGCAGGCGCTGCTGGTGCGGGGGTGTGCCGCGGCGCTGGAGCATGGGCACGACCTCGGTGCACAGGTAGTGCACGATGCTGGTGCGCACTCCGCCGCCGCCGAAGTGGTTGTCCATCTGGTCGAACATGCTGATCATGGCGTGGACCTGCTCGACGGACCCGCCGCCGGTGGCAGGCGCGAGCCGCGTGACGTCGTGGTGCCCGGCATGCCCGGCGTGCTCCACCAGCCAGAGCAGCCAGTCGCGCTGAGGGTTCGTCAGGGCACCCGCGACGAAGGGGACCGCGCCGAGGAGGCTGCGGCGGGAGATGTCGGTGGAGCCGAGTTCGGCCAAGGTGTGCAAGGTGTCTGCCAGGTCTTCGCGGTACACGAGTGCCCTGCCGACGACCGGGCGTTGCTGGTCGGGCAGAAAGCCGAGGTCCGTCGGCGAGACGGCGTGGCCGAGTCGCTCGGACAGGACGGCGGCGATCAACTCGGGGGTGTTTCCCCGGGGTTGCTGGCCGTTCAGCCAGCGGGTGACCGACGCCTTGTCGTAGTTCGAGTCCGTGCCCTGCCTGCGCCCCAGTTCGTTGACCCGCAGGGCTAGCGAGGCATAGGAGCAGCCGGCGTCTCTGAGGGCGGCCGCCAGCGCGTTGTCGGCCCCGGCGGGACTCCTGCCGGGGCTCCTCGATTGTCCGTCGGTCACGGTGGCCATCCAGGTGTCGCATCGCTGTGCTGCGGTCTGCCCTCCCTGCCGGAGCGTCAAGTCCGGGAAGGCGGTGCGCTGTTGTGCGCGGTCGCCGCCGGACTGTGCGGCAGGTCACTCGATCACTATGATGGCCGACACACTCAACCCGCAACAAGCGTTCTGATAATTTCAGAACGATCCTCATAGCTCTGTCTGTGTCAGCGACCTCGTGGCACACTGCACGCTGTGACGGCCGTTCCGGGAGGTAGGACGTGAGCGACAACCGCTCGGGCGGCAGTGCACCGACCGTCCTGCGGATGGTTCTCGGCAAGCGGCTCCGGCATCTGCGGGAACGGGCCGGAGTCTCCTTCGAGGACGCCGCACGGGCCATCGAGGTCACTCCTCTGACGGTCCGCCGGATAGAAAAGGCCGAGGTCGGCCTCCGTATCCCCTACGTGAGGGAGTTGCTGCACACCTACGGAGTCCCGGAGTCCGAGGTCGACGACTTCCTCTCCATGGCCAGGGAGGCCAACCAGCCCGGCTGGTGGTACAAGTACCGCGACGTGCTGCCCGACTGGTTCAGCGCCTACGTGAGCCTGGAGAGCGAAGCCAGCGTCATCCGTCTCTACGAACCCCACTACGTCCCGGGCCTGTTGCAGACGCACGACTACGCGGCCGCGCTCATGCACATCGGCTTTCCCAACGAGACGAAGGAGGACATCGACCGCCGCGTCGCCCTGCGCCTCAAGCGCCAGGACCTGCTCGCGAAGTCCGAGGCACCAGCAGTCTGGGCCGTCCTGGACGAGACGGTGCTGCGCCGCCCGGTGGGCGGGGCCGAGGTGATGCGGGCCCAGATCGACCGGCTGAACGAGGTCCTGGACATGCCGAAGGTCCGGATCCAGATACTGCGGTACTCCGTGGGAGCCCATCCGGGCGCGTTCGGCCCCTTCCACTACTTCCGCTTCGGCTTCTCCGAACTTCCCGACATCGTCTACACCGAGAGCCTCGTCGGCTCGGTCTACGTCGACCAGCCGGCCGACGTCGTGACGTACCTCGAAGTAATGGACCGGATGTCCGTGCAGGCGGAGCCGGTCGCTCGGACCAGGGCCATCCTGGCTGAACTGCGTAAGGAGTTGTGAGCCATGACTTCCATGGACCCCATCCACAGCGGTATGCCCGCCATCGATCTGGGCACCGAGGGCTGGCAGAAGCCCTGGAGCGGCACCAACGGCGGCAGTTGCGTCGAGGCCAAGCGACTGCCCGACGGCAGCGTCGCGTTCCGCCAGTCCAAGGACCCGGACGGGCCCGCACTGGTCTACACCCGGGAAGAGATGATCTCGTTCCTGGAGGGCGCGAAGTCCGGCCAGGCCGACTTCCTCGTCGCCTGACGCTCCTCGTCGCCCGACACGTCTCGCCGCCCGACACCCGCTGAACTCCCGCGTCGCGAGCCCGCGTTCCGCCGCGCTCACACGCCCGGACGCCCGTGCCGGCAGGGGCGTGCGGGCGGAGACCGGACGGCACCACTACGCCCGCACGACCATCCACCACTACGGCCGCACAACCGGACAACCCGCACGCGCACTCCCGCCGTGCGGGTCGTCCGGCCACACTGGGCAAGTCGGTCGTCCTGGAGGGAGTGGTATGCGCACGCTCCACGAGGCCGTCGACCGGTGCCGGACGCTGGTCGTCGAGGGCCCCGACGGCATCGCCAGAAGCGGGCTGCTCGCCGAACTGGTCCGAGGCGGCTTCACGATCAGGCGCTCGCGGGGCGAGCTGCACCACGTGGACCCGACCCGTCCGTACCGCGAACTCCTCGCCGCCCCCGGCCGGCTGGCGGTCGACGGCTCCATCATCCACGAACTCGTCTACGGGCC
Source organism: Streptomyces sp. NPDC020747 (assembly GCF_044334695.1). NCBI lineage: Bacteria > Bacillati > Actinomycetota > Actinomycetes > Kitasatosporales > Streptomycetaceae > Streptomyces > Streptomyces sp. NPDC020747. The sequence goes on along the minus strand of NZ_JBIRTJ010000015.1, from coordinate 95,314 downwards.
ACTGCGCCGCGGACACTCCCGGGTGACCTGGATCCAGGCGCTCGACTTCGCCGAGTCCGTGGCCGAGCGGGACGGCGCCCTTCTCCAGCTGACGGACTCCGGGCACCGCCCCGGCTCCGAGAACGCCGAGGCGGCCGACGCCTACCGCCGGGCGTTCCGCACACTCGCCCAGCATGTCCCCGTCGTCACTCTGGACGTCGGCGGCCCCGGCCCTCCCATCCGTGCGCCCTCTGCTCCCGATCTTCAACTGGGGCGATGCAAAGGGCAGTTGACGGTAGGTTAGAAGCAGACCGCGTGACGCACGGCAGGAGATCTCGCATGGCAGACGGCCAGTCCACTCCCGACCAGGACGCTTTGTCCAAGATCGACACCGCGGTGCCGCACTCGGCCCGCATCTGGAACTACTGGATGGGCGGCAAGGACAACTACGAGGTCGACCGGGAGGCGGGCGACGCCTACCGCGAGATCGCCCCGAACATCGAGACGATGGCCCGCGCCTCCCGCGGCTATCTGATCCGTACCGTGACGTTCGTCGCCGGTGAGCTGGGCATCCGCCAGTTCCTGGACATCGGCACGGGTCTGCCCACCTACGACAACACGCACCAGGTCGCCCAGCGTGTGGCGCCCGAGTCGCGGATCGTCTACGTGGACAACGACCCGCTGGTGCTGCGGCACGCCCAGGCGCTGCTCACCAGCACCCCCGAGGGCGTCACCGACTACATCGACGCGGATCTGCACGAGCCCGAGAAGATCATCGAGGCCGCGGGCAAGATCCTCGACTTCGGCCGGCCCGTCGCGCTGATGCTGATGGGCATCCTGGGCCACATCCAGGACCACGAAGAGGCCCGGTCGATCGTCCGCCGCCTCCAGGCCGCCCTGCCGCCGGGCAGCTACTTCGTGCACTACGACAGCACCGACACGGACGCCGAGCTCAAGCGGGCCCAGGAAGGCTACGACGACACCGGCGCCGTCCCGTACGTGCTGCGCAGCCCGCGGGAGATCTCCGTCTACTACGACGGCCTGGAACTGCTGGAGCCCGGCATCGTCTCCTGCCCGCTGTGGCGCCCCGAGCCGGGCACCACTCCGGAGGCGACGGACGTGTACGGGGGCGTCGCCCGCAAGTCCTGAGGCCGAGCCCTCAAACGTGAGCCCCAGTACGTGAGCCGTGAGCCCTGAGCCCTGGCGCCCCCCGTAGGCGCCAGGGCCGATCCCGGTTCCGGTCGGTCAGGGCCGTGCGGCCGGCTCGATGTTCTGGTTGAGCCGGAACAGGTTGCCCGGGTCGTACTCGGCCTTGATCCGGGCCAGCCGGGCGTAGTTGTCGCGGTAGCTCGCCCGTACGCGCTCCTGGCCCTCGTCCATCATCATGTTCACGTAGGCGCCGCCCGCCGAGTACGGGTGGAGGGCCTCGAAGTAGTCGACGGTCCACCGCTTGATGTCGTCGGCGTTGGCCGGGTCGGGGTCCACGCCCGCGAAGACCGAGGCCCAGCGTGCGTCGCGGTAGCTCCAGGCGGTGTCCGTCGGCGCGTGGTCGTGGACGGCACCGTCGATCGGGTACAGGTGCATGGTCGACTTCATGGTGGGCAGTTCGGCGCCGAACTTGGCGTGCAGGTCGATCGCCTCGGCGGGAATCTCGTTGACGAAGTCGGCACGCCAGTACCACTGGTCGCCGGGCGGGTAGAGGCCGTCGAAGGCACCCTGGATCATGGGGTGCGGCATCGGCGCGGGGCCGTGCAGCATCGGTTCCGACAGGGCGTCGAGCAGGGGCGCCATCGCGCGCGCCGCCGCGTCCGCGTCCTCTCCGGCGTAGCACCACACGACACCGCAGGCCTTGCGCCCATGGAGTTCCGTGGGGAACGGCGGGGCGGGCGGGACCGCGCCGATGAGGAAGAAGCCGTTGAGTTCGCGGGGCGCGTGCGGGATGAAGTCGCGGTAGGCGGCGAGTACTTCGGCGCACTGCTCGACGGGCCAGAACGTGGGACCCGCGACGACCGTGCCCACCTCGTGCAGCCGGAACAGGAACGAGGTGACGACGCCGAAGTTGCCGCCTCCGCCGCGGATCGCCCAGAACAGGTCGGGGTTGTCGTCTGCGCTCGCGCGCACGTGCCGGCCGTCGGCAAGGACCAGCTCGGCCTCCAGGAGGTTGTCGATGGCCAGCCCGCACTTGCGGGTGAGATGGCCGAGGCCGCCGCCCAGCGTGAGGCCCCCGACGCCGGTCGTGGAGATGATCCCGCTCGGGGTGGCCAGACCGTGCGCGTTGGTGGCCCGGTCCACCTCGCCCCAGACGCAGCCGCCACCGACGCGGACCGTCCTGGCCTCCGGGTCGACCTCGATGTCCTTGAGCGGGGACAGGTCGACGACCACGCCGTCGTCGCAGGTCCCGAGGCCCGCGCCGTGGTGCCCGCCGCCGCGTACGGCGAGCGGCAGGTCGTGGGCGCGGGCGAAGCCGACGGCGTGCATGACGTCCTCGGCGCTCGTGCAGCGGGCCACCAGGGCGGGCCGACGCTCGATCATCGCGTTGTAGACGGGACTGGCCTCGTCGTAGCCGGAGTCGTCCGGCCCGATCAACTGGCCCTTGAACTGGGTGAGTTCCTGCCGGGCCGCCTGTGCCGGTGTGACGGACATGTGCATCCCCCGATCCGGGACCCGGCTTCCGGGCCCCTTCCATGGGCCTGTTTCTAGTCCCGTCCCCCGTGCGCGGACATCCGTGCCGGTCACTCAGCTCGGCGTCGGCGGCTACCTATGTCTCGCGTCCGGGCACCAGCCCCAGCTCCGTGGCGCGGGCGGTGGCCTGGCGCCGGGTACGGGCACCGAGCTTGTCCAGTACGGCGGAGACGTGGTTGTCGACCGTACGGACCGACACCACGAGCCGCTCGGCGATCTCGGGGTTGGTCAGCCCCTGGGCCAGCAGCCGCATGACCTGGAGCTGTCGCTCGGTGAGGCCCGCGGGGTTGTCCCGGGTCGCGGCGAGCGGGCCGCGCGGGATGTGGCGCACGCCCAGCTGCCGCAGTTCGCCGCGGACCAGCCGGGCCAGTGGCTCCGCGCCGAGCGCGTCCAGACCGGCGAGGGCCGTCAGTTTGTCGTCCGGGTCCGGGCTCTCGGCGAGGGCGGCGGCATCCTCGTACGGGCAGCCGGCCGCGCGCCAGACCTCCGCCGCCTCGCGCCACCGTCCGGCGGCCTGGAGCGCGTACGGATGGTCCCAGCCGTCCGCCGGTACGGGGCTGCCGGCCTTGGTGAGCCAGTAGCCGAGCTCGGCCACGTGCGGCATGGCGGACAGTCGGCGTGCCTCATCGAAGACCTCACCGGCGACCGCGACCACCGCCGCGTGATCGCCCCGGAGCCAGGCCGCCTCCGCACGGGCGACCGCGACCGGCCCGGTGCGCTGCAGCTCGCGGGTGCGTACGGCGATGTCCCAGGCCTCGTCGAGCAGTTCCTCCCCGCCTTCGCGTCCGCGGCGGACGCGGACCCGGGCCAGCACGGTCAGCGCGGGGCAGCGGGCGGGCACGAAGTCGTGGGCGCCGATCTCGGCGTGCCGCTCCGCGTCGTCCCAGGCCGCGGCGGCGAAACTGCGCAGCGCCGTCGCGACATGGAGATAGCTGAGGAAGCCGACGTGTTCCGCCCGGTCCGCCAGCGCCATACCGGGTGCCAGGAAGCGGTCGGCCTCGGTGAACTCAAGGCGTTGGAGCAGCGTCCAGATGAGGTTGGCGTACGAGCGGCAGGCGTGCTCGACCTCGCCCGCGGCCAGCGCGACCTTCAGGCTCTCCTCCAGCTGGGCGCGGCCGAGCGGGTCGCCGTCGCGCCAGCGGGCGGAGCCGACGTTGTTGAGGGCGTGCGCGAGGATCGCGTCGTCGCCGGTGCGGCGGGCCAGGGCGATGGCACGCTCGCCGAAGTCGATGGCCAGGGCGGTGCGTTCGGAGAGCATGTGGAGCTGGGAGGTGTTGCTGAGGGCGAGCGCGAGCAGCCTGTCGTCGCCCGCGTCCTCCAGTACGGCGATGGCCTCGCGCGCGGCCCGCTGGGCCTCGTCGGCGTTGCCCGCCCACCAGTGGATGCGGGACAGCCAGCGCAGGTCGGCGCCGAGTGCCCGGGTGTCGCCGAGGAACCGGCGCAGTGCGACCGCGTCCCGTTCGGCGTCCACGGCGGCAGCGGAGTCGGCGATCGTGTAGCTCTCGACGGCGTACCGCTCCAGCAGGTCGGCCAGTTCGGCTGCCTCGAACCGGTCGCGCTGTCGCAGGACGAGCCGCAGGTGGGCGGCGGCCTCCCGGTGGGCTCCCGCGCCGAAGGCGTCCCGGGCGGCGTCGGGACCGTAGCGTGCGATGGCCTCCTGGTCGCCGGCTTCCGCCGCGTGGTGGACGACGCGGGCCGGGTCGGAGCCGGACTTCGCGACGAGCGCGGCGAGGACGTGACGGTTGAGCTCGATGCGCCGTGCGGCGGGCAGTGAGTCGGCGACGGCCCGGCGGATCAACTCGTGGCGGAATCCGGCCCGTTCGGGTGTCACGGTGAGCAGTCCGCGCTGTTCGGCGGCGGCCAGTTCGGCCACTCCGTCCGTGAAGAGCGCGTCGACCAGGGGCCGTTCGACGGCGGACGGCACCACGGCCAGCTGCTCAAGAGCGTCGCGGGTACGGTCGTCCAGGCCGCGCAGCCGGGCGAGGACGGCGTCGACGACGGTCGGCGGGACCCCGCCCGTGCCACCGGCCGCCACCACCTCGGCGACGAAGAACGGGTTGCCCGAGGTCACCTCGTACACCTCCGCCGGGTCCAGGCGGCTCACCGCGCTCAGCTGCCGCACTGCGCCCGCGGAGAGGCGGGACAGCGGGAGGCGGTGCACGCGTTCGGCCCGGGAGACCTGGCCCAGGAGATGGTGCAGGGGATGGCGGCGGTCCAGTTCGTCGTCGCGGTAGGTGAGGACCAGGAGGGCCGGGAGGCGTTCCACCCGGTGCACCAGGAAGCGCAGGGCGTCGAGCGAGGCCTCGTCGGCCCAGTGCACGTCCTCGACGACGAGGACGGCCGGGTGCGGGGCGGCGGTCAGCTCGGCCCGCAGGGCGTCGTACACCCGGGGCCGGTCGCCGCCCACCGTGAGGGCCCGGGCCAGTTCGGCGCCGACGCTGCCGACGAGGTCGCGGAAGGGGCCGAGCGGCCGTCGCGTCGCGAGGTCGTCGCACTCCCCCACCAGGACGCGTGCCTTCTCGGGCAGCACGGCGGGCATGGCCTTCACCAGGCTCGACTTGCCGATACCCGCCTCGCCGAAGACGAGCGCGACCGAACCGGCTCCGTCGGCCGCGTCCCGCGCGGCGACGGCCAGCTGATCCAGCTCGTCGTCTCGTTCGAGGATCCCCCAATCCACGCTGTGATTCTGGCACGCGCCGGGCCGTTCCGGTCGGTCGCGAACCACCTGAACCGCGCGGAGACTCGGACGGCGGCGCCTTCGACGCGGAGCCCGGCACCGAGGGGGCCCGGCGCCCGGCAGCGAGGGGGCCCGGCAGGAGACACCTGTTCCCGACCTCACCGTCCCCTGCGGCACCGACCGCCACACCGTGCACGCCTCTTGAAGCCCGGCAGTCGCACTGCATAGGATCGTTCACAGTCGAATGAATCGTTTCAAACACCCTCATCGCTTCGCCACCCGCATCCGTGCACGCATGTACGCAACCAAGGGGCCCCAGATGACCAAGGGTTGGAACCGCCGCGCCTTCCTCCGCACCTCGGCCGCCGGAGTGGGCGCCTCAGCCGCTCTGGGCGCCGGGAGCGTCGAGACCGCCACCGCGTCGGCGGGGACGGCCGCCGGCGCCTCAGGGGCCGGCCGGCTGCGGATCGGGCGCACGACCGTCGAGTACGCCGAGACGTTGCTCGGCACCGAGGTCGAAAAGCCCAGACTGACCTGGGAGTTGGCCGCCGAGGGGCACGGGGCCCGGCAGAGCGCGTACCAGGTGAGAGTGGCGCTGAGCGAGAAGGGCCTGCGTCAGGGGCGGCGCGCGGTCTGGGACTCGGGGCGGGTCACGTCGGACCGTACCGTCGGGATCGCCTACGACGGCCCGGCTCTCCATCCGCGCACCCGCTACCACTGGCACGTCAGGGTGTGGGACGGCGAGGGCCGACCGTCGGCGTGGAGCGCGCCACGCTGGTGGGAGACAACGTTGTCGACGGATGCCTGGGAAGGGTTCTGGATCGGCGCGGCTGCCGCGCCCGAGCCGCCGACGTTCGACGGCTCGTCCTGGATCTGGTCGCCCGGTTCGACCTCCAACGACGCGCCCGCCGGGCCCCGTTGGTTCCGCGGCGCGCTGACTCCGCCCGTCGGCGCGGAGGTCCGGAAGGCGACACTGCTCGCCACGGCCGACGACGACTTCACCCTGTATGTCGACGGCGAGCGGGTGGTGCACCAGCCCGAGCAGACCGATGCCTGGCGGCAGGGCCATCTCGTCGACGTCACCGAGCAGTTGCGAGCCGCCGACTCCGGCCCGATCGTCGTCGCCGCGCTGGCGACGAACCGCGGCAGCGCCTCCGTCAACCCCGGAGGACTGCTCGTACGGCTCATCGTGGAGACCGGATCGGACACGGTCGAACTGGTCACGGGTGAGGGGTGGCGCTGCGCCGAGAGTGAGCAAGAGGGCTGGCAGCGGCCGGAGTTCGACGACAGCGGGTGGCCCGAGGCGGCCGTGCTCGCGCCGTACGGACAAGGCCCTTGGGGCAACGGTGTGTCGATCACGGCGACCGAGCAGCCGGCTCCGCTGCTGCGACGCGAGTTCGCCGTCCCCAAGCCCGTGGCGCGCGCCCGCCTCTACATCAGCGGACTCGCCTACTACGACGCCGAGATCAACGGCAGACGCGTCGGCCGCCAGGTCCTGGACCCGGGCTTCACCGACTACGACGAGACCGTGCTGTACGCGGTGCACGACGTGACGGACCTCCTCCGTCGGGGCACCAACGCGATCGGGGTGACCCTCGGCCGCGGCTTCTTCGGCATGACGACACCGAACGTGTGGAACTGGCACCGCCCTCCGTGGCACGGCGAGCCGCGGCTCCTCGGCCAGCTGGAGATCGACCACCCGGACGGTTCCCGGACCACGGTCGCCACGGACGACCGGTGGCGGATCACCGAAGGCCCGACCCTCTCCAACTCCCTTTATGCAGGCGAGAGTTACGACGCGCGCAAGGCACCCGGAGCGTCCTGGTCCCGCCCCGGCTTCGACGACAGCGGCTGGCGAAAGGTCCAGCGGCAGACGGCCCCGAAGGGCGCCCTGCACGCGCAGCCGCACGATCCGATCGAGATCGTCGAGACCGTACGCCCGGTCGCCGTCGAGGAGTTGACCGAGGGCGTGTACGTCGTCGACATGGGCCGCACGATGGCCGGCTGGACGAAGTTGACCGTACGGGCCGACGCCGGGACGACCGTACGCATGATCCACGGAGAGAAGCTGAAGTCCGACGGGAGCGTCCACGCCGAGACCGGGCATGTGCCGGGCCGGTTCCAGACCGACGAGTACGTGTGCGCGGGCGGCGGCGCCGACGAGGTGTGGGAGCCCAGGTTCTCGTACAAGGGCTTCCGTTACGTGCAGGTCAGCGGGCTGCCCGTGAAGCCGAAGCCGTCGCAGGTGCTGGGCCGGGTCGTCCATACGCGCGTGGCGGAGACGGGTGCTTTCGCGTGTTCCGAGCCGTTCTACGAGCGGTTGGAGGGGGCGATGCGGCGCACGGTCCTCAACAACCTGCACGGCATTCCGACGGACACACCGATGTACGAGAAGAACGGCTGGACCGGTGACGCCCAGTTGGGTGCGCCGGTGATGACGTACGCCCTCGGAGTGCACCGCTTCCTGTCGAAGTGGCTCGGTGACCTGAAGGACAGTCAGAACCCGGACGGGCAGCTGCCGGTGATCGTGCCGAGCGGCGGCTGGGGCTACGGCGACCTCGGCCCGTCACCGGAGTGGACGACGGTGTACCCCTTCCTGCTGCGGGAGATGTACCGCGTCTACGGTGACGAGCGGCTGGCCCGCGACCACTGGGCGCCGCTGACGCGCTACCTGGACTGGGAGATCTCCCGGCTGAGGGACGGGCTCGCGGTGACCGCCCTGGGCGACTATCTGCCGCCGGGGTACGGCGGCAACCCGCCCGAGGACACCCGGCTGACCGCGACGGCGTATCTGCACCGGGCACTCACGGACACGGCGGAACTGGCCGATCTGCTGCGCGACGCCGGGGTCGCGGACCGCTACCGCAGGGCCGCCGACGGGCTCAAGTCAGCGTTCAACGCGGCCTTCCTGGGCCCGGACGGCCACTACCGCACGGCGAAGGACCCCGGCTACCGGCAGACCAACAACTGCGTTCCGCTCGCCTTCGGGCTGGTCCCGCCGGGCGCCCGGGCCACGGTCGTCGACTCGCTCCTCGCCGACATCAAGCGGCGCGGCAACCATCTCAACACCGGCGCGCTCGGGACGAGTGTGCTGTTGCGGCAGCTGTCCGCGCAGGGGCATCCCGAGGTGGCGCACGCGATCGCCACGCAGCGCACGTACCCGAGTTGGGGTTACTGGTTCGAGAACGGCGCCGACACCATGTGGGAGATGTGGCCGCTCGACTCGCGCTCCCGCGACCACTACTTCCAAGGCACGGTCGTGCAGTGGCTGTACGAGAACGTGGCCGGGCTGCGTCCCGGAGACGCGGGCTACCGGACCTTCACGGTCCGCCCGGACGGTCGTACGGGGGTGAACTGGGCCCGCACGTCGGTCCGTACGGTGCGTGGCGAGGCTTCGGCGGCATGGTCGGTCGTGGACGGTTCGACACGGTTGTCGGTGCGGGTGCCGGTGGGTTCCACGGCCGAGGTGTACGTGCCCGCGGCGAGCCGATCGGCCGTGAAGGCGCCGGGCGGGGCGGAATTCGTGCGGGTGGAGCCGGGGTTCGTGGTGTATGAAGTGGCGCACGGCGGCTGGGAGTTCGTGGCCCGGGCCCGTGCCGGGACCGCCGGCTGATGTGAGTCGGTGGCGGGAACGGCGGCCGCTCACCGCGGCCTTGGACCTTGGACCTCGGACCGAGAAGGGCATCGACGTGCAGCTCAACACCCGTACATGGGGATCCGGCGACAAGAGCGCCGTGCTCGTCCACGGAATCATGTCGGACTCCCGCACCTGGCGGCGGGTCGGACCGGCGCTGGCCGAGCGCGGGTACCGGGTGGTCGCGGTGGATCTGCGCGGGCACGGTGCTTCGCCTCGCGGCGAGTACAGCCCCGCGCTCTTCGCCCGCGACCTCGTGGACACGCTGACCGAGCGGGCCGACGTGGCCATCGGGCACTCCCTGGGCGGACTCGCGCTCTCGCTGGCCGTCGACCGGCTGCGGCCGTCTCGGGCGGTGTACTGCGACCCGGTCTGGGCGACGTCCGCGCCCGACCGGCGGGTGAACGCTGCCGCGTTCGTCGAGGGCAAGCACGCGACCCGCGAGCACATCGCCCGGCTCAACCCCCGCTGGGACGAGGCCGACGTCGACATCGAACTCGCCACCCTCGCGGACTGGGATCCCGACACGGCCCACTTCCTCGGCGGCCGCCCCCTGCTCGGCTTCCTTCCCGCACAGCCGGTGGTCCCCTCACTGGTCCAACTCGCCGACCCGAGCTTCCTCGTCGGCCCCGAGGACGCCGCCCGCCTACGAACGAGCCACTTCGAGGTCCGCACGGTCCCCGGCGCGGGCCACACCATCCACCGGGACGACTTCGAGGGCTTCATGAAGTCACTGGAGGGCTGGATCTGATCACCCTGGAAAAGCGGTTGGCGTCACGCCGCCGCCGGGACACCATGTCCTGACGGTGCTGTGTCTCCTGAGGAAGAGGACCCGCTGGATGAAGAGGAACCGGCTCGGACGTACCGCTGTGGAGGTCACCGAGCTGGGGTTCGGGGGCGGGCCGTTGGGCGGGCTCTTCGAGCCGCTCGACGACACGACCGCGGCGGGAGCGCTGACGGAGGCCTGGGACGGCGGCATCCGCTATTTCGACACCTCGCCGCACTACGGCATCGGGCACTCCGAGCGGCGCGTGGGTGAGCTGCTGCGGACGATGCCGCGCGGGGAGTTCACGCTGTCGACGAAGGTCGGCCGGCTGCTCGTGCCACAGGATCCGGCGGGGCGGAAGGACGAGAGTTTCGAGGTGCCCGCGACGCACCGCCGGGTGTGGGACTTCTCGCGGGACGGGATCCGCCGCAGCGTGGAGGACTCCCTCACCCGTATGGGCGTCGACCGGATCGACGTGCTGTTCCTCCACGACGCCGAGTCCCACTTCGAGACCGCGCTGCGTGACGGCTGCCCGGCGCTCGCCGGGCTGCGCGCCGAGGGAGTCGTCGGTGCGATCGGCGCGGGCATGTACCACCCCGGTATGCTCACCCGGCTCGTCGAGGAGACCGACGTCGACGTGGTGATGCTCTCCGGCCGCTACACCCTCCTCGACCACAGTGCCCTCGACGACCTCCTCCCCGCCTGCGCTGCCCGCGACGTCTCGGTCCTGGCGGCCTCCGTCTTCAACTCCGGCCTCCTGGCCACCCCCCGCCCCACCCCCGGGGCCCGCTTCGACTACGCCCCCGCGTCTCAGGCCCTCCTCCAGCGAGCCCACCGCATCGCCGACATCTGCGAAACCCACGGCGTGACCCTCCCCCAGGCCGCCATGGCCTTCCCCCTCCTCCACCCCACGGTCGCGGGCATCGTGGTGGGCATGCGCGCGGCGGAAGAAGTACGCAGCAACCTCGCGTCCCTCACCACGAACGTCCCGCAGCCCCTGTGGGACGACCTCCGCACGGATGGCCTCCTGGACGAACGGGCTCCTACGAAAGGCTAGTTCGCGCGTCGGCCTTCTCACTTGCGCAGGACCAGACAACGCACTCCGCCTGCCTCCAGGTCGTACCAACTGCCCTGGCCCCAGCTGTCGATCAGGTCCGACACGTCTTGCGCCGTCATCCCGATGTGCCGGCGCTCCTCGGGGAGCCGGGCCGCCAGCGGTGTGGTGACCACCCAGGCACCACCCGGCACCAACAGCCGACGCACGCGCTCCGCGGCGCCGGACCTGTCCGTCAGGAACGCGAGCACGAGCCGCATCGTCACCAGGTGGAAGCTGTTCGACGGCAACTGGTCGCGTACGGCCAGGTCGTCCTCGAAGTCCAGGCGCCGCGCGGCGATTCGGGGTTCCACGTCCGCGTACCGGTCGCGGACCGCGGCCACCGAGGCTTCCGCCCAGTCGACCGCGAGGGTGCGGTAGCCCAGGCCAGCGAGCGCCGCGGCGCAGCCGCCGAGGCCGCAGCCCACGTCGAGGGCCCGCTGGCCCGGGCTCAGGTTCAGGTGTTCCGCGAGCAGGCGCGTCTCCTCGTCGTCGACGCGACGGAAGCCGTGGCCCACCGCGAAGTGCCCTTCCCAGCGCTCCCGTTCGACGGTTGCCATGCGCCTCCCCCTCGAATGCGGGCCGGGCATCATCATGCCCGTCCGCACCGAGAGTGCGGTCTAGGACGCCGTACGCGATTCCAGGTCCGTGCGGGTGTCGTTGCCGTAGACGCCTGATTCGTCGCCCCGGATGCCGTACCAGAGTTGGAAACGGGCCACCGCCGCAGCGAGTGTGGCGTCGAAGCTGCCGGTCGCCGTGCCGCCGTCGTACACGTTGGGGATGCGGAGGAGTCGTTCCTGGAGGTCGCTCACCTCCGGGCCGCTGTCGCCCTCGCGGAGCGTGCCGGCGCCATCGGGGTCGGGTTCGGGGGCCGCGGCGGGCTGGGACGGGGTCGGTGCCGGTGCCGACGACGCGGCCGGGGGCGGCGGAGCCTGCGCCTTGTCGTCGGTGCCGTCCCGGTCCCAGGTGAGCAGAAGAGCCGCGCTGAATCCCGCCAGGGCGGCGGCCACCGCGGCGATGGCGATCGCCGTGCGGCGGAACAGGAACGTATGGCCGTGCGCCGCCGTGCGGGCGACCTCACGACCGCGTGTATCGCCCTGGTAGAAGTCCTTGTCACCGTCGAAGTCGACGATGTACGGCGGCAGTTCCTGGGTGTCGTCCTCCGCCGGCCGAGGCAGCGCGGCGGTGTCCGTTCCCGGGACCTCGATGAACTCGTACCCGTCGTCCGGGTCGCGCTCCCTCTCCTGGACCTGCCGCACCAGCTCCGACAGGGCTCCGGACCGGCGGCGGCGCATGACGTGGGTCGGTTCCAACGCCGACCGGTTCGGCGGCGGTTGTGGGTCGGACGGTGTCGACAACCTGCTCTCCCTCCGGGCGGTTCTGAGGAGTGATACGGGTACCCCCGCCCGGAAGTTCAACAGCGGCCCGCCGAGTTGATCGCCCCGCGCGGGGCGACCCCGAACGAGGCCGGTCTCTCGACGGGACCGGCTGCCTCCTGAAGCCGGCAGCCGGGTGGGCTCCTCCGCACCGTACGTGCGTCGTACCGGCGGAGCCCACCCGGCGCCCGTCAGCGGCTCATCAACGGTTCCATCAGCCGCTCATCAGCGGTTCATCAGCGGTTCATCAGCGCGAAGACGCCCCAGCCCAGGTACTCGCGCTGGTGGCGCACGTGACGTACGGGTCCGGTGGCGAGGTCCTCGCGCATCTCGTCCGCCATCTCGTCGTCGGGATGCGCGTCCAGCCAGCGCCGGGTGTTGAGCCACTGCGCGGCCACGTACCGGTCCCAGCTGTCCTGGTCGGCGAGGACCATCTCCACCACGTCGCAGCCGAGCCGGCCGAAGAGTTCGAGCAGCTCGGGGAGCGGGCGGTAGTCGTCCTTCGTGGTGGCGTAGCAGCCCTCGACGGTCGCCTGGTCCCGGGGCTCTCGGCGCCAGTACGGCTCGCCGATCAGCATGATCCCGCCGGGGGCGAGGCTCCGCCGCAGCAGTTCGACGGTGCCGGCCGCCCCGTCGCCGATCCAGGTGGCGCCGAGGCATGCCGCGACGCCGACAGGCTCGTCCGCGACATGGCCCGTCGCGTCCCCGTGCCGGAAGGTGACGCGGTCGGTGACCCCGAGCTCCGTCGCCCGGGATCGCGCCCCGGCGAGGAACTCGGTGCTGATGTCCACTCCGGTGCCGGTCACCTGGTGGTCGCGTGCCCAGGTGCACAGCATCTCGCCGCTGCCGCAGGCGAGGTCGAGCACGCTCGTCCCGGGTGCCAGGCCGAGGGCCCGGCCCAGGGTGGCCAGCTTCTCGCTGGTGAACGGGTTGTGAATGCGGTGTCCGCTCTCGCGGATGGTGAAGCTACGTGGCAGATCCACTTCTGGGATTCCTTCGGTCCGAGGAGGTCGTGGTGGCTGGAGTACGCGGCCCGTCGCAACCGGCCGCGCTCGTCCGGACCGTCATCTCCAGCACCTCATTCGGTAGGAACACCATGCCGTAGGCACGCCGTTCGGTAGGCACGCCATCACTCGGACCGGGCGAGGCTAGATCCGCCCGTCCAGCCCTGTCCAACGGTTTTTTGCCGCGTCGGCAACAAAGGGCGAGCCATCGGATGACAATGAAAATGATTGTCGATAACGTGTGCGTCGGCCACGTCGTCCGCGCCCCGCCATGGGGTGCCCCCGGCGTGCCCGGAACCTCAACCGGAGTGCACGAAAGGGGAGTTGTGGCTCATCTGTTGGTGGTCGAGAGCTGGGTCGGGTCGATGAGCAGACTGCTGCCACGGGCGATCCGGGAGGGCGGGCACGAGTTCACGTTCCTCACCCGCGATCTGCACCACTACCTGCGCTCCGCCCCTGAAGGCACGGCCCACCCCTTGCTCGCGGCCCGCAACGTACTGACCGCCGACACGAACGATGTCGACGCCCTGCTGCCGGAGATCGAGCGGCTGCACGGGGCCCTCGGCTTCGACGGGGTGGTCACGTCCTGCGACTACTACCTGCCGACCGTGGCACGCGTCGCCGCCCGGCTGGGGCTCCCCGGCCCCACGCCGGAGTCGGTGGAGAACGCCTGCCGCAAGGACACGACCCGCCGCGTCCTCGGCGAGGCCGGCGTCCCCGGCCCGCGCTTCGCCGTCTGCGCCGACCGGGCCGAGGCGGAGGAGGCCGCGCGCCGGCTCGGCTTCCCGCTGGTGGTCAAGCCGGTCGACCTGTGCGCGGGCATGTATGTGCGGCGCGTGGACGATGAGCGCGAGCTGGCGGACGCCTGTCGGGCGATCGCGGACTTCCCGGTGAACGCCCGCGGCCAGGTCCGGGCGCCCGTCCTCCTGCTCGAAGAACTTCTCGACGGGCCCGAAGTCAGCGTGGAGACCGTGTCGTTCGGCGGTACGACCCATGTGGTGGGCGTGACCGACAAGAGCGTCGGCGGAGCTCCCGCGTTCATCGAGACGGGCCACATGTTCCCGGCCGCGCTGGCCCCGCGCGACGCGGAGGCGGCCCAGGACACCGCTGCGCAGGCGATCAAGGCGCTCGGTCTCGACTCCGTGGTCGCCCACACCGAGATCAAGCTGACCGCCGCCGGTCCGCGCCTCGTCGAGGTCAACCCCCGCCCGGCCGGAAACCGCATCACCGAGCTCATCCGGCACGTCACCGGACTCGACCTGGCCGCGGCCTGCGTCGACGTTGCCCTCGGCCACGCCCCCGACCTGCGCCGGAGCGACACCGGGCTGCGCAGCGCCGCCGTCGGCTTCCTGGTCCCGGACACCACGGGGACACTGGTGTCGATCGACGGCCGCGATCAAGTGCGGGACGCCCAGGGCGTGTTGGAGGTCCAGCTCGCCGATCCGGGGCGGGCGGTCAAGGCCGCGGGCAGCAACAACGAGTACCTCGGTCATGTGATGGCGGGCGACTCGGAGGGGCTCTGCGCACGGGCCCGTGTCGAGTCGCTGCTGTCCGGGCTGCGTCCACGGGTGACCGCCCGATGAGCGGGGCGATCGGCGGGGGGTCCGTGGTTCCCTCCCTCCAGGACAAGGCCGCCCCGGCCTCGTACGACGACCTGGTGAGCCATGTCATCGCCGGCCGACTCGGCCCGGACCCCCGCACCCTGCGCATCGCCGTGGCGTTCACCACCAGCCAGGTCGTACGTCATGACGGGCGCCGCGGCGGATACCGCAACGAGGTGCTCAGCCTGCGCCTCGACCGGGCCGTCGGTTCGTGTGCGGTGGAACCGGGGGCGCTGTCCGAGGACGCGGTGCACGACTGTGTCGGCGCGGACGTGGCGCGGCTGCTGGAGCATCCGCTGACGCCGGTCAGGGTGGCGGCGCTCGACGCGTATCTGATGCATGTCACCCCGCACACGCCGGAGAACGGGGCACTCCCCCGGCCGCTGCCCGCCGGGAGCTCCCTGGAGAAGTCCCGCGCACGGGCGAAGGCCGTCGTCGAGCTGCTGGACATCCGGCCGGGACGGACCGTACTCGTCGTCGGTGTCGTCAACTCCCTTCTGGAGGCGCTTCGTTCACGTGATGTCCCGTACATACCGTGCGACCTCAAGGGCGGCCGGACGGAGTGGGGCGAGCCGATCGAGACGGATGCCCTCGCCGAACTCGACCGCTGTGATGCCGTGTTGGCGTCCGGTATGACGCTCGGCAACGGGTCCTTCGAGCCGTTGCGCGAGCATGCCCTGCGCACCGACAAGCAGTTGGTGATGTTCGCGCAGACGGGGAGTGCCGTCCTGCCGCGTTTCCTCGGCGCCGGGGTGAGCGCGGTATGCGCGGAGCCGTACCCCTTCTTCTGGCTGGACGGCGGTCCCGGCGTCATCCACCACTACGGACACGGACACCGGTCCCGCCGGCCATCCGGCTCCGGACATCGCGACGGCTGTACGGAGGCCTCGCTGTGACGACGGCCGCGCTGCGCCCCCTCACCGCCAACCCCGATCTCCTCGCGCTCCTCGGCCGCACCCCGCTGGCCCGGGTGACCACCGATCTGCCGTGCCCCCAGCCGGGTTTCTGGGCCAAGCTCGAAGGGCTCGGCGCCGGTGGCATGAAGGCGCGGGCCGCCGTGTCCATGCTGCTCGGCGCCCAGGAACGGGGTGAACTGCGGCCCGGCGCACCGGTGGTGGAGTCCACCTCGGGGACGCTCGGGATCGGTCTCGCCTTCGCCGGGCAGGCACTCGGGCATCCCGTCGTGCTGGTCGGCGACAGCGAACTTGAGCCGTCCATGCGGCAGTTGCTGCGCACGTACGGGGTCCGTCTGGAACTCGTCGACCGTCCGGCGCCCGTGGGCGGCTGGCAGGCGGCGCGGCTGGCCCGGCTGCGGGAGCTGCTCGCGGTGCTGCCGGACGCGTACTGGCCCGACCAGTACAACAACCCCGACAACATCGCCGGGTACGCGTCGCTGGCCGCCGAACTCGCCACCCAGCTCGACCACTTGGACGTACTGGTGTGCAGTGTCGGCACCGGCGGCCACAGTGCCGGGGTGGTGGGGCCGTTGCGCAGGCACTGGCCGGGGCTGCGGCTGATCGGTGTGGACGCCACCGGCTCCACCATCTTCGGCCAGCCCGCCCGGCCCCGTCTGATGCGCGGCCTCGGCAGCAGCATCCATCCGCGCAATGTGGCGTACGAGGCGTTCGACGAGGTGCACTGGGTCGGCCCGGCCGAGTCCGCGGACGCCTGTCGACGCCTCGCGCGCGGGAGTTTCGTCAGCGGCGGCTGGAGTACCGGGGCGGTCGCACTCGTCTCGGCGTGGGCCGCCCGCGTCCATCCCGGGGCCGTGGTCGCCACCGTCTTCCCCGACGGGCCGCACCGCTATCTCGGCACGGTCTACGACGACGACTTCACGGCCGCCCACGGCCTCGACCCGGCCGGCGCCGCCACCCAGCCTGTCGAGATCCCGCATCCGCGTGCCGTCGAGGCCACCGGCTGGGTCCGCTGCACCACGGTCACCGACCCCCTGCACACCCCTGCGCACACCCCCTTGGAAGGGAGCCCGTGAAGGCCACCCTGCGCACCGTGCGGCTCGCGCTCGCCGAGCCGCTGCGCATCTCCCGTTCGACGATGTCCGCCCGTGACGCCGTCTGGCTGACGGTCGAGCACGACGGCCTGACCGGCCACGGCGAGGCCGTCAGCAGCGTCTACTACGGTCTCAACACGCCTGTACTGGAACGGCGGTTGCACGAGGCCGGTCTGGAACTGAGCCGTTTCGGCGACCCCGAGAACGCGCTGCGGGAGTGGCCCGCCGGCGACCGGCCACCGGCGGTGAACGCGGCCGTCGAGGCGGCGCTGCTCGACCTGTGCGGCAAGCGGTCCGGCGTCCCCGTGCACCGGCTACTCGGCGCGCGGAGTGCTCGCACCGCCCGGACGCCTCCGAGCGCTCCGAGCGCCCGGACCGCCCGCACCATCGGGATCGTCCCCGCCGAGCGCGCCGCCGCGCAGGCCCGCTCACTCGCGGACAGCGGCTTCACCGTCATCAAGGTCAAGGCGGGTGCCCCGGACCCCGAGGACGACCTCGCCCGCATACGAGCCATAGCCTCCGCCGCGCCCCGGGCCCGACTGCTCCTCGACCCCAACGGGGCCTGGACGTCCGCCCAGGCACTCCAACTGCTGCCCCGTTACGCCGAGTTGGGTGTCGAGGCCGTCGAACAGCCCCTAGCCCCCGGTGATCCAGAGGCCTTGGCGCGGCTCGCCGAGCGTTCGCCACTCCCCCTGATCGCCGACGAGGACGCCGTCACGTACGAGGACGTACGCCGTCTCGCGGGCCGGGTGCACGGCGTGAACGTCAAGCTCGCCAAGTGCGGCGGTCCCCACGCGGCGCTGCGGATCGCCGAGTTGATCGAGGGCAGCGGCACCGAGTTGATGCTCGGCTGCCTCACCGCCAGCACCCTCGGCCTGGCGCCCGCCGTGCATCTCGCCGACCGCGCCCGCTGGGCCGACCTCGACGGGCATCTGCTGCTCGCCGACGACCCGTGGTCCGGGATCGGGGGCGCCGACGGTGTCGTACGGGCGAGTGACCGGCCCGGGCTCGGCGTGCGGGAGAGGCAGGTGGGCCGTGAAGACGCTGCATGAGATACGTGGCTTCTCGCCCGCGATCCGGCTGCTCCTGGTCAATCAACTCGGCGTCAACACCGGCTTCTATCTGCTCATCCCCTATCTGGCCACGCACTTGGACGAGGACCTGGGGATGTCGGCGGCCGTGGTCGGGATCGTGCTCGGGGTGCGCAACCTCAGTCAGCAGGGGCTGTTCCTCATCGGCGGATCGGCCGCGGACCGGCTCGGGGCACGCGGCGTGATCATCGCCGGGTGTGCGGTGCGCACGGTCGGCTTCGCCCTGTTCGCGCTCGGGGACGGGCTCGCCGTGCTGCTGGCCGCGTCCGTGCTGAGCGGGCTCGCGGGGGCGTTGTTCAACCCGGCCGTACGCGCCTACCTCGCGCAGGAGGCCGGTGAGCGCAAGGCCGAGGCGTTCGCGCTGTTCAACGTGTTCGCGACCACCGGTGCACTGATCGGGCCGTTGCTCGGCAGTGTCCTGCTGCTGTTCGACTTCCGGGCCTCCGCACTCACGGCCGCCGGGATCTTCGCGGTGCTGACCGTGGCGCAGGCGCTGGTACTGCCCGCGCGGGCGGTACCACAGAGCACGGGCGGTGTGCTCGCGGACTGGCGTGAGGTGGTGGGCAACCGCGCGTTCCTGGCCTTCTCGCTGGCCTTGGTCGGCATGTTCACCCTGGAGAACCAGCTGTATCTGCTGCTGCCCGACGGCGCCCGCCGGGCGACGGGCTGGGACGGCGCGGCCGGCCTCGTCTTCCTGGTGGGCACGCTCGTCAATCTCGCTCTCCAGCTGCGTCTGACCCGGGCTCTCAAGAGCCGCGGCAATCAGGCGATCGGTGTCGGGCTCGCCCTCATGGGCCTGGCCTTCCTGCCGCCGATGCTGGTGTCGGGGGCCTCACCGGAGCTGTGGCACGCCGTGCCCGTCCTCGTCGGCGTCCTGTTCCTCTACGTCGGAGTCATGGTCGCCCAGCCCTTCGTGATGGAGCTGATCCCCGGTTTCGGGCGGCCGGAGCTGACCGGCACGTACTTCGGGATCTTCTACATGGTGTCCGGGATCGCGGCGGCCGTGGGCAACACGGTCGTCGGCTGGGCCATGGACACCGGTGACCAGCGGGGAGCTTCCTGGCTGCCGTGGGCCTGCTGTCTGGTCTTCGGGCTGATGTCGGCGGCCGGCATCACCTGGCTGCGTCGCCTCAAGGCGCTGCCCGAGCGTCCCGTGCCCGTGGGGGCGACGGTATGACGAGCGGGAACCTGCTGACCGACAACCCGGAACTGTACGAGGCCCGGTTCCCCGATCCCGAGCGGCTGGCCGGGCGGTGGGCCGAGGACTGCCTGCGGCGGTACGCGGCCGGTCCGAGGGTCCTCGACCTGGGCTGCGGCACCGGCCGGGACGCGGCCCAACTGCACGCGTCCGGGCGGACGGTCGTCGGGGCCGACCTCTCCGAGGCGATGCTGGCGTACGCCCGCGACCGGCACCCCGGCCCGCAGTATGTGCGCGCCGATCTGCGGGACTTCTCTCTCGGGGTCTTCGACGCCGTGGTGTGTCTGGACAGTTCGCTGCTGTACTGCCACAGCAACGACGACCTCGACGGCTTCCTCGCCTCCTGTCGCCGGAGCCTGGCACCCGGCGGGCTGCTCGTCGCCGAGATGCGCAACGGGGCCTACTTCCTGGGCCGCGACGGCCTGTTGAACACGCCGAAGGTCAACGCCTTTGCCTGGCTGGGGACTTCGTACCGGTCGACGACCACGCTGTACGTCGACCGCACCGCGCAACTCCTGCGGCGTACCCGCGTATGGACCGCCGACGACGACTCGGCCCCCGTCGAACAGCGGTCCGCCTGGCGGCTGTTGCTCCCGCAGGAACTGCGTCACCTTCTGACCTCCCACGGCTTCACCGTGCTCGCGCTGCACGACGGTCCGGGGCCACGCACGGAACCGCCGTGGGAGGAGGGCGACCTGCCCGGGACGGCGGCCGAGGCCGACCGGCTGCACGTGGTGGCCCGGCTCGACGCCTGACTCCACGGCACACCGCTGCTCATCCACCTCACACAGCAAGGACATCGTCATGCGGGAATACCCCGGCCTCCGTCGTAGAGGCTTCCTCGCCGCCGCCTCGGGGGTGGGCGCCCTCGCCCTCGTCGGCTGCGGTAGTTCGGACAACGGCTCGGGTGCGGGCGCGGGAGGCGGGAACGACGGCAAGCCCCGGCGCGGTGGGCGGCTGCGGGCCGCCTTCGCGGGCGGCAGCGCGAGCGAGACGCTCGATCCGCATCTGGCCAATCTGTTCGCCGACGTGGCCCGCGCGAAGGCGCTCTTCGACAAGCTCGCCGACTACGGCGACGACCTTTCCGCCCGGCCGCGCCTGGCCTCCGGCTGGGAGCCGAACGCGGGCCTGGACCGCTGGAAGGTCACCCTGCGCAAAGCGGACTTCCACGACGGGAAGCCCGTCACCGCCGACG
Source organism: Streptomyces sp. NPDC020747 (assembly GCF_044334695.1). Classification (NCBI taxonomy): domain Bacteria; kingdom Bacillati; phylum Actinomycetota; class Actinomycetes; order Kitasatosporales; family Streptomycetaceae; genus Streptomyces; species Streptomyces sp. NPDC020747. Next base: position 75,010 of record NZ_JBIRTJ010000015.1, on the reverse strand, counting down.
ACGTCCTGTTCAGCTTCCGCCGTATCGCCGATCCCGCGAAGGCGTTCCGCGCAAAGGCCTCCCTCGAACCGATCGACCTCAAGGCGAGCCGGGCCGTCGGCGAGCGGACCGTGGAGTTCGTCCTCAAGCGGCCGACCGCCGAATTCCCCAATGTGCTGGCCGCGTTCGGCGCGTACATCGTGCCCGACGGGACGTCGGACGCCGACTTCGACAAGAAGCCGGTCGGCTCCGGGCCGTTCCGCTTCGTGTCGTTCGCGCCGGGCCGCTCGGCGGTCTTCCGGCGCAACGAGGCCCACTGGGACGGCGCCCCGTACCTCGACGAGCTGGAGTTCGTGGTCGCCAACGAGGAGTCCGCACGGGTCAACGCGTTGCTGGGCGGGCAGGTCGAGTACGCCCATGAGCTCAACCCGACGACCGCGCGCGCCCATGAGGGCAAGGGCCAGATCGAGATCATACGGCTGCGGAACAGCGCCATGCAGGCCTTCGCGATGAAGACGGACCGGCCGCCCTTCGACGACAAGCGGGTCCGGGAGGCGTTCTTCCTGATCGCCGACCGCCAGGAGCTGATCGACGGAGCGCTGTCCGGGGCGGGGGTGGTCGGCAACGACCTGTTCGGGAAGGGGTACGAGTACTACGCGGACGGTCTGCCGCAGCGCGAGCAGGATCTCGACCGGGCCCGTTCCCTCCTGAAGAAGGCGGGCGCGGAGAAGCTGAAGGTCACGCTGGACACGTCAGCGGTCGCGGCCGGGTTCACCGAGGCGGCCGGCATCTTCCGCGACCAGGCCGCAAAAGCCGGTGTCACCGTCGAGGTGAAGATGGGCAGCAAGGACTCGTACTGGGCGGACATCCTCGACTCCGGAACCATGTGCTGCTACCGGTCGGGCGCGATGCCCATCGAGTCGCACATCTCGCAGCGGCTGCTCACCGACTCCACCACCAACGCCACCAAGTGGCACCACAAGGACTTCGACGCGCTCTACCACCAGGCGCAGTCCACGAAGGACGAGACCGAACGCGCCGCCGTGTTCGGCCGGATGCAGCGCAAGCTGTACGCCGAGGGCGGCTTCCTGGTGTGGGGGTTCGCCGACTGGATCATCGGAACGGCCCGTGGGGTCAAGGGAGTTGAGCGGAAGGCTCCTGCGAACACGCTCGACTGGGCGCGGTTCGACAAGGTCTGGCTGGCGTGAGCGGACTGGGCTCGTGGGCCGCCCGTCGGCTGCTGCTCGGTGGCGCGCAGACCGTGGCCGTGGTGGTGCTGGTCTTCGCACTCACCGAGGCGCTGCCGGGAGACGCGGCGGTGGCCCTCGCCGGGGACCAGCCGGATCCTGCGCGGATCGCCGCCATCCGCGAGGCGCTGGACCTGGACCGGCCCGCGTACGAGCGGCTCGCCGACTGGGCGACGGGCCTGCTGCACGCGGACTTCGGGAACTCTCTGACGTCCGGGCGGCCCGTCTCCTCGTACATCTCCGGCGCCTTCGGTCCCACCCTGCTCCTCGCCGGCCTCACGGTCGCGTTGCTGGTGCCGGTCGGGGTCGGGCTGGGGGTGCTGGCCGCTCGGTACGAGGGGCGGTTCGTGGACCGGCTGGTGAGTTCGGTGACGCTCGGGGTGTACGCGGTACCGGAGTTCGCGCTCGGGGTGCTGCTGGTGACGGTCTTCGCACTGCGCCTCGACTGGCTGCCGCCGACGGCGGTCGGCTACGGCACGGATCTGCTCGGGCATCCGGCCGCGCTCGTACTGCCGGTGCTCGTCCTGCTGTCCCGGCCGGTCTGCTCGCTCTCCCGGCTGGTGCGCGCCGGCATGATCGACGCGCTCGCCTCGCCATACGTCGCGCAGGCCCGGCGATACGGGATCCCGGGTGCCCGGGTCCGATACGCGCACGCGCTGCCGAACGCGGTGGCGCCCGCCGCACAGCAACTTGCCCGCACCGTCGACTGGTTGTTGTGCGGGGTGATCGTCGTGGAGGCGTTGTTCGTGATTCCCGGGCTGGGGACCGTACTGATGAACGCCGTCGCCGAACGGGATGTGCCGGTGGTGCAGGGGCTCGCGGTGGTCTTCGGGGTGATCACCGTGGTGCTGAACCTGGGAGCCGATCTCGTCGCCCACCGGTTCGCGCCGCGAGCGGAGGTGGCCGCGTGAGCAGACGGACGAAATGGCTGCCGTCGGGGCGCTTCGCGCTCGGGGCCGCGCTCGTGTGCGTACCCCTGGTCCTCGCCCTGTTCGGGCCGCTGTTCGCGAGTGAACCCGGGCCGCGGGCCGTCTCGTTCACGCTCGGCGACGGGCACTGGCTCGGCACGGACTTCGTGGGGCGTGACGTGTGGCGGCAGGTGCTGTTCGGCGGCCGGCCCGTGGTGGTGGTCGCGTTCGCGGCGACGGCGCTGGCCTATCTGGTAGCGGTCCCGGTCGGGCTGATCAGCGCGCTCACCCACCGGACCTGGTTGGAGGAGGTGCTGATGCGACCGCTGGACGTGCTCCTCGCCGTGCCGTCGCTGCTGATGATCCTGCTGGTCGCGTCCGTGTTCTCACCCGGCGCGGCGGGTCTCGCCCTGCTGGTGGCACTCGTCAACATCCCGGACGCTGCCCGCATCGTGCGCGCCGCCGCGGCGGATGTGGCCTCGCGTCCGGCGGTGGAGGCGCTGCGGATGCAGGGCGAGTCGTGGTGGCACATCGCCGTCGGGCATGTCGGCCGGTCGATCCTGCGGACGCTCACCGCCGACGCGGGCGTGCGGCTGACGGGGGTCCTCTATCTGGTGGCCACGGCCGCCTTCCTGGGCATCGGGGTGGCCCCGGACGTGGCCGACTGGGCGGTGATGGTGGACCGCAACCGTACGGGGCTGTTCGTGCAGCGGTGGGCCGTGGTGGTCCCGGCACTGCTCATCGTGACGCTGACGATGGGATGCAATCTGCTGTTCGACGCACTGCTGAGGACTGAACGGGACGTCGTTGCTGAACGCGATGTCGTTCGCCGTGGGGTCGGTGTACGTGATCGGGTGAAGGAGTCGCGTCTGTGAGCGAGTCGACCGTGGTCGCGGAGATCGAGGAGCTGACTGTCGAGGTCGGCGGGCGGCGCATTGTCGACGGGGTGAGCCTGCGGGTTCTGCCCGGGAGAGTGACCGCGCTGGTGGGTGCCTCCGGCAGCGGGAAGACGACGACAGGGCGTGCGCTCCTTGGCGAGTTCCCGTCGGGCGCGCGGGTGACCGGCTCCGTACGGGTCGACGAGGCCCTGGTCGGTTATGTCCCGCAGCATCCGGCGGCGGTGCTCAACCCCGCGCGGCGGGTGGGTGCGCTGCTGTACGACATCGCGCGCGGCCAGGTGCGCGAGTTGCCTCGCCGTGCCCGCCGGGCCGCGGCGAGAGAGCGGGTACTCGACGCCTTGGAGACGGCACAACTCCCTGATGGTGCACAGCTGTTGCGGCGCTTCCCGCATCAGCTCTCGGGCGGTCAGCAGCAGCGCGTCGTCATCGCGCAGGCCCTGCTCCTCGGCGCGCGGGTCGTCGTCGCGGACGAGCCCACCACCGGGCAGGACGCGCTGACGAAGCGACGGGTGGTCGACGAGCTGGCGGCGGTCGCCGCGCGGGGCATCGGCGTCGTCCTGCTCAGCCACGACCTGGAGACCGTACGCGCGCTCGCCGACGAGGTACTCGTCATGCGGGACGGCCGGGTCGTGGAGTCCGGGCCGACCGAGCGGGTGTGGCTCGCTCCCTCGCAGCCGTGGACTCGTGAACTCCTCTCGGAGCAGCCGCCGTTGGGGGGCGACACACCGGCAGCCTCGGACTCGTGCACCGTGCTGCGGGTCCGCGATCTCCGCGCCCGGTACCGCGGCGTCGAGGTGCTGCACACGCCGGAGCTCGCCCTGCGCTCCGGCGAGTGTCTAGCCGTCCTCGGCCGCTCGGGCAGTGGAAAGACGACGCTCGCCCGTTGCATGGCCGGACTCCATCGCACGTACGAGGGAGCGGTGCTGCTCGACGGGGTCGCGCTGCCGCGGAGTCTGCGAGACCGTGCGCGGCATCAACTGGCCGCCGTGCAGTACGTGTTCCAGGACGCGCGGGCCTCCTTCGACGAGCGTCGGCCGGTGCTCGACCAGGTGGCCCGTACGGCGATTCGGCTGCGTGGGGTGTCTCCTCGGGAGGCGCTGGCCGAGGCGTCGAAGGTGCTCAACAGCCTTGGTCTCGCGGACGAGTTGGCGGACCGCTCCCCTGCGCGGCTCTCCGGTGGTGAACTCCAACGGGCGGCACTGGCCCGGGCCCTGCTCGCCCGGCCGCGGGTCCTGGTGTGCGACGAGATCACCTCCGGGCTCGACACGGTCACCCGCCGGGGCATCCTCGACCTGCTCGTCGGGGTGCTGCGGGACCGCGACGACCTGTCGCTCGTACTGATCACACACGATCTGGACACCGCCCGACTCGCTTCCAGGATCGCGGTGTTGGATGCCGGGGAGGTGGTCGAGCAGGGGGCGGCCGAGGACATCCTGACGGCGCCCGTGCATCCGTTCACCGTGTCATTGACGGAGAGACAGGCGATGCGGAAGCGATCGGCGGGGAAGCGGTTGGTGGAGTAGCCATTGGTGGAGAAGCGGCGGGGTCAGCTCGTACCAGGGATCAGATCCAGCCTTGTTCCCATGCGTGATGCGCGGCGGCGTGGCGTGTGGACGCTCCCAGTTTGGACATGGCGGCGGAGAGGTAGTTGCGGACCGTACCCGGGGCCAGATGGACAGCCGCGGCGATCTCGACGACCGACGCTCCGGTGCGGGCGGCGCGCAGGACCTCCAGTTCGCGGTCGGTCAGGGGGCAGTCGTCCTCGGTCAGCGCGGAGGCGGCGATGTCGGGGTCGACGTACCGGCGTCCGGCGGCGACGTCGCGGATGATCTCCGCAAGTCTGGCCGCGGCGGTGGTCTTGGGCACGAAGCCGCGGATGCCGGCTGCGAGCGCGCGGCGCAGCACGGCGGGGCGGGCGTGCCGGGTGACCAGGACGATCTGGGTGGGGAGTTCGGCGCGGATCTCCTCGGCGGCGCGCAGCCCGTCGGTGGGCGGCATCTCCAGATCGAGGACCGCGATGTCGGGGCGGTGCTCGCGCGCCAGCCGTACCGCGTCGGTGGACGTGGCCGCCTCGGCGACCACGACGAGGTCCTGCTCCAGTCCGAGCAGCGCGGCCAGCGCGCCTCTGAGGAGGTCCTCGTCGTCGGCGATCAGCAGTCGGATCAACGCGCCGCTCCGTTCCCGGTGTTCTCCGGTTTGGACGACTCCCCCGGCTTCACCGGCAGCGCGGCCTCGACCACGAAGCGCTCGCCGTCGCGGCTCCAGGTCAACTCGCCCCCGGCGGCCTGCAATCGTTCCCTGAGTGTGCCGAGTCCGGTGCCGTCGGTGCCGGGCGGGTGCTGGTCGGCGCCGTCGTTGCTCACCCGCAGTCGGGCGAGGGCGCCGGTGACGCGGCAGTCGACCTCGGCGTGCCGTGCGCTGCTGTGCCGGAGCACGTTGGTGGTGGTCTCCCGCATCACCAGGCCAAGGAGATGGCGGGTCGGCTCGGCGAGTTCGGTGACGGCCGTGGCGGGCTCGACGGTCATCCGGGCGTCGATGTCGGCCGCGGCCAGCACCCGGGTCGCGTTGGTGATCTCGTCGTCCAGGCTCGTGCGGCGGTAGCCCTGCACCACGGCCCGGGTGTCGCCGAGGGCGTCGGCGGCCAGCCGCCGCACCTCCTTCATCTCGGCGGCGGCGCGAGCGGGGTCCACCTCTACGAGCCGTGCCGCCAACTCGCTCTTCAACGCGATCACTTGCAGATGATGGCCCTGGATGTCGTGCAGGTCCGCGGCGAACCGCAGACGCTCGTCCTTCACCGCGATCTCGGCCTCCAGCCGCCGTGCCTCGTCCAGGCGGCACGCGGTGTCCCAGGCCCACAGAGGGCCGAGCATCACCCAGACGGTGAACGCGACCAGCCCGGGCGGGAACAGCGCGGCGTACAGCAGTTCCCCGTCCCCGGCGACCAGGCTGACGACACCGCCGGGCAGCGACGCGAGGACCACGGCGCCGGCGATGAGCGGCCGTCTGCTGCTCGGTGCGAGGTAGGTCGCGACGATCGCCACCACCATGGCGGGCGCGACCGCCCACAACCCGTAGTTCCGCACGGCCAGCGGGCACACCGCGAGCACGACACCGGCCGCGCACGCGGTGATCAGCCACCCCGCGGGCAGCCTGCCGGGGCGCGTCCCGGCCACCGGCAGCAGCGCGAGTCGCCGGCCGAGCAGCACCACGCTCGCCGCCACCGCGACCACCAGGGCGACGGCGGCCGGGCCCCGGGCCCACACCTCGACGTCCTCGTCGAGGATCCACTCCCCGACGAAGAGGAGCTGCACGCATGCGGCCGTACCGGGCACGGTCAGCCACGTATGGCGCCGGAAGCTCGTCAGCCCGGCACCACGGTCGTTCGCCCCGTCCCCCATCCGGCCATTGTCCCCGAAGAGGGCCGATCGGGCGCGGTTGCCGTGCGGCCGGTCCCGGCATGACAGATGCCATCCACGGACGTGACAACTCCACGCGCCCGCATGGGGGTTCGGCACTACGCGCGGCCTTCGCCCCGGCGCAGTCTGGATCCATCGCAGACACCCACCCCCGGTACGGGGAGAGCCCGTACGGCCCGTGCAGAAGGAGAGCCCGTCATGCAGACCCCGCCCAAGCGGCAGCGGACGCAGCGCACCCAGGGCGTCGTACCGGTCGGCTCCGGACGGACGCCGGCCGAGCGGCACGGCGCGGAACGGCACGGTGGCAAGCGGCGCTTCGCCCGCCACTACCTGGAGATGGTGGTCGCGATGGTCGTCGGGATGCTGGTCCTCGGCGCGGTGACTCGCGGTGTCCTGGCACTCGCCGGCACCGAGCTCTCCGCGAGTCGGCATCCCGAACTGGCCTCCCTGGAAATGGCGTTCGACATGTCGGTCGGCATGGCCGTCTGGATGCGCCTGCGCGGCCACGGCTGGGCGAGCACGCTGGAGATGTGCGGTGCGATGTTCGTGCCCGCGCTCGCGCTGTTCCCGTTGCTCTGGCTCGGCGTCATCGCCGGTGACTCGTTGATCGCCCTGGAACACCTCGTGATGCTCCCGCTGATGTTCCTCGTCATGCTCCGCCGCCGGAGCGAGTACGGCTGCTGACCGGATCCACGCTCGCACAACCACCCCTTCCAACTACCGTCTGATCTACAGGAGTTGCCATGCCCGCCATGCCCGCCACCACGGTTCGGCAAGGGACCACCGACGCCCCGACGTCCGGCACGGCATCCCGCACGACATCCGCTGCGGCATCGGACGGGCGACGCCCCGTCGAGATGCTCAAGCAACGCTGGCCGACAGCCCTGGCCGTCGCGCTCGTGATCCTGACGACGGCCGGCGGTTCGGGTGAACTCGCCGACATCGTCGGCGCGTTCGGGGACGCCCTGCCTCTGCTCCCGCTGCTGTACGTGGTCATCCATCAGATCGGCAGGCCGCACGTGACCTGGCCCGTGCTCGGCGCCGGCGTGGCCGCCATGGTCGCCCTCGGGGCGCAGGACGTGGTCTCGCAGCCCGTCGCGCTCGTCGCCATCGCGCTGGCGGTCCTGGTCTGGGGTGCCGTACGCGGAACCCCGCACGGACGGGCGGCCTTCGGCGTCCAGGCGGCGGGAGCGTTCGCCTTCGGTGCGCTCGCGCTGGTCGGACTCGCGGTCGATCCGGACCTGGGCCGCTACCTCGTAGCGGCCGGCTGGTTCTTCCACGGCGTCTGGGACTTCGTCCATCTCAGGCTCGACAAGGTCGTCGCCCGGTCGTTCGCCGAGTGGTGCGCAGTCGTGGACGTCCTGGTCGCCGTCCACCTGCTCCTCCTGCTGTGACCGCTCGCCGTGCCCCGTGCCGCTATCGTTCGATCTCCTGACCAGCCGATTCAGCGGACCTCCACGTTCGGAGAGCGACACTCATGACCAGCCGGCACGCGACGACGACCCTCTGGCGCCCGGTCGGACCCAAGGAACTGGACCTGGTCCGGGAACTGAACTGGCGTGCCTGGCCGCCCCGTCTCCCCGAGCAGCCGATCTTCTACCCGGTCCTCAACGAGGACTACGCGATCAGGATCGCGCGGGACTGGAACGTGAAGCACGACGGCGCCGGGTTCGTCACGCGATTCGAGGTCGAGTCGGGATTCCTGCGCCGGTATCCCGTCCAGCAGGCCGGCGGGCGAACCATCCTCGAACTGTGGGTCCCGGCCGAAGAGCTCGACGACTTCAACGCCCACATCGTGGGAGAGATTCAGCTCGTCCACGAGTTCCGCTGAGAGGCACGGGGGAAGGCTCAGGCGGTGGCGCGGAAAGAAGCACAGGAAGGGGCACGGTTGCTCAGGCCGGGCACGCAGCCCGATCCGCTGCCCTTTCCCTCGGCCTCGTCCTTGCTCCTGTCCTTGCTCCTGTCCTTTGCCACTGGCACTTGGCCGGAACCCGTCCGGCAGCCGGGGCCGCGGCTCTACGTTGTGTGGTGAGACTTGCGATGGCGCGTGTTGAGGAGGCTGTTCAGTGACTCATGATTCGTCCGCACCCGCGGGCCCGTGGTCGAAGATCGACACATCTGTGCCGCATTCGGCCCGGATCTGGAACTACTGGCTGGGCGGGAAGGACAACTACCCCGTCGACCAGCAGGTGGGCCAGGCGTTCCGTGAGTTCTTCCCCGGCATCGAGGAACTCGCCCGGGGTTCCCGGGCCTTCCTCGGCCGGGCCGTGCGCCATCTGGCGGGCGAGGCGGGCGTCCGCCAGTTCCTGGACGTCGGTACCGGACTGCCCACCGTGGACAACACACATCAGATAGCCCAGCGTGTGGCCCCCGAGGCACGCATCGTCTACGTCGACAACGACCCGCTGGTACTCGCGCACGCCCGGGCGCTGCTGACCAGCACCCCGCAGGGGGTGACGGACTACATCGACGCGGATCTGCACGATCCCGACGAGATCCTGCGGCAGGCGGCCACGACGCTGGATCTGACCCGGCCGGTGGCGCTCACCCTGATGCAGGTCAGCGGGCACATCGCCGACTACGACGAGGCGCGGTCCATCGTGACCCGGCTGCTGGAGGCCCTGCCGTCCGGCAGTTTCCTGGCGTTCAACGACAGCGTGGACACCCACAAGGCCAACGCCGAGGCCACCCGGCGCTACAACGAGAGCGGCGCCGTCCCGTACTTCCTCCGCGGCCCGGAGCAACTGGCCGGTTTCTTCGAGGGCCTGGAGCTGCTGGAGCCCGGCGTGGTCCCGCTCGCTCAGTGGCGGCCCGACCCTGGCGCCGCCGCGATCCCGTCCGAGGTGATCGCCATCGGCGGCGTCGGCCGCAAGCCGTAGGCCGCAAGGCCCGGCAGGTCCCCGTACCGGCGGCCCACCACCGGCATCGCGACCGTCGGCGGGTCCGGCCGGTCCGGGCCCTCCATGGCTCAGTCTTTGCCCGCACCAAAGGATCTCCTGAACCGGCGCCGCCGTATTCCCCGGCATCCGCACCGCTCACGCGGGGCGAAAGCAGCGCCTCTGGAGTACTCCACTCCGGGGGCGGATGTCCTGGGCCAGGAGGAGCCATGCGTATGTCCCGGAACGTGGCGGGAACCGTCTTCGTCGTCGGCAGCCTGACGTTGACCCTCGTCGCGCTCGCGTATCCAGCGATGCTCGGGGTGCAGAACGCGTCGAGTTCCCCGTCGCGCATCATCGCCCGCACCCCGACCGGCCCGCTCACGGAGGCGGACCGCGACTTCGTCGTGAAGGTGCGCGCCGCCGGGCTGTGGGAGTTCCCCTCCGGCGAGCTGGCTCTGACGAAGGGCACGACCCAGCCCGTCAGAACGGCGGGCGAGCACCTGATCTCGGGTCACGCCGCACTCGACGCCGAGTGCCGGCTGATCGCTCCCCGGCTGGGGATCACCCTGCCCAACCAGGCGTCACCGCAGCAGCAGGGTTTCGTGGCGACCCTGACCGCGGACCACGGCAAGCAGTTCGACACGGACCTCGCCAACATCCTGCGGGTGACCCACGGCCAGATCTTCCCGACCGTCGCGAAGATCCGTGCCACCACCGAGAACAGCCTGGTCCGTGAACTGGCCGACCAGGCCAACGACACCGTCCTGGACCACATCTCCGTCCTGGAGAAGACCGGGATGGTCGACTTCGACTCGGTCCTGTTCCAGGAGACGGCTCCCCCGAAGCTGCCCGCCGGCGATGTCACACCGCCCGCGCCCCAGCCAGGTGCGCCGGTCCTCGCTCTCACCCCGCAGGCGGGCGCCTCCCCGACACCGTCGGAGACGGTGCGGTAGGCCTCCGGCCGGGCGCAGGCCGTCCCGCGCGACTCACCGCACGCTCGTGCCGTATCACCGCACGCTCGTGCCGTATCACCGCACGCTCGTGCCGTATCACCGCACGCTGGTGCCGTACATCTCCCCGAGCGGATCCGCGATCAGTTCGACGCGGGTTCCGTCGGGGTCGCGGAAGTAGACCGAAGTGTCGCTCTCCTCCTGGTAGTCCACCCCGGCCGCGTCGAGCCGGTCGCGCAGCCGCCGCCAGGCAGCCGGTTCGACGGAGATGGCCAGGTGGTGGAGGCCGCCGAGGACTTCCGCGTAGGGGCCGAGGTCGAGGCCCGGGAAGTCGAAGAACGCGAGCAGGTTGCCGTGGCCGATGTCGAAGAAGAAGTGGGTCGAACCCTTGTAGTCGCGGTTCTCGAACATCTCCGTTAGCGGGAACTCAAGCAGTTCCTGGTAGAAGCGCACCGTCCTCTCGACGTCGCCGGAGAGCAGCGCGACATGGTGCACACCCCGGGCCGAGCTGGGCTGCCTGTCCGGGGCCAGATAGGTGTCCCGGATCCGTGCCCTCTCGGTCTCGATCGCCGTCAGGTCCAAGGGGTTCTCCTCCTGGCTCGACACGTGTGCGAACGCTCCTCGCACAATGGGATGGGACGCTTGCGGCGACGGCCGAGGCCGACGCGTCACCGGCATCGCGAAAAGCGATTTGCCGTTCAACCACCGGTCACTCTAGGCATCCCCTCGGTCCGGTCAAGAGCCGCGGAGCCGGACGAACGGAGTCACTTCATGGATCTGCTTCCTTTCAGCGCCGCGCACGCGACGACCGTGGCGAGCTGGCCGGTCTCCGCCACGGAGGTCGCGATGTGGTGCGGGCGGCGGGAGTTCCCCATGGCCGGAGAGACCGTCGCGGCGTGGCAGCAGGACACGGACGTGACGGCCCGCCTGCTCGTCGAGGACCAACGGCCCGTCGCGTACGGGGAGTTGTGGTTCGACGCCGAGGAGGACGAGGTGGAGCTGGCGCGGATCATCGTGGCACCCGGCGCCCGAGGTCGTGGCCTCGGGCGTGAACTGGTCCGGGGCCTGCTGGGCGAGGCCCGTGACTCCGGGCTGTCGGACGTGTTCATGCGGGTGCACCCGGACAACGACCGGGCACTGCACTGCTATCGGGGAGCCGGTTTCGTCCCCGTCGGCCCGGAACTGACGGAGGCCTGGAACGCCGTACAGCCCGTCGACTACGTCTGGCTACGGCACCAGTGACACCCGGATGCCGAGCGTCCCCTTCTTCCCGCGGCGCAGTCGGCTGCCGAGCAGGCCGAGGCGGCCGGAGATGCCGTATTTGCGGGCGATGAGGCGGCGATAGTGCTCGGTGACGTCCGGGTCGCAGACCTCGGCGGTGGCGGGGAGCTGCTCGCCGGTCGGGTTGCCGCGGATGTCACAGGGGCCGACCAGGACGTCGGCGCGGTTGCGGATCCGCTTCACCTTCCACGAGTCCGCGACGGTCCAGACGCCGAGCGTGTCGCCGTCGCGGACCACCCACACCGGCGTCGCGACCGGCGTGCCGTTCTTCCGAAAACTGGTGACCAGCAGGTATTGGCCTGCACCGAGCCGCTCCAACGCTGTGTTGTCCACGCGGTGAGTCTAGGCGGCGGGCGGGTCCGGCGGGAGCCTGGGCCGGACGAGCTATCTCTGACGGTTCGTCAGCGATGCGCTCGGCTTTTGGGCTCGGGATGTGAAAGAGAGTCGGACGAAGAGTCGATTTGTACGACAATCATCCCGCTCGGAGGATCTCGCATGCCCACCTCGCCACGCCCCGGTACCGCCCGCGCCCGTACCTCCGGCGCCGGTACCGCCCGCCCCCGCGCGGGAGCCGCCGCGCTCACGGCGCTCGCTCTCGCCGGAACGGCCCTTCTCGGGGCCCCCGCCGCCTTCGCCGCTCCCGGCGACAACGGCGACGTGAAGATCCACGCGGACACGACGCCCGACGCCGACCAGCGCAACAACCCGAAGGTCTGCCAGTTCTACCTCGCCGCCTTCAATTTCGACCAGGGGCAGGGAGTCACCTGGATCATCGAGCCCCAGCCGGCGAAGCGGGGCAGTGCCACGCTCACCGGCACCCTCGCACTGCCCACCGGCACCGGCCGGACAACCGGCCTGCTGGCCCTGCCGGACGGCCAGTACAAGCTCACCTGGCAGATCGTGGACGGCAAGGGCGCGGGCAAGCACAAGGTGTTCAAGGTCGACTGCAAGAAGGCCCCGCCCGCCGGCGGGTCCGAGGGAGTGGCACCCGGCGGCCCCAACGGCGGCGTACCCGCGGGCGGCGGCGGTCTCGCCGAGCCACCGAGCGTGTCGGCGGTCGGCGCCGCGGCGGCGCTGGGCCTGGTCGGGGTGTCGGGCTTCGTCTACTTCCGGATGCTGCGTCGCCGGCCCGATGGCGCCGCGTAGGCGCGCGCCCAGGCCCTGGTACCGGACGCGCGCCTACCGTCTGACGAGGACGGCCGTGCTGGCGGTCTCGCTGGTCGTGGGCGGCCTCTGGTGGGCCGAGGACGACGGTCGGTCCCCGGACCCGGCCGCTGCCCCGGCCGCCGAGCCCGGGGACGCCAAGGCGTCCCCGGGTTCTCCCGCCCCCGGTCCCTCCGCCGCCGCGACACCCGAGCCCCGGCGCGGCCACGTCCGTGTGCCGCCTCCCGTCCGCCGCCCCAGCCCGGCGCCCCGGCCGCTCCCGCGGTCCAGGGCGACGGTCCTGAGGATCCCGTATCTCGGTCTGGAGGCGCCGGTCGTCGGGCTGCGCCTGGACCGGAAGCGGCAGCTCACCACGCCGCCGGTGGACAACCCCGAACTGGTCGGCTGGTACGAGGGCGGCCCCTCGCCCGGAGAGGCGGGCACCGCCGTGGTGGTCGGTCACCTCGACACCGCCACCGGGCCCGCCGTCTTCGTCGGCCTGAGCGGACTGACACCCGGCCGGCTGGTCGAGGCCCGGCGCACCGACGGCCGCACCGCCGTCTACACGGTGGACACCGTCCGCACGTACGACAAGGAACGGTTCCCCAGCCAGGAGGTGTACGGCGCCAGAAAGCGTCCCGAGCTGCGGCTGATCACCTGTGGCGGGGCGTACGACCGGAGGACCGGCTACCGGAGCAATGTCGTCGTCTTCGCGCATCTGACCGGGACGCGCGAGCCGGATCGCCCCGCCTAGGTGACCGGCTCCACGCCGACGGGCCACGCAGGCGGTCCACACAGGCGTTCATGCGGGCGTTCATGCCCGCCGGGCCCGCGAAGATCGCTTTTCATCGTCCGCCCCCGTCGTCCGAATCTCCGTGCAAGACTCCGAAGATGACCTCGGAGACGATCAACGCGGCGGCAGCGGGCACGTGGCGGCTCGGCGACCTCACGGTCAACCGGCTGGGTTTCGGGACCATGCGGCTGACCGGGAGCGGCGCCTTCCACTCGGGCACGCCGAGCGACCGCGACAGGTCACTCGGGGTGCTCCGGCGCGCGGTGGAACTGGGCGTCAATCACATCGACACCGCCGCCTTCTACTTCTCGTCCCTGCGCTCGGCCAACGAGCTGGTCAACTCGGCGCTGGCCCCGTATCCGGACGACCTGGTCATCGTCACCAAGGTCGGGCCGGGGCGGGATCCGTCGGGCGAGTGGCTGCCCTGGGCCAGGCCCGAGCAGCTGCGCGGCCAGGTGGAGGAGAACCTGCGTCAGCTCGGCCGCGACCACCTCGACGTGGTCAACCTCCGGACGCACGGGCGCCATTCGATCGCCGAGCACTTCGGCGCACTGGCCGCGCTGCGCGAGGCGGGGCTCGTCCGCCACCTCGGGGTGTCCGACGTCGACCCCGAGCAGCTCGCCGAGGCGCAGGCCATCGCCCCGGTGGTCTGCGTCCAGAACCGGTACGCCCTCGACACCCGTAGCGAGGTCGGTGACGACGTCCTGCGGATCTGCGGTGAACAGGGCATCGCCTTCGTGCCGTTCTTCGCGATAGCCGGCGAGGGCGGCAGGAAGGGCGCCGACGGCACCCACGAAACCGCGGTCCTCGACATCGCCCGGGCCCATGGCGCGAGCCCCGCGCAGATCCGGCTGGCCTGGACACTGCACCGCGGCCCGCACGTCCTGGCCATCCCGGGCACCGGGGATCCGGACCACCTCGTGGAGAACGTGGCCGCGGGCGCGATCAGCCTGTCGGACGACGAACTCGCCCGGCTCGCCTGAGGGTTGAGGATCGCTTCGACATGGGGGACAGCACACTGTGGGTGGCCGCACTGACGGCCGGGACCGCCGTGCTCGCGAGCTGGGTGACCAGCCGCGGCACTTACCGGGCCGCCCGCATCCAGGCGGACGTGGCCTCCGCGACCGTACAGGCGGACCGGCTCCGGGCGACCCGCCGCTCGGCGTACGTCGACGTCATCGAGCAGGCCCAGCGCATGGGAGACCTCTACTGGAAGGTCTCCGACGCCGATCGGATCCAGGACCCGGACGAGCGGCTCGCGGCCCTCAAGGATCTGCGGACACGGCTTCAGAGCGAGTACGCCGTGCTGCGTCAGCGGGTCTGGGTGGTGGACCTGGAGGGGTCGGCGGAGGCCGCCTCGGCCGCGGACCGGATCCGCCTCGCGACCGGCGACAACTGGCGGGCGCTCCGCGCGATGATCGAGGGCGAGGAGGGGGCTGGAGAGCGGTTCAGCGACTGCTACCGCCCGTTCTGGGAGTCGGTCGTGAACTTCGTCGACCTCGCCCGCACCGCCCTGCACGAGACACGTACGTAGACATCACGAGACACGTGTGTAGACATGTAGACATGTAGACGTAGGCATAGGTACGCCAGGCATGAGGCGGCTCGCGGGTCAGGGCGTTCACTGGTCGCGCCGCTGCACGGAGAGCACGGCGACAGCGGCGGTGGTCAGGGCCCAGAGCGCGTAGACGGTCCAGGCGCCGGTGAGTGTCCACGGGTACGCGACCGCCTGTTGGTCGACGTCGACCAGGCGGATCCACGCGCCGGCCGGCAGGGCGTGGTCGACGACGGCTGCCCAGTAGCGGTCGGCGCTGAACACCAGGGGCAGCAGCAGGAGGATCACCACACTGGCGGTCATGGTGGCCGCGGTGTTCCTGATGAGGGCGCCGAGGGCCATACCGATGAGCGCGGACACCGGTGCGAGGAGCGCGGACGCCACGAGGACGCGCAGCGCGCCGGGATGGTCGATCGGGACGCCGATGTGCCGGCCGGACAGAACGGCCTGGGTCAGACCGAACGAGGCCGCCGCCACCACCGCGCCGAACACCGTCGTGACGGCCGTGACCACACACACCTTCGCCGCCATCACCGAACGCCGGGCCGGGACGGCCGTGAACGTCGTGCGGATCGTTCCGGTCCTGTACTCACCCACGATCGCCGTGGCGCCGATGGCGCTGAGGGCGAGCATGAGGACCATGGCGGCGTTCTCGGTGAAGGCGATCGACAACGGAATCCCGTCCCGGACGAAGTCGGCCCGGGAGCCCGCGTCCCGCTCCGTCCAGTAGCGGCACGTGTCCCAGGCGGTTCCCACGTTGAACCCGATGACCGCCAGAGCGCCGATCACGAACGCCCAGGTGTTGGAGCGCAGCGACCAAAGCTTGATCCACTCGGCGGCGACGAGGTCACCGAACCGGGCGCGGGGCTCGGCGCCCTGAGCAGGGTCGACCGTGGCAGTGGCGACGGCAACAGCCCTGTCGGTGGTGGTCATCGGGCTTCTCCCGCGAGGTATTCGACGCTGTCGGCGGTCAGTTCCATGAAGGCCTCCTCCAAAGAGGCGGTCCGGGTGGTGAGTTCGCGCAGCAGCACCCGGTGCCGGTGGGCGAGTTCACCGATCCGGTCCGCGTCCATGCCGGTCACCGTCAGCGAGTCGACGTCCTGGCGCACCTCCGCTCCCGCCCCGGTGAGCAGCGCCGTCAGCGTCGCGGGGTCCGGCGTCCGCACGGTCACGGTCGGACGGGTGCCGCGGGCCGCGAACTCCGTGAGGCTCTCGGCGGCGATCAGCGCGCCGCGGCCGATGACGACGAGCTGGTCGGCGGTGTTCTCCATCTCGGACATCAGATGGCTGGAGACCAGGACGGTGCGGCCATCGGCGGCCAGCCGGTGGAACAGACCGCGGAGCCACTTCACGCCCTCCGGGTCAAGGCCGTTGAGGGGCTCGTCGAACAGCAGCACCGGCGGATCGCCGAGCAGCGCGGCCGCGATGCCCAGCCGCTGTTTCATCCCGAGCGAGAACCCGCCGATCCGGCGCCGCCGCGCACCCGCGAGGCCGACCTCCTCCAGCACCTCGTCCACCCGGCGGCGCGGGATGCGGTTGGAGCGGGCCAGCACGGTCAGCTGCGCCAAGGCGCTGCGGCCGCCGTGCACTTCGTGGGCGTCGAGCAGCGCGCCGACGTGACGCAGGCCGCGCGGGCGGTCCCGGAAGCGGCGGCCGTCGATGGTGACGGATCCGCTGGTGGGGTCGTTCAGGCCGAGTACGAGTCGCAGGGTGGTGCTCTTCCCGGCGCCGTTCGGGCCGAGGAACCCGGTGACGTGTCCGGGCCGCACCGTGAAACTCAGGTGGTCGACGGCCGTGGTGCCGCCGTATCGCTTCGTCAGTTCGTTGACTTCGATCACGGGTCCAACGGTCCCCGGGAGCACGGCGGTTCGGCATCGGACCGGCGCCGACAATCGCGCGGGGCGGTGTCGACCACGGGTGTACACCCACGGTCCGATGCCCTGCCCGGATCATGTCGTTACGATCGGTGCATGCCCGCCACACCGCGACTTCCGCTGCTCAAGCGCATACCGCCGGGCGTCTGGACGGCGGCGATCTGGTGTGCGGGGCTGGCGCTCACCATGCTCATGCGATTCCGGTTGCCCGGTCAGGAAGAGGCCGACGCCTATCGCACCTCGCTGCTCAGCAGCGCCAGGTGGGAGGGCTGGACGCTTCTCGCCCTGGGCACCGCCCTGACGCTGGGCGGCTGCGTCCTGATGCGCCGTCGCCCGCTGTGGGCCCTCGCCCTGATGCTCGCCGGTTCCATCTCCGCGACGAGTGCGCTGAGCGTCGGCGCGATCCCACTG
This sequence comes from Streptomyces sp. NPDC020747, assembly GCF_044334695.1. NCBI lineage: Bacteria > Bacillati > Actinomycetota > Actinomycetes > Kitasatosporales > Streptomycetaceae > Streptomyces > Streptomyces sp. NPDC020747. Next base: position 57,675 of record NZ_JBIRTJ010000015.1, on the reverse strand, counting down.
CTGCAGTTCCTGGCAGTCGATCTCACGCTGTACTTCATCGCGGCGGCCCGGACCCGCAGGACCGGCATCGTGGCCATCGCCATGGCGCTCTGCACACTGGCCGGGTACCTGGCCGTCCGGGTGCTGAGCAAATGGGTCATCGGAACGACGACCGAGCTGATCGTGGGCCTCACGGCCGTCATCGCCTGGCTCATCGGCGACTCGATGCACCAGTCCCGGGTCCACGCCGAACAGGTGCGCGCACAGGCGGCTGCCCAGGCCGTCACCGCCGAACGGCTGCGAATCGCAAGGGAGTTGCACGACATGGTGGCCCACACCATCGGCATCGTCGCCCTCCAGGCCGGTGCCGCGCGCCGGGTCATCGACACCCGGCCCGACCTGGCGCGCGAGGCGCTCGGCGAGGTGGAGAACGCGAGCCGCGAGACGCTGTCCGGCCTGCGCCGGATGCTCGGCGCGCTCCGCCGGGCCGAACCGGGCCAGGCCCCCGAGGCCGCTCCGCTCGATCCCTCCCCCGCCCCCGGTCTGGCCGACATCGACCGCCTCGCCGAGCGGACGACGGCCGCGGGCATCCGCGTCGAGGTCCGCTGGCAGGGCGAACGGCACACGCTGCCCCCGGAGATCGGCATGTCCGCGTACCGGATCGTGCAGGAGGCCGTCACCAATGTCGTACGCCACGCCGGCACCCGCTCCTGCCAGGTGACCGTCGACTGCCGCGACGAGGAGCTGGCCATCGAGGTTCTCGACAGCGGGAACGGCCCCGGGCACGCCGCGGCCACCGGCTACGGGCTGCTCGGCATGCGCGAGCGGGTCGGTCTGCTGCACGGGGAGTTCTCGGCCGCGCCGCGTCCCGAGGGCGGTTTCCGGGTGGCGGCGCGGCTGCCCGTGCCGGCGGGTGCCCGATGACGGTACGGGTCGTCCTGGCCGACGACCAGCCCCTCGTCCGCGCGGCCCTGCGCATGGTGATCGCCGAGACCGCCGGCCTTGAGGTCGTCGGCGAGGCGGGTACCGGAGCCCGAGCGGTCGAGCTGGCCGCGACGGAGCGCCCCGACGTCGTGGTGATGGACATCCGCATGCCCGGCATGGACGGCATCGAGGCCACCCGGCTGGTCACGCAGGGGTCCGGCGGGACCCAGGTCATCATGCTGACGACCTTCGACGATGACGACTATCTGTACGGGGCGCTGCGCGCGGGCGCGGCCGGATTCCTGGTCAAGGACATGGCCCTGGACGACATCCTCGACGCGATCCGGGTCGTCGCCACCGGGGACGGGCTGCTCGCGCCGAGTGTGACACGCCGTCTCATCAGTGAGTTCGCGGAGCGTCCCGTGTCCGCCGCGCCCGCGCCGCGCACGGCCCTGGGCATCACGGACCGCGAGCGCGAGGTGCTCACCCTCATCGGAAACGGTCTGTCCAACACCGAGATCGCCGCGCGGCTGTCCATCAGCGTCGCCACCGCGAAGACGTATGTGACCCGGCTGCTCGCCAAGCTGGACGCCCGGGACCGGGTGCGGCTCGTCATCATCGCGTACGAGGCCGGGCTGGTCGCGTCAACGCCTTGAGGTCTACGCGTTGAGGGTGCGCAGCCAGGTGGTCAGCAACCGGTTGACCTCCTCGGGGCGTTCCTGCTGCACCCAGTGGCCGCAGCCCTCGACGAGGTGCGAGGAGACCAGGCCGGGGAGTGTGGTGGGGAACGCCTCGATGGCACTGGCCAACCAGGCGATGGAGGCGTCGAGTTGGCCGGCGACGAAGAGCGACGGCTGGGCGATCGGGGCACCGTCCCACTCGGCGAGGTCCTCCCAGTCCTGGTCCATGCTGCGGTAGCGGTTGAGGGCGCCGGTGAATCCGGTGCGCTCGAACTCGCCTACGCAGAAGTCGAGTTCGTCGTCCGAGAGCCAGGACGGCCGGTCCTTCACGAACCGGTCGGAGAGCCTGCCGCCCTTCGGGACGAAGAAGACGCCGGCCTCTCCCTCCTCCGGCATGGTGTCGGCCGACAGCGAGGCGTAGAAGCCCGCCAGCCACGCCCGTACATCCGGCTCGATCTCCGACTCCGCACGGCCCGGCTCCTGGAAGTAGCGGACGTAGAACTCCTCGTCCCCGCCGATCATGGCGAAGGCGTCGGTCGGCCGGATCCCGCCCCGCGGCGCGTACGGCACGCCGAGCAGTCCCACCGCGGAGAAGACATCGGGCCTGAGCAGCGCGGAGTCGGCTGCGATGGTCGAGCCCCAGTCGTGGCCGACGATCACGGCGGTCTCCTCGCCGAGGGCACGGACGACGGCGACGTTGTCCTCGACATGCGCCCCGATGCGGTACGCCTCCAGGGCGTCCGGCACCGACGAGCGCCCGTAGCCGCGTACGTCGATGGCGACGGCGCGGTAGCCCGCCCCGGCGAGTGCGGGGAGCTGGTGGCGCCATGAGTACCAGAGCTCGGGAAAGCCGTGGACCAGCAGGACAAGGGGGCCGGTGCCCTGTTCCACGAGGTGGATCCGGCCACCGGGGACGTCCACCAGTCGATGCTGGGCGCCCGCCGGGGTGAACGGGTCTGCGGCCTGCGACATGGGTCCTCCTCGGACTGGGGTGTACTGATTCCGATCATCGCGCCGGTTCCGAGAGGGCGCGAGGGACGTTGCTGTTTCGGCAACACAGGCGAGTTCTCGCCGACCGGCGAACACTCGGCCGGGCCGGTGAACCAGACCGTGGGACGGCACGTACTGAAGGAGGGCGTTCACCTAGCGGAAGCGCCCACAGCAGTGACGCTGGGTCAGGACAGTCGCACGGGAGCCGTGGATGAGGCATGCACGACGGAACGTTCAGCGGATCGCACGGTTCGCCGCAATCGGCGGACTGGTGTGCGGGGGGCTGATGGTCTCGCATGCCGTGGCGAGCGAGACGTCTGACGATCCGAAGGCTCCGAACGCGGAGACCCTGGCCGCCCGGACCGGCCAGAAACTGGTCACCGAGCTGGGCACGTCGCGTACGGCCGGCAGTTGGATCGACGCGAAGGGACGCCCGGTCGTCGCGGTCACCGACGAGGAGGCGGCTGCCGACGTACGTGGCGCGGGTGCCGTCCCCAAGGTCGTCCACTACGCCATGAAGGATCTGCGGTCCGTCACCGACACCCTCAAGGACGCGCCCAAGGTGGCCGGCACCTCATGGGCGATGGACTACGCCTCCAACCAGGTCGTGGTCCGTGCCGACACCACCGTCTCCGCCGCCGAGTGGGACCGGCTGGCCAAGGTCGCCGAGAGCCTCGGCAAGTCCGTGCGGATGGAGCGTACGGAGGGCACGTTCACCCCGCGAGTGAACGGTGCCTCGCCGCTCTTCGCGAGCGCCGGACGCTGCTCGGCGGGCTTCAACGTGACCAACGGTCAGGCCAACTTCATTCTCACGGCGGGACACTGCGGCCCGGTGGGCACGACGTGGTTCTCGGATCAGCAGGGCAGCCAGCAGGTCGGCGCGACCGTGTCCGGCTCGTTCCCCGGCGGCGACTTCTCGCTCGTGCAGTACAGCCCCGGCGTGGATCTCAGCGGCGCCGACCTCGTGGCCGTCGGCGACGGCCAGGGCATACGGATCATCGGATCGGCCGACGCCGCCGTCGGACAGAAGGTGTTCCGCAGCGGCAGCACGACCGGTCTCCAGTCCGGCGAGGTGACCGGATTAAACGCCACCGTGAACTACCCGGAGGGCACGGTCACCGGACTCATCGAGACCACGGTGTGCGCCGAACCGGGCGACAGCGGCGGCCCGATGTTCGCCAACGGGCTTGCCATGGGAATCACTTCGGGCGGCAACGGGGACTGTCAGAGCGGCGGTACGACGTTCTTCCAGCCGGTCTCCAAGGCGCTGGACTCGCTCGGTGTGAAGCTGGTGACCGAACCGGGGGCCGACGACCAGGCTTCGCCCTCCGCCGGGAGCACGGGCAGCGCCAACAACGGCGCGGGCGCGGCGGCCCCTCCCGGCACGGCCTCGACCGCTCCCGGCGGCGCCGTCCTGCCCGGGGCAGGGGGAGGATCGGGAGGCGCGGCGGAGGGGCAGACCGACAGCCTGGCCTCGGCGCTCGAGCGGGTCGCGGACTTCAGGAACCTCGGCCCCGGGCTGTTCGTCATCGCGGGCAGTCTGGTCGCCCTGGTGGCCCTCCGAATCCGCTCGGAACGCGGGCGCAGGCGGTACCGCAACCAGTACTCGCAGAGCTGGGGCTGACGGCAGCCCGGCCGGGATCGGCCCGGCCGGGATCCGTCGTGGCTGAGACGGGCATGACTTAAACCCGGTATATATGCCGGTTCACATAACCGAAACAGTCGATAGTGCCCATTGTCGTCCATCGTGGCCGCGGCGCTGGTTCAATCGTTCGACATGACCCTCAAGGGGCGGGCCCGGGAACGCGACCAACTCGACCTGCTCGTCAGGGAGTTGCGCGAAGGACTCAGCGGTGTGGTGGTGCTGCGGGGCGACGCCGGTATCGGCAAGACCGCCCTGCTGGAGCACGCGGTGGCCGAGGCCGCCGAACTGCGGGTGCTGCGGGTGGTGGGCGTGGAGGCGGAGTCCGGTTTCCCGTTCGCCGCGCTGCACCGGCTGCTCGTCCCCCTGCTGGACGGGCTCAAGGAGCCCGGTGCGCTGCCCTCGGCCCAGCACACGGCACTGCGGGTGGCCTGCGGACTGGCCGAAGGACCGCCGCCCGACGGGTTCCTGGTGGGGCACGCGACGCTCACCCTCCTCGCGGAAACCGCGAAGCGGCGGCCCGTGCTGGCGCTCGTCGACGACGCGCAGTGGCTCGACGAGGAGTCCCTCGGCGTGCTCGCCTTCGTGGGCCGCCGGGTGCACGCGGAGGGCGTCGGCCTGCTGTTCGCCGCGCGGACCGGATTCGACGTACCCGCGGGCCTGCCCGACGCCGTCGAAGTCGCCGGTCTGGAGGAGCAGTTCGCGCTGGAGCTGCTGCGGGAAGCCGTGCCCGGACAGCTCGACGCCCGCGTCGCGGCACGGATCGTGGCCTCGACCGCCGGGAACCCGCTGGCGCTGACCGACCTCGGTCTCGAACTCTCCGCCGACCAGCTCTCCGGCGGGCTCGCACTGCCCGAACCCCTGCCCGTGGGCAGCCGGTTGGAGGCGCACTACCTTCAGCGGGTGCGGGAGCTGACGGGACCCGCACGTACCTGGCTGCTGCTCGCCGCGGCCGAACCGAGCGGCGACCTCGGCTACCTCACCCGTGCGGCGCGGCAGTTGGGGATCGGTGCCGAGGCCTCGGGTCCGGCCGAGGCCGCCCGCCTCGTGGTGCTGCGCTCGGCCGCGGAGTTCCGGCACCCGCTGGTGCGGTCGGCGGTGTACGGCGGGGCCACCGGTACCGAGCGAAGACGGGCGCACCAGGCGCTGGGCGAGGTCACCGACCGCCCGGCCGACACCGACCGCAGGGCCTGGCATCTCGCCGCGGCCGCGATCGGTCCGGACGCCGCGGTCGCCACCGAACTGGAGCGGACGGCCGACCGGGCGGGCTCCCGCGGCGGGTACGCGGCCCGCACCACCTTTCTGACCCGGGCCGCCGAGCTGACGCCCGAGGGCGCTGTCCGGGCCGCGCGGCTGCTCTCGGCGGCCGAGGCCGCGCTGCGCGCAGGGGCGCCGTTGCAGGCGGAGTCGCTGCTCGACGCGATCGACGTGGAGCTGCTCGGCGACGTCGGCCGGGGCCGGGCCCTGCTGGTCCGGGCGCACGCGGTCATCGCGCTGGGCGACGCCGACTCGTTCGCGCGGGCTCCCGCGCTGTGTCTGCGGGCCGCGCTCTTCCTCGCCGGCGGAGCGCCGGAACTCGCCCGCGAGGCGCTGCTGAGAGCGGTCGAGCGTGCCATCAGCGCGGAACACCTCATGCGGGACACCACGGTGGCCGAGATCGCCCGGGCCATCGACGACCTGGTGCCCCGCACCGGGGACGCAACCGGCATCGACCTGGTGCTGCGCGCGTTCGCCGTCCTGGTCACCGAGGGGTACGAACGCGCTGTGCCCCATGTGCGGCGGGCCTGCGCGGTGCTGCTCGACCCGCGCACCACCGACGAGCAGGTGCTGCGGGGCTATATGCCGGTCGTCACCCTGTCGATGATGCTGTGGGACGAGGTGACGCACTCCGCCGTGATCCTGCGGGCAGCGGACGCCGCCCGCGCGACCGGCGCCCTGATGCAGCTCGACATCGCCCTGTACTGCGGCGTGATGTCGGAGACCAACCTCGGCGAGCTGTCGGCCGCCGACGAACTGCGCGCCGAGGGCAGCCAGATCCGCGCGGCGATCGGCGCCACGGACGACGTGTGGGCCATCTACCGTCATCCCGAACTGCTCGCCTGGCACGGCGAACTCGACGACCTCCCCACGGTCCTGGACGGGTCGATGGAGGCCGGCACCTGGCTGGGCAACGGCGCGGTCGAGTCCATAGCCCGCATCGGCATGGTCGTCCTGGCCCTGAGCCGCGGCAACTACGCCCGGGCGCGCAGCACCACCCATGAGCTGATCGAGCACGACGTCCTCGGGGTGCACTCCCGGCTGCTCCCCCATCTCGTCGAGGCGGCCGTACGCTGCGGCGACCGCGTCCTGGCCACGGCGGCCCTGCGCACACTGACGTCCCGGGCGTCGGCCTCCGGCACCCCCTGGGCGCTGGGGCTGCTGGCACGCTCGCGGGCCCTGCTCGCCGCCACGAACGACGCGGAGGCCCTGTACCGCGAGGCGATCGGCCTGCTTTCGAAGACGCGGGCCCGTTCCGATCTCGCCGTCGCCCATCTGCTGTACGGCGAGTGGCTGCGCCGCCGCAAGCGCCGTAAGGACGCCCGCGAGCAACTGCGCACGGCCGTCGCGATGTTCGACGCCATACAGGCCATGGGTTACGCCGCCCGCGCCGCCCAGGAACTCGCCGCCACCGGCGAGCACCCTCACCGCGGTGCGGCCGGGACGACCGACGCGCTGACCCCGCAGGAGCTCACGATCGCCCGCCTCGCCAGGTCGGGCGCGACCAACGCCGAGATCGCCGCCCAGCTGTTCATCAGCGCGAGCACCGTCGACTACCACCTCAGGAAGATCTTCCGGAAGCTCGACGTCACCTCCCGGCGCCAGCTCGCCCGCACCCCGGACCTCTGAACCGGTTCACGACTACGCGCTCCACGGGATTCGAGGACGACCCGCCCCGGCCGATGATCGGGCGGTCGGAACGAACCCGCAGACGGGAGCACCCCCATGCCGTACGTGACCGCCTCCGACGGTGCACGGATCCACTACAAGGACTGGGGACAGGGCCGCCCGGTCGTGCTCAGCCACGGCTGGCCCCTGAACGCGGACAGCTGGGAGGCGCAGCAGCTGTTCCTCGCCTCGAACGGCTTCCGCGTCATCGCCCACGACCGCCGTGGCCACGGCCGCTCCACCCAGACCTGGCTCGGCAACGAGATGAACACGTACGCCGACGACCTGGCCACGCTCGTCGACACGCTCGATCTGCGGGACGCGACGCTCGTCGGGTTCTCCACCGGCGGCGGCGAGGTGGCCCGTTACGTCGGCCGGCACGGCACCGCCCGGCTCGCCCAGCTCGTGCTCGTCTCCGCCGTACCGCCGTTCATGCTCAAGACCGACGACAACCCGGGCGGGGTGCCGGTCGAGGTGTTCGACGCGATCCGCGCCGGCTCGGTCGCCGACCGCTCGCAGCTCTACCGCGACCTGGCCGACGGCCCGTTCTTCGGCGGCAACCGGCCCGGCGCCGCCCCGTCCCAGGGCATCCGCGACGCGTTCTGGCTCCAGGGGCTCCAGGCCGGACACCGGAACGCGTACGAATGCATCGCGGCCTTCTCCGCCACCGACTTCCGTGCGGACCTGGACGCCTTCGACGTACCCACGCTCGTCATCCACGGCGACGACGACCAGGTCGTGCCGTTCGAGGTGGGTGGCAAGGCCTCCGCCGCCCGGATCAAGAACGCCTCGCTCAAGGTCTATCCGGGCGCGCCGCACGGCATCACCGACACCCACAAGGAACAACTCAGCGCCGATCTGCTGGAGTTCCTCAACTCCTGAGCCACCCCTGCGGCATCTCTGATGCACCGGTGAGGCGCCTCGACGCACTCCCGAAGCTCCGTCCGCATGCCCCGCCACCGACATGCCCCGACCCAGAAGGAGCCCATCACATGACGTCCGACCGTCACCCCCGCCGCCGCGTCCTCGGCGGCATGCTCGCGGCCGGCACCGGCGCGCTCGGCCTCGGCGGCGCGCTGCCCTCCGCGTCGGCAGCCGGAGGCAGACCCGCGGCCGTCGGTGCCAAACCGACCGTCGTCCTGGTCCACGGCGTGTTCGCCGACGCGTCCGGCTGGTACAGGACCATGGCCGGACTCCAGGACGCCGGTTTCCCGGTCATCGCCGCAGCGAACCCCCTGCGCACCCTGGCCGGCGACTCCGCGTACGTCTCCAGCATCGTCGACACGATCCCCGGCCCCGTCATCCTGGTCGGCCACTCCTACGGCGGCGAGGTCATCACCAACGCCGGGCGCGGCCACACGAACGTCAAGGCACTGGTGTACGTGGCCGCGTTCGCCCCCGACGAGGGCGAGAGCGCACTGCAGCTGGCCGAGCAGTTCCCCGGCAGTCAGCTGCCCGGCGCCCTGGTGACCCGCCCGTTCCCGCTCCCCGCCGACGCGCCTCCCGGCGATCCCGGCCTCGACGGCTACATCGACCCGGCGAAGTTCCGCGAGGTCTTCGCCGGCGATCTGCCGCGCTCCGAGACCAGGCTGATGGCGGCCGCCCAACGCCCGGGCAGCGTCGGCGGTCTGGCGGGCAAGAGCGGCGTACCGGCCTGGAAGTCGCTGCCGTCCTGGTACGTGATCCCGACCGCAGACAAGGTGATCCCGCCCGCCGTTCAGCGCTTCATGGCACAGCGGGCGGGGAGCAGGGTCGTCGAGGTCAAGGGGGCCTCGCACGTCGTGATGATGTCCCGCCCGGCCGTCGTCGTCCGCCAGATCCTGGCCGCCCACCACGCCACCCGCTGACCTCCCGGAAGGAAAGCCCATGAGCAAGCCGGACACCGTCGTCCTGATCCACGGCTTCTGGGTCACGCCCCGCAGCTGGGAACACTGGATCGACCGCTACGAGAAGCAGGGTTACCGCGTGATCGCGCCCGCATACCCCGGGTTCGAGGCGGAGGTCGAGTCCCTCAACGCCGACCCGGCGCCGATCGAGGCGATCACCGCGCCCCGGATCGTCGAGAGCCTCGCCACCGTCATCCGCGGACTCGACCGGCCGCCCGTCCTGATCGGCCACTCCGCGGGCGGGGCCTTCACCCAGGTCCTGCTCGACCACGGCTTCGGCGCGGCCGGTGTGGCCATCAACTCCGCGCCCACAGAGGGCGTTCGGGTGATCCCGCCGAGCCAGGTGAAGTCCACGTTCCCCGTGCTCAAGAACCCCGCCAACCACCACAAGGCGGTCGGCCTCACCTTCGAGCAGTGGCACTACGCGTTCACCAACACGTTCCCCGAGGAGGAGTCCCGGGCGCTGTACGAGCGGTACGCGATCCCCGCCTCGGGCCGCATCCTGTGGAACAGCGTGCTGGCCAACCTCCAGCCCGGCCACCAGGACATCTGGGTCAACTACCACAACGACGACCGGGCCCCGCTGCTGTTCCTCTCCGGCGAGGAGGACCATCTGATGCCGCCGAAGGTCCAGCAGTCCAACGCCAAGCACTACAAGTCGAACACCCTCACCGAGGTCAAGGTGTATCCGGGGCAGCCGCACCTCATGCCGGCCTCGCCCGGCTGGGAGGAGATCGCCGACCACGCCCTGTCCTGGGCCGTGGAGCACGCCGAGTAGGGCACACAGTGCGCCCGGGGCGACCGCACAGGCCGCCCCGGGCCACCGAGAGAGACCGGAACGGGCTGGGCTGGGCTGGGCTGGGCTGGGCTGGGCTGGAAGAGATCACCGCATGCCCTCGGAGGGGGTCACCGCATGACCGAGGTCCGTGTCACTCACATCGGCGGTCCGACCACGCTGATCGAGGCCGACGGCTGGCGGCTGCTGACCGACCCGACGTTCGATCCGCCGGGCGGCCGGTACGCGTTCGGCTGGGGCACCTCCTCCCGCAAGCTGACGGGCCCCGCCCTCGCCGTCGCGGACCTGCCGCCGATCGACGCCGTCCTGCTGACCCACGACCACCACGGCGACAACCTGGACACGGCTGGACGTGCCCTGCTGCCGGGCGTCGGCACCGTACTCACCACACGGTCCGGTGCGGGTCGGCTCGGTGGCAACGCGCGTGGCCTGGCGGCCTGGTCGAGCACGCGGCTGGAGGCGCCCGGACGGCCGACGATCGACGTCACGGCGACTCCGGCCCGCCATGGCCCGCCGCTGTCCCGGCCGATCATCGGGGACGTCATCGGCTTCGCGCTCCGCTGGGAGGGCCAGCGGCACGGCGTGGTGTGGGTCTCCGGCGACACCGTCCTGTACGACGGCGTACGGGAGGTGGCCCGCCGTCTGGACGTGGGCACCGCCCTGCTGCATCTGGGCAGCGTCCGCTTTCCGCTGACGGGCCCGGTCCGCTACACGATGAACGCGGCGCAGGCCGTCAGCCTGTGCGGCGAGCTGCGGCCGCAGACGGTCCTGCCCGTGCACTACGAGGGCTGGGGCCACTTCCAGGAGGGCCGGACCGCCATCGAGGCGGAACTCGCCGGCGCCCCGGCCGACCTCCGCGACCGTTTCCGCTGGCTGCCCACCGGAAGGGCCATGGCCGTCACGGTGTGACACCCGGACCACGGAGGTTCCTTCCGCCCGGCGGTCCACGACGCATCCCTCCCCGTTCCCGACCACCGGGAAGTGCGGACGGTTTACTGGGGGCATGACCCGCCCCAGTCACAGCCCCGGCCGAGCCCTCGACGACGCCACCGCCACCGCCACCGACGCCACCGCCGAGGACCGTGCCCCCGTGATCACCAGCTCCCCCGGCTCGTTCGCCCGGAGTGTGCTGGACGAGCGGCACCCCGCCCTCATCGAGCGCGTACGGCGGGCCACTCCGTATCCGCCCGAGCAGCAGCGCGCGCTGGACTCCCTCCTGGAGGAGATCGACAAGGGGGTCATCGAGCGGCTCGACCACAGCGAGCCCGGCGCCGGGCGGTGGCGGGACGAGCCCTACTACGGGCAGCGTTGGCCGGACGTGCCGTTCCTGTGGGCGGAGAGCTTCTTCTACCGCAAACTCCTGGCCGCCCTGGGCCACTTCACGCCTGGGCCCTGGCAGAGCATCGACCCCTTCGCCCCCTTCAAGAACGCCGAACTCACGAGCTCCAAGGTCGACGAAGAGCTCACCGCGCTCGACCGCCTGCCCGAACTCCCGGCGGCGGAACGGGACCGCACCCTCCTGCTCTCCTCCCTGTGGGGCAACCGGGCCGATCTCGGCTTCCAACTGTCCGCCGGTGCCGAGGGGTTGGGCGAGCGTGTGACCGGCCTCGTCGTGGACGACTCCCCCGCACTCCTGGAGACCCTCGAAGCGGGCGAGCCCGGAAAGGTCTGTCTGGTCGCCGACAACGCCGGTCCCGAGCTGCTTCCCGACCTCGTCCTCGCCGACCATCTCCTGACCACTCGGCGGGCGGCCACCGTCGTCCTGCACCTCAAGCCGTACCCGTACTACGTGTCCGACGCGACCACCACCGACACCCTGGCCTGTCTCGACCGTATGACCGGGGCGTCCGGACATGCGGCGGAGGTCGGCGAGCGGCTGCGGCAGGCTGTCAGCGGTGGCCGGCTGATCCTGCGCACCCACGCGTTCTCGTGCGCGCCGCATCCCTACGAGCGGATGCCGGCCGACCTCCGGGAGGACTTCGCGTCCGCCACGGTCACCGTGATGAAGGGCGACCTCAACTACCGCCGTCTGGTGGGTGACCGCCACTGGCCGGCCACGACACCGTTCGCCGAGGCCACCGCGTACTTCCCGGGCCCGGTGGCGGCGCTGCGGACGCTCAAGTCGGACGTCGTGACCGGGCTCACGCCCCGGACACTGGAGGAGTTGGACGCGGGCGAGGAGGCGTGGCGCACGAGCGGGACACACGCCCTGATCCAGTTCGGCGCATGCTGATCCGGTTCGGCGCGTGAGCGTTCCGGTTGTGAGGACTGGGCTGTTTGTCCCGTCATGGGGCGGTGGCACCGCTAGCGTTCGCTGGTCACCGTTCGCATGAATGTGCATGACATGCACAGGGGGGAAGTCAGCTATGGGGAGCATGGGGAACAAGCGTGTGCTGAGACATCCGGCGCGGCTGATCGTCGCGTTGCTCGCCGGGTTCGCTCTGGTCCTGACCGGCACGGGCGCCGCCCACGCCACGACCACCGTGGAGATCCCGGCGGCCGCCGAGGGCGGCATCTCGGCGACCGTGAAGTTCTACGGGACCGTGGTGCCTCAGCCCTACAACCCGGATCCGACCGCCTACTTCGGCGACCGCAAGTGCCGGCTGATCTACCACGACTACGACCCGACGGCGGGCTGCGGGGGCTTCAAGCTCGGCGTCGTCCTGCACAACGTCCGCAATCAGCCCGGCTATCTGGCCGGCCTCAACAGCACCGGGAACTACTTCCAGGCGCACGCCGACACCGCCCGTACCTTCGGGTGCCTCCGTGCCGACGGCAGTTTCGACCACGGCACGAGTTTCGTCGTCCGCACCGAGCAGCAGCGCCTCGGCTCGACGTACTACGAGCCGGACAGCAACTGGATCCTGTCCGCGCATCGGAACTACGAGGGCGAGTACGGCCCGCACTTCTTCGTCAACTTCCCTCCAGTGGAGGTGAATTGCCCGTCGGGCATGACGGCGACCCAGTACGGGCTGAAGGTCAGCAATGTCAACATCAGCATTGACGACGCGAACGTCTTCGGTACGACGACGTGGAGTACGCCGGGGCCGTTCTACGGGTGACCCGCTGTGCTCTTGGCGCCCGGACCCTCGGCGGTGTCCGGGCGCCTTTTCCCGGCCGAGGCAGGGAGTCGGGTGGCCGGCAGCACGCCGAGTGCGGCGATGGCGGCGAGGACGACCAGCGCGGTCCCCCTCGCGGAGGCCCCGGCCGGTGCGAGCGTCGTGGCCACGGCCACCCCGAGGGCCGGGCCGATGTTCATCGCGGTCTGCTGGAGTCCGCCGGAGACGCCCGCCGACCGCACGGACGCCTCCCGCACGACGACCGCCGTCGCGGTGACCATCACGGGGGCGAAGCCGGCCCCCAGCAGAAGGAAACAGCCGCCGATCGCCACGGATCCCGACGTCTGGTCGAGCCGGGACGTCAGAAGGGTGGCGAGGGCCACGACAACCATGCCCGCCACGGTCGTTCGGCGCGGACCGAGGCGACGCAGCAGTACGGCCGAGACCGGTGCGCCGACCACCATGGCCACCGCGAGCGGCAGCGCGTGCAGACTGCCGTGGAGAGGGTCCAGGCCGAGTACGTCCTGGAGGTAGTACGTGCTGAGGAACAGCGTGCCGAACAGCACCGCCGACGCGGTGAGCAGGACACCGAGTGCCGAGGTGATCGTGGTCGAGCGGAACACGTCGGGCGGCACCAACGGCCCTGTCGTACGCCGCTCGTGGCGGACGAAGGCGGCGCACGCGGTTGCCGTGCACAGGAGTCCGAGCCCGCTCGCGGCCGTCCAGCCGGTGTCCGGCAGACCGACGAGGGTGTGGACCAGGCACACCAGTGTCACCCCCAGCAGGCACGCGCCCGGCAGGTCGAGGCGGACGTCCGAGGCCTCCCCCGGCACCCGTGCCACCAGGGCGAGCACCACCGCCGCCAGCGCCGGCAGGAGGCCCAGGAAGAAGACCGACCGCCAGCCGAAGTGGGTCGCGAGCGCCCCGCCGGCCAGCGGGCCGAGCGCGGCGGCGGCCCCGATGGCGCTCGTCCGCACGGCTATCGGCATCCCGAGGCGATCGGGCGGATACGCGGCGCGCAGCATTCCCAGGGTCGCCGGCTGCAGCAGCGCGCCGAAAACCCCCTGTACGACGCGCAGGCCGATGACCCAGCCCACGCCCGGCGCCAGGCCGATCGCCGCCGAGGTGACGGCGAAGCCCAGCATTCCGAGGGCGAAGACCCGTCGGTGTCCGTACCGGTCGCCGAGGCGGCCGGAGAAGACGAGCAGGCTCGCGACGGCGATGAGATAGCCGGTGCTCGTCCACTGCATCTGGACGAACGAGGCGTCGAGATCGCGTCCCAGGCTGGGCTGTGCGACGGTCAGCGCGGTCCCGTCGAGGGCGACGAGCGCGGCCCCGGTGATGCCCGCGGCGAGTGTGAGGCGCTGGTCGCGGACCGAGTTCACCGGGGCTCCGGTCCGAGGTGGGCGTCCAGGGCTGCTCGTACGAGGGGTTCGACGTCGTCGGCCCCTGTGGCGAGCTGGAGACTGCCCCAGCCCCACAGTTGCGCGATGCCGTGCAGGTTGGCCCAGAGGGCGCCCGCCACGTCCGGTGCCCGTACGTCGGGGCGCACCCGACTCACCAGGTCCGCAAGGGAGTTGAACAGCGGCAGGCTGGTCTCGCGCAGGCCCAGGCTGTTGCTCTCCAGCAGGTCGTGACGGAACATCAGCTCGTACATACCGCGGTGGGACACCGCGAAGCCGACGTAGATCCGGGCCAGCGCGGCGAGTTGGGCACGCGGGCTCTCCTTGCCGCCGCCCGGCTCCTCGCCGCCCCGCAGTTCCTCGGCGACCTCGGCCCCCAGTTCGGCGAAGCCCTCTCGCGCGATCGCGGAGAGCAGTTCCAGGTGGGTCGGGAAGTAACGGCGTGGGGCGCCGTGTGAGACACCAGCCCTGCGGGCGATCTCCCGCAGGGAGAGGGCCTGCACCCCCTCCTGGGTCACCAGGTCCACGCCCACGGCCACCAAGCGGGCCCGAAGTCCCGCCTCCTGTTCGGTCATGGACACTGTCTACCAGTCGCGAGTAGACAGTGTCTACTGACGACTATGGACAGTGTCTGCTCGCGGCTGGAGGCGCCTTCCCCGCTGAGCGGAGGCGCGAGCCCGGCCGATCCTCGGGGTCCGCGAACCACCGTCGCGCGCACCGCATACCATCACCGTGATGAGCAGCAGGACGCCACAGCGACCGCACCGCGTCACGCGGGACGCGGTGCTGCGTCCTGCCCTCGCCGTGCTGCTCGCGGCGTTGGTGATATGTCTGGGCTACGTGCCCTCGCACGGCCGGGCGGCTCCGGTCGCCGATCCCGTCGTCACCGTCTCCGCCGCCCAGGAGCGGCTGGGCTCCCCCGCCGAGCACGACCGGTGCTGCGGCCTGCCCACCCGGGAGGCGCGGGCCGTACTGCCCGTGGGGGCGCACCCGCTGCCCGCGGTGCTGCCGCGTATGCCGGTCGCGGCCCGCCCGGTGGTGGCCTCGCACGTCCCCGTCCTGCCGCCGGCGCGTGGCGCTCCCGATCTCCATGTCCTCCAGGTGCAGCGGATCTAGACCGACGTCCATGACCGAGACGTCCGTCCGACCCCTCACCCACCGCCGCCCGAAGGAACCGGCGCGGCGGGGACAAGGAACGCATTCCCATGAGCAGGACCAGCAAGAAGTCGGCCGCCACGGCGCGCAAGGCGCGTGTCGAGGAGCTGCGGCGGGCGGAGAAGGCCCGCGAGCGCAGAAACCGCGTCCTCACGATCACGATCTGCACGGCCATCGTCGCGGGGCTGGTCGTCTTCGGCGCCTACGGCATCAACAAGGCGAACGACAAGGACGAGCAGCAGCAGGCGGCCGTGAAGAAGCCCGTGAAGGGCGAGAAGTCCTGGAACGCGAAGAAGCTGACGCAGAACCATGTCGCGAAGGCCGTGTCGTACCCGATGAACCCGCCGGTCGGCGGCGACCACAACCAGGCGTGGATGACCTGTGACGGCTCGGTCTACACGAAGGCGATACCGAACGAGAACGCGGTGCACTCGCTGGAGCACGGCGCGGTCTGGGTGACGTACAACGACAAGGCCGCGGACGCCGATGTGAAGACGCTCTCCGGCAAGGTCGCCAAGACCCCGTACACGCTGATGAGTCCGGTGAAGGACCAGGCCGGGGCCATCATGCTGTCGGCCTGGGGCAAGCAGCTGACCGTGGACAAGGCGTCCGATCCGCGGGTCCAGCAGTTCCTCACGAAGTACGTGCAGGGTGCGCAGACCCCGGAGCCGGGGGCCGCGTGCACGAACGGGATCGAGGCGTCCTGACGAGCCGGCGCCGGGCTCTTCCGGGAGCCCGGCGCCACGCCGTACCTCCGTCTCTGGCAGGCTCACCCCAGGCGCATCGTTCCGATCCCGAGCAGGACGTCCCCGACGTCCTGGGCAGGAGGCGTGAGATGGAGACGCTCGACTCGCAGGATCCGCTCGCCGTCGCGGTGACCGAGGCGATCCGCGGCGGTGACCTGCCGACGCTCCGGCAGTGCCTCACCGAACACCCCGGCCTCGCCGACACGCGGATCGTGCGGCGCGGCGCCGGAGCGGGGACGCGCAGCCTGCTGCACGTCGCCGCGGACTGGCCCGGCCACTACCCGAACGGTCCCGCCGTCGTCGCCGCCCTCGTGGCGGCGGGCGCCGACCCCGACTCCCGATTCGAGGGCGCCCATTCGGAGACCCCGCTGCACTGGGCGGCCAGCAGCAACGACGTGCCCGTACTGGACGCCCTCGTCGAGGCGGGCGCCGACATCGAGGCCACGGGTGCCGTGATCGGCGGCGGCACTCCACTGGCCGACGCCCGCGGCTTCGGCCAGTGGCGGGCGGCGCACCGGCTGGTCGAACTGGGCGCGTGTACGACGCTCATGGACGCCGCGACGCTCGGTCTGCTGGACCGGGTCAAAGCGGCCGTCGAGGGCCTCGAACCGCCGGGCGCCGACGCCGTCACGCGTGCTTTCTGGGGTGCCTGCCACGGTGGCCAACTGGCCGCCGCCGACTATCTGTTGGCGCGGGGAGCCGATCTCGACTGGGTCGGCTACGACAACAAGACGCCCCTCGACATCGCACGGACGACGGACGCGGACGGGGTCGTCCAGTGGCTGCGGGAGCTCGGCGCGAAGAGCCGCGCCGAACTGCCCTGACCGTTCGCACCGGGATCCGGGCAGGGCGCCCGCGCCTACGCCTGTCTCGGCCGGGCGGGCGAGTGCGCGCGGGCCGCGTCGCCCGCCTCTCCGGCCCTGGCCCCGGCCCGCCATCCGACCGCACCCCGGGCCGTCGCGCCCCGGTTCACTGTGCCCCCGTCCGTCACACCGGGGGACAGCAGCCGGGTCAGTACGAGCATCGTCTCCAAGTGGCGTTCGGGATCCGGGCAGTTGCCGTCGGTGAGCTGGGTGATCTGGCGGAGGCGGTAGCGGACCGTCTGTTCGTGGACGTGCAGGCGTTCCGCCGTGAGGACGGCGTTGTCGCCGCAGCGCAGATACACCAGCAGGGTTTCGAGGAGCGGTTCGCGGCGGCGGGGCGGGAGTTCCAGGAGCGGCCCGAGGAGCTCGGCCGCGGCGGCTTCGAGGAGGTCGCCCGACTGGAACGCGGCGAGGACAGCCACGTGGTCGACGCAGCGCAGCGGTGTGCCGGCGGGCAGAGTCCCACGCTCGACGAGTTCCAGACCGCGCCGCGCCCACCGCAGCGAGACCGCTCCCCGGTCGGCGGGCACCACGGGTCCGAGGACCGCCCCCTTGGTCTTCGGCAGCCAACGCGGGCCCGGCGTACGGGGGTTGGGCAGGATGAGGTAAGGCGCGGCGGGGCTGCGGTCGGCGAGTACCTCGGGCGGCAGGACGTGGGTCTGCGGATGGTCGCCCGGTGGCAGGGCGAGGACCGCGAGCGTGCCGGGCAGCCGCCAGTCGGCCGCCGCCGCCAGCTCGGCGAGCGGCCGGGATCTGTCGTCGGGCTCGGCGACCAGGGCGTCCCGCAGCCGGTCCCGCTGTACGTCGAGCGGGGCGCGGTGGCTCTCCTCGGCGTAGCCGCGCGTCGCGGCCGCGATGGCCGTCCCGATCAGGGTGAACGTGTCCTCGGTGAGCGTCGCCAGCAGGGGCGCCGGCCAGTGCAGGCGGTACGCGTCCTTGATGAGCCGGCGGCACGCCACCCGCCCCGCCAGGTCGAGGGCGTCCCGCAACACGTCGAGGGGGCAGCCCAGGCGGCCGTGACGTGCGCCGATGCGTTCGTACAGGGCGATGATCTCGGCGGTGGCGGCCGGGCCGGGCCGACCGGTGTCATAGAGCGAGACGAAACAGTTGACCGTACGGTCGATGATCTGGCGCACCGAGTAGCCGTAGGTGCCGTCGACGATGTGCGTGTAGTGCGGCAGGCCGGTGCGGACGGCGTCCTCCATCTCGTCTATGGCGGCCGGCATGTGCCGCAGCAGCATCCGGCACACCTCGTCCGGGAGCGGCGCGGCGTACTGAGGGTGCGGGTCGTTCGTGCGCGTGGCCCGTTCGTGCGTGTTGGTGCGCGCGGCCCGTTCGTGCGTGGGGGTCAAGGAGCCTCCCGTCGATTCCCGTGGGGCTTGGCAGCCTCCGGGACCTGTGTGACGTACGCCAGATTCCGCGCGCGAACCGGCGGCGAAAGTGTCACCCCGCTTACACTCCAGCCACGACGACTCACTGTCCCGTGCTAGGCCCTGTCGCCAACTCCCGTCGTCCGCCCCGGAGGGCGGGCCCTTCGGCGGCATGGGGGTCCCCCTGGTCGAGCGAAGTCGAGAGCTCGGACAATCGTGCTCTCGGTGTGTGGTGCGCGCCTGCGCGCACCGCGTCGCACGGGCAGGCGCGAGTTCGACTACAGGGCCTAGTAAGGGAGTTGGACGTGTCAGCTGTCGACCCGCTCTTATCCAGGCGCCCTTGGCACGATCTGCCTCCGGCGCTCGCCCCGCTCCTCCGGGCCAGACTTCCGGAACTCACCACGGAGATGGTGCAGGCCATCCGCAGAGAGGTGCGCGGCTACCGGCAGCCGATCGGCTCCGCCGTCGCCCACGACCTCGCCGAGGCGGTCCGGCTGGCCGCGACGCAGTTCACCGAGCTGGTCGAGGAGCCGGACGCGCCGCAGCAGCACTACGTGCCGCGTTTCAAGCGGCTGGGCAGACTGGAGTACCTGAGCGGGCGCGGCATGGACGGGCTGCAGGCCGCGTACCGGATCGGCGCCCGGGTGGCGTGCCGCCGCTACATGGACGTGGCCCGGGAGGCCGCGTTCTCCGGTGAGATCGCCGTCCCGCTGAGCGAGGCGGTGCTCACGCACATCCACGCGATGGCCGAGGGGTCGGTGGCGGGCTTCGAGGAGGCGCGGGCCGGGGCGGCCGACGAGATGCTGCGCACCCGGCGGCTGCTCGCCGCACGGCTGCTGGAACGCAACAGGGATCCGCTCGCGGAACCGCTTCCCGATCTCGCCCGCAGGGCCGCGTGGCCGCTGCCGGAACGGGTGCGGTGCGCGGTGCTGCCCGCCGCCGCCGACCTGACCGCGGTGCACGAGGACGTACTGCGGGTGAGCCGGGGCGGCGAACTGCATCTGGTGACGCCCGACGACAGCCTGCTGAGCGTCCTGGACGGAACGGAAGCGGCGGTGGGCCCGAGCGTGCTGCTGAGCGAGGCGTGGGTCTCGCTGCACTGTGCCCGGCTGGGCCGGCGCCTGGGGCGGCTCCGGGCTGAGGACCATCTCGCGGAGCTGCACCTCCTGCACGGTTCGCCGATCGGAACTCTCCTCACCGACCAGGTACTTGAGCCGTTGCGCGCCCTGCCGCCGGGCAAGGCCGAACGGCTCACGGACACACTCGACGCGCTGCTCACGTCCGGTGGGCGGACGGCCCCTGAGGTCGCCGCCACGCTGGGCATCCATCCGCAGACCGCCCGCAACCGGCTGCGGCAACTCGCCGCCCTGTACGGCGACAGACTCGACGACCCGGCATTCCGGTTCGACGTTCAGCTCGCGCTGCGCAGCAGGTCAGTGCGTCGTTCCTTGCTGCCCTGACAAACTTCCGTACGGAATTCAGCAGTTGAGCCAGAAGCGGTCCTGACTTTCGGTCAGCATGCTCTGGCCGCATGAGACATGCCAGCACCCGCGCAGCGAAACGCCTAGGCCTTCTCTCCGGCGCCGCCGCACTGGCGGTGAGCCTGAGCCTCCTTCCCCAGGAGGCTCAGGCCGGGCCCGGAGACTTCCAACGAGGCCCCGACCCCACCGAACAGTCCATCACCGCCGAGCGTGGTCCCTTCGCCACGGCTCAGACCACGGTCGACGGTCCGACCTTCAAGTCGGGCACCGCCTACTACCCCACCGACACCAGCCAGGGCACGTTCGGAGCCGTCGTCGTCAGCCCCGGCTTCGTGACGCCCGAGGCGCTGATCAGCTGGTACGGCCCCCGCCTCGCGTCGCAGGGCTTCGTCGTCCTGACGCTGGAGACCAACTCGGGCTTCGACCAGCCCGACGACCGCGCCACCCAGATGCTCAACGCACTGGACTACCTCGTCCAGTCCAGCTCCGTGCGCAACCGCATCGACCCCAACCGCCTTGCGGTGATGGGCCATTCGATGGGCGGGGGCGGCTCGCTCAAGGCGTCCGAGTCGCGCCCCGCGCTCAAGGCGGCCGTGCCGCTCATGCCGTGGAGCAACGACAAGACCTGGCAGACAGACCGGGTGCCCACGATGATCATCGGCGCCGAGAACGACGCCATCGCCTCACCGGCCTCTCACGCGGAGGTGTTCTACAACAGCCTCACCGCCGCTCCTGAGAAGGCGTACCTGGAGCTGAGGGGCGCGGATCACAACGTGGCGCTCGGTTCCAACGTGACGATCGCGAAGTACAGCATCGCCTGGCTGAAGCGGTTCGTCGACGAGGACGTGCGGTACGACCAGTTCCTCTGCCCGGCGCCCGCGCCCAACACACAGATCAGCGAATACCGGAACACCTGCCCCACGGGATAGCCCCACCCCAGGGGGGCGGCCGCGCGGTCCGTACGCGGACCGCGCGGCCCACATGCGCTCGCCGAGGTCCCGGCGGACCTCGGCGAGTCCCCGTGAGGACACACCGGAACACCGGTTGGACACGGGCCGATGCGGCGACCCGAGGACCGACGCCCTCAACTCCGGGGACCGACACCCTCAACTCACGGGCGGCGCAGGCCGATCCGACGATGCCGGCCCGCTGCACCGCGTACCGCCCCACCCCCTACCCGCGCCCCTACGACCTGGACCATCCGGGCGACGCGTACCGGCCCTGACCCGTCCGGTCCGGCGTGGGAACGGCCCGGCCGTCGGCGCTTCCCGCATCCTCTCCTCGACGCGTGCGACCACGTTCGACCGTATGCGACCACATCTGAGCGCACGCGACCGATGTTTGCCCGGCCGTTGGCGCCCCGGAGCCGGAGGAGGAGTCGATGCCGTCCCATCCCAGGCCACGCAGGACGACCCTGGTACTGACCGCGATGGCGGTACTGGCCGCCGCGGGCTGGACCGCCGCGGGCCAGCCGGCGGGAGCCGCACCCCGGACCCTGGCGCCCGAGCTACCCCCGCCCGCCATGCTCTGCGCCCCCGCGGGCACCCTGAAGGGCGAGGGCGGGCAGCGCGCCTCCGTCAGTCTGTGCGCGAGCGGCGGGGGCGTGGGTACGTCACTGTCGGCTCCGGCCACCTGCGGGCGGGCCGGGTCCGCCGTCCGGTACAGCTGCCGGACGTCCGGCACCTGGACCCTGCGGCGCGACGGCAGGACCGTCGCCACCGGCCCGCTTCCGGGCGGCAGGGAGAACCCCGGTCCGGGCACGTACGAGGTCAGCGGCACCGTGCACGTCCGTTCGTCACCCGCGGGTGTCGAGCTGCGGGGCACGGTCCGCGCCACTCTGACCCTCACCGGCCCGAAACCCGTCATCACCCATCGCATCGAGGCCGACCGGCACACACTGCGGCCGAACACGACCACGACGGTGACGTACACCGTCTCCCGCGACAGCGACGAGGGGGACGGAAGCGCCCGTTTCGGCCTCATCGGCGAGGAGGCCTCGGGAGTGGAGCTGACGACGGCCGACCCGCGCTGCGTCAATCCGCTCGTCGGCCGCTATCCGTCGAGCGCCCGCAGCATGTACGCCCTGGACTGCGCCCTCACCGACCTCCAGCCGGGCCGGCCCTCCACGGTGGTCGTCCGGGCCAGGCTCGCGGAGTCCTGCACGACCGTCGTGTCCAAGCTGGGCTACTGGATGCCCCGGGGCCAGACCCTCTACACCGGAGGCATGCTCGCCGGCCCGACGATCACCTGCACGCCGTCAAGTGCCCACGGGCACTGACCACTTGGCGCCAGGAACACCACCGGGCCGGCCCCCACGAGGGGACCGGCCCGGGCCGGCGGTGAGGCAGGCCCTCGCCGCCGGTGCGCGATCGCGGTGTGCCGGTGTCAGGACTGCGGCGGCCGGTCCTGGTCCGGGTTCGAACCGAACTGGTCCTTGAGCCTGTCCTGGGCGCTGTCGACCTGACCGCCGTACTTGTTCTGGGTCTTGTCGTCGACGAAGTCTCCGGCCTTGTCGACACCCTTGTTGGCCTGGTCCGGGTGGCCCTTCAGCATGCCCTTGATCTTGTCCATAACGGACATGAGTCATCCTCCTGATCAGTTCACCCCCACGCCTCCAGGGTCACCGCAGGTGGAGCATTTCGCATCCGGGCGGGAAACCCGCAGGTCAGGGGCCGAGGACCAGGGCAGTCCTAGGCCTCGGTACGGCACTCCGGGTGGCCCCAGCCGTCGGCGTTCTTCGCGATGGTCTCGCCCGCGGTGTACGAGCGACCGCAGCGGCAGCGGCCGGGGAACTTGGCCTTGAGCGTGCGCGAGGACGAGGCCGACGACCCGGCCGACGACGAGGCTGCGGCGGAGGACGAGGCACGCTTGCGCGGCGGCCCCGCGCTCTTGGCCGTCTTCTTCGCTGCGGGCGACTTCGGCGGCTCCGGGGAGCCGTGCTCGCTGCCCGCCGGTTCCTGGACGAAGGCCGCCTGACTCGCCGCCCGATCCGCGAAGTCGTTGAGCGGGTCGCCGTCCACCTGGTGCGCGGGGACGTACCGGAACTCGACCGAGCGGCCGGCGAGCAGTTCGTCGATCCGTACGACGAGTTCCTGGTTGGCCACCGGCTTGCCCGCCGCCGTCTTCCAGCCCTTGCGCTTCCAGCCCGGGAGCCAGGTCGTGACGGCCTTCATGGCGTACTGGGAGTCCATCCGGACCTCCAGTGGCACCTCCGGGGCCACGAAGGTCAACAGCCGCTCCAGCGCGGTCAGTTCGGCGACGTTGTTGGTCGCCGTGCCGAGCGGTCCCGCCTCCCACTCGGTAGGAGTCGTGCCCGTCCCGTCGGCGATGACCCAGGCCCAGCCGGCGGGGCCCGGGTTGCCCTTCGATGCCCCGTCGCATGCGGCGATTACGCGTTCACCCATGGTCTCGATCATGCCAGGGGTCGGGGCACCTCCGGGACGGTGGGGTTCGGTTGCGGACCCGCCGCGGCTGGTCGCGCCCACGCGACGGAGCCGCGCAGTGTCACAGCCCCGCGCCCCTAGGGCGCGTATTGAGTCGTGATCAATCTGCGGGATTCGCCTTCGTGGCGGGGTCTGGACCGGTAGACCTTCTCCCGTGACGCGAGTGCAACTGACGGACGAGGAATGGGAGTTCATCGAGCCGTACCTGCCGGTCGGCGAGTACGGCCCGTACCCGCAGCGGCTGCGGCAGCAGTTCGAGGGGGTGATCTGGCGGTTCAAGACCGGCGGACAGTGGCGTGAGATGCCGCAGGAGTTCGGTGCCTGGTCGACCGTCCACAACCGCTTCCGGCAGTGGCGTGACGCCAGCGTCTTCGAGTCTCTGCTGGAGGGCCTGATCGCGGAAGCCGCGAAGCGGGGGGAGATCGATCTGTCCCTTATCAGCATCGACTCCACCACCGTCCGGGCCCACCACGATGCTGCCGGGATGCATCTGGGCGAGGACGTTCTCACCGCGCTGGAGAAGGCTGCCACTGAGGCAGAGAAGGCCAGGTCAAAAGGGGCAGCCGCGAAGAACAAGACGGACAGGACGCCGAGTTCGATCCTGGACGGGAGGAGCGACGACGCATCCGGTGTCGGCGAAAACTCCGGCTGAAGGCCGCCCCGCTGGGACGCTCCAGAGGCGGGCAGACCAGCAAGGTCCACCTTGCCGCCGACCGCACGTGCCGTCCGCTGGTGTTCGTGCTGACTGCAGGCCAGGCTGCCGACAGCCCGCAGTTCCTGCCCGTGCTGGGGAAGTTACGGGTCCGCGGCCCCGTCGGCCGCCCCCGCACCCGGCCGGACGCGGTCGCCGCCGACAAAGCTTACTCCTCACGCGGCAACCGGGCCCACCTGCGCAGACGCGGCATCAAGGCAGTGATCCCGGAGAAGAAGGACCAGGCCGCCAACCGGAAGAAGAAGGGCTCCGGGGGAGGCCGGCCCGTCAGCCACGACACTGGCCTCTACAAGGAGAGGAACACTGTCGAGCGCCTGATCAACAAGCTGAAGGCCTGGCGAGGCATCGCCACCCGCTGCGACAAGACCCCAGACAGCTACCTCGCCGGCCTCCACTTACGAGCCTCGATGATCTGGATCAAAGACCTCACCCGGACCACCAAATGATCACGACTCAATACGCGCCCTAGAAGGCCGCGGCGTAGCAGTGGACCGAGACCATCTGATCCGGGGCCCACTGCTGCTCGACCGTCGCCAGGCGGTGCCAGCCCAGGCGCTCGTACAGGGCCGCTGCCGCCTTGTCCGTAGCGACGACGTCGAGTACGGGGTGAAGAGCCCGCCGTGCCGCCTCCCGTGTCGCCTCGGTCATCAGCAGCGCGCCGATTCCGTGGCCCCGGGCGTCCGGGGAGACGAACAGGCGGCTGACGACCGCGGTCGCGGCGGTGCTCGTGCCCCGGTGGGTGCGCCACAGTCCGGGGGCCAGGTCGTCCGGGCCGCTGTGGGACAGGCCTACGTGGCCGACGATCCGGCCGTCCAGTTCGGCGACCCAGGACGTCAGAAGGGAGGGCGGGGTCAGCCACCGCTCCGGAGCGTCGGGCCAGTTCACGGGGTAGCCGTCGCTCTCGTGGACCGCGGCGAGTACGGCGACGCAGGCGTCGAGGTCGCCGTCGTTTCGAAGGCGGACCGGGCCGCCGCCGGGCACACCGGCGTTCTCGCTTCTCATCGTGGCATCGAAGCACACCCCGGAAAACCGCCCGGACGGCGGCCCTCTGACCACGCGCAACTGTCCGCCGGACCCTCCTTCCTGTGAGCTATGTTGAACCTCAGTGGGACACGAAGGAGGCGCATCGGTGCCATCGCCGCAGCAGGCCCGTGCGCAGGCGTCTGCGATCAGCGCGGGGAAAGCGGTCCCGGAGGCGGAGGCCGCTCCCACCACACGGCTGCGGGCACTGTTCGACGGCCCCCGGCTCTCTCCCGGGCAGCGCCGCATCGCCCAGTACCTGATCGAGCACATCACCGAGGCCGCCTTCCTGTCGATCACGGACCTCGCGGAGCGGGTGGGCGTGAGCCAGCCCTCGGTGACCCGTTTCGCGACGGCGGTGGGCTTCAGCGGCTATCCCGCACTGCGCGAGCGCCTCCAGTCGATCGCGCTCAGCAAGCTGGCCAGCACGCCAGAGGCCGCCGAGGAGGCGGAGGCGGCCCGGCCGAACGAACTGCAGGCGGCCGTCGACGCCGAGATCGACAACCTGGAGAACCTGCGCCGCGACTTCGCGGACCCGGAGCAGGTCATCGAGACCGGCCGCGCGCTGTCGCGATCGGCTCCGCTCACCATCCTCGGGCTGCGGATCTCCGGGTCGCTGGCCGAATACTTCGCGTACGCCGCCCGCCGTATCCACCCGGACGTCCGGGTGGTGACCCGGGGCGGCAGTGTCGCGTACGACGCCCTGCTGCAGTCGCGCGAGGCGGGCGGCACGTGGGTGCTGGCCTTCACCATGCCCCGGCACGCGCACGAGACGCTGACGGCCATGCGGGTCGCCCGGCGGGCCGGGCTGAGCGTCGCACTTGTCACCGACCTGGGGCTCGGGCCGCTGGCCGACGAGGCCGACGTCGTCTTCGCCACCGGCACCGGTTCACGTCTCGTCTTCGACTCGTACGCGGCGCCCGTGGTGCTGTCCGCGGCCCTGCTCCAGGCCATGACCGACGCCGATCCCGAGCGTACGCAGGCCCGCCTGGAGGACTACGAACAGGTCGCGGACGAGCACGCCTTCTTCGTCAAGGACTGACCCCTCCGGCATGGGACGACCGATGTCCGCAAGGGGCGATTCAGCCGTACCTTCACATGAATTTTTTCATACCCTTGCGTACCGGACGGTATATATGAATACTTCTCGCTGATCGGGATCCGGTGGGGTCCTGGTCGGCCCGGGAACGGCGCTCCCTTCTCGCATCGGCCCCGGGCGCATTGAACGGGCACCGCTCGCGCACGCCCGTGGCGGCCCCGGTCCATCCCCTAGGCCGGGGCCGCCAAGAACCACCCTCACCACCCGCCGGCCACCTCGGAAGCGATGTCCATGTCCCTGACGTACTCCCCCATCAGCACGGATTGGCCGTGTCAGGTCAAGACGCCCGGCAACCGGGACTGGGAACGATCGGCTGCCAAGTGGCTGCGCGACCTGGTGCCCTCCCGCTACGCCAGCTATCCGCTGCTGATCCGTCAGCCCGTGCTGCTCGCCCGTCACGCGCAGATCCAGCTCCAGCACGAGATCCGGGTCGTGCGCACGGCGCTGCACAGCGCCCGGGCCGAGCTGCCCGCCATGGGGATGCCGGAGTCGGTCATCGAGAACACGATCAAGCTGTACGCGGCCGAGCTCACGCAGTTGAACCACATCGCCCGGGGTGTGCGCGTCGTCTCCCAGGCCCTGGTGGAGAGCCACAACGCGCGGCAGGGCCACTGATCCGGTCACCCGTGGACCCGGCGCGTTCGCGACTGCGGACGCTCGCTAGTCTGCCGGGATGCGTGATGGGGGAAGCGGGAGTGACGAGGGCTCCGACGGTCTCGTCGAGGAGCCGTCGGCCGAACCTCGGGGCCGGTTCGGATCGTTGACGAGGCATCTCTCGTCGCGGTTCTCGTTGCGGGGGCAACCGCGGAAGCGTCGCCGGGCCGTCGTGGGCGGAGCCGTGGTCGTGCTCGCGGCCGGGGTCTCCCTTCCGCTCGCGCTCGCCGACTCCGGGCACGACAAGCCCTGTTGGCGGTTGCCCGACTCGAAGCGGGCGCTCGCCGACGACGCGACGGCCGCCACGCGGGCACTGGATCCCGGCGAGGACCTCGAACGCATCGGCTCGGTCAGGAAGCTGCTGGCGCACGAGAAGGTGTGCGACGACGGCGCCCGCGTACTCGGTGACATCGTGAACACGGCCACCCGCGCGAAGAGTTCGGGCGCACCGCACACCCTGGCCCAGGCCCGCGGTGCGTACGCGGTGGCAGCGGTTCTTCACGACGTGGAGATCCCCGATGGGCTCGCCCCGGGCGTGGCGCGGATGCTGGCCGAGTACGTGGTGGACGCGGGGCGTGACGGCTCGTTCGGCGACGACGACGCGAACCGCCCCGCGGTGCCCGCCGAGGAGGCCCAGCTCGACCCGAACGGCTATTCCCGGTACGGGCGTTTCCTGGCGGCGGGCGAGGCACACGTGGTCTTCGAGCACAGCGACAGCTACGCGGACGCCGACGCGAACATCGAGTACCTCGTGGCCGAACTCGCCGAGGATCCCGAGGCGTTCGCGATCCTCTACGACGCCGAGCGCGCCTACTTCGCGTACTACCTGGAGCGGCTGACCGGCTCGGGGGGCGACCCCGACTTCCGCCCCTCGACCGACAAGCGCTTCGAGTCGACCCCGCAGGACTGGCCGGACAACGACCTCCAGGACATGTCCGGCAGGATCGGCAACCTCATGAAGTACCGCGCCGCGTATGTCAGGAACGGGACGATCCCCGACCTCGCCGCCTTCGACAAGGCGGTGCGCGAGCACACGCGTGGCACCTTCCGCCCCGCGTCCCGGCAGCTCGACGACCGCCCGCCGATGGGCGACATCGCGAACCGGAAGGCCGCCGGTCCGGTGCGCGGCGACCTGATGGACGGCCGACACCAGATGTTCACGGTCCTCGAAGGGTGGGCCGAGGAACGGAACGTGTCCGCCGAACGCGCCTCCGCAATGCGGCAGTTGGTGGACGACTGGTACGTACGGGCGCTGTGGATGACCATCTACTAGGGATCTACTAGGGATGACCGTCCACCGGCGGGACGAGCCACCACCGGCCGGAACGGCACGAACCCCAACGGTCAGGAGCGGAACCGGAGTTCGGAGCAGCCGCGGCGGTCCACCTGATCCTGCGCGAACTGCTTGAACATGCGCTGCTCGGCCGTCTTGCCGACGCCGGGGATGTCGTCGGAGGCACTGAGGGCGAAGTTGGCGGCCTCGCCGTCGCAGCGGGCGGTGGCCGTCGTCGACAGGAACTCGCCGTCGCTGTCCTCGAAGACGAGTCGGTTGCTCCAGTCGCCGTACCAGGCGACAAAGTACATCCCCTTGTCGTTCCCGTCGTCGCCCGACTCGCTGCTCAGGACGCACTGTCCCGTGGGCGCGGAGTCGTTCGTGCCCGCCTTGACGCGCCAGTCGCCGCTCTCCGGCAGGCCGGCCCTGGTCACCCACTCGCAGCCGGTTCCCTTGGCCCGCGTCAGCGGCACCGCCCGGGGCTCGTCCCCGAGGGCGGGCGGCACCGCGTCTCCCTTCGGCGCCCTGAGCGGCTCGGCACCACAACCCAGCCGGTCCGAGGCCGAGTTGGCGAGCGCGACGACCGCCTGGTACGCGGCTCCCGGCACCCCGTACAGCGTGTCCCGGCCCATCCAGGTGCGTACCAGGAGCTTGCTCCGCCGCCCTTCGGCGTCCTTGGGGAGGTCCGGGCAGGGCATCAGGAGCTGGATCACGCCGAGGCGGTCGATGAATCCGGGCAGCCCCTCGGGCACCGCGGACTGCGAGGAGAACCCCTCCTCGGGAAAGACCCGGAAGAACTCCCGGTCCTGGTCGTCCCGCCGGGTGTACGCCTCCATGCTGATGAGCCGTGAGTCGTCGACCTCGTCGCCCTTCATGGTGAGGTCGCAGCCGTACGAGCCCAGGGCGCCGGTCTGCCGGGACTCCTCGCTGTCCAGGTGTGCGTCGTCCGGGGTGAGCCGGTCCACGACGTCCCGGGGCAGTGCCCCGCCGCACGCGTTGCCGGCCAGCATCCAGTCCCACGCATAGGGTTCGGCCGCGTAGCCGCCTATGCCCAGCACCACCGCAGCCGCCACCGACACCTTGATCCAGCGCCGCACCGTTTCCGACCCCCGTCACACCCGCACCAGCGTTCACTCCGGCCTCACGGCCGGGCACAGGCCCGGACCCTACTCGGCGCCTTGGACCGTTCCGCACCCGGCCCCGACCGGGCATGGCACTCAGTTCCCCGATCGGAGCACACCGAGTGCCATCCGTGCCTCGTCCGGTGCTAGGTTCCCCACCATGAGCGAGGCACCCCGCCCTGACCAGGCGGCCGACGTGGCACCTCCGAAGCCGCCGATGCGGGACTCCCTCGTCGCGGCGGCGTTCCAGCTGTTCCTGGAGCGGGGGTACGAGCAGACCACCGTCGACGAGATCGTGGCTCTCGCGGGGGTCGGACGGCGGTCCTTCTTCCGGTACTTCCCGTCCAAGGAGGACGTGGTCTTCCCGGACCACGAGCGCTGTCTGGCCGAGATGAACGACTTCCTCGCCACCGACGACGTCAACAGCGGCGGCCGGAACGCGAACGACCCGGTGGCCCGGGTATGCGACGCCGCTCGCGTCGTACTGCGCATGTACGCCGAGAACCCGACCTTCTCGGTCCAGCGCTACCGCCTGACCAAGAAGGTCCCGGGACTGCGGACGTACGAACTGTCGGTGGTCTGGCGGTACGAGCGCGCGCTCGCCGAGTATCTGCGCGGGCGCTTCGCCGGTCGTCGTGACGGAACGCTGCGGGCCGACGTGATCGCCGCGGCCGTGGTCGCCGCACACAACAACGGGCTGCGCTCCTGGCTGCGTTCGGACGGCCAGAGCGACGCGAGCGCGGAGGTCGACCACGCGCTCGCCCATGTCCAGCGGGTCTTCGGCCCGGACCCCGGACCCGTCGGACCGGCACAACAGCCGGCCGACGAGCCAACGAAGGAGCCGACGGACGACGACGTGGTCGTCGTCATCTCCAGGCGCGGTGCGCCGATGTGGCGGGTCGTCCAGGAGGTCGAGACGGCTCTCGGCCGAGATCCCGAGTGATTGAGGGTACTGAGTGCCTTTACGCATGACACTGCGTGCCATATTCTGACGTCGTGCACGGCGCTCCGCGCACTTTTTCAGATTCCGGCCCAGCGCAGGGAGATGACATCGTGTTCCACCGAGGAAGCGGGACCACGACGGGCGTACTCGACCCGGAGACGACGACCACCGCCCCGGCCGCCGAGGAAGGGCTCCTCTACCAGCGTTGCCGCTGGTGCGGGACCGCCATGTTCCACCGGCTGCTCTGCCCGGTCTGCCAGGGCAGCGACCTGCGCACGGAGCGCAGTGCGGGCCTGGGAGTCGTCCGCCACGCCACCGTCGTCCAGCGCAACACTCCGGGCGCGCGCAATGTGTCGCTCGTCGAGATGGCGGAGGGTTTCACCGTCCGGGGCCGGGTCACGGGACCGCTCATAGCGATCCGTACCGGCGACCGCGTCCAGCTCACCACGGCGTTGGACCCGGTCCGCCGCGAACCGGTGTTCAAGCTCGTCGAGGAGCCGTACTCCGGCTGGCACTGACCGGCTACCTCCTTGGCGCGGCGCGCTCGGCGGGTCCGCGGGGGACACTGGGCAGGGACAGGAACCCGCGGAGAGCGTGGAGGAGCCCATGCACGCCAAGGACGTTCTCGTCGACGCGTACGGTCGCATCCGGGAAGAGGTCCATGCCGCAGTCGACGGCCTCGCCCCCGACGAGCTCAACGCACGCCTCGACGACCGGACCAACTCGATCACCTGGCTGGTCTGGCATCTCACCCGTGTCCAGGACGACCACGTCGCCGACGCCTTCGGCCTGAAGCAGGTCTGGCTGTCGCAGGACTGGCCGGACCGCTTCGCCCTGGGCCTGCCCGGCCGGGACACGGGCTACGGCCACACCCCGCGGCAGGTCGCCAAGGTCCAGGTCGACTCGGGCGACCTGCTGCTCGGCTACTACGACGCCGTCCACGAGCAGACCCTGGCCGCCCTGCGCGAGCTGCGCGCCGACGACCTGGACCGGATCGTCGACGAGAACTGGTCCCCGGCCGTCACGCTGGGCGCCCGCCTGGTCAGCGTCCTGGCCGACGACCTGCAGCACGTGGGCCAGGCGGCGTTCGCACGGGGGATCCTGGAGGGCCGTTGAGGACGGCCGTGCCGTGAGGTGAGCACGTTGGCACCGCTCTCAGCCACTTCAGCCGCTTCAGTCGCGCCGCGCCAGGAGCCGATAGGCGTTGGACAGACCCAGCCGGTGCGACAGGCGTTTGATCACGAACCGGTCCAGCAGGGTGCCCAGGATCAGGAAGGGCACACCGGCGATCAGCATCGTGGTGCGCAGCGTTCGCCGTAGGCGGTTCGGCGGGTGTGGCAGCCATGGCAGGTCCTCGCGGGGAGCGGCCGTGTCGAGGGCCAGCCAGACGCCCGCGAGGAGGTCGACCGGGTCGTGGGGCTCGGCGTGCTGTTCCGCCACCACCGTGAAGCCGAGGTCGGTCAGTCTGCGCCGCAGGTTCTCGACCGGGACGAGGTGCAGGTGCTGCGGCTGGAGCCAGGGCAGCCACCAGCGGCCGAGGAGACGGGCGAAGCGGCTGTCGGGATCGGGGACCTCGATGAGCAGATGGCCGCCGGGGCGTATCGCCCGGTGCGCGGCCTCCAGTTCGCGGCCGGGCTCCGTGCTGTGCTCCAGGTAGTGGAACATGCTCACCACGTCGTAGCGGCCGGCGAGTTCCGGCGCCAGCGCGGGAAAGCTGCCGCGGTAGCCCCGCTCCACCCGCCCTGCGCGCTCGGCGAGTTCGGCGCCGTCGGTGAAGTCGAGCCCGTCGAAGGTCGTGCCGGGGTAGACGGTCCGCGCCGACTCGCAGAAGTGGCCGTGGCCGGTGCCGACGTCCAGCCAGTTCTTGGGCGTCGCGGCGAACGGCAGCAGGGACTCCGCGCGCTGCCGGTACATCGCGGTCCGGCCTCCGAAGGTGTTGCCGAGCTGCTTCTCCCCCAGTCCGTCGTAGAAGTCGCGGTAGTAGAACTCCAGCCCCTCGGCGCTCAGTCGGGGGTTCTGGAAGGTGTGCCTGCAGTCCTGGCAGCGGTCGAGGACGAAATGGCCCGGCTTGTGCTGGAGCAGGTCGGTGGTGCGCAGCCGCGTCTTCAGCCGTGCCGAGCCGCACCAGGGGCAGTCGGAGCGCCGGGGTTCGAAGAAGCGGCCAAGGCCGCGGGCCAGGTCGGCCTCGTAGACGGGGCGCAGCGCGGCGACCTGTTCGGTGCGATTCGGCATCGGCTCGCTGTCCTTGTCCTGCTCGGCGCGGCTCGGCGTCCGCTCGTCGTCCGTCCGTCGTGGTTCGTGTTCTTCGTCGCTCATGGGGCCTCCTTGGAGGGCGTGCCGACGGCCAGTTCTTCGAGGTGAGTTGCCGCCACGCGGGCACCGCCCGCGGCCCGGAACGCGGTACGGATCCGCTCGGCTGCGGCGCGGTGGCCGGGTTCGTGGAGCACGGCGTCGATCGCCGCGCCGAGCCTGGGCGCGGTGACCCGACCGAACCTGACCCGGATGCCCGCTCCCGCGTCGACGACCTGCCCGGCCACGACGGGCTGGTCGTCACGGATGGGGGCCACCACGAGGGGGACGCCGTGCCACAGCGCCTCGCACACGGTGTTGTGTCCCGCGTGGCAGACGACCGCGTCGACCCGTTCGAGGAGCGGGAGTTGAGGGACCGAGGAACGGATCAGTATGTCCTTGTCGTCCCGGTCCGCGTGCACGCCGAGCACGTTCGCGGGATCGACGATCACCGCCTGTATCCGATCGGCACGGCAGCGCAGGGCGTCGTGGCACTCGGCGAGGAACCGGGCCCCGACATCGGTGTTGGCGGTGCCGAGGGTCACGAGCACCGTGGCACGGGCGGGGTCGAGCCAGGTCCAGGGGAAGTCGGCAGCGGACGGCCGAGGCGCCATCGAGGGACCGACCCAGCGGATCCGGTCACCGGACCCGGCCCCGGACTCTCCACCGGACCCGGACCCGGACCCGGACCCGGACCCGGACCCGGCACCTGCGCCTGCGCCTGCGCCGACCAGCTCCGGCGTGCTGAACGCGAGCACCAGGTGCGGCGAGAACCGGGGGTCGGCCGTGCCCGAGGGATCACCGATACGGCCGCGCAGATCGTGGAGCAGGGCGTCGAGCCAGTCCGCGACCTTGGGCATGCCCGCCAGCGCGTCGGCGAAGGTGAACTCGGCGGAGGTGGTGGACGAGGTGGCCCACGGCACCCGCAGCCGCTCGGCGACCAGCCCTCCGGCGAAGGCCTGCTGGTCGGCGACGACGACATCGGGGCCGAACTCCCCGATGGCCGCCCGCACTCCGGGGGCCATCGCCTCGGCCAGCGGCACCAGGAACCGTTCCCACAGGAACTTCAGCGCCTCCGGGCCGCGGAGTTCAGCCGGCCGGACTCCGTCCTCCCCTGTCAGGACCGGTCCAACGCACGGGAACACCGCTGCCTCGACCCCCGCGAGCCGCCGGACGAGCCCCGGATCCGCGGAGACCCAGGCCACCCGGTGTCCCCGCGCGGTCAGTTCCGCCGCCACGCCCACCGTCGGGTTGATGTGGCCGACCAGGGGCGGCACGACGAACAGGAAGCCGCTCACCGGCCCTCGACCCTCGCGAACTCGGCCACGCCCTGCCCGGCCGCACCCCGCTCGTCCGCCTCCCCGTGGATCATGGAGAGGATATGGCCGCCGACCGCTCCCGGCGCCTCGACGAGAACGGAGTGCTCGTGCCCCGGCACCACGACGGTCCGGCAGTCGGGCAGCAGCGACTCCAGCCACGGTGCCCGCCCGACGAGGGCCGACTCGCCACCGTAGAGGGCGAGTACCGGGCAGCGTACGGACCGGATCTGGTCCTCGGTCAGCACCGTGCTGACCGGGATGTCCCGGGCGAGGGTGGTCTCGCGGGCCAGGCGGGCCGCGCCCTTCGCCAGGCGGGCGGTGTTCTGGCTGCGGTTGGCGGTGATCCAGGCCAGCGCGGCGGCCTCGTTGTGCGCCAGCTCGGTCAGCACCTGCCGCAGCACCCCGTCCATGGTCGCCGCCCAGCCCGCGGTCGCCGGCTCCGATTCGATCAGGGAGACACCGGCCGCCCGGTCCGGGTGACGGGCGGCATAGCCGAAGGCGACGGACCCGCCGAAGGAGTTGCCGACGAGTTGGACCGGTCCCGTCACCTCCAGCCGGTCGAGCAGCGCTTCCAGGTCGTCGAGGTGGTCGTCGAGGCGGTAGCCGCTCTCCGGGCGCCCGCTGCGGCCGTGGCCGCGCAGGTCGTACATGATCACGTCGATGCCGGACACCGCGAACACCGGTGCCAGGGTGAAGTAGTAGCTGGCCAGGCTGTCGGTGAGCAGACCGTGGACGAGAACCGCGGTCGCGGTGACGGGACGCCCTCCCTTGGGAGTCATCCGCTGGACATGCAGCCGGACGTCGCCGGTGTCGACCATCGCCATGGCTCAGACCGCCTCCGCCGCTTCGAGGCTCCGCACGACATGCTCGACGAGCCTGCCGACGGTGAGTTCGATGATCTCGTCGAACTCCATACCGGCCAGGAACTCGGCGAAGTTGACCCGTTCCCCGTACCGCTCCTCCAGGAGGCCCGCCAGGGTCACGAGGTCGATGCTCTCCAGTTCCAGATCGCGGTTGAACGTGGTCTCCATGCGGACCTCGGCGTCGTCGAGGCCGTACTCGTCGAGGAGCGTCGCGAGCATGCCGGTGAGGTCGGCGAGGACCGACTCCTCGTCCGCGCGCACGCGTTCGCCACCGGTCGCGCCGGTCGCACCGGTCGGCTGACTCGGGTTCATCGATCGCTCTCCTCTTGGTCCGTCGGTTCTTGGTCCGTCGGTTCCTGGTCCGTCGGTCCGGTCGTCCAGGCCACGACGTAGTCCCTGTCCGGGAGTCCGGGCGGGTTGCCGGTCCGCTCGCAGTGCACGGTGTACGCGCGTTCGAGGCGCCCCGAGACCAACAGCCGGACCCCGGTGTCTCCGGCGTCCCCGGCGTCTCCGGTCGTCGCTTCGAGCACGGTGAAGTCCCGGGGGCGTCCGCGGAAGCCGGTGCCCTCGGCCTTGGCGACCGCTTCCTTGGCCGCCCAGAACCGGGTGAACCACAGCGCCTCCGCTTCGCCGGTGGCGGCGCATCGGGCGCTCAGCAGCTTCAGCTCGTCCTCGTCGAGAGCGACGGCCAGGGTCCCCGCGTCCCTCTCGACGACCTCTTCGATGTCGATGCCCGGCCCCGGCCCGGGCCTGTGCGGCCGTACGATCGCGACCCCGGCCTCCGCGCGGTGGGCCAGCGAGATGTCCAGCGGGGGCAGGGTCCGGCCGTGCAGCCCGGTGACGTACGGCCGTCCCGACTCCTCGTTGCGCACCCGGATCTCGGCCGGGAAGACCGGTCCTTCGCCGTGGTCCCACAGCCACTGCCGTACGGCGTCCTTGGCGGCGATCCGGCCGAGCAGCCACTGTCTGCGCCCCCGGGGAGCGTGCCGCTCGTACTCCGAACGCTCCTCGCCGCTCAGGGAGTTGCGCATGATCAGGTCACGCGAGGCGAGGTCGGGCCAGCGCTCGTGGAGCAGGGACCAGCGGCCGGGCCGCGCCTGGGAGAGGGTGTTGCGCTCGGGGAAACGCTCTACGGGCCTGGTCTGCGGGTCGTTGTCGAAACGGCGGTCCTGCCAGCCCGTGAGCTCCGCCCACACCTGACCCGCGACGACCAGCTGGACGTCGGCTTCGAGCACGGTGTCGGTGAGAGAAGTGATCCTCACCAGGCAGGCCACGTCGGTGCCGGGGCTCGGGTGCGGCCCGTAGAACCGCATGTGCCGCAGCTGGACGGGGAACACGACGGTCCGTTCCGTACGGGTCGCCATGATCCAGTAGCCGAGGAGCTGGCCCACGTTGTCGAGCAGGGCACCGGGGGCCGGCGGTGTGCTGATCACGCCTCGTACGTGGCTGTCGCCGATCGCGGTGAGTTCGGTGACCCCTTGGAACGCGGGGCCGTGGAACATCCAGCGCTCGGCGTAGAGCTGGGCCGCGGTGTGGTCCGGGGCTCGTTCGGAAGCGGGGTCCGCACGCCACGGAGTCGGGGGTGCCTGCGGATAGCGGCCCGCCAGCTCGACCACCGCACGGGCCCGGGGGCCGAAGGAGACCGCGAGGCGGCCGGGGCCGTCGGGGACGGCGGCGACCGGTACCTCGACTGCCGGGGTGGCGGTGAGCCACTGGTCGAACCGGGCCCCGTGCACGGCGACCGCCAGCATGCCGGGGGCCGCGTCCTGGGCCGCCTCCATGATGTGGTGAACGATCGTGGTCGCGGGAACGACCGGCCAGCGATCTGCCACGTCCGGCCAGCCGGGCCGCTGCGGGAAGAAGCAGTGGTCGAGGAGGTACGGCATCGCTTCCGGGGATACGCGGACGGTGGTGCGCCATTCCTGTGCGGGTGGCCCGGCAGTGGGGGACGTGCGGGCGGGGGCTCGGGTGGGAGGGGCTGCCCGGGCCGGGGCGCGGACCGGAGAAGGCGTCAGGGTGTGGGCAGGAGGAGGGGCCGTGGGAGGGCCGGAGTGGTGGCTGCCTGCCGTGATCAGTGCGGCGGCCGTGTCGGCCGTGTCCCGTAACAGCGCGCTCAGCTCGGCGGCGACCGGCATGCGCGCGGCGAGGGCGTCCAGGGCCGACGGGCCTTCGGCGACCGCCGTGGGGGTGGTGGCCTCGCTCGGCGCCGGTGTGCCGCGCAGCTCGGCGCGCAGCTGCGTGAGGGCCGGGCCGTCGAGCGAGACGAGCGCCCCGCCGAGGTCGAGGCGGACGGTCGGCCGGGCCGTCGGCGCGGGGCGCGGCGAGTCGACGGACTCCGCCGAGCGTGCGGAGGAACCGGCGGTAGGAGCGGAGGAAGTAGTGGAGGGAGAAATGGAGGGAGTGGGAGGACTTGCGGAGCGGACCGCGGACGGTGGCAGCGAGGGCGCGACCGCCGCGCCCGCGGTCCACAGCGCCGTCGCCACGCGGCGGAGCTGTGCGAGGCCGCTGCGGTGGGGCGAGTTGGCGGCCACGACCAGGTGATCGCGCCCGCTCAGTGTGTCTCCGACGAGTGAGCCGAGCTGTCCGGTGCCGACCTGGACGAAGGCGCGATGGCCCGCCGCGTACATGGCCTCGATCAACTGCCGGAAGCGGACCGGCTCCAGCAGGTGTCTGACGAACAGGTCGCGTACGGCGGCCTCTTCGGCGGGGAACGGCGCCGCGGTCGTTCCCGACCACAGGGGCACGGTCGGCGGATGCAGCCGGAAGCGGTTCGCCGCTTCCTCGATGGGTGCGAGGTAGGGCTTCAGCATCGGTGTGTGGAAGCCGGACCGGAAGGGCAGCACCTGGCTGAGCACGCCCCGGGCGCGGAAGGAGCGTACGAACTCCTCCACCGCGTCGTGCGGTCCGCACACCATCGACTGGTTGGGCGCGTTGTCGTGGGAGAGGACGATCCCGGCGTCCGTCCACCCGTCGTCGAGGGTCTCCTGGACACGTCCGGCGGGGGCGCCGAGAGCGGCGAAGGACAGGCCCGGGACGGTCAGCGCGTCTGGGTCGAACGACGCCATGAAGTCGCTCACTTCGTCGCCGGCGTACATCCCGGCGGCCACCATCGCCGTCCACTCGCCGACGCTGTGCCCGGCCACCGCGTCCGGGACGACGCCCATGCGGCGCAGCGCGCCGTCGAGCAGCCGGCCGACACCGACTACACCGAATCCGTGGCGGCCCACGTCCGAGACCCGGGCCGCCTGCTCGTTGCTCGGGGTGGGACCTGGGATGTGGGGAAGGCCGAAGTGGGCGGCGACGTCGTCGACTTGGGGATCGAAGTCGCCTTCGAGTCCCGGGAAGACGAAGGCCAGCTTGCCGCACTTGTTGTTCTCGTCTCCGCCACCAAGCTGCGTCTCGTCTCCGCCGCCGAGCAGCGGACTCGGCGTGAACCAGACGTCGCTGCGGCCGTGCCAGGCGCGTCCCTTGGCGACCGCCCGGCGGGCCAGCGCGAGCCGCTTGGCGGTGGGGGCGACGATGCCGAGCCGGGCCCGGCCCGCGTCCGGATGGGTCCGGCCGGTGTCGAGACCGGCCGCGAGCACGGCCGAGTCGTCGGCCTCCAACAGAGCGGCGAGGCGCTCGGGGCTGTCGGCGGCGAGCAGGAGCACCTGCTCCTGCTCTGCGACGGAGACGGTGGCGGCGGCCGTGGCGGCGACAGTCCCGGAAGGGGACGGAGACGATGACGCGGGCTCAGGCTCGGACTCGGGCGCCGGCGGGGACGGGGAAGCGGCCGCCGCGTACCGAGTGGCCCGTACGCCGGGTGCCTCCTCCAGTACGACATGGGCGTTGATCCCGCCGAAGCCGAACGCGTTGACGGCCGCCCGGCGCACCGGCTGCTCGGGGCCGGTCTCCCAGGGCGTCGCCGTCTCCAGTGGACGGAAACGGGTGGACGCGAGCGCGGGGTGCGGGTCGTCGCAGTGGAGTGTCGGCAGGAGCATCCCGTGGTGGACGGCGAGGGCCGCCTTCACCAGGCCGGCCACTCCGGCGGCGGGCATGGTGTGTCCGATCATCGACTTTACGGAACCGATCACCGCGGGGTCGCCGTCCGCGCCGGGGCCGAACACCTCGGCCAGGGTGCTCAGTTCGGCCGCGTCGCCGGCCGGGGTCGCGGTGCCGTGGGCTTCCAGAAGACCGATGGACCCGGCCTCGGCGGGATCGAGGCCCGCGGCTCGCCAGGCCTGGCGTACGGCGTGGGCCTGGCCGCCGGGGTCGGGGTTGACGAGACCGGCGGCGCGGCCGTCGCTCGCCACGCCGGTGCCCCGGATGACCGCGTAGATCCGGTCGCCGTCGCGTTCGGCGTCCGCCAGTCGCTTGAGCACCACCACGCCGGTGCCCTCGCCGATCAGGATGCCGTCGGCGTCGCGGTGGAAGGGGCGGATCCGCTGACTCGGGGAGAGTGCGCGGAGTTGGGAGAAGACGCTCCAGAGCGTGATGTCGTGGCAGTGGTGCACTCCCCCGGCGAGCATCAAGTCACAACGTCCTAACGCGAGTTCGCTCACCGCCTGGTCGACGGCGACCAGCGACGACGCGCAGGCGGCGTCCACGGTGTAGGCGGGGCCACGCAGGTCGAGGCGGTTGGCGACACGCGAGGCCGCGAGGTTGGGCACCAGGCCGATGGCGGACTCGGGGCTGTCGGGCCCGAGTCGCTCGATGAACGCCGCCCGGACCCGGTCGAGTTGGCCGGCGTCCAGGTCGGGCAGCAACTCGCCGAGCGTGCGTACGAGTTGACCGGCGGTGCGGACCCGTTGGTCGAGCCGGACCAGACCGGGGGTGAGGTAACCGCCCCGGCCGAGGACGACGCCGATGCGGTGCCGGTCGGGCAGCCGATCCTCGCCTCCCGCGTCGGCGAGGGCGGCGGCGGCCACGTTCAGCGCGATGAGCTGGTCGGGTTCGGTGCCGGGCACCGAGTTGGGCATGATCCCGAACCGGGTGACCTCCACGTCGGCGAGCCCGTCGACGAAGCCGCCACGCCGGCAGTACACCTGGTCGGCGACGGCCGGCCCGGTCGCGGAGCCGGGGCGGTAGTAGTCGGCGTCCCACCGCCCGTCGGGTACGTCGGTGATGGCGTCCGTGCCCGCCAGGAGATTCCGCCAGTACGCGTCGAGGTCGGCGGCGCCGGGCAGCAGCACCGCCATCCCCACGATGGCGACGGGGGACGGAAGTTGACGCCCCCTCAACTGATCCCGGCCCAATTGATCCCGGCCGAGTTGATCCCGTTGCGCCTGAACCCGTCGCGCCTGATCCCGGTCCGCTCGATCCGTCAGGTCGCTCATGTCACCAGCCAGACGAGGTGTAGACGACGGCTCCGGCCGACTCGTCGCCCCAGGCGAGTTCACGCAGCAGCGCCGCGGTGCCCTCCTCGGGGTCGATCAGCTTGATCCCGCGCCTGGCGTACTCGCGTCCGAGTTCCGGGGTCACCATTCCGGCGTGACCGCCGGTCGGTGCCCACGGTCCCCAGTGCACGGTCAGGGCACGGTGACCGGTGCGGGCGGCCCAGTCTTGGCCGAGGCTCTGCAGGGCGTCGTTGGCGGCCGCGTAGTCGACCTGGCCGCGGTTGCCGAGGACGGCCGAGACGCTGCCGAACAGGACGGCGAACGCGGGCCCGTTCGGGAACTCCTCCAGCGCTGTCAGCAGGGTCTCCGCGCCGCTCGTCTTCGTGTCGTACACGCGCCGGAAGGACTCGGCGGTCTT
The DNA here is from genome assembly GCF_044334695.1 of Streptomyces sp. NPDC020747. Classification (NCBI taxonomy): domain Bacteria; kingdom Bacillati; phylum Actinomycetota; class Actinomycetes; order Kitasatosporales; family Streptomycetaceae; genus Streptomyces; species Streptomyces sp. NPDC020747. The sequence goes on along the minus strand of NZ_JBIRTJ010000015.1, from coordinate 17,307 downwards.
GTCGGCGATCAGCCGGTCCTCGATCACTCCGGCCGCGTAGACGACACCGTCGAGCCGGCCGTGCTCGGCGTGGATCTCCTTCACCGCCTGGAGCGCGGCGTCCGGCTCCCGGAAGTCCACGGAGTGGTAGCGGGCCGTACTGCCGAGCGCCGTCAGCTCGGCCAACGTGGCTGTGATCTCCCGCTGGGCCAGGACGAGTTCGGCTTCGCGGTTGATGTCGGCGGGCGTCACTCCACCGCCCGCACGGGCGGCGAGCACCGTACGCAGAGCGGCGCGGTCCACCGCGGCGGCGATGTCCGGGGCCTCGGGTCCGGTCGGCGCCGGAGTCCGGCCGAGCAGTTCGATACGGCACCGGGAAGCCGCGGCGAGCGCGGTGGCGAAGGTCGCGGTGATGCCGCGGGCCCCGCCGACCAGCAGCACCACGGAGTCCCGGTCGAGACCGATGGCGGCGGCCTCGGCGGCCCCGTCACCCGCCGGTCCGGCGCCGGTGGTGCCGAGGGGGCCCAACGGCGTCTCCACGAGGTCCAGTCCATGGCGACCGGCCGCCGTGCGCAGGACGACCGGAGCCGGGTCGGGCGCGAGCACTTCGGCCAGCAGCGCGTCGGCGACCGCGGACGGCGTGGTGTCTTCGAGGTCGACGACCCGCGCGACGGTCTCCGGGTACTCGCGTGCGACCGTACGGAACAGGCCGTGCAGCCCTGCCGACCGGAGGCCCGGGGAGTCCGGGGAGTCCGGGGAGACCCCGTCGGCGGGCCGGGCGGCGAGCAGCCAGCGCGGGCCCCGGCGCAGGGCTGCCTGGAACACGGGGAATGCGTGAGGCAGCACCGGTGACGAGGAATCGGCGAGGGAGTCGAGATACAGCACCCCGTCCACCCGGCCGTCCGCCTCGGTCAGCAGGTGCTCCGGGCCGAGGACCACGGCGTCGGCTCCGTACCCCGCAAGCCGGGCGTGGACCTCCTGGGACACATCCCCGCTCTCGTCGCCGAGGAGGACGAACCGCTTTCCGGCCAGTACGGCGGACGGTTCCGCCGAACCGTCACCGTCCTGCTGCTCCAGGAGCACGGGCCGGAGCTGAAACCGTTTCGGCGCCTCGCCGGTGACCTCCAGCGACTGCGGCGTCTCGGTCTGCCCGACCGCCGCACCGTCGCGTAGCACCTCCGGCTGTCCGGTCGTACGCGGAGCGGTACTCGGAGTCTGAGGCGTACTCGGAGCCGTACCCGGAGTCGGAGCCACGCTGGCGGAGGGTTCGGCGGGCCCCACGAGGCGTGCGGCGAGCCAGCCCGTCACCGACGCGGCCGTACGGGCCTTCGCCAGGTCCTCCAGTTCCGCGTCGTCCAGCCCGGCAATGTCCACGCCGCCCCCGGCGCCCAGGCGCCTGGCCAGTTCACCGGCGATTTCGGCCCGCTTGATGGAGTCGATGCTGAGGTCGGCCTCCAGGTCGAGATCGGGCTCGATCATGTCCACGGGATAGCCGGTGCGCTCGCTGATGATCTCCAGCACGACCGCCAGGACGTCCGCTTCCGTGACGGCTGCCGTGGCCCCTGCTGTGACCGCCTCGGTGGCGGGCGTCTCGGCGGAGGCGGGCGCTGCCGCCATCTCCCGCCCCGGAACCGGCAGTTGGGCCACGGGCAGCTCAGCGGCCGGTACGGCCTGCTGGTGGGTGGCGACCGCTGCGGGCGCGACGGGTGCGCCGGGCCCGGGAACCCACTCCCCCGCCGTGGCCCCCAAGTAGGTCAGCAGCACGTCCCGCTGGGCGGCCACCATCTCCCGGCTGGTGCGCAGATATTCGACGATCAGCGCGTCCTTGTCGGCCGGGACGCCGTCTCCGTGGCTCGCGTGGTTCGAGTGGCTCGTCGTCACTGTCGTCTCCACAACGCGTCGGGCCGGTGCGAGGGCACCGGGGAGGAGTTCTCCGGCGGCCGTACGGACCAGCTGCCCGTCGACCGTCCAGCCGGGCCGTTTGGGTTCCGGGGTCCGGGTCGCGTCGGCGGCGTCGCGTCCCTGGAACAGCCATCCGGTGCGTACCGGCAGCCCCGCCACTGCCAGTTGGGCCAGCGCGTCGAGCCAGCCACGCAGTCCGCTGTCGTGGCGCGGCTCGCACGCGACGGTGCGGTGCGGGCGGTCGCCGAGGATCTGCGTGACCAGCCGGGTGAGTACGGAGCCGGGGCCGGCCTCGACGAAGATCCTCGCCCCGGCCTCGTACATGGCCTCGATCTGTGCGACGAATCCGACCGGGGCGCCGATCTGGGCGGCGAGTTCCGCGCGGATCTCGTCGGCGTGGTCGCCGTACGGGGCCGCGGTGCGGTTGGACCACACCGGGAACTCGGGCGGACGCACGGGCCGGCTCGCGAGTGACTCGGCGAACCGCACTCCACCTGCGGCCACCACCGGACTGTGGAAGGCGCAGGCGACAGGGATGCGTTCGGCGCGGTGCCCCGCCGCTCGCAGCAGCCGCACAGCGGTGGCCATCGCCTCCGTCGGTCCGGAAATCACCGTCTGCCGGGGCGAGTTGTGGTTGGCGACGACAACCGTCTCGGGGGCATCTGTCTCGCGAAGTGCCCGTTCGACATCTTCGGCACCGGCCGCGACCGCCGCCATGGTTCCGGGGTCCTCGCCGACGGCCGAGAGGATCGCCGCCGCCCGCTCGGCGCTCAGCTCAAGGAGCGCCTCCGGTGTGATCGCGCCCGCCGCGCAGAGGGCGACCAGCTCGCCGTAGCTGTGTCCGGCCGCCATGTCCGGGTGGACCCCGGCCGCGGTGAGCAGCGCGTGGGCGGCGAGTCCGGCGATGCCCAGCGCGGGCTGGGCGACCCGGGTGTCGGTGATCCCGGCCCGCTGGCGCTCCCGGGCAGCCGTGTCGAAGGCGGCGGGCGGGTACAGCGCGTCGGCGTGCTCGCGGCCGAGGTGCAGGTAGTGCTGGAGTTCGGGGAAGGCGATGAACACGTCCGCGAGCATCCCGGGCCGCTGGCTGCCCTGGCCCGGGAAGAGGAACGCGACCTTGCCGTCGGCAGCCGCCGGTCGACGCGGACCGGGCTGCGCCTGCCCCGCGTCCGAACCCGCCTGCCCCGCGCTCGCGTTCCCCTGCTCGCTTCCGCCGGCCGGGGCTCGTCCGGCGTCCGCGAGGTGGATGCCACCGGCCGGATCGTGCTCGCCCGCCAGAGCCCGGCGCAGTTGGCCGGTCAGTCCGTCTACGTCGGTGGCGACGACGGCCACCTGGACCGGTTCGTGGCGGGCGTCGGCACGGCGGGACGCGCTCAGCGCGAGGTCGCGCAGGCGCCACGGGCGGCCGTCGGTCTCGGCGGCCTTGAGTACCTCCTCGACGGCTCGCCGGGCCACCGCCGGATCCGTACCGCGGAAGGTGAACAACTCGGCGGGCCAGCTGTCCTGGCCGTGGGCGGGCGGTTCGGCGGCCGAGTGGGCGCCGAGCACCACATGGAAGTTGGTCCCGCCGAAGCCGAACGCGCTGAGCCCGGCGACCCGTTCATCGGCCGGGACCGCCCAGGGCCGTGGCCGCGCGTGAAAGACGAACGGGCTGCTCTCCTCCTGCCAGGCCGGGTTCGGCCGTTTCATGTGCAGGGTGGGCGGCTTGACTCCCGTGTACAGGGACAGCACGGTCTTGATCAGACCCGCGAGACCGGCGGCGCACTTGGTGTGCCCGATCTGCGACTTGACCGAACCGAGCGCGCAGCCACCCGACTCGGCCCCGGCCTCGGTGAACACCTCGCTGAGAACGGTCAGTTCGGTACGGTCACCGACCACGGTCCCGGTGCCATGGGCCTCGACCAGGCCGACGTCGGCCGGTGAGATCCCCGCGTTGCGGTAGGCCCGCTCCAGCGCGGCGCGCTGCCCCTCGGGGCGGGGTGCCGTCAGGCCGAGCGAGCGGCCGTCGCTGGAGCTGCCGACTCCCTTGATCACGCCGTAGATCCGGTCGCCGTCCCGTTCGGCGTCCGAGAGCCGCTTGAGTACGACACAGGCGATGCCCTCGCCCAGGGCGATCCCGTCCGCCGAGCTGTCGAAGGCCCGCGACCGGCCGGTCGGGGAGAGCGCGTGCACGGAGGAGAAGAGGACGTAGTCGTTGATGCCGTTGTGCAGATCGGCGCCCCCGCACAGCACCACGTCACTCGTACCGCCGACGAGTTCCTTGCACGCCACGTCGACGGCGGCCAGCGACGACGCGCACGCCGCGTCGACCGTGTAGTTGGCGCCGCCCAGGTCCAGCCGGTTGGCGATCCGCCCTGAGATGACGTTGGCCAGCATGCCGGGAAAGGAGTCCTCGGTGAGCCGGGGCAGTTGCCCGTCCAGACCGCCGGGTATCTCCCCGTAGAAGGACGGCAGTACGGCGCGCAGGGTGGCGGCGTTGGAGAGGTCGCTGCCCGCTTCGGCGCCGAAGACCACGGAGGTCCGCGACCGGTCGAAGCCCCGGCCCCGCTCCCCGTATCCGGCGTCCTCCAGTGCCCGTCGCGCGGCCTCGAGTGCCAGCAGCTGTACGGGTTCGATGCTGCCCAGCGAGGTCGGCGGGATGCCGTAGCGCAGCGGGTCGAAGGGGATCCGCGGCAGGAAACCGCCCCACTTGGAGGGGGTGGCGCCTTTCGCGTCGTCCGAGTAGTGCACGGCGGGGTCCCAGCGGTCGGCGGGGACCTCGCCGACGCCGTCGTGGCCGCCGAGGATGTTCGCCCAGTAGGCGGCGAGGTCGGGGGCTCCCGGGAACATGCAGGCCATGCCGACCACGGCGACGTCCAGCGGCTGGGGCACCGCGGGCTCCTCGATCGTGTCCATCCCGAGGCGTTCCCGGAGCAGGGCCGCGCGGGCGGCGAGGAATCCCGCCGCGCCGGTGGTGACCGAGCCGTGCAGCGCGCCGATCGTGGTGGCCGCCGAGCGCAGCACGGCCACTTCCCCGGCCATGAACATGCCCTCGGAGAGCTGGCGTTCCTCGGCCACGGCCGCCAGTTCACCGGTGGCGTCCCGCTCGATCCCCTTGCTGGCGATGCGCAGCCGCCCGACGTTGAGCCGTTCCAGTTCCTCCCAGATCCGCCGCTCGGGCACGCCGCGCTCGCGCAACTCCGCCTCGAACTCCCGGTAGTTCTCGCTGAACGGGCTGGGCACACAGCGGGTCGCGTGGCCGGGCGCGGTCTCCAGCAGCGCGGTGCGTGTCGCGGCCATGACATGCCGCTGGAAGAGTGGCTGAACCGCCCCGCACTCCACCGCTTCGTCGGTGAACAGATAGGCGGTGCCCATCAGGACGCCGACGGCGGCCCCGCGCGCGGTCAGTGGAGCGGCGAGCGCGGCGACCATCGCCGACGAGCGCTCGTCGTGGACGCCGCCCGCGAAGAACACCTCGACGCGTTCGGCCGTTTCGGCGTCCGCCCCGTCCAAGAAGTCTTCCAGTACGGCGAGTTGGGCCTCCCACAGGGGGAAGCTCGCGCGCGGTCCGACGTGGCCGCCGCATTCGGAGCCCTCGAAGACGAACCGGCGGGCTCCGGCGTCGAGGAACTGGCGGAGCAGTCCCGGCGAGGGCACATGCAGGAAGGTCCTGATCCCCGCCCGCTCCAGCGCCTCGGCCTGGGACGGTCGTCCGCCCGCGATGATCGCGTGCGTGGGCCGCAGCTCCCGTACGGCTTCGAGCTGGGCGTTTCTGGTCTCCTCGGGTGCGAAGCCGAGCACGCCGACACCCCACGGCCGGTCGGCCACGGCGGCTCGGGTCTCCTCCAGGACCGCACGCGTCTGCTCGCCGCTCGCGAGGGCCAGCGCGACGAACGGCAGGGCGCCGTCCCCGGCGACGGCGGCGGCGAACCGCGCCTGGTCGCTGACCCGGGTCATCGGCCCCTGGGCGACGGGCACACGCGTGCCGAGCGCCCGGCTCATCGGGGACCCGGGACGCAGTGCGCCGCCCGGCCCGTCGTCGCGTACGGCGTCCCGTACGGAGGTGGTCAGGGCGCGGACCGTCCGGCCCGCGTCGCCCCAGCGCTCCGCGAAGCGGGCGGCGAGGAAGCCGTCCTGACCGACCGGCAGGAGCTGGGTACGCGGATCCTGGGCACCGAGCATCCCCGACACGAGCGGCGGATCGTCGGCCGGGACGCGCGGGGTGTCCGGGCCCCGCCGGTGCAGCACCCGGTGTCCGCCCACCACGACCGTCTCCGAACCGTCCATGGACCGCAGTGCCGCGGCGGCCGGCTCCGGAAGCCTCGCCTCGGCGAGCAGCGCCAGCTGGCTGTCCAGGACCACTCCGGCCGCCCCGCCGGCCACGGCGGCCGCCGCCGTACGGGGGCCGATGCCGCCGCAGGCCCAGACGGGGAGGTCCACGCCGGGCTCGGCGAGCAGCTGTTGGAGCAGGACGAAGGTGCTGAGCTCGCCGGTCCGGCCGCCGCTCTCGCCGCCGCGGGCGATCAGGCCGTGCGCTCCGGCGCGGACCGCCGCCAGAGCCTGCTCAAGGTCCGCGACCTCCACCAGGACTCGGTATGTCGCGGTGACCTCGTCGATCTGCCATGGCGAATCCGCACCGAGGACGACGGTATGGAGGCCATCGTCGTCGAGCTTTCCCGGCTTTCCGTTCTTCTTTCCAGGCGCGAATTCCCCGGGTTCGAGTTTCCCAGGAACGAGTTCTCCGGGAGCGATCCCGCAGTGCGTTCCGACCCGTACTCCGAACGGTCCTGGTGCCCAGCGCCGGAGGGCTGCCAGCGCCTCTCTGGCTCTTCGGTCACCGGTCCCCAGGTCAAGTACGCCTAGACCGCCCGCACGGCTGACGGCGGCGGCAAGCCTGGCTTCGGGTTCACCGAACGGGGTGATTCCAATGATCATGTCCTCGGCGCGCACAGCAGACGTCATGATTCTCCGAAATAATCGGTGAGACTGCACGGTGGGGGGTGCCTGGAGACGACGAATTGGCCCACGCGGACATACACCGTCTACGCGGTGCCGGAGGAAACTCCCACGCGAAAACCAACCCGTTGGAAGCTAGCGCCATACTTACCCGCCGGTCAACATCGCGCCGACCTCCCGCTACGCCGTGGAATCGAACCGGCCAGGCCCCGTCGGTCCTCAAGAACCGAAAACCCGGCCAATTGCAATCAGTCACTACGCTAGTCGGACGACAACGCCGCAAGTCCGCCAAAAGCAGCGTCATGATTCACCCACGTGAAACACGGACGACAGTGTGACGCCACTCTGTGAAATTCACATGTCCGCACGACGAGTCCCTGTCAGACCGCACACCGAAGATCAGCACGCGGCGCGATGTCGAGAAACAAATCCCCACACATCTGACTTCATCGCGGGACACCGCTCCGGCTCATTCACGGGGATTTCCCTTTCACTCACCCTCCCCCCGAACCGCCGACAGGATTTTACCTCTCCGCAACCGCAGGACGTTTCAGGAATCCTCCCGCCGACATCGCCGGATCACACTTCGGATCAATCGGTCGAATCGCTCCCGAGAAACCAATCGCTCCAGCCGGTCACGCCAATCCGGCCGGAGGCCCGGACCCACCACGGCCGCGCCCCGCCCCGACTGTGATCTACACCGCAGAGGCAACCCCGCCGCCGACACCGACGTCTTGATCGACAACGAAATGGCGCGGCGGCGCCGGTGACCCGTCACCCCAGGGCCCATGACCCAGGGGTGGAAAACAGGACACTATACACATCGCGTATACACGCCATGTATACCCACACGAAGTCAGGCCCGCCGCCTCGTTCGAGCATCGGCAGACCGAAAGGCACGCATGTACGGCAAGGCATTCGCACCCGAGTACCAAGGTGCGCTCACCACCCTGTCCGTGAACTCCTCCCTGGTCGACGTACTGGCCGCGGGCACCGAGCAGTTGGCCGCCGCCGAGCGCGCCGGAGCCCGGGGAGAGGTGGCGCGCTCGGGTCTCGCGGTCGCGGAGGCGCACCGGCGGCTCGGGCAGGTGGGCGACGCCGACCGCGCGTGGAAGGCGAGTTACCGCGCGGCCCGGGAGGCCGGGGACACGGCCGCGATGGCATGGGCCCTGTGGAGCGGCGGCACACTGGCACGCCAGCGCGGCGCGTTCCCCCTCGCCTGGCGGCTGCTGGGGCTCGCGGCCGAGTTCGGCGAACGCGGCGGCGACATCGTCGTACGCGGCTACTCGCTCGCCGGGATGGCGGAGACGGGCCGCATCCAGGGCGACTACGAGGCGGTCGGCGCGCTGCACGAGCAACTCCTGGCCGAGGCACGCAAACGCGGCGAGGCGCGGCACACCGTGTGGGCCCTGGAGGGCATCGCGCAGATACACCGCAACACCGGCTCGTACGACACCGCGTACGCGATGTTCGAGGAGGCCGCGGAGATCGCCGGGCGGGCCGACGACCGGCGTGGCCACGCTTGGGCGCTGCGCGGCCTGGCCGACATCGTGTCCGTCCGCGACGGGGATGCCGAGCGCGCGCTCGACCTGCTCGCCGAGGCCGAGGTGACCTGCCGGGAGATGAACCTGTCGAGCGCGCTGGCGTACAACCACAAGATGCGCGGCAACGTCCTTTACCGGGACGGGCGTTACGCGGAGGCCCGGGACGTCTACACCCAGGCGCTGGCGGAGTTCCGCGCGATGAGCGAGCCCCGCGGGGAGGCCCTCTCCCGGCTCGGCCTCGCCAAGTCCCTCGCCCACCTGGGCCACGACCTCGACGACACGGCCGCCGAACTGGCCGATCTCGCCGAGGTGTTGGAACGCATCGGTCTGCGGCACGCCCGGCAGATGGTGGCCCGCGCACAGGCCGAGTTCGGCATCCCGACGCATACGGATGCGGATGCGGGTGCGGATGCGGGTGCGGATGTCCGGACGGCCCCGGTGCCGGACACAGGCACCCGGACCGGGAACGAGCCGAGCGTGCACTCCTCCGCCCTGGCAGCGGCGGACACGGCCACCACTACCGCCACCGCCACGCCAACTCCCGGCACCCCGGCCACCACCGTCGCGGAGACGGACACGGCAGCGGTTGCGGGCACCCCCGCAACCGCCCCCACAGGCACGGAGGTTCGGCGATGACGGTGACGACCTCCGCGCTGTATCCGCCCGTCTCGGCCACGGCCGACGCCGAGCGGGCCGTTCAACTCCTGGACCACAGCCGGGCGTTGGTGCGCCCCGCGCTGGCCGAGGCGGTCGGGCGGCTGCACCCGTGGGTGGGTGAGATGGCGGCGTACTCCTTCGGCTGGTGCGAGGCCGGTGGCGCGCCCGCCGTGGCGGCGGGCGGCAAGGGGCTGCGGCAGGCCCTGGCCGTCCTGGGCGCGGAGGCGGCCGGGGCACCCGCGAGTGCGGGAGTGAGCGCGGCCGTCGCGGTGGAGCTGGTGCACGTGTTCTCGTTGCTCCACGACGACATCATGGACGGCGACGCCACCCGGCGCGGCCGCCCCACCGTCTGGAAGGCGTACGGCACGGGCCCCGCCGTCCTCACGGGGGACGCCCTGTTCGCCCTGGCCGTGGAGACCCTGGCCGCCGCGCCCGGCGGCCACGTCCCGTCGGCCGTCCGCCACCTGTCCACCGCGCTCAACGATCTCGTGAGCGGTCAGGCCGACGACCTGCTCTTCGAGTCCCGCCCCTGGACGGGCCCGGAGGCGGTCGGCCCCGACGAGTACCGGGCGATGGCCGAGCACAAGACCGGCGCGCTGCTGGGCTGCGCCGCCGCCCTGGGTGCCGTACTCGCCGGAGCCCCGGCGGCGACGGTCACCGCGCTCGACCGCGCCGGCCGTCACCTCGGCGTGGCCTTCCAGGTGATCGACGACCTCCTGGGCATCTGGGGCGACCCCGCCGTCACGGGCAAGCCGGTCCACGCCGACCTGCGTCGGCGCAAGAAGACGTTCCCGGTTCTGGCGGCTCTCGACACCCCGGCCGCCGTCCGCCCCCTCGCCCGCCTCCTGGAGGGCGCCGAAGAGCTCGACGACGCGACCGCCCACCGGGCCGCGGCCGTGATCGAGGAGGCCGGTGGCCGGAACGCCGCACTGGCCGAAGCCCATCGTCACATCGCCCACGTCCACGCGTGCCTCGACAGCCTCCCCACGGCTTCGCACGCGGCCGACGATCTGCGTGAGCTGCTGGCTTTCCTCGTACGTCGCGAGATGTGACCAACTCCTTTGTCACACCGGCCTCTTGACGCCGCAGAAAGCCCTTGCCACACTCACCGCCCGCCACAGAAAACGCTTGCTACGACGCTGTCGCGCGGGCGGCGGACCCCCACACAGGAGAAGAAGACGAGATGGGACGCAGAGCCGCACCTCACCTCATCGGCAAGACCGCCCAGACCACCAGGGCTGCCCAACCCCCCACGACCGCCAGAGCCCGCGGGAGGCGGGCCGGCGTCACCGTCGCATGCGCGACCGCCCTGCTCACCGGGGCAGCCCTGCTCACGGCCCCTGCGAGCGCGGCCCCGCGGCAGGCGGCGGCAGCGTGCGGCGAGGGCTCGTACCAGGCCGAGGCCGTGCTGAGCGGCAGCACCTGGACCGCCCGGCGCGGCAGCAGTGTCACGTACACCGGTACCGACATGCGGGCCGCGATGCAGGCGGCCGTCAACAGCCTTACGGCGGGCCGCACTTCGAAGGAACGGGTCGTGGTGCGCGGCTCGGGCGCCATCGGTGCCGGCTCCCGGGTCTCCCTGCCGAGCTACACCGTGCTCGACGTGTGCGGCAGCATCGACGTCACCGGTTCGGGCTCCGGCGACCAGGCCCCGGTCTACGCACGCGGCGCCCGGGACATCGAGGTCCAGCATCTGAACCTCACCGGCACCCCGCTCTACGGCATCTTCATGCGCAACGTCACCAACGTCGTGCTCGGCCAGATCGACATGCGCCTCTCCCGCGGTCTCGGCGTACGCATCGACAACCGCGGCGACACCAGCCAGTGGACACGCAACGTCCGGATCGACGACGTGTACGTCTCCGGGGCCAGCAGCCACGCCGTGGAGACGTACGGGGTCGACGGCCTCACCATCGGCACGGTCACCGCGCGCAACGTGGGCGAGTCCGGTCTCCTGCTGAACCAGACCGTCAACGCGACGGTCACGAAGGTCGACGCGGACGGCGCGGGCGCCGGTACGGGTTACGCGGCCTTCCGCATGGCCAACCGCAACGGCCGGATCGGCAGCGGGTACCCGACCAACGTGCGGGTCGGCGAGGTCGTCGCGCGCGGTGGCGGCCGGGGCGTCTTCTGCGTCTCCGAGAGCGGCGGCGCGACCATCGACCGCGTGACCATCTCCGACACCGGCAACAACGCGATCCTGATCGAGAACTGCCACAACGTGAACCTCGCCGCCCAGAGCGGCAGTGTCACGGGCGGCGGCGAGATCCGGCTGGCCGCACGCTCGGAGTTCCCGAACAACTCGGACATCACCGTCCAGAACCTGAGGGTGGCCAACTCCTCGATCCGGGAGAGCCCTTGCGGTGACAACACCACGTTCCACAACAACACCCTGGTCGACAGCACCCAGAGCATCTGCTGACGTCCGCCGGGGCAGGCACGGCGGTCAGTACGGCAGGAGTCGGCTCGAGGGAGTCCTGCGGTCGATCGTCGTGTCTCGGGCGGTGGTCGTGCGGCGGGTGGGGCGGATGCGGATCCGGCGGTTCATGACGGCCTCCTCATTCCTGGTACCACCCAGCCTCCGCGCCGCCGCGGCCCCGCACATCGTGCCCATGGAGGCCTTCGCCCTGGTCCCGTGGCGGCAGTCGCCGGGGACCAGGTACTCCTCCGGAAGGACGTGGGCCCCTGTACGCGGCCCCTCACCCGCGCGCGGCTGTCAGGGGCGGCTCGGCTCCGGCCCCCAGTAGGAGGGGCCTCCGCCACGCCACTCGATGAGCGGTGACACCGCGAGCTCGTTCTCGTCGAACTCCAGGCCCGCGCGGCGCAGGAACTCGACGACGTCCGGGAGGTTCATGGCGACGCCGATCGACTCGCCGTGGACCGTCACGCGCCGCCCGCCCTCCTCCTGCGGCGGGTGCACGACCACTACGGGATGTTCCGACATGCCCTCAGCCTCACCCGCTCCGCCCCGGCGCGCATCCGGGGCCCCACCACCTGGCCGAGAACGACGTCGGCGTGTGCCTCCCCACGAGGCACACGCCGACGGACCGGGCCGTTCTGTACGGGACGGCTCTACTCGAACGCCCCGACCAGTCCCATGGCGGGGGCGGCGAGGTCGGTGACCTGGTGCAGCTGCTCCAGCTGGTAGAGGCCGTTCAGCTCATTGAGCTTGTCGAGCTGGTCGGAGACCCTCGGCATCTGGGCCTTGTGCTCCGCGGGAAGGTCGCTCACCGCGAGCGAGTCGAGCATCGCGATGGGGTTCACCTTTCCCGTCTCCGGGGTGGTGGCAGCGCTCGCGGACGGTACGGCAAGGCCCGTGACGCCGATGGCGAGGCCAACGGCGGCGGCGATACGTCGTGTTGAGATCATGCCTACAGCAACGGTGGCGGGCCACTCACGGACACGGCCGCGCCCGGCCCCTCACCCGACAGGCGCATCGGCCCGCCTGCGCTTGCCGCGAGCGCCGTGCCGGAGGAGTCTCGAAGGTGGAGGCCCTCGACGGTCCGCTCCGTACCGGGCCGCGGCCTTCGCCAGTGGTCCACAAGGAGGTCCATCATGGGCACTGCGGCAAGCCCCGGCTTCGACACCGAAGCGCTGCGCCGGGGCATCGAAGGACAGGACGCGTCGGCGCTCCTGTCGCTGTACGCGGACGAGGCGGAAATGCGCGTCGTCGACCGCAACACCCAGCCCAGCCACCCCAAGGTCATGCACGGCCGCGAGCAGATCCGCGAGATGCTCGACGACGTCTACAGCCGCGACATGACACACAAGCTGGAACAGTGTGTGATCCAGGGCGACCATGTCGCCTTCACCGAGTCCTGCCAGTACGCGGACGGCACCAGGGTGCTCGCGAACTCGATGATGTCGCTGCGCGACGGGAAGATCGTCGACCAGACGGTGCTGCAGGCATGGGACGACGAAGAGCAGTAAGGGGTATGCCGAGGGTCCGGATCACGACCCGGCTGACCTGGACCTTTTCGGCTCAGTCGCGTCCGGGTCGGCCTCTGCGGCCTCGACCAGCTTCCGGAGCAGGTCGGCGAGTGTCCGCTTCTCTCCTGCTGTCAGCACTGAGAGCAGCGCGTTCTCGCCATGTTCTTCGGAGGCCGCGTGCCGCTCGAACGCGTCGTATCCCGCCGGGGTGAGCCGTACGTGGACCCGGCGGCGGTCGGCCGCGTCGTGCGTGCGCGTGATCAGGCCGGCGTCCTCCAGCGGGCCCAGCCGTGCCGACAGCGCGCCCCGGGTCAGACCCAGCAGGTCGGCGAGCCGTGACGGGCTCGTCCCGTAGGGCGGGCCGAGCCTGCGCAGGGTGAGCAGCACCTTGAACTGCCAGTGTCTGAGTCCGTCGGAGTCCAGGGTGTCCCGGCGGGCCTGGGCCGCGTGCCGCGCCAGGATGGCGAGCCGCGCGAAGATCGCCTCCTTGACCGGATCCATCCAGCCGAGTTCCTTGGACCAGAGCGCGACGTGCCGGTCGACCGAGTCACCCACCCGTTTCCTCCTGACGTCCCGGCGTCCCGATGTCCTGACGGCCGCCCGATAGTTTTCTTGTGGATAGTTTTTCTGATTACTACCTTCCTCGCCATGACGAAGACGAGTACGACCCAAGCCGTCCTTCCGGTGGACGAGGTCGTCGCCGCGGCGCGTGAGCTGGCCCGGGCCGGACGATGGCAGCGCGCCCTGGACCTCCTCGACGCGGCCGTGACGACCGACTCGCACAGCCGGGCGGCCCTCGCCGTCGCCGGGGCGGAGGTCGCTCTTGAGTACGACTGGTTCGGCGGTACGGACACCGCGGCCACGCGAATCGCCGCCGCGGACGAGGAGTTGGACGATTCGACGGCACCGGCCGGTCTCTGGGACCTGGACTTCGTACGGCTGCGGCACACGTACTTCCGGCTGCTCCTCGGTGATGGCACGTTCCGGTTCGGGCCGGCGGGCAAGGATCCCGCCGAGCTGGCGGAACTGCGGCGGTGTGCGCGTGAGTTGTGCGAGCGGGCGGCCGACGACGTGGGCCGGGGCTGGGCGCGGATGTACCTCGGGCTGATCGTCGACAACCTCTTCGCCGAGCGGGAAGCGGCGCCCGCGCACTACGAACTCGCCCTGAGCGCCGGGGAGTCGGGCGACGACCTGCTCGCCCGTGAGGCATTGCGGCATCTCGGCGACCACGACCACGACGACCTGGACCACGAGCGGGCACGGGAGCGCTGGACCCGGGCGACCACCCTCGGGGCGCGGGCGGGGAACGTCCCCGGCACCCTCTCCCAGCAGCTGCTCCTGGCCGTGCTGGCCCGCGACCGCGGCGACGAGGCGGGAGCCGCGGCCCTCGCGACCGAGGTGGCGCGCTGGGCGGGCGCGATCGGAGCCGTACGCATCGAGGCCCAGGCAACCGGCTTCCTGGCAGGCGTGGACCCGACGGCGGGGCCCGAGGACGAGTCCTGAACCTCGGCTAATGTGGACGTAGGCCGTGACTGGCGCTGAGGTGGAGTACCACCGGGGAGCGGCCCGACGCACACGTCTTCGCCGCGCGCCTGGGCATCTTCTTACGACGCTCAGGAGTGGCTCATGTCCCAGGCCCAGCTGATGGACGGCACCGGTCTCGCCCGGCGGATCGTCGAGGAGACGGCGAAGCGGGCGGCAGACCTCACCGGACGCACGGGGGTGGCGCCCTGTCTGGCCACCGTGCTGGTGGGTGAGGACCCCGCCTCCGTCACGTACGTACGCATGAAGCAGAACCGTTCCCGCAAGGCGGGCATCGAGTCGCGGCACGTGGCATTGCCCGCCGGGACCACAACGGCCGAGTTGATCGGCACGCTCACCGCGCTGTCCGCCGACCCCGCCGTACACGGCATTCTGTTGCAGCATCCGATGGGTCATCACATCGACGAGCGCGCGGCGTTCGAGGCGATCGCTCCGGAGAAGGACGTCGACGGGGTCACGCTGGCGTCGTTCTCCGCGATGAGCTTCGGCCTGCCGGGCTTCGCGTCGTGCACGCCCGGCGGGATCATGCGGCTCCTGGACGAGTACGACGTCGATCCGGCCGGCAAGCGGGCCGTCGTGGTGGGCCGCAGCGCGATCCTCGGCAAGCCGGTGGGCATGCTGCTGCTCGGCCGCGACGCCACGGTGACGTACTGCCACTCGCGCACGGCCGACCTGTCGGCGGTCGTGCGGGAGGCCGACATCGTGGTGGCCGCGGTGGGGCGGCCCCGGCTGATCCGCGGCGAGGACATCAAGCCGGGCGCGGTCGTCGTCGACGCCGGCTACAACCCCGGCAACATCGGCGACGTCGACTTCGACAGCGCCCGGGAGCAGGCCTCGCTCATCACCCCCGTGCCGGGCGGGGTCGGTCCGATGACGATCGCCACGCTGCTCGCCCAGACCGTCGAGGCGGCCACCCGGCAGACCGGCGCCTGATCACCGCATCCACGCGCTGTAGTCCATGACGTCGCCCGCCTTCAGTCCGTACTCGGGCTCGGCGACCGTGGCGGTGCTCTCCAGGCCGAGGACGGCACCGGTGACCGGATCCATGATCAGCATCTGCCGGGCCCCGGTCGCGTCGTACACGTACGCCTGACCGCTCCGGCCCAGGCGATCGGTCACCTGGCCGACGGGCCGCAGTCCGCCGTCGTCCGCGAGGAGCCGGGCGAGTGCCGCGTCCTCACGGGTGCCGAGGGTCCAGGTGTCGAGCAACAGCCGTGTGGCATCGAGCAGTTCGGGCGTGGTCAGCGGGGTGTCGGTGTGCTGCGCGTCCTGCAGATAGGCGCGCAGCCGCTTGGCGTCGTGCGGGGGCGGCGACTCGGGCGGGGCGTCACTCCAGCTCGGCGGGAAGGTCTGCTCGCTGATGACGTGTCCGTCGTCGACGAGGCCTGAATCGTCGTCCCCTTCGGCGAGGACCGGCCGGCCCGGGTGACGCGGGTCGGTCGCGACGACCAGTTCCGTGTGGCTGTCGTCCGCGTTCCACCGCACGATGCGCTCCACGGGGAGCGTGATCGGAGGCTTGTCCTCCGACATGCCCATGCTCCACGACTGCACATGTGTGCCCTTGCGCAGCCCGGACGAACCGTCCGCCGCGGCCTCGTCGGCCCGCTCGGCCAACCGGTCCAGCGGTACGGGGGTGGAGTCGGCCCGCACGACCAGCGGGCGCGGCGCGGCCACCGCGGGGGTGGTGCTCGGGCCCGCGAGGAGGAGCGCGAGGGAGGTCACGGCGACGGCCGCGGTCGTCGCGATGGCCCACACGAGACGCGTACGGCGGGGGCGGGGACCGCGCAGCAGCCGGCCGAGGCCGCTACGGTCGAGCAGGAAGCCGCCCGGCCTCGGGTGCTCGTCGGCCGCCGGTCCCACGAGCCGGCCGAGGCGGCGTTCGGCCTCGTGTCCCAGCGGTCCGTCGCCGAAGCGGGGGTCGCCGGGCGGCACCGGGTTGGCGCGGCGCAGCAGTTCGAGTTCGTCAGCCATGGCGCTGCTCCTTCGGGGTGTCGCGGCGAGACGTCGTGGGACCGGCGGCCACTGCGGTGCGCATGCCGTCGATCTCGGCTCTGAGCCGGCGGCGGGCGCGGTGCAGCCGCATCGCCGCCGCCCTGTTGCCGCAGCCGAGGGCCACGGCGACCTCCTCGATGCCGAGTTCCTCCCAGGTGGTGAGCCGCAGAACCTCCTGATCGGCGGGCGCCAGCCGGGCCAGCGCGTCGTGCACCCAGGCACCGGGCCGCTCCGAGTCGGGGCTGTCCACGATCTGCCGGCCGTGCGCGGTCTCGTCGTGACCGAGCCTGTCGACGAGTCGACGTCGGCGTCCGTAGCCGCGTACCGCGTTGGACAGGCAGTTGCGTGCCACGCCGTACAGCCAGGGAAGCGGGGACGCGGGCAGGTCGGACCGGCGTCGCCAGGCGACGGTGAAGACCTCCGCCACCACTTCCTCGACTTCGCTCGTCCGGCCGTCCAGTCGCCGCGCAACGTACCGGCTGACCGCCCAGTAGTGCTCGCGATAGGCAGCGGCGAAGGTCTCGTCGTTGCTCATGTCATGTAGGTGTCCGGCAGTCTCTCGATCGTCACACCCGTATGCGGTGATCCTTGTCGCTCCGCTCAAGTGTGACGCCTGGACGGGCCTCGGACACAGGCGGGGTATGGAGAGCAACACTGTCACCGCGGCGCTCGCGCCCCCGCGTGCGGGCCGTCGCCCGGGCCTCGCCGCCGTCCGCTGGCTGACCACCACGGATCACAAGACGATCGGTACGTTGTACCTGGTCACGTCGTTCGCGTTCTTCTGCATCGGCGGCGTGATGGCGCTGTTCATGCGCGCCGAGCTGGCCCG
>NZ_JBIRTJ010000014.1:0-315935 GCF_044334695.1 Streptomyces sp. NPDC020747 | reverse complement strand
GCGGGAGCGGCAGCCGGTCGAGGCCGGGCACGTCGGGTTCCTCGTGCACGGTGCGGTACAGGACGGCGGCCGGGTCGCCGAGGCCGAAGGGCCGCTGCCCGGTGAGGGCGTACGCCAGCACACAGCCCAGGGCGAACATGTCGCTCGCAGAGGCGGCCTCGCCGCCGGTCCGGGCCTGCTCGGGGGCGAGGTAGCCGGGAGTGCCGACGACCGCGCCGGGCTCGGTCAGCGCCGTGACACCCGGCGACTGGGCGATGCCGAAGTCGATCAGGCGGGGGCCGTCGAGGGCGAGCAGGACGTTGCCCGGCTTGACGTCCCGGTGCACCAGGCGTGCCTCGTGCACTGCGGTCAGAGCGCGCGCCAGCACCTTGCCCAGCACCCGTACCGCACGCTCCGGCAGCGGTCCGCAGGCCGCGACCGCCTCCGCCAGGGAAGGTCCGGGCACGAACGCGGTGGCCAGCCACGGCGCCGCCGCCTCCGTGTCGGCGTCGAGCACCCGCACCACCCACGGGCTGTCGACCTGCGCGGCCAAGGACGCCTCCCGGCGGAAACGGGCCCGGAACTCGGCCTCGCCGACGTACTCGGGCTGGATCACCTGTGACGCCGGTGTATGGCACGTCGGGCACAGCTCATCGCCTGTCGCATCCCCGACTTGGAAGGCGCTCGGGGACACCGGCGTCTCCGCACCGTCCGGCCTCACCGCTCCGCATGCCCCCGGGGGCGCAATGGCGGACACTCCTGTATAAGGGTCGGCGTATTTCGCGCGGGCCGTGGTGAGGTGTTCGGCGTGCTTGAGGTCCCGCTCTGGCTGTGGGGGGCGTTCGCCGCGACGGTGGTCGTGTCGCTGGCCGTGGACCTGCTGTCCCACCGCACCGCGCACGTCATCCGCTTCAAGGAGGCAGCCGCCTGGAGTGGCCTGTGGGTGAGCCTCGCCCTGATCTTCGGCGCGGTCGTCTTCCTCGTCCTCGGCTCCACTGCCGGCACCGAGTACACGACGGCCTGGCTGCTGGAGAAGAGCCTGTCGGTCGACAACCTCTTCGTGTTCGCCGTGATCTTCGCGTATTTCAAGGTACCTCGCGCCTACCAGCACCGTGTGCTGTTCTTCGGAGTCATCGGCGCGCTCGTCTTCCGCGGGATCTTCCTCTCCCTGGGCGTGGCCGTGGTCAGCCGCTTCACCGCGGTGCTGTTCGCCTTCGCGGCGGTCCTCTTCTACAGCACCTACAAACTCCTCAAGAATGAGGAGGAGAGCTTCGACCCGGGCAAGAGCTTTGCCGTGCGGATGCTCCGCAAGATCATCCCCGTGCGGGACGAGTATGCCGGGGCGAAGTTCTTCGTCAAAGAGGCCGGCAAACGGATGGCGACCCCGCTGCTCGCGGTGGTCGCCGCGATCGAGGCCGCCGACCTGATCTTCGCCGTCGACAGTGTCCCGGCCGTCCTCGCGGTCAGCGATGACGCCTTCATCGTCTACACCAGCAACGCGTTCGCCATCCTCGGCCTGCGGGCCCTCTACTTCATGCTCGCCGGCCTCCTGGACCGCTTCCACTACCTCAACAAGGGCCTCGCGATCATCCTCGCCTTCATCGGCATCAAGCTCATCCTCCAGGCATCCCACAAGATGATCAGCCCCGGCATCCCGGAAATACCCTCACCGATCAGCCTCGCGGTCATCGTCCTCGTCCTGGCGGGTTCCGTGGTGCTCAGCCTCACAAGACCCGCCCCCACGGGCGTTCCGGAACAGACCGACGAACAGAGAGACGCCTCCGGGACCACCGAGCGGCCCAGCTCACCACCTGTGGCGGATGACCCCGAGCCCCCCACTGGATCACCAGGTCGGGACACTGAACCCCGCCCACGCTCAGGGCGGCGAGGAGGCGGGGCACTTCCCGACCCGCCAGTTCGGGCATATCGTAAAAATATGGTCAAAATGAAGCGTAAGTCCGAAGCGTACGCGTGCCCGACCTGCAAGAAATCCGTGCCGGCCGCGGTCCACCGCCACAAGACCCTCGGCGTATTCGTTCCCGTCTGGGGCCCGGGCGCATGTCAAAACCGCGACTGTCCCGACTTTCGGTTGGAGCCCGGCCACGAGCACCCCCAGGCCCGGTAACGAAATCGGCAGTGCGGCGGTGGGCCGCCGGCGGGATGCCCGTTGCGTGAGGCGGCCCACCGGATCCACGCCGGGATCGTCGGCCGGCACGATCACGGCCTTCATACGCTTGCCCACCGGCTCGCGCCGCACCTCGGAACCGCGGCACACCGCCATCGCACGAGATCATCCGATTCGGTAGGCGGACGACCGGCCCTTTGGTAGCTTCGTCCCCTGAGTGAAGGGCGATCGGTCAAGCGCCCGTAGGGGTCGGGGGACACCAAATGAACAGCACGCCGAAACCGAAACTGGTCTTCGTCCACGGCATCGGCGGGCCGCGGGTCCCGCGCGAAGAACTCATGGAGTGGAAGCGGGCGTTGGCCGGCGGGGCGCGGGCCGCGAACCTCGCCTCCGACATCTCCGCGCTGACCATGGACTGGCTGGCGGACTGCTCCTTCGCCTACTACGGCGACCTGTTCACCGATGCCGAGCCCCAGAGCGTGGGCGGCCCGGACGATCTCGACGACGAGGAAGCGGCCATCGTGCTCGGCCTGCTCGCCGAGTTCCTCGAAGAGGAGGCGGCGCGGCCTCAGAACCAGGGCGACAGGGCACTGGCACGCGTACGGGCGCAGCTGAGCCCCGACGGCCAGGCGCAGGGTTTCGTCGGAGCCGGGCGTCACCTCTGGGCCATGGCGACCGCGGTGGTCGCGGTGCCCGGAGTGGCTCAGGTGACCCGTTGGGCGTCCGCCAGTGACGTACTGCGCACATGGTCGCAGCCCGCGCGGTATCTGCGGCGCAAGGACAAGGACAAGGGCAAGGACGGGCAGGACACGACGCTCGACGAGCGGATCAGGGCCCGGGTCCTGGAGTGCCTGGACCCCGCTCGGCCCACCGTCGTGGTCGGGCACTCCCTGGGCAGCGTCGTGGCGTTCGAGACGCTGGCGTCGTACAAGGGTCCCGTGCCGCTGCTGGTCACCATCGGTTCGCCGATCGCGACCAGCGGACTCGTCTGGCCGAGGCTCAGGCCGAGGCCGCCCGCCACCCCCGACTGCGTCGATCGCTGGCTGGACTTCTGGGACGGCGACGACCTGATCGTGCCGCGGCGCAAGCTCGCCGATCTCGTCCGGCCGAACGAACGAGGGGTCAGACCGACGCCGCGGCGATTCGACTCCCGTATGTGGTGGGCCCATGGGGCGACCACCTACCTGGAGCGCGCCGAGGTCGCGGAGCCGGTGATGCGGACGCTCTCCGCCGCGTCCGCCCCCGCCGGCGGGACGGACGCGGGTGCCGGGACGGGCACGGCCGCCGGGACGGTCGCCCCCGTGGCCGGTTCATGACCGCAGCCCGGCCGACGACGACGGTCCGGCACGCCCTGGTCGTCGCCACCCAGTGTCCGGCCGCGAAGCAACACCTCAGCACCCTCGTCACCATGGCCGAGGAGCTGCACGGGCTCCTCACCGATCCGGAGATCGGCGCCTGCGTGCCGAGTGACCCCGACGGCGGCCCCGCACTGCGGTCCGGGAAGGTCACCGCCCGGCAGGTCGAGGACGCGGTCCGGGCCGCGGCTCGCCGGGCGAACGAAGCGCGCGCCGAACTGGTCCTCGCCTTCCTCGGCCACGGTCAGACACCGATGGGCAACGCGACGCTCTACTACATGGCGGACGACACCCTGGCCGGGGACGCGGGCAGTTCCGTCGAGGTCGGAAAGCTCATCGCCGACGCCGGGGACCTGCCCGGCGTCAAAGGGGTCATCACCCTCATCGACACCTGCCACGCCGGTGCGGGCGTCCCCGACACGCGTGCGCTGGCAGGTGGCTTCGCCCTCGGGAACAACCGACACTCGCTGCTCATGGCGGCGGCGGCGCACCAGAACGCGTACGACCTCGACTTCAGCCGTGAACTCGCCTTGCTGCTGCGCCACGGCGTCCTGGGCCGCGGAGAGTTCCTGCGAGCGGCCACCCTCAAGCTGGAGCTGACGAAGCCGAGCAGGATCGTGAAGCAGAACTGCGAGAACCTCGACCGGGACGGAGACCCGGACGCGGTCGAGGAGTTGTGGGTGGCGCTGAACGTGCGGCGGCCCACCTGGACCCCCGGCCGGCACATCGGCGACTTCGGGAGTGAGGACCTCCGCGAGGCACTGGCCGCATGGCCCGGCCACCCGGCCCTGGCCGGCGGCTGGAACCCTCAGGCACTGCGGGCACTGCGTGAACAGGCGGAGGCCTCCGAGTCACCCGGAGCACTGCGGGTCCGGCAGGTGGCCGACGGACTGCTGCAGGCGGGTACCACGGTGGACATGGTCCACGCGTGGGCCGGCCGGGCCCTCACCACCCCGGCTCTGCGGAGCGTGGCCGCCGACCTGAACGCCGCCTACGAGGCGGCCGATCCGTCCTTTGATCCGTTGCGTCCGCCGAAGCGGACCGAGGGCACCGACCTGTTGCGGTACATACTCGAACACGCGGCGCTGCGCGTGTTCGCCACCGCCAATCCCGTCGGACGCCTGGCGCGGGCCGTGGCCGCCATCGCCGACCGCTGCCGCCTCGACCCCGATGACGAGCGGGTCGACGCCTGGGCGGGAAGCGTGGACGGTGTCGTCGAACTCAGTGACGCCGTGGCGCGGCAGGCCGCACTACGCCAGGACGGGACCTGGCGACTGGTCATCAGCCTGCACACCGCTCGGATCGACTGGCCGGAGTCGCTCTCGGTGTGGCTGCGCGACGGCGAGCGCGGCGAACACCACGAGGAGTTCCCCTGCGAACCCACCCGCGCCGGTGTCGAGCGCCTGTTCCCCGAGATCATCGCCTGGGCGTGGAAGAAGGTCCCGGGAGGCGCCCGGCTCAGGAACATCGACGTGGTGGTCCCCGCCCCGCTCATGCTGACCTGGGAGCCCGAGAAGGCGTCCGACGGCCAGTACGCACTGGGAGCCGGTCACACGGTGGTGCTGCGCTGGGCGGGACGGCTCGCGGTCCCGGGCTACCTCGCCGGTATGAACGAGAGGGGCCGGGACCGGCTGAAGGAGCTGGACGAGCGTCCCGGTGACGACCGCGCGCCGGTCGACTGGCTGGCCGACGGCGACACCCGCGACACGGGCGCGCTGACGGACAGCCTGCGCTGGGGAGCGTACGACCGGGCCATCGGCCTCGACCACCGTCCGCCGCACCTCACCGAGCTGGTGGAGATGCTGTTGACCTACACCCCCATCCTGCTGTGGCCGCGCACGGACGCCGACGTGGACGGTCGGGGACGCGAGTGCCTGGACGCGTACTGGGAGCGGCTGCCCGACCAGTTCATCGAGGCGTACCGGCGTCGTTGGCGTGCCGAGGTGGGCGGACCCGCCCGTCCGGCGCGACCGGCGGACGAACACCTCGTCGGCCTGGCGGGAATCCGGGCCGCCTGGCACGACCTCGAATGGCTCGACTTCTGCCGCTGGTTCGAACAGCAGCCCCCGACCCACCAGAGGAGCGCCTGATGTCCTGGAACACGTACTACGTCGGGGACGGCGAACCGCGTGATGTCACCCTCGCCGACCCCCCTCCGTGGCGCACTTTCCCTCGGGTCCCCGACCAGCAGGCCTTCCAGCCGCCGGAAGGCCTGACCGACGCCGTCAACGCCGCCCTCTACCTCCACCGTCCCTTGCTGATCACAGGCTCCGCGGGTACGGGCAAGTCCACCGTCATCGAGCAGGTCGCCGCGGAACTGAAACTCGGGCCCGTACTGCGTTGGCACATCACCTCGCGCAGTACGCTGCCGGACGCGCTGTACCAGTACGACGCGCTCGGCCACATCCACTCCCTGCGCCTGCACCAGACGGCCCATCAGGGACGGCCCACGGGCCGGAGCCGCGGGCGTGGCCGCGGCCACGCCCGGACCGAGCGTCCCCAACCCGTGGACGACATCGCGCCGTTCCTCGAACTCGGGCCCCTGGGCACCGCGTTGCTGCCCGGCGACCAGCCCCGGGCGCTGCTCATCGACGAGATCGACAAGAGCGATCTCGACCTGCCCAGCGACCTCCTCGACGTGCTGGAGCGCGGGGAGTTCGAGATCCCCGAACTCGTACGCCACCGCTTGCGGCAGGTGCAGATCCGAGTCTGGGGCGAGAAGAAGCGGACCCGTCTCGTACGGGACGGCCATGTGCAGTGCACGCGGTTCCCGTTCATCGTGATGACCAGCAACGGCGAACGCGACTTCCCCGCCCCCTTCTTGCGCCGCTGCATCCGCTACCCCATGCCCGCGCCGACAGAGGACACGCTCCGCGACGCGGTGGTGGCTCACCTGCAACGCGAGGTGCCCGACGGCGGACCGGTGGCGCAGCTCATCAAGGACTTCGCCGAACGTGTGGCCAGGGGTGACTCCCTGGCGGTCGACCAACTCCTCAACGCGGTAAGGCTGATCAGCGACGAGCAGGCGCCCACCGGTGCACGGCGCGATCGGATCGTCGACCTCCTCCTGCGCGAACTCTCCGGTGGCTGAGGCCCTCGAATCGCTGGTCCGCGTGCTGGCCGGGGCCCTGGGCGAGGACGCGGACGCCACATCGATCGCCGACGCCCTGTGGCTGGCCGCGGCCCCCGCGGCTCCCACCGCCACGGAGGCCGCACCATGCGGCGACCTGCCCGAGCCCGCGCCTTCCGACGCCGCGGGGGCGGACCCCGCGTCACCGTCGGCCTCCGACACCGACACACCTGCCTCGCCGCGCCCCGTGGAGGACGCGGGCACGGCCGTGCTCTACGAGCGGCTGCCGCACGCCCGACCGGCGCCAGGCACCTCGGTCGCCGTTCCGGGGGGCCGGGATCTGCCCCGGGCAATGGAACTGCGCAGAGCGCTACGCCCCTTCAAGCGCCGCTACTCCCAGGGCCGGCGGTCGGAACTGGACCTGGACGCGACCGTCCGCGACTACCGCCGCACCGGCGAGCTCACTCCCGTCATGGGTCCCAGCCCCGAGCCGTGGTTCG
The DNA here is from genome assembly GCF_044334695.1 of Streptomyces sp. NPDC020747. Taxonomy (NCBI): domain Bacteria; kingdom Bacillati; phylum Actinomycetota; class Actinomycetes; order Kitasatosporales; family Streptomycetaceae; genus Streptomyces; species Streptomyces sp. NPDC020747. The sequence goes on along the minus strand of NZ_JBIRTJ010000014.1, from coordinate 308,906 downwards.
AGGTGCTGCTCGTCGTCGACGCGTCGCCCACCATGGCCGTCTGGCAGAACACGAACGCGGAGTTCGCCACCCTCCTGGCCGGTCTGGGCGCGTTCCGACGCGTGCGGACATGGAGCCTGCGGCCGGGGTCCACCCCGGTCGTCACCGACCACCAGGACAGGCGCGTCGCTCCCGGGCAGGCCGTCTCCTCGGACGGCAGACGCCTGGTGCTGGTGCTCTCCGACTGTGTCGCGCCCGGCTGGCGGCAACCGGAGACCTGGCAGCTGCTGCGTAGTTGGGGAGCGAAAGGCCCCGTCGCGCTGCTCAACCCGCTGCCGGCCCGTCTGTGGCACCGCACCGGCCTGGACCTCCCCGCGATCCGCGTCGGACAGCGCAGGCCCGCCCTCAGGAACTCCGACCTGACCTTTCACATCCCCCTGCTGGTCCGCACGCTGCCCAACGCCAAGGACGCGGACTGGCGGCCACTGCCCACGCTCACGTTCTCCCCGCACTCCCTGGCCCGCTGGGCGGAGACGTTCATGCGCGGGGCGCCCCACGGGTACGACGCTGTCCTGGTACCCCGAACCGGCATCGTGCCCAGCCTCTTCCCCGTGCCGAACGTCGCGCAACGCACCGGCCCCGACCCGACGGAGGTGTTCCTGCGCACAGGTTCGCCCCTGGCGGTACGGCTGGCGGCGCTGTGCAGCCCGTTCGGCAGACTGAGCCTCCCGCTCATGCACCTGATCCGCCAGCAGATCCTCCCCGAGGCCGGTGTCGGCGACCTGGCCGAACTGCTGACGAGCCCCGTCGTGAACATTCAGACGTACGAGGACGGGCCGGCGATCGTCTTCTTCGACGAGACGACTCGACAGCGGCTCGCGTCGCGCCTCAGCCGCCGGGACGCCTGGCGCACGTACGAGGCTCTCAGCCGGCACATCGCCGCCAGGAGCCCGGGAGGCGCGGTGGACATCCAGGCGATCGCAACGTCCGAGCCGGACTCGGTCCCGCCCGCGCTGTACCCGTTCGCCCGCGCGTCCGAGGACTTGCTGAAACTGCTACGGGAAGGCGAACCTGTAGGGCGCCCTCCGCTGCCGGGCGCCTCGGAGGAATCCGCGCCACCGCCTGTGCCGGGCCCGAGTCGGGGCCTGCCCGATCCGGAACGCACCAGCGCTCTGCTCATCGGCTCTTCCCGCTACTACAACGGCAACCACGCACGGCATGAAGCGCACGCGGCTGTCGCGGCGATGCGGTCCTTCCTCACCTCAGCGGAAGGCTGGAACCTGCCCGACGACCGCTGCGTCTCGCTCGAAAACCTCCACGGGTCGGGCAGGGATTTCGAAGAGGTCCGCCGGGCAGGTGAAGTGGCCGACACAGTACTGCTCTACTTTGCCGGGCATGCGAGGGTCGACAAAGGAGGACAGCTCCTGGGCTTCGAGCGCGTCGCGCGCATCCTCAGTGAGTCGAGGCCTCGTCACATCATGGTGATCCTCAACCAGACTGACGGTGTGACAGCTACCTGGGCTCAGGGGGCCTGGGACCTGCATGGACGGGCCGGGTCAGGAGACGTGGCGGTGCAGATGTTGTTCGCCGAGACGGCGCACGAAACCGGGCTTGCGGGGCCACTGACGCAGGAACTCCTGAGAGTCGCCACCGAGGGCGTGCCGGGCGGTCCGGAGTTCCTGGACCTGCCCACCATCGCCGACTACATGAGCACCCCCGTCGACACCGACCGCATCAGCTCGCGCCTCCGGACCAGGTTCATCGGCGAGGGCCCGGAAACGCTCGCTTTCGCGCGTAACCGGGCCTGGCCGTCACCGACATCCCCGGCCCGGACCGACGCGGAGGACGGCATCGCCGTTGCCGATTCGGTCGGAGCGGTGCATGAGTCGGTTCGAAAGCGCATTCAGGCGGCTCTTCCCCGTTCCTACCAAGGCGCGTACCGGAGAGAGGTGGACCGTCTTCTGCTCGCGCTACTCGCTTTCGTGGCTGGCTTCATCGACGGAGCCGAGCGGGCCGACAGTGAGACGACACTGCTCGCCACAGTCCGGGACTTCCTCGACCGTAGGGGAATCTCCACGACACAGGAGAGGCTCGTCGGCGATCACCACGTAGGTGTTCTCTGGTCCTCGGAGGCCCACTTGTTCTCGGTCCACGTCAGGCGCGATGGAATGGCCAGCTGGCAAGCCGCTTCCTTGGTGAACTTCGAACTGGTTCTGGAGGTGGTGGCCCGGGCCGAGACACCCGACCTCTCCGACTGCGTCTCCATGACCGCCGAGGCGTCCGGCAACGGCGAGCGACCCTGCGTCGTGACCATGCGCCTGCCCGTCCCACAGCGTCGTCCACACGATCCTGAGGTGACCCTCCACCTCCCTGAGGCAACTCTCTACGACTCTGAACGGGGTGCGATGTACCCGTTCCCCGACGACGACGGCGTTTCGAGAGAGGTCTCCCTGGCCGACGCGGTGGCGTCGGCCTGCGAGGAACTGCTCGGTGATTCCGTCGGAGACCCGTCCGCCGACGACAGCACGTACGGAGTCTGGGCACTGAACGGGGTGGAACTACCGGCTGGAATCACGGACCTGACCATCCACGGCATCACGCCGGACACCCACTCGATCGTCTGGGACACCGTGGAGGAGTACGAGTACGGCCTAGTGCTCGGGCAGGTGACGGTGGACGTCGGGCTCGTCCTCGAAGGGTTCATGTACAAGGCTGACTATGCCCTCGCAATGCCCGAAGTGCGGCTGCTGGGAGACGTCAACGATCACACGGTGGAGGTGAGTGTGGAGCGGAACGCTCAACTGGTCTTCGACGCCCGGCGGGAACTGGACGATGTCGAGCTGGAGTTCCGCGGTACGAATCCCAACGAGCCCCACCCGCACGAACCCATGTGACGGTGCGGCAGTGCCCGACCGGGCTCCCGCGGTGCCGCCACGCCGCTCACGACGCCGCGAGCAGAGCCGTGTCGAGGTCGCTCACGAAGGCTTGCCAGGAGGGGAGTTGGGCCACGGGGCCGTAGGGGGCGAGGTGTTCGAGGAGCTTGTGGCGGTGGTGGGGGAACGCGTTTCTGGACCTGCCCCGACAGCGGCGACCGTCTCGATGTGAGGCACCAGGCCGTCGTTACTGATGCCCTCGCCGGTAAACCGGGATTCGCCGGGGTCACGCCGCCCGCGTGCTCAGCGTGGTCTGCGCGCCGGGCGGAGTGGTGAGGTAGGGAAGGATGTCCGCCTTGGTCACGTAGTCGCGCTGGCCCTCCCGGATACGCCAGGTGCCCTGGAGCGGACGCAGCCGCAGGGCGCGGGCGGTCGAGCCGTCCTCCAGGCGGTGCACGGCGGTGTCCGCGAAGAGCACGTCCTCGGGGGACACGAGCTGGACGACGCCGGGGGAGTGGGTGTTGATGAGAACCTGCCGAAACGGGTTGTCCGGGCCGGGAGCCGTGGCGGGATCGACAGCGAGGTCCTGGACCAGCTCGACCATGGGGATCAGGTTGGCCGGATGGATCCCGTTCTCCGGCTCCTCCATGCACACCATGCCCCCCACGGTGGGGTCCTCAAGCAGGACGCAGAGCGCGAGGAAACGCAGAGTGCCTTCGGAGAGGCTACGGGCGGGCAGCCTCGTACCGTCCTCCTCGCTCACTCGTACCGTCAGCAGCTGCCGGACCTCGTCCTGGTCCACACTCAGGTCCCGGATCTTGACGCCGGCCAGGTCGGACAGGCGGCCCGCGACCCTCGCGTACACCTGATCGGGGTCTCCCGCGTCGGGACTGTGCGCGACGCGATAGAGGGTCGCGGGCAGATGCGATCCGTCCACTCCCATCACTGACGGGTCCAGGAATCCGTCGGCGCTACGCAGGGCCGACGGTTCCAGGGCCAGTCGCCGCCAGGACTCCATCTCGCGCCGGGCGGCCAGGATGGTTGGGTCGTCACTCGACGTGATCGTGGACACGACCGTACCGGGGGCACGTGAGGCGGCCGCGGGCTTCGGCTGTCCCCGGCTGCCTCCGTCCTGGTGGATCTTCACGATGGGCTCGCCGCTCTCCGCGTCGGTGTCGGACGAGATGAAAGGCGCGCCGCTGCGGTGACCGGTGATCACCGCGTTGCGGAACTGACCCGCACTGTGCGGAAAGCGGAGATGCTGCTTCGCCGCGCCCTTGGTGATGTGGCGCAGGTCCTCTCTGAGGAGGGTGAGCCGGCCCAGCCGGTCGAGACCCGAGGGCTCCTGGTACCCGAGCTCCAGCTCGTAGCGGAGAAACGAGGTGGTCGTGCGGGAGATCCGGCCGAAGTCGTCCTGCACCTCGCCCGGCACGATCATCTCGGCCGCGAAGCCCATACGGTGGTGACCTGGCGTGAACCCTTTCCAGAAGAGGTCACGGGGGTCGCTGTGACGCTGCCCGTGGACTCCTCGAACCTCCTGTGTGGCCTCCATCATCGAGTTGTCCGCGAGCAGGGAGAGGAACTGGACGGCGTCGAAGACGTTCGACTTGCCGGTGCCGTTCTCGCCCGCGATACAGGTGAACGGCCCGAAGTCGATCGACAGGTCCAGCAGGTTCTTGAACCCGTGGACTTCGAGTCGCGTCAGCATGGGGTCTCCTGAGGCTCACCGGGCGGTTCGGGCTCAGCGTAGTGCCTGGTTGGGCCGGTGATCGGTCTTGCGGGCCGGTCCTTGTCCCGCCGCGCGGAGAACCACCCACGCGGCGAACTGTCACGAGGCGAACGTTGTCAGTGCTCGGGTCAGTTCGGCGTCGTACTGATCGGCGTCGAAGTGAAAGGCCGGAGGGCGTGTCGCACCATCGGGCACCTGCCAGTCGGACCACTCCACGATCCCGCCGTGACGCTGCACGAACACGGACAGGTAGCCACAGCATCCGCCCGTGCACTCGGGCTCACCCAGCACTACGCGTCGTCCCTCGCCGGTCGCCCAGAAGGGCCCCTGGCCCTCGGCCGGCAACGCCTCCTCGGCAAACGGACCGCGGCCTCCCTCTCCGGCCGCCGCTGCCACCACTTCCTCGCCATCGATCCGGAAGGACAACTGGGCAGCCCACCGGGGGCCCGGTGGCAACACGCTGACCTCAAGCCGATTGAACACCCAAGCCCCCTACGTGAGTACTGGCCGACACAGTTCCGTTCCTACAACCGGAACCCGTCGCTGTCCTCCTGCGACATGTGTCCTCGTCGCGCGTTTCGTAGCCGGAACGACCCGGTGGTAGGTCGGTACCGATTCTGCCGGACGCGGGTCGGGCGAGCACTGGGGTCGACGCCGGTCGGTCACCCCGCGCCGCCGCCTGCCGGTACGCGTAGTTCCGCCCATACGGTCTTGCCGGGAGCGGTCGGGCGTGGCGTGACGCCCCAGTCGTCGGCGAGGGCCGCTACGAGGAGGAGGCCGCGGCCCCACTCGCCGTCCAGGGACGGTGTTCCCGGGGCGGGGAGCTTCTCGGAGCGGGTGTCCGCGACCTCGATCCGGAACGCGCCGCCGCTCTCGGTGAGACGGAGATGGAAGTCGCGGCCCGGTACGTGACCGTGGCGGACTGCGTTCGCGGTCAGCTCCGCGGTGATCAGGGTGACCGTCTCGTTGGCCGATGAGGTGTAGGGATACCCCCATTCGTTCAGCCGGTGCGAGGTGAGGCGTCGGGCCAGTCGTGCGCCGCGTGGGGTTGATGTGAACCGCATCGCGAACTCACGTACGAGCGCCCGGCGTTGTGGCATATGCCCCTGTGGGGGAGTTGCTGACTTCATGCGGTCAACGGTTACGGAGTGTGCGTAGCGTTGAACAGGAGCGACGCGCTGACCGCCGTCGGTTGTACGCGGCCGGTGTGCGGTTGTACGCGCGGTGCGGCGTGACCGGCCTCCCGCGCGGCGCGTTGGTCGCGGGAGCGGTGGCATTGCGGGGTGTTCGGTGGTGGTGGTCGTGCGGTGCGTACGGGAGGTACTGGCGTGGAGGAGCCGCAACAGGCGGAGGGCGAGTACGAGTTCGGGGCGGGGATCCTGCATGTGTTCGGGCGCCAACTGAAGCTGTGCCGGGAGCGGGCGGGGCTCGACCGGGCCGAGTTGGGGACGCGGACGGGGTACTCCGCGTCGACGATCGCCTCGTTCGAGCAGGGGAGGCGGATTCCGCCGCCGAAGTTCATCGACCTCGCCGATGAAGTGCTGGATGCCGGTGGGGTGTTGAGGGTGGGGAAGGAGGAGGTGGGGAGGGCTCAGTATCCGGCGTTCTTTCGGGATGCGGCCCAGTTCGAGGCGCAGGCGGTCGAATTGCATTTGTACGCGACTCAGGCGGCACCAGGGCTGTTGCAGACCGAGGAGTACGCGGCGGCCGTGTTCGCCATGTGGCGACCACTGCTGGAAGAAGCGGTCATCGAACAGCGAGTAGCTGCACGCCTGGCGAGACAGGAGATCTTCGCCCGGCGCCCGGCACCCCACGTGACCTTCGTGATCGAGGAAGCAGTGCTGCGGCGCCCACTCGGCGGGGAGGCGGCCTGGCGCGGCCAGCTGGAGCAGTTCCTACTTGTTGGGGAGAAGCGGAACGTCGAGATTCAGGTGATGCCGCTCTCCCGTCTGGAACATGCAGGACTGGCTGGCCCGTTCACCTTGATGGAGACCAAGGATGGGCGGAGGATCGCCTACACGGAGGTCCAGGGGGACAGCCGCGTCCATACGGAGCGGGGAAAGGTCCGGGAGATCGAGGCTGCGTACGGGAGTCTCCGCGCGCAGGCGCTCACACCGGCCGAATCGCTCTCGTTGATCGAGAAGTTGTTGGGAGAGAGATGAGCGGGGCAGTGGCCAGACCGGACGTTGACGACATGGCCTGGTTCAAGAGTAGTTACAGCGCTGGTAACGGCGGCGAGTGTGTCGAAGTCGCATCCTGGCTGGGGCGTACGCATGTGCGCGACTCGAAGGACAAAATGGGTCCCATAGTGAGCCTCACGCCGAACGCTTGGACACGGTTCGTTGGCTTTGCCGCCCAGCACGTGGCGTAGAGCGAAGCGCGACCTTTGCGGTGCCCCGTGACCGTCCGGGGTCGGTTACGGGGCACCGCCGTATGTGGTGTGGCGGCAGGCTTTCAGGTCACGCCCACGGATCGATGTCAGGCGTCTGCCGGTTCCGGCACTGAGGAGGAGGCAGCCGGGGGCGGGGACCAGCGACCGGCGGCGATCTCGGCATCCAGGCGGGTCTGGAAGTGGGCGTGGGCGGCGCGCATTTCGGCTTCGCGGTCGGCCTTGTAGAAGGGGGCCTCGAAGCCAGCCGGGGGCGGGGTGTGCTCGGGGTTTTCCAGGTGGTCGAGGAGATCGAGGTAGTCCTGCTTGGTTTGGCCGTGGCCGTAGGTGTTGAAGTCGCCCGCGATCTTGCGGCCGTTGACGTCGAAGTAGGTCACCGACTCGTAGGCGTACAGCTGCGGGTAGCGGGACTTGAAGATCGCAACGAGTTGGTCGGCGGTGATGCCGAGCCAGACGGCTACGAGAGCATCGAGTTCGACGACGGCGGCGCGGCGCCCGAACTCGGCGCGGAGCGGGGTGGAGTAATCCCAGGTCGGCTTGAGGCCGGAGGCGAGGGGCTTCAGATGCGGCCAGTGGGGGTTGCCCCAGTCCTCGTAGCCTGCCCAGCGGGGGTCGAACAGCTCCACCCAGAGGGGGGCGTAGTGGGAAGTGAGAGCGTTCAAGCGGAGCGAGCGGAGAAGGAGGGCGGGGGCGAGGGGGTGCATTGGGTCCGGGGCTGGCATCTTGCGGGCCTCGCCGACTTGGAGGTGCGACTGGCCGGTGATCCGCAGTAGATAGTCGAGCGGCAGAGTCGCCCAGAAGCCCGCGTTGAGGACGGTCAGCCGATTGTTTTCCAGGGCTGCGGAGTGCACGTTGTGGATGTGTGCGGGACCGGGCGGGATGAGGGCGGCCTGCAAGCTGCGGCTATTGTTGCTGGGAATCATGACTCGCCAGGCCAGCCGGAAGAACGTTGTGAACGGCTTTCCTTGCCAGGAGTCCTGAGCCGCCCGATACGTCGCCTCGTCAGTGGCCCGGACATAGTTAGTCACAGGGACGCTTGCTTCGGGCAGTTCTGTCGGCACAAGCGAAACCCAGTCCCTGTTACTCCGGCAGGGAATTCTCGGCTCCTTTGAGAAGGGAAGTGATGACGCGAAGTGCGGGCCCTGAACAATGACGTCTGACAACTCAGGGACGGCCTGGTTTCCCCAGCGGATCAGCCCCTGCTTCTTGGCGCCAGCTTCGTCGTACCCCCTTGTGATCATCGGGCTGTAGTCGGCCAGGCTCTTGCCAAAGGCGGCCAGTGCCTCGATTGCCCCTTGCTCGCTCACGAGGACTGGGTACAGCAGAGGGGTCTCGGCCGCCTTGCCGGCTGAGCCCGTTAGAGTCTGCCAGCTGGCCAGCAAGAACGAGTTCACATGTACCACGCGCTCGCGGTGCGGCCTGATGTCCCACGAGCCGCTGTGCTTAATGCCAGGCACTGGGCCTCGCCCGTCATGAATCAGAGAATCAGGAAGGACCTCGGCGTCGCGAAGTTCGCTGAGATGCAGGAAATCGGGATCCTGTGACGTTCCGTAGATGTGCATCCCGAATTGCTGGGCCCAGTCCAGATCGTCGAACGCCCATTGGGCTGAGTTGACGAAATGCGCATGAACACGGAGATGTCGGTACGCGGCAGCCCGGATTGCGCCCTCGCGTGTGCCACGGAAGTGTGTGTCCGGGTGGATCAGGCCTGCACTGCCGTGAGGTGCGATGTGCTGCCATACCTGCGCCATGAAGGCCCGGTACAGGTCGCCTTGAGTACCGACAAGCAGTGGATACGTGACCGGGCTGCCCAGCGCGGCGACGGCTCCCGCGTGGGTGGCGAGCTCGGCGAGGAGATATCCCAGGCCGTCCGCCTCTGTGCCCAGCACTTCCTCTTTACGCAGCCGCCATTCCTCCGCACCTGGCTTCTCGGCCAGCACAAACCAAGGCTCCAGCTCCGCCAGAAGCACATCTTCCTGCCACCGTGGCCGCACCCAAGGCGGATTCCCCACCTGCAAGTCGAAGCCGCCACCCCGCGCAAAGACCTGCGCGAACTCCAACTCCCAATGGAAGAAGCCCTGTTGCCCGGCGATCTCGGTCGCCAAGGCCGTCCAAGGGAACCGACTCTCCAGCCAGTAGGACCGGTCCATGCCCATCCAGTCGGGCAGCTCGTCCTCGTACCGCTCAAGCTCGTCGAGCGTGTCGAAGGAGCCGACCAGGTTCTCCTGCGAGACGTCATGCGTCCCCAGCAGCGCCTCGGCGAAGTCGAGCCAGTCGTCCAGGTCGGCCAGCGGGATCACGGTCCGGCGCTGCCCGGCGAAGGCCCTCTCCTCCTTGCGGGAACCCTTGCGGCGCTTGGCGATGTCGGCGCGGGTGACCTCGCGGACCGTGACGTTGCCGAGGAGATCCATCTCCTCGTACGTACGGACCACCTCGGCGGCGTCCGGCGCATCCCCGGCAGCCACCCCATCGCCCAACGCCGTTCCGCGAGCCGCCACTTCGGTCGCCCGCGCGTACATCTCGTGGGACCCGTCGAGGAGCCCGGATTCCTGCACGGGCCAGAACCACAGCGCGCACCACGCGTCCATGACCTTCTTCAGGCGCCAGTACGGCGTGTCCACGGCCTCCAGGTCGGCGAGGACCTTTTCACGCGGCACCGCGTCCTGCGGTGAGCGCAGCCAGCCGTCCTCCGCGCCCCAGACATCGATCCGCCGGGAGATGTCCCGCTCGGAGATCTCCAGGCGTCGGGCGACGAGCCCCCACAGGTACTCGGACCGCCTGGCCAGCCCCTGCAACCGTTCCGTCTGCCGCTTCGACGGGGACTTGGTGATCGCCCTTCGCCAGGTACCGAGCGCCTTCGCCTCCTCCGGCGCCAGGGCCCTGGCCTCCTTCTCGGCGGCGACCGCACCCCACTCCTTCGCGGGGAGGAGGAAGTGGTGCACCGCACCAGAAGGCAGGCCACCCCCGGCCTCCGTCTCCGCCACCGCCTGCGTCAGCGGGAAACGCTCAGGTGTGGCGCCCAGCCAGCCGCCCTTCTTCAGCCTGTCCGCCGCGTAGATCTCCCGTCGGCCGCCGATCAGCGAGTTGCCGCGCCGCAGGTGCAGGCCGAACCACGGCGCCTCCATCCCGGGGTGCATCGTGTTGAGCCACAGGGAGACCTCCGCCAGCTCCACGGCCGTCGAATTCAGGTCCACGCCATAGGAGTTGTGCAGGGCGATGTACGCCTTGGCCTTCTGGAACTCGACCGCGTACTTCTCCGTGTCGATCGAGACACGCAACTCGTCCTGTCGCCGGCGCAGGTACTCCGCCGCCACCTGATTGATGGCCTCGTTGAGGAACGCGCCCGAACCCAGCGCCGGTTCGCAGATCTTCCAGTCGAGCAGTTCCCGCGCCTCGGTCTCCGACCCTTCCTGGTCGAGCCGGTGCTGCAATGCCAGTTGCACCGTCACCTTCGTCAGCGACTCCGGCGTGTAGAACGACGCCGACGTCTGCCGGTCCCGCCCCGACAGACGGTACACGAACGACCCCGGCCGATACCGGACCCGTACCTCCTCGGCGGTCTCCTCGTCCTTCCTCCGTACGAAGACGGAGTCCGCGTACTCGCCCGCCTTCGACGCCGGGACCAGCCACGAGCCGTCCTTGGCGTCCCCGCCCTTCGCGACCTCGTACAGCTCCTCGCTCGCCACGAAGCCCGAGTACGACATCAAGCCCTCGTAGACCGCGCCGAGTTGGTTGATGCCGAGCTGGGCGTACGAGATGAAGCCGCCGCGCTCGCCCTTCTTGCCGCGGGTGAGCATCAGGAGGCGCAGGACGCGGTACAGGGTGGCGTTGCGCAGGCGCGTGTCCACGTAACGCGGCTCGCCCGTCTCGTCCTCGTCGAAGCGCGGGTCCTCGACCGAGCGGGCGCCGATCAGGCGGATCGACTCCTGCTCGAAGAGCTTGGAGTGGAGGGGCTCGAAGCGGAGCCCGATGTCCTCGGACACGGAACCGGACAAGGAACCGGAGGCGGAATCAGGTGAGGGTGTGGCCGCCTCGCCATGCGTCTTGCGCGAGCGGTAGCCCTCCTGGACCTTCCGGAACAGCAGGTCCAGCGACTCGTACAGGTAGAAGCCCTCGCGTGCCTTCTCGCCGACCAGGTCCCGTTCCGCCACCAGCTCGCCCAGCCGGCCGAGGCCGTACCCCTGGTGGTACTCCGGATAGTCCGACGGCAGGATGCCCAGCTCCGGCCGCGCCTCCGCGTACAGCAGGAACAGGATCCGGTACAGAAAACGCAGTGACTCCCTGGTCAACTGCTTGGACAGCTCGGGGAGTTCCTTCACGTCCTCCGGACGGACCCCGGCCGCCCGCAGTCGCTCCAGGACCTCGTTCGCGATCAGCTCCACCGACAGACGCAGGCCGTCGCGCAGGTCCGAGGACACGCCCACCGCGTGCTTCGTGGACTTGTCGACGAGTCCGGCGAGGGGATTCTCGCCGCCCTCCTCCGGCGTCCGGAGCGAATCCGCTCCGAACAGGGCCGCCAGGGTGTCGAGTTCGCCGCCCGCGCGTGCGTCGTTGCGCTCCAGTGCCGCGTCCAGCGAGGCCGCGAGGTAGCGGCCCTCTCCCCAGACCGCCCGGTCGGCCAGCACGATCACGCCGCCGACCAGCAGAAGCACGTACCGCGGCGCGTCCTCGCACGCGAAGAGGAACGAGGCCAGCTTCGAACCCGTCGTCAGCTCGGTGGAGCCGTCCAGCGCGATCCGGTGCAGCAGCCGCCCCGCTCCGCTCGCGTCCAGGGCCGCGTCCGGCTCCGCGGCCCAGCCGCAGTCCAGGGCGACCAACCCGGTCTCGGCGTGGGCGACCTGGACCTCGTACGTGTGGTCGGCGCGCTCCACGGTCAGGGTCTGCGGCTTGGCGTCGTAGCCGAGGGCGCGCAGCGACGACGCGTTCAGCTCCGCGGCCCGTTCACGCCATGCCGGTGAGTCGTACGTCGTCGCGTCGTCCGGTTCGGCCGCCGCCTCCGCGAAGGAGGCCCGCGCCCTGAAGTACGGGCGCCGCAGCTCGCGCAGGCCCACGCGCGGAGTCACGGGGAGCGCGTCCGGGTCGGCCTCCGTGTCACGGGCCTCCTCCTCGCGGTCCTTCCACGTCGCGAGGAGACCTGCCTTGAGATCCTTGGGGAAGACCTCGGCCAGGTAGTGCGCCGAGAAGTAGTCGCCGCGGTTGACGAGCGAGTCGTAGGTCATGGCTGGAGAACCTCGTGTGGATCAGGCGGCGGAGTCGAGGACGGCGAGGACCCGGAGCATCGGGCGGCCGGTGGTGAGGAGCGAGTCGGCCAGGCCCGTGAGCTTGGACTTGGTGTCCCCGCCCGCCAGCGTCGGCTGTTCCCAGTCGCCCAGGCGTTCCTTGTACTTCTCGATCGGGTCGAGCAGCGCCCTGTCCCAGTCGTCACTGTGGCGGCGCAGGAAGTCCTCCGCCGCTGCCAGGGCGCCGGGGATGCCCGCGCTCAGCGCGTCGAGGTCGTGGGAGCGGAGCGGGTTCGCCATCGTCGGGCCGACGCCCGCGCGGCGCAGTACGGTCACCATGTCCTCGGGCTCGGCCCCGGCCCGTACGGCCATCCACTTGACCACCGTCGGCCGGCCGAGCGCGTTGGAGAAGATGCCCTGGATCAGATAGGTGGGGGCCTCCACGTCCGCCGTGATGACGGGGGCCTCCTGACGGCCGAGGCGCACCAGGACCTTGTCCGTCAGCCACTCGACGACCGGGTGGAGATCGGTCAGCAGCGAGATCTCCGGCCAGCTGGACGTCGACGACTCCCGGGCCCGTACCAGCGACAGGTCCGCCAGCTTGCGGTTCAGGGTCACCAACAGGCGTTCGTGCAGGCGCTGTTCGCGGCGGTAGTCCGGTGGCAGCGCCTTCATGCGGTGCATCAGGTCCGACGGCGGCCTGAAGGAGATCAGGCCCGACTCCGCGTCCTGGTCCAGGTCCAGCTGCCGTTGCGCGTCCGGGAATGCCTCGCGTACCGCCTCGTCGATGAACTCGCGGGTTCCGGTGAAGAGGCGCGGCACGTCCGCGGGGGCGGGTGGCGCCTCGTCGTCCGCCTCCTGGGGGTCGTCGCCCACGGCGCCGAAGAAGTCCGCGAGGAAGTCCGTGCCGGAGTCCTCGGCCGCTGCCGCCTTGGCCGTCGCGTCCAGGGACTCGTCGACCGTACGGCCGCGCAGCAGGTCCTGGATGAGGGACTTCTCCTCCGCGTCGGCGCGGTACAGGCCCGAGACCGCCTCCGCCGTGCCGAGGCTGCGGTGCGCCTCGTCCTCACGCTCAAGAAGGCGTTCGGCGACCGTGCGGTCGTCCTTCGCGCCGTCGACCCCGCTCGTCAGGATCATCGCGCGGAACTGCGGCTGATGGGACTGGCCGTAGCGGTCGATACGGCCGTTGCGCTGTTCGATACGGATCAGGGACCACGGCACGTCGTAGTGGACGAGCTGGTGGCACTGGCGGTGGAGGTTGACGCCCTCGGACGCCACATCACCCGTGAACAGCATGCGGACCGGGGTGTCCGCCAGGCCGAAGTCCTCGACGCACTGCATCTGTTGCTCGTCGGACAGGCCGCCGTGCATGACCCGCGCGGCCTCCTGCAACGCCTTCCCCCTGAAGCCGAGAGCCGCCGGAACCGCCTTGCGCAGCCACTCCAGCGTCTGGACACGCTCGGAGAAGACGACGACCCGGGTGTTGCTCTTCGGGCCGACCCCGATCGCTCGGAGCTGCTCCACGAGAGCCGTGAACTTCGCCGAGTCCGCCTCCGACATGTCGGCGGTGAGGTCCTTCAGGCGGTGCAGGGCGGCCAGTTCGGGGCCCGGAACCGCGTATTCCTTCGCGGTGAGCGTCTTGATCCGGGCGTTGACCGTCGCCGCCAGCGCCACGTGCGAGGAGAGGAAGGACTTCAGCACCGTGTAGGGGAAGAGGCGGCTCTCGCTCACCGAGGACGTGTCCGGGTCCTGCGGCAGCCACACCTGTGCCAGCTCCTCGAAGACCCTCTCCTCGGCCGGCGTCGCCGTACAGTGCACCGACTCGCTCGGGCCGCGGTCCGCCCACTGGCCCTTCATCTGGTCGCGGACCTCGGGACTGACCTTCGTACGGCGGATGAAGAGATGCTTGATGTCGTCCGCGTCATAGCGCTCCGGGTCACGGATCGCGGCGGGGTCGAGGAGCGAGATCAGCTCGGCGAAGGAACGGGCGTCGCCGTTGTGCGGAGTCGCCGAGGCCAGGATCAGGGCGTCGGTCTGCGGGGCGAGGAGACGGGCGAGCTGGTTGCGGAGCGAGCCGCGGTTGATGAGGTTGTGCGACTCGTCGATGACGACCGCGTCCCAGCGGATGTGTTCCAGGTGGTGCTTGTACTGGTCGGTGTTCTTGAGTGTGTCGATGGAGACGATGACACGCTTGAAGTACGTGAACGGGTTGCGGCCGGCCGGGATCTCACGCTGGATGCGCTCGATGCCCACCGAGTCCAGGCGGATGAGCGGGATCGCGAAACGCGTCCACAGTTCGTGCTGGAACTGCTCCAGGACGTGCTGCGGGGTGACGACGAGAATGCGCTCACCACGACCGCGGCGGATCAACTCGGCCAGCGTCAGGCCGATTTCGAGTGTCTTGCCGAGACCGACCACGTCCGCGATGAGCATGCGCGGGCGCAGGTTCCTGCCGGACAGCGCGAGTTGCGCCGGGCGGTGCTGATAGGGCAGCGGGTCGAGCAGGAAGCTGTCCGCCAGGGCCAGGCCGCGCTCGGACTGGGGGAGGGGCGTCTTGCGCAGGACGGCTTCGAGGAAGAGGCGGCTGCGGCGGAAGGTGGGGGAGTCGTCGGCGATCAGCTTGGTGCGGCGCGGGTCCATCAGCTGCACGTCGTCGAGCGCGGTGAAGAAGACGGCTTCCTGGTCCCGTACGAACTCCGAGACGCCCACCGCCTCGATACGGTCACCGTCGTGGTCCGTGTGCGTGACGTTCCGTACGAGCCATTCCTCGTCCCGGACCTCGATCTGCGAACCGGGCGGGTACTTGGCGGTTTCCGGAGCCTCCGGAGTTTCCGGAGTCTCTCCCGGCGCGCTGCCCTGCTGGGCGTCCCGAGCGACGTCGGCCTGGTCGACGGTCACGTGCGCTGCCTCCTGTGCTGATGTGTCGTGCGGGGTGCGGGCTTCCCGTGTCCGGCGGTGCCTCGGGGTGGTCCGGGGTCAGAACTTCGCGCGCTGGGCGTAGGTCTCGCGCAACTGCTGGGCGACACGCTTGGCTTGGGCGGAGGTGCGGAGCGGCCCCGGGCCGGTGCGCTCCCGCCCACGGTGGGCCGCCGGTGGAGTGCCGGGGGCCGCGACGGGCCGGACGGGCGGCTGATCGGGGACGGCTGGGCTGGGCTCGGCCTTGACCGTGGGGGTGTACACGGCGGGGGCGGCGGCGTCCTGGGGGAGGGGAACAGTGGGCGCGGTGGCGCCCGGCGACTGGGGAAGCGCCGCTGTGGTCAGGTCCGCGAACGCGGCGGCATCCGTGGCGTCCACGGCATCCATGGCATCCATCGGAGTGGCGGGGACGGCGGGGACCGCGGGTACGTCGGGAACGGGCGGAGTGTCCTGGACCGTGGTCGCCGCGGTGTGCGCGGTGAGGCGACGCCGGGCCTGGGCGATCTTGAGACCCTGGGCCTCGATCACGGCGCGGCACGCCTTGACGACCGCCGACAGGTCGGGCCGGGCCTGCGGGTCGTACGAGAGCATCGCCGTGAGGAGCGGGACGAGTTCCTCCGGGGCTCCGGTCAGGTCCGGCCGCGCGTCCGCCTTGGTGATCAGGTGGAAGAGGGCGTGGATGTTGTCGGCCTGGAACGGGTAGTGGCCGGTCGCCGCGTACAACAGGACGGCGCCGAGCGCGTACACGTCGACGGGCGAGGTGAGCGGCTTGACGCCGTTGGCCTGCTCGGGGGCCATGCACGCGGGGGTGCCGAGCACGGTGTTCGGGGCGGTGAGAGACGCGCTCGACTCGGTGAACACCGCGAGGCCGAAGTCGATGATCTTCGGGCCGTTCGGTCCTAGGAGGATGTTCGCGGGCTTGAGGTCGCGGTGAAGCAGGTCCTGCTTGTGGACTCCGGCGAGGGCTTCCGCGAGCGTGGCACCCAAGGAGGCGGCCAGCACCAGGGGCAGGGAGCCATGGGTGTGGATGTGCTTCCGAAGGTCCGGCCCGTCGATGTACTCCGTGGCCAGCCAGGGCTGTTCGGCCTCGGCGTCCGCGTCGAGGAACGCCGCGATGCGCGGGCCCCAGATCGTCTTGAGGACCTCGATCTCCTGGGCGAAGCGCAGACGCGTCTCGGAGTCGACCACCGAGGGCTTGATGACCTTCACCGCCGCGGGCTCTCCACCGGGCGACTCACCGAGGTAGACCTGGCCCATTCCGCCGTGACCGATGCGGCCGAGCAGCTCGAATCCGCCGAGCTCGGTCGGATCCTCGGGGCTCAGCGGAGCCGCGTTCACGTAGGTCGTCCTTTCGCCCTGGTCAGCCGCTGTATGTCAGCAGTCGTAACCGTAGTCGACGGCAGGGGCGCCGGGACCGGGTCTTGCGTGATCGGGACTTGCCCCTTCTCGTCCCGGGCGTCTGGGGCCTGCCCCCGATTGCGTACATCCCGATTGCGTACATAAAGAACGTGGCCACTACGACAATCGTCACACCCCCGAAACGCATGGACCCCATACCCTCCAGGAACCCGACCTACCGTAAGCACCACTTGTAAGCGCCACCCGTATACATCGCTCGCAAACACCACCGCCAAGGCCGACGTCGCCCGAAGGCATGCCACCCGCAACCGCCCTCGTCCCGACAGGAGCCCCGTGCCCGTGCCGCGACCCTTCTCCGTTGTCTCCGTTGCCCTGCCTCCCTGGCTCACGCATGCGCTGCGTGCGCAGAGGGGGCCCGTGCCGTGGAACGCCGTCGTGCGCGGGGCGCTCGCCGCCGGGCCGTTGTTGCTCGCGGCCGTGCTCGTCGGGCGGGAGTCCGTCGGGGTGATGGCCGCCCTGGGAGCCATGCTCGCCGGGATCAACGACCGGCCCGGGAGCCGGCGCACCGCCGTGCATCGCATCGGGGTGCCCGGGCTCGCCGGGGCCGCGGGGCTCGTCGTCGGTACGTACGCGGGGGAGGGCCTCGGGGCCGTTCCGCTGACCTTGACACTCACCGCGCTCGGGCTGCTCGCCGGGGCCGTGAGCGCCGTGGGGCCCGTGTCCTCCGGGGCCGGTACGCAGCTGCTCGTCGCCGCGGCCATCGGGGCCGGGATGCCGCTGCCCGAACCCGGGTGGCAGCGAGCGTTGTTCTTCCTGGCCGGAGCCGGCTGGCTGATCGTGCTGCGGCTTGTGCTGCCCACACCCGGGGCCCTCGCCCATGACTTCCGGTTCGACGGGGAGCGGGTGGCCGTCGCGGACGTCTACGACGCCATCGCCGAGTTGCTCTCCGCTGCCGGCGGCGAGCAGGCCGGGGCCCGGCGGGCCGCCCTCACCGCCGCGCTCGACCATGCGCAGGACGCGCTCGCGGGGCCCCGGCTGCGGCGGTACGCCAGTTCCTCCGCCGAGCGGCGGCTACGGGCGCAGTACGCCGCCGCGTTGCCGCTCGCCGAGGCCGCGACCGCGCTGGCCTGGGCCGGGGACGCGCTGCTCGCCCGTACGGCGGAGGGGCCGCGTCGGCTCGCCGCCGCCGTACGGACCGGCGAGCCCTGCGGGCCGCTGCCCGCGCCCGCCCGGTCCGTACCCGGACTGCGCGCCCTCGACGACGCACTCCTGCACGCCGCCGAGACCTTCGACCGCGGTGGCAGGAAGACCGGCGACCAGCGGACCGGTAGCCGGCAGACCGGCGACAACCAGATCGGTGGCCGGCAGACCGGCGGCAGGCAGGCCGGCGGCAGCGACACCGACGGCGAGAAGACCCGCAGCGACAAGGCCGATGACAAGCGCGGCGCTTCCCTCCACGGCAACTCCGGCGCCAACCCCCTAGACCGTGGCGCCCGGCAGACCGCGCACAAGGGCCTGCGCCTACGGCCCTTCCGCGCCAAGGCACTGCTCCGCACGGTCACCGGTCAGGGTGGCCGTGAGTACGGCTTCCGTGTCGCCCTCTGCTACGGCGCCAGCGCGGCCGTCGCGCAGGCCCTGCACCACGTGCACTGGTACTGGCTGCCGGCCACCGCCGTCTTCCTCGTGAAGCCGGACCTCGGGCCGCTCGTCTCGCGTGTGCTGAACCGGGCGGCCGGCACCGTCCTGGGGGCCCTCGTCTTCGCGGGGTTCGCGGCCGTGCTGCCCCGGCCGGAGGGGCTGGTGGCGCTCGTGGCGATCAGCGGAGCCCTGATACCCGTCGCCACCAGGCACTTCGCCGCGCAGACCGCCGTCGTCACCGTCCTTGTGCTCTCCCTCGTCATGGTCGGCGGGGCGCCGGAAGCCTCCTGGAGCCGTATCGGCGAGACGCTGCTGGCCTGCGCGATCGTGCTGATCGTGGGCCATCTGCCGGCCCCGGGACAGCGCGGCGGGAACGTGAAGGCCCGCCTCGCCTCCGCCACCGACGCCGCCCACGCGTATCTCACCCACGTGCTGAGCGGCGCCGACGACCGGGCCGCCCGCTGGGCGCTGCGCCGAGAGGCCTACCGGAAGCTGGCCGAGGCCCGGGCCGCGATCGACCGCGCCGCCGCCGAACTGCCCACCCTGGCCCGGCACACGGAGGGCACCGACGAGGTCGCCGCCACCCTCGAACGCCTCGTCGACACCACCACCGCCTGCGCCGTCCACCTCGACGACACGGGCCGGCTCACCCCGCGGCACACCGAGCGCCTCGCCACCCTCCTCGACGAACTCGTGGAGCAGCGCGAACGCGCCGGCCTCGCGGACGACCCTCCGGCCGACCGCCTCAGCGCCTGAGCGACGAACAGGCTTCCCCGAGGGTTCCTCTCAGGACTCAACCCGCATCCACACCGGCGCGTGGTCCGACCCCGCCGCGTCCCGCCGGGCACCCGCGTTCCCGTCGACCGACGGAAGCGCGGGTGCCCGGACCGGCGTCCCCGTGCCCGCCCGGGTCACATGGTCGAGCAGCAGCCGGCTGACCAGTATGTGGTCGATCAGTTCGGGGCGGCCGGAGTGGACGCGGGAGAAACGCTGCTCCTCCGGTATGAGGGGCGCGATGTTCCAGAGCCGGGCCGCGTCGCCCTGGTCGGGCCGTTCGAAGCCCGGCGTACCGATCTCGGAACCGGGCGGACCCTGAAGGATCTGGGTTGTGGCGGCCGCCACCTCGTCGTTGAGGTCGCCGAGCACGGCCACGTTCCGCTCCTTGCCCCTGCCGTCGAGGAGGTCGTCCGCGACGGCACGCAGCGTCGTGGCCTCGGCCGCCCGCCGGTACAGGGCGTACGCGCCGTAGCGGGCCCGTTCGCCCTCGTTCCGCGGCTGGAACCGGCCGCCCGGGAAGGTCAGCAGCTTCGACTTGAGATGGCAGACCGCCACGGTCAGGGTCATCCCCGGGATCGTGATCTCCGCGGCCAGGAAGCCGCGGCCCGTCCGGGAGACGGGCTCACCGTCGTCGTCGCCCTGCACCGGTCGCAGCGGTGCGGGGAACGAGTTCGAGTCGATGACCGTCCGCGGTTCCGGGCGGCTGAGGAAACCGACCCTGATGCCGCGGCTGTCCGGATGCTCCGAGAGCGCGATGTGCCAGTCGCCGTCCAGCATCCCCGCCAGGTCCGCCAGCGCCTCCGGATCTCCGACCTCCTGCACGCCGAGCAGCGTGGGGTCGAGTTCCGTGACGACCGAGGCCAGAGCGGTGAGCTTCGCCTTGTACGCGGTCTCGCTGCGCGGTCCGAACGCGCCGCCGGGCCGGTACAGGTTCTCCAGGTTCCAGGTGCCGAGGAGCATGCCGGGCTCCTTCCCGGACGCGCCGTCCAAGGGGCGCCGCCCGTCGAATGATGAGGCCAGCGTGCGCGGGAAACCGCCGGGGCGACAGGGCCGGCACAGGATGCGCGGTTCACGTCACCCGACGGCACGATCCCGTCGTACCGTGGCGTGATGACCTCGCCCGAGCCCACGCCCGACGCGACGACCAACAGCTCTGCCGGTGAAACCGGTCTCCCGGCCGATCTCGTCATCACCCGCTGCACCGCCCTCGTGCACGACGAACGCGAACAGATCGGCTTCGTCGAGGACGCCACCATCGTCGTACGGGCCGGCCGTATCGAGGCGGTCACCACCGGACCGGTCGATCTCCCCGCCGCGGAGCACACCGTGCGCATCGACGCCCGCGGCCAGGTCGCGATGCCAGGCCTCGTCAACTGCCATACGCACTCCCCGATGGTCACCCTGCGCGGCATCGCGGAGGACCTGCCCATCGAGGAGTGGTTCAACGAGTTCGTCTGGCCCATCGAGTCCAACCTCCAGGAGAAGGACGTGGAGTTGGGCGCGCGGCTCGCCTGCGCCGAGATGATCCGGGGCGGGGTCACCTGCTTCGCCGACCACTACTTCTCGATGGACACGGTCGCCGCCGTGACCGCCGAGAGCGGGATGCGCGCCAACCTCGGACAGGCGTTCTTCTCCTCCCAGGGCGCCGAGGGACGCGAGCAGTCGCTGGACTTCGCCCTCCGCCACCGCGACACCGCCGACGGCCGCATCACCACCTCGCTCGCGCCGCACGCCCCGTACACCGTCGAGGACGCCGACCTCGCCGCCACCGCCCGACTCGCCGACGAACACGGCCTGTTGGTGCACATCCACGCCTCCGAGAACCGCGACCAGGCCGACACCGGCCTCGCCCGCCACGGCCGCACCCCCATCGAGGTGCTGGCCGGCGCAGGACTCCTCGACACCGACCTGCTCATCGCGCACGGCACCGGCATCATGGAGCGCGACCTGCCCGTACTCGCCCGCGCCACCGGCCGGATCGCCGTGGCCAGCGCGCCCCGGGGCTACCTCAAGTTCGCCTGGCCCACGACGACTCCGGTACGTGCCCTGCGCGAGCTCGGCATCTCCGTGGGCCTCGCCACGGACGGGGCCGCGTCCAACAACTCCCTGGACGTGTGGGAGTCCATGGCCCTCACCGCGCTGGTGCAGAAGTTCACCGAGAGCGACCCGCGCCGGCTGACCTCCCGACAGGCCCTGCACCACGCGACGTTGCAGAGCGCGCGGGCGGTCGGCCTCGGCGAGGAGATCGGCAGCCTCGCGCCGGGCCGCCGGGCCGACATCATCCTCGTCGACGTGAGCGGCCCGCACACCCAGCCCGTGCACGACCTCGCCGCCACCCTCGTGCACAGCGCCCGCTCCGGCGACGTACGCACGACGATCGTCGACGGGCGGGTGATCATGCGCGACCGCGAGCTGCTCACCCTCGATGTGCCCGCGATCGTGCGGGAGATGAACGAACGGATGCCCGCCCTGATCGACCGGAGCCACGGCAAGCGGATCCAGGACTACGACACGTGAGCGCTCCGCTGGGTGTGCGGCTCGTTTGGGTATGCGGTTCGTTCTGCTGCGGGCTTGTGGGGGCTTGTCGCGCAGTTCCCCGCGCCCCCCAACGGGGCGCTTAGGGTGGGCCCATGTCCACTGATCAGGACCTTCTCACCGATGGCCTTCTCGCCCATCCGTACGCCGTCTACGACCGGCTGCGCGACACCGCGCCCGTGCACCGTGTCGTCGGCCCCGACGGCAGCCCCGCCTGGCTGGTCACGCGCTACGACGACGTACGCGAGTCCCTGGCGAACCCGCTCCTCTCGCTGGACAAGAGGCATGCGCTGCCCGGGAATTACAAGGGCTTCGCTCTGCCGCCCGCCCTGGACGCGAACCTCCTCAACATGGACCCGCCCGACCACACCCGCATCCGCCGCCTGGTCGGCCGGGCCTTCACAACGCGCCGCGTCGAGCAACTGCGCGCCCCCATCAGGCAGACCGCCGACCGGCTTCTCGACGCACTGGGCGCCCACGGCAGCGCGGACCTGATCGCCGCGTACGCCGCGCCCCTCCCCATCACCGTCATCTGCGACCTGCTCGGCGTACCGGACAAGCACCGCCGCGACTTCCGGGACTGGACCGACGCGCTCGTCGCGCCCGACCCGGCCAGGCCGCAGGCCGCCAAGGAAGCCGTCGTGGCGATGCTTGGCTTCTTCACCCAACTCCTCGCGGACAAGCGGAAGGAGCCCGCCGACGACCTGCTCTCCGACCTCATCGCGGTCAGGGACGACAGCGACAGCGCGGGGAACGGCCGGCTCACCGAGGACGAGCTGATGTCGCTCGCCTTCCTCATCCTCTTCGCGGGATACGAGAACACGGTGCAGCTCATCGGCACCGCGGTCCTCGCGCTGCTCCAGCACCCCGACCAACTGGCCGCTCTCCGCGCGGACCCCGCCCGACTTCCGGCCGCCACCGAGGAGTTCGTCCGCTACGACGGACCTGCCCTGCTGGCCATCCGCCGCTTCCCGCGGGAGGACGTGACGATCGGCGACGTCACCGTTCCGGCGGGCGAGACGGTCCTGCTGTCCCTGGCCGCCGCCAACCGTGACCCCCGCCGCTTCCCGGACGCCGACCGGTTCGACCTCGGGCGCGACGCCGGCGGACATCTCGCGCTCGGCCACGGCATCCATTACTGCCTGGGCGCACCACTGGCCCGCCTGGAGACGGAGATCGCCCTGGCCGCCCTGCTGGAACGCCTCCCTGACCTGAAGCTTGACGGCGACCCGGGGGACCTCCGGTGGCGACCGTCTCTCCGCGCCCGGGGCCTGCTCACGCTTCCGGTGACGTACTGATGCCGCGGACGTACTGATGCACTGAGGCACCGGCCGAAAGAAATTCCGCGCCCCACCGATGAGTTCCGCCCCTCCCTCCGGTCCACCCAGGGAAAGCACCGCACCGGAGGAGGGGCAGATGACGCTTCCGCGGATCGTGTCGCGCGACGAGTGGCGCGGCGCACGCGAGGAACTGCTGGTCAGGGAGAAGGCAGCGACCCGCGCGCGCGACGCGCTGAACGCCGAGCGGCGACGACTGCCGATGGTCGAGATCGACAAGGAGTACGTCTTCGAGGGCGGGGACGGCAAGGCGACGCTGTTCGACCTCTTCGAAGGGCGGCCTCAACTCGTCGTCTACCACTTCATGTTCGCGCCGGAGTGGGACTCCGGCTGCCGCAGCTGCTCGGGCTTCGTCGACCAGATCGGGCACCTCGCGCATCTGCGCGCGCGGGGCACCGAGTTCGCGGTGGTCTCCAGGGCGCCGTACACGAAGATCCTGCCCTTCAAGGCGCGGATGGGATGGACGGTGCCCTGGTACTCGTCGTACGGCAACGACTTCAACCACGACTTCCAGGTGTCGTTCGAGGGCCACGACAGCAGCGCCGGCGGCCAGAGCCACGACCCGTACGAACGGCCCGGGGTGAGCTGTTTCCTCCGCGACCGTGAGCGGGTCTTCCACACGTACTCGACGTACGAGCGCGGACTGGACGGACTGGGCTCCACCACGAGTCTCCTGGACCTCACCGCCCTCGGCCGGCAGGAGGAGTGGGAGCGGCCGCAGGGGCGCGCGTCGGCACTGGACGCGCCCGCCGGCAGCGAGCGCGTCCGGTACCACGACGAGTACGAGGACTGAGTACGAGGACTGGGTTCGAGGTGTGATGGCCTCGTGTCAGCTACGTCTCAGTAACGTCACTTCGCGAGACGTCCACCCCATGTTTGGCGTTTAACTCTTCAAGGGCTCTCAGGAGATCTCAGGAGAGCAGCGCTACATGGAGGTGCAACGTGGTGAACGGGCGAACGGTGCTGGAGCGCTTTCCCGCCGGTGGGCCGCGTGGTTCGTGGCCGGCCGAGGAGTTCGCGCAGGCACGCCGCCTGGAGGGGCAGCACGTCGAGGTCGTGATGGATCTGTCGACGGACGCCTTCCTGGTGGTCGTGCGGGAACTCGCCGAGTGAGGCGCCCCCGGCGTAAGACGCACCGGCCTTCAGCCGGCCCTCAACCGGCCTTGGGCGCCGGCACCTTGGCGGCGAACTGCTCCGCCTGGAGCGAGTACAGCTCGGCGTAGACCCCGCCCGAGGACAGCAGCTCATCCGGAGTGCCGGACTCCACGAGCCGGCCCTGGTCGAGGACGTGCACCAGGTCGGCGTGGCGCACCGACGCGAGGCGGTGTGTGATGAGGACGACCGTCTGACCGGTACCCGCGAGGGCCCGGATCTTCTCGAAGACCTCCAGCTCGGCACGGGCGTCGAGAGCCGCCGTCGGCTCGTCCACGACCAGGATCGCGCCCCTGCGGTAGGCCGCCCGCGCGATACCGAGCCGCTGCCACTGGCCGCCCGACAACTCGTGGCCGCCGCTGAACATCCGGGCCAGCAGCGTGTCCAGACCGCGCGGCAGATCGTCCACCACGTCCTCGGCGCCCGCCTCGGTGACGGACGTGCGCAGCCGCTCGTCGGTGAGCGGCGCCGAGGTCCGGCCGATCGCGACGTTCACCCGGGCGGTGAACGGCCACCTCTTGAAGTCCTGCGCCACCATCGCGATGCGCTCGGCGAGTTGATGCCGGTCGGCGGTCGCCGCGTCCACGCCGTCCCACAGGATCCGGCCCCGCTGCGGCGCGTACAGGCCCGACAACAGCTTGACCAGGGTGGTCTTCCCGGAGCCGTTCTCCCCGACGAGCGCCACGATCTTGCCGAGCGGCAAAGTGAGCGTCAGGTCCGACAGCGCGGGGCGGGCCGCACTGCCCGGATAGGTGAACGTGACGTCCTCGAAGCGGATCTCGCGCGGATCCTCGGGCAGCGGCACGCCGCCGACCGGGATCGCGCGCTCGGCCGCCTCCACGTACAGACGTTGAAGATCCCCGACGAACAGGGCTTCCTCATGGAGGGTGTTGACCTCAAGTACGAGCGTGTCGAGGCTCGCGGAGCCCGTACGGATCGCGATCACCGCCGTGCCCGCCACGGACAGCGCCATCGCGCCGGCCAGCAGCAGCCCGCCGAGTGTCGCGTACGTCGCCACGGTGGCAAGTCCGGTCCAGGCGGCCGCGATCAGCCCGGTCCGCGCCTCCAGACGGGCGAGCCGGGCCTGTTCCGCCTCCGCGTACTCCGACATCGCGCGGAAGTGCCGCAGCAGGAAGGGGCCGACCCCGTGGACGCGGATCTCCGGCGCGGCGGCGGGCTCGGTGAGCAGACCGCTGATCAGCCGGCCGGCCCGCGCGTGCTGCACCCAGGCGTGCCACGACGCGTAGCGGCGCCGGGCTATGGTCAGTGCGCTCCACGCGCTCGGCAGCGTCATCGTCACCAGGAGCGGCAGCAGTGCCGCGTGCAGCACGGTGAGGACACCGGCAGCCGCGACCAGCGAGATCATCGCGTTCACCACACGCGTGGCGATCCCGATCATGCGCCGGGCGGACGAGGCTCCGTACTGTGCCGTGTCCAGCAGTTTGTGGAAGGCCTCGTCCTCGATCGCGGACAGCTCGACCGCCGCGGCCCGCTCCAGATACAGCTCCGTAGCGACGCGCTCCACCTTCGGTTCGAGCCGGCCCGTGGCGTACGTCGAGGCGGCCCGCAGCAGTGCGGCCAGCAGCATCACGACGGCGACCGTGACGAGCGCGGGCACCGCGTCACGCAGCCGGTCCTGCACCGGGCCGGTCGCCATCAGCCGCCCCAGGACGCTGTTGACGGCGAGCAGACTCACCGCCTGGGCGAGGCCCCGGCCCACCTCCGCGCTCAGCACGATCCGTGCGGCCTGGCGGTCCGCCTGCCAGGCGAGCCGGAAGCTGGACGCCAGCAGCGAGGGCAGCCGCGTCACCATGGCCCGGAAGTTCAGCTCCATGAACGCGTCGGAGTGCTGCGACCAGCCCATGTCGTAGCGCAGAGGGCCGCCGAAGAGCAGCCGCTCGGACTCGGACGGTTCGGGTTCGGAGGGTTTGGACGGTTCGGGCCCGGACGGGTCGGGTTCGGCCGCGCCGGGCTTCCCGTTCACGGATCCCGTCTTCACGGTTCCCGCCGGCCCGGTCCTCCCCGCCCTGCCGGTCTTCTTCGTGGTTCTCCGCCCGGTCTTCTTCGCAGCTCCCGCAGATTCCGCCGGTCCCACCGGTGACCTCCCCCGATCGTGGACGAACGGCCACTATCGCGGCGCGGGACGTCATCGGGCAGGGCGCGCGCCCGGTCCGCCACGGCGTAACCGGAGCACGCCCGGGCGCTTAGGGCCGCGCGCTGTGTGTGTGGGGGGCGAAGGGGCGCGGGGCTGTGACATAAGCGGCTCCGCCGCGGGGCGCGACCAGCCCACGACTATCCGCAGACGAATGCAGCGCACCCCAGCGGAGCGCTCACGCGCTGACGGGCCTCGTCCAGGCCGGTGGAGTCCCCGTCAGCCGGCACAGCGCCAGATAGAGCGGGATCGGCGGCGTGTAGGGAAGCGTGCCGCCGGGTCTGTGGATGAGCCCGGGGAGGCCGGGCGAGGCGGGTACGAGCGCCCCCGTGGCGTAGTGCGCGGGCGCGGGCCACTCCAGGGCGACGTCGGAGTCGGAGGGTACGAGCCACCACCAGTGCGTGCTGTCGGCGTACACACAGCCGACGCGTGGCAGGCGGGGCATCAGCAGCGGGCCGAGTCTCGCGGGCATGGCCACCGCGTCACAGCCCAGTGGTGCCCGCATGCCCTCCGGTACGGTCAGCCGCCGCGAAGGCCCGGTCCCGGACGTCGTCCGCAGGCCGCGCTCCAGGCGGACCAGCGTGTCCAGGTTCAGCACCCGTGGCGCACCGGCCGACGTTGCCCTCACACCCATTCAGCCCCGTCCGTTCTCCAAATTTTCCGAACCGTCCGGAAACGGCTGTCGCCGCACCAGCCGGGAAGCGGCTGGAACGATTCAGGTCACTACCAGTCGTGCCCGGCCGGGGGCGGCTGCGAGCCGTTCGGCTCCGCGTGCGCGTGTTCCCCGGTCGGCGAGGAGCCGGCTGGGGCCGGCCGGCTCCTCGCACTCCAGCCCAGGTCCGACCGCGGCTCGGCGCCGTTGTTCGCCGAGCGCGGAAGGTCGGCCCAGACCAGAAGTCCGGGACCGGTTTCCTGGGCGCCCCAGGCTGTGCACATCGCCGCGACGAGAAGCAATCCCCTCCCGTGCTCCTCCTCGGGACGCTGTGGCGACGGGTGGGGCTCACCCGGCGCACACCCCTCGTCACGGACGGCTATCCGCACCAGCTCACCGCCGTCGTGCAGCTCGCACACCACATGGCGGCTGGCCGTGTGCACTATGGCGTTGGTGACCAGCTCGGAGACGACGAGCTCCGCCGTGTCGCAGGTGTCCTCACAGACCGACCAGCCCGACAGCCGGGCACGCGTCAGATGCCGGGCCTGTGCTGCGGAGCCCGGATGTGCGGCCAGCTCGAAGCGGAACCGACGCTCGGCTGCCACCTCGGGGCGTACCCCAGCGGCGGCACCGAGACGGAACCGGTCCTCGGCTGCGTCTGTTCCTAACGGCGCGGACGGAATCACGCTTGCCACTATCTCCCCGTCGTGAACACTTGGCAAGTGTCACTCTGGAAATTGCAGAGTGCAGTGTTCCGGGTCGTATGGCCATGGCACACTGCTCGCAACAGCACGTGGCGCGGCGTCAGTTGGGTACCCGGTCCGGGGCCCGAACGGGCGCCGCCCGGGCTGTCCGGACAAAGTGGAGGTGGACGTGAGCGAGCCGCGGTCCGCGCCGACGGTCGGGCAGGTCGTCCTCGGACGACGCCTGCTCGACCTGCGGGAACGCGCGGGGCTCAAGCGCGAGGAGGCGGCGCGGATCCTGCGCGTCACCTCCGCCACCGTCCGCCGCATGGAGATGGCCGAGGTAGCGCTCAAAATCCCGTACCTCCAGCTCCTGCTGAAGTCGTACGGCGTCTCCGACGAAGAGGCCGAGGCCTTCGTCGCCCTGGCGGAGGAGGCGAACCTGCCGGGCTGGTGGCAGCGCTTCCACGACATCCTGCCGGGCTGGTTCTCGATGTACGTCAGCCTGGAGGGCGCGGCCGTCCTCATCCGCTCGTACGAACCCCACTTCGTCCCCGGAGTGCTGCAGACCGAGGAGTACGCGCGTGGCGTCATGGAATCCGGCGCCATCGGCCAGACCAGACCCGAGGACATCGAGCGCCATGTGGCGCTGCGCATGCAACGCCAGGAGCTGCTGACGCGCGAGGGCGCGCCCCGGTTCTGGGCCGTGATGGACGAGACCGCCGTGCGCCGCCCCGTCGGCGGCCCCGAGGTCATGCGCGCCCAGATCGACCGGCTGCTCGAGGCCACGAAGCTGCCGAACGTGACGCTGCAGATCGCCCCCTTCTCCTCGGGGCCGCACGCGGGCACGTACGGGCCCTTCGTGCTGTTCCGCTTTGCCATGCCCGAACTTCCGGACATGGTCTACAGCGAGTACCTGACCGGCGCCGTCTACCTGGACGGACGTACCGAGGTGGCAACCCACCTCGAGGTCATGGACCGCATGGCGGCGCAGGCCGCCACGGCACATCGCACGAAGGAGATCCTGCTGGATCTCCGCAAGGAGCTGTGAATGGATCGCATCAAGACCCGGATACGCAACGCGCGGATCTACAACGGCATGCCCGCCAGGGAACTGGGCAGCGAAGGCTGGCACAAGCCGTGGAGCGGCGGCAACGGCGGCAACTGCCTGGAGGCGATGAAGCTCTCCGACGGCCGGATCGCGGTCCGTCAGTCGGCGGATCCGGACGGCCCCGCCCTCATCTACACCCCCGGCGAGATGACCGCGTTCATTCAGGGAGCCAAGGCGGGGGATGCAGACTTCCTGCTCTCCTGAGGCCGCCCACCGGCCGGTCCTTGATCCGCACCTACTTGTCCCACGTGCTTCCTACCTTGGCATTCAGTTGATCCAGTGACCCAGTCGATTCACCACCAGGACCACATGCGCCGAGGCGCGTCCACCAGCCGGCTCACCGCCACGATCGGGAACGGTGGCTGCTCGGCGCGGTCCTGGCCGAGGCTCAGCGCGTAGTAGATCTGCTCGATCGAAGGCGGTCCGACCGCGAGGTTGCGCCGGACCGCCGCCGACGGGGACTCCTGCCCGGCCTGCACGAGATACGCCGCGGCCATCGTCCCCGTACGGCCCACACCCGCCCCACAGTGCACGAACACCGGCCCCGGGGCCGCGCCCACGACGCTCAGGAAGCGTCGTACCTGGTGCGGCGTCGGGGTCTGTCCGTCCCGGATCGGCAGCCGTACGGCAATCGGGCCGGCCCTGCCCGGCCCGGCCGGCTGGGCGGCGCTCAGGTCCTCGGCCCGCAGGTCGACGACCGTGGTGAAGCCGAGCCTGGCCGGCTCCCGGTAGCCCGCGGGGGAGGGCGCGGCGCCCCGCCACAGCTCCCCTTCGGCGTCCACGGGCTGGAAGTGGTGGATGCCCTGAACCGCGTGTGTCCCCTCCGGCTCGGGGGTCTGTTCCCGGGTCCAGTACGACAGCGCGAGGATGCCCAGCGCACCGGTCGCCCAGAGGGCGAGATAGCCGAGACCGAGTCCGGTGAGCACTCTCAGCACGGTTCGGCGCGGGGATCTGCGCGGACGGCCGGTGGGCAGGTGGTGCGGGGAGGGGACGGAACGACGACAGCCATGGGCGACCCGGAGGCCCGCCCACGCGGGCCGCGAGCATCGGCTGCACCAGCACGGCCATCGGAGCGACCGTGCCGTCCGGCCGGTGCGCCGAGTCGAGCACGGTCCGCACGGCCGCACGGAACTCGTGCCGGCCCTGTACGTCAAGGACTGACGCGAACTGCCCCGCCAGGGACGACTCCTGGGTGTCCTCCCGCGGCGAGGAGGACCGTACGACGAGGGGGCGTGTGCCGTCGGCGGAGAGCTCCCGCCAGGCGCGGCGCAGCCCTTCCGGATCGGCGTCGCCGGCTCGCTCGCCGTGCGGCACTACGAACCCCGGCAGCCCGGCCAGCGCGGCACGCGCGAGATGCGCCGCCTTGGAGCCGGCGAACGGGATGCGCGCGGCTCGCGGATCACTCAAGGGGACGGCTTCCGCCAATGGCACCGTTTCCGCCAAGGGGACGGCGTTCGCCAAGGGGACCGCTTCCGCGGTGGGTTGAGGCACTTCGGGGGCGGCCTGAGGAAACCGGGAGGCCAGTGGATCGCGTATGCGGGGGACACCGCCCGGGTCGTCCCCGTCGCGCGCACCGTCTCCATGACGTTCGTAAACCGTCGTCATCGAACACCCCCCAGGACCGACCGCCAACAGGGGGGACGCGCGGGGGTGGCCCTGCGCCTGACGACGGAACGAAGGATGGGGGCGGGTTCCTGCCCGACCGGGGTACGGCCGCGACAACGACACGCCTCCTACAGCCGAGGATCCCACCCGTTGTTGTGTGACATGTCACCCGGAGGTCGGATTCCGGCCGACCGCCTGCTCCTCACCCAGTGCTCACCCAGCTCCCAGTGCTCACCTGGCTCCCAGCACTCACGGCTCACGCACTGCTCACACCTCACGCAGCGCGCTCACGGTGGCGGCAGCGCCGCGCACAACGCCTCCAGCGCGGCCCCGTACGCATGCTCCGAAGGCGTCGCGTATCCGACGACCAGGCCGTCCGGCGCGGCCATGGCCGACTCCGGATGCCGGAACTCCGCGAGCCCGTCCAGCGCGAGGCCCTGCCACACGGCGGCCTTCACGGCGGACTGCTCGCTCCCGGGCGGCAGCCGCAGCACCGCGTGGAGCCCGGCCGCGATCCCGGTGACCTCGACATGCGGCGCGTGCACGGCGAGCGCGTCGACCAGCCGGTCCCGCCGCTTCCGGTACCGCTGGCGCATCCGCCGTACATGACGGTCGTACGCACCCGAGGCGACGAAGTCCGCGAGCGTCAGCTGGTCCAGGGTGCTCGCCCACGCCTCCCGTTCGCCCTTGACCTCCAGGACCCCCTCGACGTACCGCTCCGGAAGGACCATCCAGCCCAGCCGCAACGCGGGTGACAGGCTCTTGCTGACCGAGCCGATGTGCACGACCCGCTCCGGGTCCAGGCCCTGGACGGCCCCCACGGGCTTGCGGTCGTAGCGGAACTCACCGTCGTAGTCGTCCTCCAGAACCACCCCTCCACGCGCGCGTGCCCAGTCGATCACGGCGGCCCGCCGCGCGGGATGCAGTGGTCCACCGGTCGGGAACTGGTGCGCGGGCGTGAGCAGTACGGCCCGCTCCCTGCCCAGGCCGTCGACCCGGGCGCCGTCCTCGTCGAGCGGCAGCGGGACGGTCCGCACGCCCGCCGCCGTCAGCAACTCGCGGTGGAAGGCGAGGCCGTACGACTCGACGGCCAGCGGACCCCTCAGCACCTGCGGGAACAGCAGCCTCAGGGCGTGCGCGAAGCCCGAGCAGATCACGATCCGCCCCGGCTCGGTACGGACGCCGCGCGCGCGGGCGAGGTACTCCGTGAGCGCCACCCGCAGTTCGATCCGGCCGGCGGGATCACCGGGCCCGAACGCCTCGTTGGGAGCCTGCCGCAGAGCCCGCCGGTACGAGGCCAGCCACGCGGCACGCGGGAACGACGACGCGTCCGGCGTGCCCTGCCGCAGGTCGTGTCGCGGTCCACGCGCGCGTGGGGGTGCCTTCTTGGGTACGCGCGCGTGCGCGCCCAACGGCTCGGCCCGCTCGGCGACCAGGGTGCCCGAACCCTGCCGCGCGGTCAGCCATCCCTCGGCCACGAGCTCGGCGTACGCGTCGGCCACCGTGTTGCGGGCCACGCCCAGGTCGGCGGCGAGCGAGCGGTACGGAGGGAGCCGGGTGCCCGGGGCGAGACGTCCACTGCGGACCGCCTCGCGCAGGGCACGGATCAGAGCGGCACGGCGGCCACCTGGACCGGACAGTTCCAGATGCAGGTCGGCGCCGATGCGCTCCGCCGAATTGACCCATGAATCCGCCATGGAAATGCACCCTACAGGGGGTCTTTTGAGCTCGTAGATTCATAGTCATGACGACGAACACGACGAACACGACGAACACGACGCACCTGGCGCACCTGACGACGAACACGACGACGAGCGCCCGGATCAACTTCGCGAAGGCCGCTCCGAAGGCGTTCCGCGCCCTCGTCGGCTTCGACATCGCGGCCCGTGAGGGGCTCGACCCGGCCCTCGTCGAGCTGATCCAGATCCGCGCCTCGCACCTCAACCACTGCGCGTACTGCCTCCACATGCACACCAACGACGCGCGCAAGGCCGGCGAGAGCGAGGACCGGCTGCACATGGTCGCCGTGTGGCGCGAGGCCCCGCACTTCTTCACCGAGAAGGAGCGCGCGGCCCTCGCCCTGACGGAGGCGGTGACCCTGGTCGCCGACGGAGGTGTCCCGGACGACGTCTACGCGGAGGCCGCGGCCCGGTTCGACGAAAAGGAACTGGCCCAGGTACTGGCCCTGATCTTCGCGATCAACACCTGGAACCGGGTCGCCCTGGCGACCGCGAAGATGGCGGGGACGGACGAACGCTGAAGAGCGGGAGCGGGAGCGAGGGGGGGGCGGGAGTCGAGCGGCGGGTGGCGGGCGTGAGTGGCCGGCGTGAGCGGCGGCGCCGGTCGCGCCGCGGCTACGCCGTCATCGGGCGGTCGTACGGCCCGATCGGCGCCGGCAGCTGAGAGGCGCCCGTCAGATGGCGGTCCACCGCCGCCGCCACCGCCCGCCCCTCGGCGATCGCCCACACGATCAGGGACTGGCCGCGCGCGGCGTCCCCCGCGGCGTACACGCCGGGCACGTTCGTCGCGAAGTCCGCGTCGCGGGTGATCGTGCCACGGGGATCGAGTGCGAGTCCGAGCTGATCGACGAGGCCGTCGGAGCGGTCGGGGCCGGAGAAACCGAGAGCGAGCAGCACGAGGTCGGCGGGGAGCACCCGCCCGGACCCGGGGCGAGGGCGGCGCTCCGCGTCGACCTCGATCAGCTGCAGCGAACGCACCCGCCCGGCCGCATCTCCCGTGAAGTGGAGTGTCGACGCCGCGAAGAGCCGCGCGTCCGCGTCCGCCGCGGGTGCGGTCTCCAGGTCCCGGGCCTCCTCGTGCGCCGCCGAGAGCCGGTAGATCTTCGGGTACACCGGCCACGGATCGGCGTCCTCGTCGCGCTCCTCGCCGGGCTGCGTGTAGATGTCCAACTGCGTCACGGACCTCGCGCCCTCGCGCACCGCCGTACCCAGACAGTCGGCACCCGTGTCACCACCACCCACGATCACGACATGCTTGCCCGCCGCCGACAGCGGTGACGTCTCCAGATCCCCCTCGCACACCCGGTTGGCCAGCGGCAGATACTCCATCGCCTGATGGATGCCGCTCAACTCCCGCCCGGGGACCGGTAGTTCACGCCAGGCCGTGGCGCCCACGGCGAGGACGACGGCGTCGTACCTGGCCCGCAACTCGGCCGCCCCGACGTCCCGGCCGACGGCGGTCGACGTACGGAACTTCGTTCCCTCGGCCCGCATCTGGGCGACCCGCCGCTCCAGGTGCCGCTTCTCCATCTTGAACTCGGGGATCCCGTACCGCATCAGCCCGCCGATCCGGTCGTCCCGCTCGTACACGGCGACCGTGTGCCCGGCCCGGGTCAGCTGCTGCGCGGCGGCGAGCCCGGTCGGCCCGGAGCCGATCACCGCGACCGTTCGGCCGGACAGCCGGTCCGGCGGCCGCGGCGGCGCGAACCCGTCCTCCCAGGCCCGGTCGGCGATGGCGACCTCGACGTTCTTGATGGTGACCGCCGGCTGGTTGATCGCCAGGACGCAGCCCGCCTCGCACGGCGCGGGGCACAACCGGCCGGTGAACTCGGGAAAGTTGTTCGTCGCGTGCAGCCGGTCGCTCGCCGCCCGCCAGTCGTCGCGCGAGACCAGGTCGTTCCATTCGGGGATCAGATTGCCCAGCGGACAGGCGTCGTGGCAGAACGGGACACCGCAGTCCATGCACCGGTCGGCCTGCGTGCGGATGATCGGCAGCAGCGCCCCCGGGACGTACACCTCGTCCCAGTCATGGACCCGCTGCCCGACGGGGCGCCGCGGCCACTCCTCGCGGGAGGCGTTGAGGAAACCCTTGGGATCGGCCACGGCCGTCTCCCTCACGTACGTGAACGGGGCCCCTACGGTCTCCGTCGCCGACACCATCGTCCGGGCGGCGGGCCGAGGGCCTGTCGGCAGACTCTTCCCGCCACGATACGACGCCGTGACCGCGCCCGCCTCGGACGTGCGCGACCGACTGGTACGCCTCAGGTCAGCGCCAGTACGTACGAGATCGCGGCGGCGGCCGACGCGACCGTGCGGACGTGGTTCCACATCGACCACTCGCTCACATACGTGGGCCAGTACGCGACGGCCTCCGGCGTACCCGCCTCCATCGTGGCCAGCTTGTTGTTGCGCGGGACGTTCGCCGCGATCGTGACCCCGAAACAGCCGAACAGATACAGCGCACTGCCCAGCAGCATCTCCACCGTGCCCTCGTCGGGCCACAGGACGAAGGTGACCACCGCGAGCACGGCACACAGCACCGCCGAGCCGATGAACACGAACATGAACGCCGGCATCAGCGCGGTCACGTTGATCGCCTGCATCGCGGCGACTCCCTGCGCCGGCGGCAGCGCGGCGAGCCCCTTCATCACGAACGTCGAGAACCCACAGAAAACACCGGCCACCAAGCCGGTGCCGAGCACCCCCACCACGGTGATGACGAAGTACGGTCCCTCGATCATGGCAACTCCCGCGTAGTAAAACCCCTGGGCGACAACTCGCGCACCGCTCCCAGAACCGCCGGTCCGGACGACCCCGAACCCAGAGATCCTGCCCAGCACTCCCTGTCACCACAAGTGAAATGCCGTACGAGAAGGGTGACCATGGCCGAGGGACTCGGGGCATGTCCGGTCGTCTCGGGGCGGGGCCCGGGGCGAGGTCCGGGGCGAGGTCCGGGGCGGACTCGGGATACCCGGGACGGGCCTGGGAGCCAGCCCCGGGAGTGGGGCGGCTGGAGAGCCGGGGCGCGGCTGAGGGCTGTTCGGGTGAGTGGCTGGGGCGGGTTTCGCTCACCCCCGTTTTGCCTCGCCCTCGCCTCTGCCCTCGCCTCTGTCCTCACCCGCGCGCCACCCCGCGAGCGTCGTCTCGACCGCGGGAGCGATCCGGCGCCGGGCCTCATGCCGCGGAACGCCGCTCATCAGCAGCTGGTCGTACGGGGTGTCCGTGTGCCTGACCGCGGCGCGAATGGCCGATGTCACCGCGCCCTCGGACAAGGCCCGCCCGGCGGCACCGCGCCCCACGCGCCCGCTGCCCCGCACCGAGGCGTGCCCGGCGATCGCGTACGCCCGATCGTCCGGACAGCCGGGAAACAGCCGCCGGATCTCCTCCGCGAACGCCTCCGTGAACCGCACATCCTCCGCTGCCCGCCGCCGCGCGTCCCGGGCCCGGCGCCTCCGCCGCGCCTCCGCGTCCGCGAGACAGCGCTCCTCGGCCCGCGCGAGCGCCGCCTCCTCGACGAGCACACCCTGCCGCTCGTACCGGCCCCGCCGCCGGTTGAACCGTACGACCACCGCCGACAGCGCGCTCCCCTCCCGTGACCTCCGCGTCAACGCAGTGTCACCCCGCGGCAGAAACACCAGCTGCCCGAGATCGGCGCAGTCGAGACACCGGGGCGCTCCCTCCTCCAGCACCAGCAACGAGAGCGGCCCGCCCCGGCACTCGGCACAGTGCCGCCGCTTGACCGGCTGGACGACGAGAAGCCCGGTACGGGGCGGGGGAGTCGCCGTGGTCGTCATGGGTGTGTCATTCCCGCCCCGGGGAGGCGGCCCGTCCGGTTCACGCCGAGAATCCGCTTCACGCCGAGAAGCCGGTTCACGCCGAGAAGCCGACGATCCGCTCGGGCACGACACGGACGATCACGCGGACCTCGTCGTCCTTCTCCTCGGGCGGGTCGATCCCGAGGTACTTGTGCGAGAGCTCGTACGGAAGGCGCTTGCCCTCGTCGGGGAGGATCTCGGCGGTGCCGCGGATCTCCACCGAGGTGTAGGGGTCGGCGAGGTCGTAGACCGAGACGCTGATCCGGGGGTCACGCCGGAGGTTACGGATCTTCTGCCGGCCGTCGGTCGAGGAGAAGAGGACGGTGTCCCCCTCTCGCTTGAACCAGACCACCGAGTTCTGGGGAGCACCGCCGGGACCGAGTGTGGCGACGCCGGCGAAGTTCTTGCCGTCGAGGAGTGCACGGACCGAGTCGTCGAAGGAGATCGTCATGCCACCAGACTAATTATATGCGTGTGCATGTAAAAGCCCTTTCGGGTGAGAACCTCAAGACGGGAGCCCTGCCGCGGCGAGACGGGAGCTCCGCCGTGGCTCAGCCGTTCCACGCCGGGCGGCGCGGGTCGTCCGCGCGCACCAGGATGTCGGCCGCGTCGCCCGGCGCCGTCTCGCGCTCGTAACGCTCGTACGCGGGAAGCGTCCAGTGCTCGCCCTCGGGGGTGCGCCGGCGCAGCGCGGCCGGTGAGAGGCGTACGTGGACGGTGAGGTCGAACGGGAACCAGTGATGCAGCAGTAGTGGACCGTGCAGCAACAGCACGGCACCGGGCGGGAGTTGGACGTAGGGGCTACGGGTTGCCCGGTCGGTGGCCGGGTCCCAGAGGTCGGGCAGTACACGGCCGTCGCCGCCGGCTTCCAGCGGGCCGAAGACCTCGCGCCACAGGGCGCCGGTGTCGAACCAGCCGCCGTAGTACGCCTCGACGTCCTGGTGGCCGTACTCGAACCGGAGGGAGGCGGGTCGCAGGAAGTCCTGCGTGCCGACGACGAGTGCGGACCGGCCGCGCGGGCGCAGGGCCTCGGCGACGAGTTCGGCGAGATCACCGGGCCGGGCGGCCGGAGCCCCGTCGAAGGCGATACGCGGCCAGGGACTCCCGTCGGCCGGCTTCAGGTCGAGCAGGCGCTCGGCGAGCAGGTCGCCGAGCCGTTCCCAGGTGATCGCTTCGAGTCGCACCCGGCCCATGATGCCGCGCGGGTGGACGGGTGTGGACGGGCGGTCTCGGTGGACGAACGCATGGGGGAACCCGGTCGGGGACGAGGGGGAGGGGAGAGCCCGGGCAGACGGATGGGCGAGGAGAGATCAGGTGGACAGGTGGGTGGGGAGAGCCCGGGTGGGCCGGGATGTCAGGCCGAAGCGGCGAACTTCCGGGTGCGTATCTCCCCGTACCCGGCGAGAATGTAGGGCGCCGGGACTAGCGGTGCCTCCCCGCGCCGCGCCGGCCGTCCGGCACCGGGAGGTACCACATGACCACCGCCGGAGACATCATGCACCGCGGCGCCCAGTGGATCCCCGCTCACGAGACGCTGGACCGTGCCGCCCAGCTGATGCGTGAGCTCAACGTGGGCGCGCTGCCCATCAGTGACGAGAACGAACGGCTCTGCGGCATCCTCACCGACCGGGACATCGTGATCGGCTGCGTGGCCATGGGGCACGACCCGGCACGCATCACCGCGGGGGAGATGGCCAAGGGCACACCGCGCTGGATCGACTCGGGCGCCGACGTGAGCGACGTGCTCGGCGAGATGCAGGGGCACCAGATCCGCCGCCTTCCTGTGATCGAGAACAAGCGTCTGGTCGGGATGATCAGCGAGGCCGACCTGGCCGCGCATCTGACGGACGAACAACTCGCGGGCTGGGCCGAGAGCGTCTACGCGAAGAGCGCGGCACGCTGACCCGAGGTCCCCATGAGGTCCTCACGGGGACACGCCGTTCCGACGACGTCCCCGCGGCATCACCGCGACACGCGCTCGTCCGGCAGGAAGTGCCGGACGAGCGGTGTCACAGCCAGCCGTTGCGCTTGAACCCCCGGTAGAGCGTGGAGCACGCGATGGCGATCACGCCGACAGCCAGGCCGTAGCCGAACTTCCAGTGCAGCTCCGGCATGTAGTCGAAGTTCATGCCGTAGACCCCGCAGACCATGGTCGGCACGGCGATCAGCGCCGCCCATGCCGTGATCTTCCGCATGTCCTCGTTCTGCGCGACGCTGACCTGTGCGAGATGCGCCTGCAGAATCGAGTTGAGCAGTTCGTCGAACGCGGCTATCTGCTCGGCGGCCCGCAGCTGGTGGTCGGAGACGTCGCGGAAGTAGGCCTGTATCTCCGGGTCGATCACCCGGATCGGCCGGGTGGCGAGATCCATGATGGGCCGGCCCAGCGGGACCACCGCCCGCTTCAGCTCAAGGAGTTCACGCTTGAGCTGGTAGATGCGCCCGGGGTCGGCGCGCGCGCCGTTCGCGGCGAACACGTCCGTCTCGACCTGGTCGATGTCCTCCTGCACCGAGTCCGTGACGTTCAGATAGTCGTCCACCACATGGTCCGCGATCGCGTGCAGCACCGCGGCCGGGCCCTTGGCGAGCTGCTCGGGGCGGGCCTCCAGCTCCTCACGCAACGGGCCCAGCGAACCGTGCCTGCCGTGCCGCACGGTGACCACGAAGTCCTGGCCGACGAACACCATGATCTCGCCGGTGTTCACCACCTCGCTGGTCGAGGTCAGTTCGGTGTGCTCGACGTAGCAGACCGTCTTGAACACCGCGAACA
Organism: Streptomyces sp. NPDC020747; assembly: GCF_044334695.1. Taxonomy (NCBI): domain Bacteria; kingdom Bacillati; phylum Actinomycetota; class Actinomycetes; order Kitasatosporales; family Streptomycetaceae; genus Streptomyces; species Streptomyces sp. NPDC020747. The sequence goes on along the minus strand of NZ_JBIRTJ010000014.1, from coordinate 270,479 downwards.
GCGTGTCACCGTACCGCTCCAGCTTCGGGCGCTGATGGGCGTCCACCGCGTCCTCGACCGCCAGCGGGTGGAGGTCGAACAGCTCGGCGATGCCCGCGAACTCCACTTCCGTCGGCTCGTGCAGCCCGAGCCAGACGAATCCGCCGTCGGCCTTGCGGATCCGCCGCACCGTCTCGACCAGATCGCGGCCGGCGGGGACCCTCGACCCCTCCTCGTACGCCACGCAGTTCACCACCGCGGTGCCCAGCGGAGACCGGGCGGGATGACTCAGGTCGACACGGGCACGCCGCCGTGTCAGCCGTGCCACCCTGCGGAGGCCGCCGACCTTGCTCAGGCCCGTGACCCTTCGCAGATTCCCTGCCATGGACATCTGGATCTCCTAGCGTGGATCTCCTCGCGCCGCACTCTGCGCCTTGCCGCGGCCAGTCTGCCAGGATGTTTCGACGGCCGGGAAAGCCTGTGGGAACGGAACATTCCGCTCCGGATTCAGGACCTCGGCCGGTACTGACGAGGCGTCGACGGCTGTTGGCGGGCCGAGCGCGACGCGCTTGACATCGGGAGCGTCAACCATCATGGACAAGCGGGGCAACTGGGATGATCGGCGCATGACGCGAACCGACGGGTATCTCCTCGACAACCGGCAGACCGAGGCGGGGCAGCGTTTCGACGCCCTCGCCGCTCTCTTCGACCCCACGACGTTCCGGCACATCGAACGGTTCGGCATCGGATCCGGCTGGCGCTGCTGGGAGGTCGGCGCCGGCGGCACGTCCGTGGTGTCCTGGCTCGCCAAGAAGGTCGGCCCCACCGGCAAGGTCGTCGCGACCGACGTCGACACCTCCTGGGCCACCTCGGCGTTCCGTCCTCCCGTCGAGCTGCGCGTCCACGACGTGGGCGCGGACGAGCCGCCGGGGGAGGGCTTCGACCTCGTGCACGCCCGGCTCGTCCTGGTCCATGTGGCGGACAGGGAGCGGGCGTTGCACTCGATGATCCGAGCGCTGCGGCCCGGCGGACGGCTCCTGGTCGAGGACGCCGACCCGGCGCTCCAGCCGCTGGCCTGCCCCGACGAGCGCGGCCCCGAACAGCAGTTGGCCAACCGGCTGCGCCACGGGTTCCGTGAGCTGCTCACCGAGCACGGCGCCGACCTCGCGTACGGGCGTCGGCTTCCGCGTCTGCTCCGCGAGGCCGGGCTGCGACAGGTCGAGGCCGACGCGTACTTCCCGATCACCTCGCCGGCCTGCGGCGCGCTGGAGTCCGCGACGATCCGTCAGGTCCGCGACCGGCTCGTCGCCGCGGGCCTCGCCACGGACCAGGACATCGACCGGCACCTCGCGAACGTGGCCACGGGCGGGATGGACCTGGCCACGGCGCCGCTGATCTCCGCGTGGGGGCGGAAGGTGTAGTGCCTGGTGAGGGTTGCGGTGCCCCCTCCCGAGGATCGAAGGGCTTGCGACTCGCCGCGACGAGCCTCGGACGCTCGGGCCTCCGTAGCCCGCCCGGGCGGATCGGGGTGGATCGGGGCAGATCTGTGTTGATCCGTGTGGTTCGCGTCGGCCGGGAGCGGTCCACGGGCCCGGGAGGCCTATGTGTTCGTCGTCGGCCTCCCGCCCACCTGTTCCACCGCTCGTGCCCCGGCCCGGCATCCCTCCGCGGCGGCTTCCTCCGGTCGGGTGCCCGCGAGGAGTGCGGCGAGGAAGGCGCCGGTGAAGGCGTCACCGGCACCCGTGGTGTCGACCGGGGTCGCGGGCACCGCCGGAACCCGGGCCCGGACCTCCCCCGACCGGGCGACCAGGGCTCCGGCCCCGCCCTGTTTGACGACCACCAGCGGGACGTGGCGGCTCAACTTGGCCGCCGCGTCCGCCGGATCGGGCAGACCGGTCAGCAGACAGGCCTCGTCCCGGCTGGGCAGCAGGACGTCGACACCCTCGATGAGCGTGAGGAAACGGTCCACCCCCAGCACCGCGAGGAATCCCGCCGACGCCGGATCCACGCTCACCGGCACCCCACGCGCGCGTGCCGACTCCACCGCCACCGTCACCAGCGCACGGCACGGCTCGGAGAAGAACAGATAGCCCGACAGATGCAGCCGGGCGACACCGTCGAGCAGTGACGGCGACCAGTCGTCGGCGGTGAGCCGCAGGGCCGCGCCGCTGTCCGTGAGGAAGGTGCGCTCCGCCGAAGCGCCCGTGTCCACCAGACAGACCACCGTCCCGGTCGGCGCCTCGGGGTCGATGACCAGCAGGGGGAGCACCCCCGAAGCGGCCAGCTCGCGCTCGTGCCACGCGGCGGAGTCCATGCCCACCCTGCCGAGCAGGCGTACCTCCGTGCCGTCCCGGCGGGCCGCCCAGCACGCGACGTTGGCGCCCGCGCCGCCCGGCACGGTCCGGACGGAGGCGGCCGTGTCGGTGCCGGACGCGAGCGGCCCACGGTGCCGGGCGACGACGTCCGTGACGACGTCGCCGACGACCAGGAGAGCCCCGCCGGGAGCCTTGCCGGGGCCACTCGCCCCGCTCACGCGCCTGCCCAGGCAGCCGCGATCCGCCCCGCGAGCCGTACGTTGCCGCGTACCGCCGCCAGGTTGGCGCTCAGCGACGCCCCTTCGGTGTGGCGCACCAGATAACCGAGGAGGAACGGTGTCACCGCCTGGCCGCTCACGCCCTCCGCCTCGCACGCGTTCAGCGCGTCGGCGAGCACGCGCGCGTGGAGCTCGGGATCGAGCTGCTCCGCCTCCGGCACCGGATTGGCGACGATCAGCGCCGACTCGGGGCCGTCGAGCGCGTCCTGAGCGCGCATGACGGCCGCGACCTCACCGGGCGACTCCAGGGTCCAGTCCACCGGGTGACCCGAGTCGGACAGATAGAAGCCGGGGAAGTGCGTTGTCCCGTACCCGGCGACCGCGACCCCCAGCGTCTCCAGCCGCTGCAGGGTCGCCGGCACATCCAGGATCGACTTCACCCCCGCGCACACCACCGTGATCCGGGTGCGCGCAAGCAGCCCCAGATCGGCGGACTCGTCCTGCGTCACCGTCCACTCCCGGTGTACGCCGCCGAGCCCGCCCGTCGCGAACACCCGTACGCCCGCCTGCGCGGCCAGCAGGGCGGTCGCGGAAACCGTGGTCGCCCCGCTGACCCCCGCGGCGACCGCGAGGGGCAGATCGCGATGCCCGAGCTTGCGGATGCCGTCCTCGTTGGCGACCCGCTCCAGCTGCTCCTTGTCGAGACCCACGCGGGGCTGCCCGTCGAGCACGGCGATCGTCGCCGGAACGGCACCCTCCTGGCGCACGACGTCCTCCAGCTCCAGTGCCACCTGGAGATTGCGCGGACGCGGCAGCCCGTGCGCGATGATCGTGGACTCCAGTGCCACCACGGGCCGCCCCGCGGCGAGCGCCTCCCGTACCTCTTCGGAAACCACCAGCACGCGCGTGCCTCCTGTCTGTCGGTTCTCCCCTCATCCCTGGCGGGCGACGCACCCGGCCAAACCCTTGCGACCAGCACAACGAGGCAGCAGCCTGAGGTCATGACGGACAACTCGACACGTCTCGACCACGTCGTCCTCTGGGTGCGCGACCCCGTGGCCTCGGCCGACTTCTACGAGAAGGCGCTTGGCCTCGAGCCCATCAGGGTCACCGAGTTCGCCGCGGGGAAGGTGTCCTTTCCCTCCGTGCGCCTCAACGAGGAGACCATTTTCGACCTCGCGCCCCTGACGATGGCACCCCGTATGGACGTCGTCCCCGACGCGGCCGCCAGTGCGGGCCATCCGGTCAACCACGTCTGCCTGTCCCTCCCGGGCGAGGACTTCGACGCGCTCCACGCCCGCCTGGAGGAGAGTGCGGTTCCCCTCTCGGACTTCACCCACGACGCGTACGGCGCCCGCGGAAAGGCCAAGCGGAGCTTCTACTTCCGAGACCCGGACGGGAACGTCTTCGAAGCGCGGCACTACGAGTAGCTCTCAGGTCCCCCGAGCATCCCCGAGCAGCTCTCTGACCTGACGGGGGAAAGGGGTGTCCACGCGCGCGTGGACACCCCTTTGGCCTTCGGGGCTCAGACAGGCCTCGCTCCGTTCAGTGCCCCGTGCGGATCGAGGACGTACTTGCGGCTGGCGCCCTGATCGAACTCGGCGTAGCCGCGCGGAGCGTCCTCCAGACCGATCACCGTCGCGTTGACGGCCTTGGCGATGTGCACCCGCTCGTGAAGGATCGCCTTCATCAGCCCCCGGTGGTACTGCATCACCGGACACTGACCGGTCGTGAAGCGGTGGCTCTTCGCCCACCCCAGACCGAGCCGCACCTTCAGCGTCCCGGTCCGCGCGTCCTGGTCGATCCCGCCGGGGTCGTCCGTGACGTACAGGCCCGGAATGCCGAGCGCGCCACCCGCGCGCGTGATGCCCATCAGCGAGTTGAGGACCGTGGCGGGTGCCTCCTGGGCGTCGGGACCGTGGGCCCGCGCCTCGAAGCCGACCGCGTCGACGGCCACGTCCACCTCCGGCTCACCCAGGAGCTGGTCGATCTGCTCGCCCACGTCGCCCTCGCTGACGTCGACCGTCTCGCAGCCGAAACTCCTGGCCTGTGCGAGACGTTCGGCGTTCAGGTCGCCGACGATGACGACGGCGGCGCCCAGCAGCTGCGCCGACGCCGCGGCCGCGAGACCGACCGGCCCCGCCCCGGCGACGTACACCGTCGAGCCGACCCCGGCGCCCGCGGTCACCGCGCCGTGGAACCCGGTCGGGAAGATGTCCGACAGCATGGTCAGATCGAGGAGCTTCTCGCGCGCCTGGTCCCGGTCCGGGAACCGCAGCAGGTTGAAGTCCGCGTACGGGACCATGGCGTACTCCGCCTGGCCGCCGACCCAGCCGCCCATGTCGACATAGCCGTAGGCCGCCCCGGGGCGGGCCGGGTTGACGTTCAGACAGATGCCGGTCTTGCGTTCCTTGCAGTTGCGGCACCGCCCGCATGCGATGTTGAACGGCACCGAGACGATGTCCCCGACCTCGACGAACTCGACGTCCGGGCCTCGCTCCACGACCTCCCCGGTGATCTCGTGCCCGAGGACGAGCCCCTCGGGCGCTGTCGTCCGGCCGCGCACCATGTGCTGGTCGCTGCCGCAGATGTTGCTGGCGAGCACCTTGAGGATGACTCCGTGCCGGCACTTGCGGCCGATGTTCGCGGACGCCACCCCTGGCCCGTCCTGCAGTTCGAGCGTCGGGTAGTCGATGGTCCTGACTTCCACCGCGCCCGGCTTGAGATACGCGACTGCCCTGTTCCCGCTCATACGTGATCGCCGTCCCTTCGGCCCCCGTGACTTCGGATGCCAGCGGCTGTGCGCATGGCGGAGTCTGCTACCGCCGCACCGTTCCGGCCAGCCCTCGCGCGGGTCTCCGTGGGTACGTCACGAAGCGGCGGGCCGGCCTCGGGTGAACAGCGCCAGGGCACCGAGCGGCAGCAGCAGACAGGCGGCGACGAGATTCAGCCAGCCGTAGCTCGCCTGGGCGACGACGAGGCCGGCCGCCGCGCCGCCGAGACCCGCCGCGCTGTTCATGGTCAGGTCGGACAGGCCCTGCGCGGCGGCGCGCGCGGGTTGCGGCACGGAGTCCGTCAGGAGCGCGGAGCCGGAGACGAGACCGGCCGACCAGCCGAGCCCCAGCAGGAAGAGCCCGGCAGCGGTCTGCGCATGACTGGCACCCGCGGTGCCCGCGAGCAGCGCCGCGCAGGCCAGCAGCCCCACGGCAAGGCCGATCACCGACAGTCGCCCGAATCGGTCGGACAGCCGTCCCATGACGGGCGAGAACGCGAACATGCCCGCGATGTGGATGCTGATGACCAGCCCGATCAGATCGATGCTCGCTCCGTGGTGACCGAGATCGACCGGTGTCATCGACATGACCGACACCATCGCCGTGTGCGAGACGGTCACGGTCACCAGGGCCAGCCGGGCCCGTGGCGAGGCCCGGACAGCGGCCGCCCCGGCCCGTATGGAACGTGCGGCGGGGGACTGCTCCTCGACCGGCGCCAGCGCACGCGCGGTGAGCAGCGGATCGGGGCGCAGCAGCACCGCGACCAGGAGCGCCGCTATGAGGAAGACACCGGCCGCCCAGAGGAAGGGTCCCGCCGCCTCCGGTATGCCGAGCCCGGAGACGCTGCGGCCGGCCGGTGCGGCGATGTTGGGGCCGAGGACCGCGCCGATCGTCGTGGCCCACACGACGTTCGAGATGGCCCGCGCCCTCCGCTGCGGCTCCGCCAGGTCCGCTGCCGCGAACCGAGCCTGCAGATTCGCGGACGAGGCCGCGCCGAACCCCGCCATGCCGAGCAGCAGCAGCGGAAAGTTGTCCATCGCCGCCGCGACCACGACGATCCCCGCCCCCAACGCTCCGATGAGATACGCCAGTACGAGCCCCGGCCGTCGGCCGCGTGCGGTCATCAGCGCTGCGAGTGGCACAGAGAGCACGGCCGTCCCCGTGACCGTCGCGGTGGGCGCGAGCCCGGCCAGCGACTCGGTGCCCGCGACCTCCTGGGCCAGTACGACCGCGAGCGCGATGCCCGTGGCCACACCGAGCCCGCCGAGGATCTGACTGGCGACAAGAACGGCGGATATCCGGCGCCGCAGCGCCGGCAGCTCCTCCGCGCCGATCGGCCCGGCGACAGGTCGCTCGACGGCGGTCACCGGCAGCGTCCCGCGGCACTACAACCGAACGCGCCTACCCTGCCCGCCGCTGCGAACCGCACCGTTTCGGACACATCTCCGTGCGTGAACCATGTGGTCACCGGCGCATCCTCCCCCTGGCCCTGAGCTCAGGACCCCTTCACGACAACAGCGACCGCGCCCCCACGACCGAGCACTTAGAGGCACCCCTCAGGATGGAGGCACCTCCAGCACCGGGACACCCTCAGAACAACGGCTCCGGCAGCACCCCTTCCAGCGCCAGCAGCTTCCGTTTGGTCTCCAGGCCGCCCCCGAACCCGCCGATGCCGCCGTCACTCTCCACCACCCGGTGGCACGGCACGACGACCGGCAGCGGATTGGCGCCCATGGCCATGCCCACCGCCTGGGCGGCCCCCGGCTGGCCGACCCGCCGGGCCAGATCGCCGTACCCCACCACGGACCCGTACCGAACGCCGGACGCCAGCTCGCGCAGCACCTGGCGGTTGAACCCGGAGATCAGGGACCAGTCCAGCGGCAGCTCGAAGTCCTTGCGCTCGCCCGCGAAATACGCCGCGATCTGACGTATCGCCTCGGCCAGGAGCGGGGACTCCGGTGCCTCGACGGGCTCGGTGCCGAATCGGGATCCGAGCCGGTCGAGCGTCTTGTCGCGCACCGCGTCCGTGGCGTGGAAACCGACGCTGACCAGGCCTTCGCCGGTCGCGGCCAGCAGCAGCGGACCGATGTCGCTGTCGACGACGGTCCACACCACTCGCTGCTCGTTCTGCCCTTGGCTGTCCATGCGCTCCACGGTACGGCGCACCACTGACAACGCCGGTGGCACGGACGCATGTGAGCGTCCGTGCCACCGGCGAGAGCTGGTGAAGGCGGGTTCAGCCCTCGTTCAGCGCCTCCCGCACCACGTCCGGCTTGTTCGTGATGACGCCGTCCACGCCGAAGCCCGCGACGCGCCGCGTGTCCTCCGCGGTGTCGACGGTCCAGGTGGAGATCTCCAGCTGCTTGCCGTGCGGTCCTTCGAGCGCGTGGATCGCGGCGACGTAACCGAGGGAGATCGTCGTGTGCGACGAGTTGATCTGGTCGGCGAACTGCGCGTACGCGGGCAGCTCCGCGACCGCCGGCGTACCCAGGAAGCCCGTCTTGATGTCGGGCCGCAGTGCGTGCACGGCCCGAATGCTGTCCGCGCTGAAACTCTGCACGACCAGCTTGCTCCGAACGTGGGCCGGACCCAGCCAGCCCTCGTTGCTGAGGACCTTGAGGGTCTCCCGCTCGATGCCCGGGTAGAGCGCGGGATTCTTGATCTCCAGGACGAGCTTCTGGTGATTCCGTGAAACCCGGTTCATGTACTGCTTCAGTGTCGGCACGCGCGCGCCCGCGTACCGGGGGCTGAACCAGGTGCCCGCGTCCAGCCGCGCGATCTCCGCGGCGGTGAAGTCCTTGACCTTCCACGGGGCGCGCCCGGGGAAGACCTCCTCGACGTTGGTGGTGCGGGTCAGGCTGTCGTCGTGGATCACCACGAGCTGGCCGTCCTTGGTGCGCTGGACGTCGTTCTCGACCCAGCGGAATCCGAGGTCGTCGGCCTTGTCGATGGCGGCCAGGGTGTTCTCGGGCGCGTAGGCGGAGGCGCCGCGGTGAGCGATCACCTGTGTCCGGTCGGTGTCCGGCGCGGCATGGGCGGTGTGTGGGGGAAGAACAACGACAGCGGCTCCCAGGAGCGCGGTGGTCGTGGCGGCGGCAGCGCGCGCGTGCATGCGTACTCCTTGCGTCTGTGTTCACGGACCGTCCTAGAGTGACAGCAGAGGGTCAACAGTAGGGGGGTGCAGGATGGCCACAGATTGAATGGAGTTGCCCATGTCCGATCACGCGTGCCGCACAAGTGGGGCAAGGCCGTGATTCTTTGCCGGAAAATCGTTCGAGCGTTCCGGGGCGAGTCATACTCTCTGCGTCAACCCTGACCGCCGTGGCGGTCCTGGGACGGGGGCACCTCACGAATTTCCGGGACTCAACAGGGCGGAAGGGCAACCGCGCATGCAGGGCACGGTCGACGGATTCAGCTACGGACTCGTCACGCCGCTGGTGGCGTACCTGATGGCCTGCCTCGGTGGAGCACTGGGCCTGCGCTGCACCACGAGGTCGATGCTCGTCACCCGCTCCTGGCGGCCGGGCTGGCTCGCCCTCGGTTCGGCGGCGATCGGTTCCGGCATATGGACCATGCACTTCGTCGCGATGATGGGCTTCTCCGTCCGGGAAACCCCGGTCCACTACGACAAACTGACGACGTTCGCGAGCCTCGGCGTGGCGATCGTCATGGTCGGCATCGGGATCTTCATCGTCGGCTACCGGGGAGCCTCCGGAACGGCCCTGTTCACAGGGGGCACCATCACCGGGCTCGGCATCGCCTCGATGCACTACCTGGGTATGGCCGGAATGCGACTCAACGGAAAGCTCGAGTACAACACCTTCACTGTTTCCGCCTCGGTCGTCATAGCCGTCGTCGCCGCGATCGCGGCCCTGTGGGCGGCGGGTCAGGTACGCGGCTTCATGTGGAGCGTGGGCGCGAGCCTCGTCATGGGTCTCGCCGTCAGCGGCATGCACTACACCGGTATGGCCGCCCTCAACGTCCATCTGCACGGCGCCGCCAGCACCCCCTCCGGGGACTCGCCCGCGACCCTGTTGGCCCCCCTGATGGTCGGCCCTCTCGCCTTCCTGCTGCTGGCCGGTGTCGTCGTGATGTTCGACCCGCTGATGGTCATGGGCAAGCCCGACTGGAGCCCCGCCGAGCAGAAGCCCGGCATCCCGGCGCACACCGTCCGCCACACCGGCCGCCGGTCCGTGCCCGGCCCGCGCCGGAGCTCCAGGCGCCCCGGCTCCCGCACCCCGCAGAACTGGTGACGCGACCCCGTTGTCAGTGCGGGGTCGTACGGTGGAACCCATGCGGCCCGTATCCAAGATCGAACGCACGGTGGCGCCCTTCGAGGTCGTCAGTTCCTACCAGCCCAGCGGCGACCAGCCCGCTGCCATCGCCGACCTCGAGCGGCGCATCCGCGCAGGTGAGAAGGACGTGGTCCTGCTCGGCGCGACCGGCACCGGCAAGTCCGCCACCACCGCGTGGATGATCGAGAAGCTCCAGCGCCCCACCCTCGTGATGGCGCCGAACAAGACGCTGGCCGCCCAGCTGGCCAACGAGTTCCGCGAGCTGCTGCCGAACAACGCCGTCGAGTACTTCGTCTCGTACTACGACTACTACCAGCCCGAGGCGTACGTCCCGCAGTCGGACACCTACATCGAGAAGGACTCCTCGGTCAACGAGGAGGTGGAGCGCCTGCGCCACTCCGCGACCAACTCGCTGCTCACCCGCCGTGACGTCGTCGTGGTCGCCTCGGTCTCCTGCATCTACGGCCTGGGTACGCCGCAGGAGTACGTGGACCGCATGGTCAACCTCAAGATCGGCGACGAGATCGACCGGGACGACCTCCTGCGCCGCTTCGTCGACATCCAGTACACGCGCAACGACCTGGCCTTCACCCGCGGCACGTTCCGCGTCCGCGGCGACACCATCGAGATCTTCCCGGTCTACGAGGAGCTGGCCGTCCGCATCGAGATGTTCGGCGACGAGATCGAGGCCCTCTCCACGCTGCACCCGCTCACCGGCGAGATCATCAGTGACGACCAGCAGCTCTACATCTTCCCGGCCACCCACTACGTCGCGGGCCCCGAGCGCCTGGAGCGTGCCGCCAACGACATCGAGAAGGAACTGGGCGAGCGTCTCTCGGAGCTGGAGAAGCAGGGCAAGCTCCTGGAGGCCCAGCGGCTGCGGATGCGCACGACGTACGACCTCGAGATGCTCCGCCAGATCGGCTCCTGCTCGGGCGTCGAGAACTACTCGATGCACTTCGACGGCCGCGAGCCCGGCTCCCCGCCGAACACGCTGATCGACTACTTCCCGGACGACTTCCTGCTCGTCATCGACGAGTCGCACGTCACGGTCCCGCAGATCGGCGCGATGTACGAGGGCGACGCCTCCCGCAAGCGCACGCTCGTCGACCACGGCTTCCGGCTGCCGTCCGCCCTGGACAACCGCCCCCTGAAGTGGGAGGAGTTCCAGGAGCGCATCGGCCAGGCCGTCTACCTGTCGGCGACGCCGGGCAAGTACGAGCTCTCGCGCGGCGACGGCTTCGTCGAGCAGATCATCCGTCCCACCGGCCTCATCGACCCCGAGGTCGTCGTCAAGCCCACCGAGGGCCAGATCGACGACCTGGTGCACGAGATCCGCAAGCGCACCGAGAAGGACGAGCGCGTCCTGGTCACCACCCTCACGAAGAAGATGGCCGAGGACCTCACCGACTACTTCCTCGAACTGGGCATCCAGGTCCGCTATCTGCACAGCGACGTCGACACCCTGCGCCGCGTCGAGCTGCTGCGCGAGCTGCGGGCCGGCGAGTTCGACGTCCTCGTCGGCATCAACCTCCTCAGGGAGGGCCTCGACCTGCCCGAGGTCTCCCTGGTGTCGATCCTCGACGCCGACAAGGAGGGCTTCCTGCGCTCCGGTACCTCCCTGATCCAGACCATCGGCCGCGCCGCTCGTAACGTGTCCGGTCAGGTCCACATGTACGCCGACAAGATCACCCCGGCGATGGAGAAGGCCATCGAGGAGACCAACCGCCGCCGGGAGAAGCAGGTCGCGTACAACACGGAGAGGGGCATCGACCCGCAGCCCCTCCGTAAGAAGATCAACGACATCGTGGCGCAGATCGCCCGCGAGGACGTCGACACGGAACAGCTGCTCGGCTCGGGCTACCGCAAGTCGTCGGACGGCAAGGGTGCAAAGGCCCCCGTGCCCGCACTCGGCGGGAAGGCCGCCAAGGGGGCCAAGTCCGCAAAGGGCAAGGCCAAGGAGACCGTCCCGACCGACCGGCCCGCGGCGGAACTCGCCGAGCAGATCGAGGAGATGACGCAGCGGATGCGCGCTGCCGCCGCGAACCTGCAGTTCGAGATCGCCGCGAGGTTGCGTGACGAGGTCTCGGAGATGAAGAAGGAACTGCGACAGATGAAGGAAGCCGGTATCGCCTGACACCCGGAGTGGCGCGGTGTGTTGCAAGACCGACACAAAGTGTGCACCAGGGTTCGGCGCTGTCAGTGGCTCTGCGTAGGGTTGCTGGTCAACCGCAGGACTCTGCGGCAACAGGGGACAGTTCGAGAGGGGAACAGCGCGTGACGGTCAACATGACCAAGGGTCAGGCCATCAGTCTGCAGAAGAACGACGGAGGCACGCTGACCGCGGTCCGCATGGGGCTCGGCTGGCAGGCCGCCCCGCGACGTGGCCTGTTCGGCTCTCGCACCCGCGAGATCGACCTCGACGCGTCCGCCGTGCTGTTCGCGGACAAGCAGCCGGTCGACGTGGTGTTCTTCCGCCACCTCGTCAGCGACGACGGCTCCGTGCGCCACACCGGTGACAACCTCGTGGGCGGCGTGGGCCAGGGTGGCGACGACGAGGCGATCCTCGTCGACCTCGCGCGCATCCCGGTCCACATCGACCAGATCGTCTTCACCGTGAACTCGTTCACGGGCCAGACCTTCCAGGAGGTGCAGGACGCGTTCTGCCGCCTGGTCGACGAGACCAACGGCCAGGAGCTGGCCCGCTACACCCTGGCCGGCGGCGGCCAGTACACGGCGCAGATCATGGCGAAGGTCCACCGCGCGGGCGCGGGCTGGCAGATGACCGCTCTCGGTACGCCGGCCAACGGCCGCACCTTCCAGGACCTGATGCCGGCGATCCTGCCGCACCTGTAGGCAACCCGGCACCCGGCGCACGAGTACATAGGGGGAACGAAGGCGATGACGGCTGAGCTGGTCCGGGGGCAGAACCACCCGCTGCCCCAGGCCCGACTTGAGATCCGGGTGTCGGCCGGAAAACCGATCGTGGCCGGGGCCACGCTCAGCGACGAACAGGGCACGGTGCACGGTGTCGAGTGGGTGGCCCATCCGGGCTCACCCACTCTGCCCGGCCTGGAGGTCTCCAAGCAGGCGGCGGCCGACCACCGCCTCGCGTGTGACCTGGACGCCCTGCCCGAGTCCGTGCACCGGGTCAGCGTGCTGCTCGCGCTGCCGTCCGGAGGCAGCGGGCCGCTCAGGTTCGGCTCCGTCGCCGCACCCTTCGTCGCGGTCACCGGACTCGACGGCTCCGAGGTCGCCAGCTACACGATCACGGGGCTCGACGCCGAGTCGGCTGTCGTCGCACTCGAGCTCTACCGCAGGCAGGGCGCCTGGAAGGTCCGCGCCGTGGGCCAGGGATACGCGGGCGGCCTCGCCGAGCTCCTCGCCGACCAGGGCCTGCCCCAGGCCCGCCAACTCGCGGGCAGCATCAACGAAGCGGTCGCCCAGGGCCTCGCCCGTTCGGTGGCCGCGCCCCCGCCGCGGACGTCGGAGGGCGACCGCTCGCGGCACGCCGCGACCCCGGCAGTGGGTCAGAACCAGGGCGGAACCACGCCCCAGGCCGCCCCCGGTCACGTATCACCGCAGCAGGGACACCCGGGCGGGCAGGGACACGCGGCGTCCGGCACTCCCGGGCACGCCACGCCGCAGGGCGGCCACCCCGGAGGGCCCGGCCAGCCGGACCCGTCCGCCGTCACCCAGCCCGCCGGAGTCGGCGGACCCGTCAACTACAGCCACCCGGGACGGCAGGCCGCCGCGCCTCCGCCGCCTCCGCCGACAGCGCCCCCGGCCCAGCCGGGACAGTCCGCACAGCCCGTCGCGGGCGACGCGACCGGCTGGTCCATGGAGGAGCGCCTGTACAACCAGGTGTGGGGCATGTTCGAGGATCTGGCCCGCGCCACGGCCGCGTACCGCAGCGCGGTCGACTTCGCAGAGTCGCGGATGGAGCAGGAGCTCGACAAGGTCCTGTCCGACCCGCGCAGCCGCATCGGCGGCCAGGGCGATGCGGCGCGCGAGGCCGCCCGAGCCAAGCATTCCCAGCTGATCGACCGGGCCAGGGAGGCCCTCGACCGAGACCTCGCCCAGCTCACCGCCGAGGCGGAGGTCGTCGAGCCCGCGCTGCCGACCGCCTTCGCGCGCTGGGACAACCCCGTCTGGCACGGCTACCGGGTCCCGATGGAGATCCCCATGGCCGTGCGTCTGGGCGACCTCCACCTGCCCGAGAGCGCGGGCCTGAGCATTCCGATGCTGGTGCGGCTGCCGTTGGAGCGCGGTCTGTGGATCGACAGCGGACGCTCCGGATCCTCCGACGCCTCGATCACCGACTCCGACGACCTGCGCCGCCTCGGCATGGACACGGCGGTGGCGATCGCGGCCCGGCTCCTCGCCGTCTACCCGGCGGGCGAGTACACACTGCATGTCATCGACCCGGCGGGCTCCGGTGCCTCGTCCCTCGCGCCCCTCGTACAGACGGGCGTGCTCAACGGTCCGCCGTCCGCCGGAGCGGCTGGGGTGACCGACGTACTGGCCCGGCTCACGCAACGCGTCGATCTCGTACAGATGGCGATCCGGGCCGGCGCGGCCGACTCCCTGCCGCCCGACCTCGACACGGCCGAGCAGCTGCTGATCGTCAACGACTTCCCGCACGGCTTCGACGACCGCGCCGTGACCCAGCTGCGCTATCTCGCGGACGAGGGCCCGGCCGTCGGCGTCCACCTCATGCTGGTCGCCGACCGGGAGGACGCCACCGCCTACGGACCGCTGCTCGACCCGCTGTGGCGCTCGCTGCTCCGGCTCACACCCGTGCCCGACGACCACCTCGCCGACCCGTGGGTCGGGCACGCGTGGACTTACGATCCCTCGCGCGTCCCCCCGGGCAGCCAGGTGCTCCAGCATGTCCTCACCCAGGTCGCGGCGGCCCGCCGCTCCTGGAACCGCTGAGGCCTCCGCGCACCCTTTACCAAGAGTTCTTCAAGCGCCCTGACCTGGGGATTTGGTTCTTCTTTTACTAATCTCTTTACCTTTCCTTGGTGATTGGGGTACTCTTTTCCGTACGGAGGGGAGTACTCCCTGCCATCTGCGGCGTACCCGTCAATACGGATCTGGTCAGATCCCGGGGCGTCGGCCCGAGTGCACCGGGCGCATCACGCGCCCTACCTGCATCGGGTGGAAGAGACCTCCGGCAGCGACGACGCTGACACTTGCCGTTACGTACTGCCGGAGGCGCAGTGGATGTTTCCGTGACCCTTTGGGTCCTGACGATCGTGGGCCTCGCAGCCCTCATCGCGGTCGATTTCTTCATCGGCCGCAAGCCGCACGACGTATCAATCAAGGAAGCCGGAATCTGGACGGTCGTCTGGATCGTCCTGGCCGCGCTGTTCGGCCTGGGGTTGCTCCTCTTCTCCGGAGGCCAGCCCGCCGGAGAGTTCTTCGCCGGCTTCATCACCGAGAAGTCGCTGAGCGTCGACAACCTCTTCGTCTTCGTCCTGATCATGGCGAAGTTCGCCGTGCCCACGCAGTACCAGCAGCGGGTGCTGCTGGTGGGTGTGCTCATAGCGCTCGTCCTGCGCGCGATATTCATCGCCGCGGGCGCCGCGATCCTCGCGAGCTTCGCGTGGGTGTTCTACATCTTCGGCGCGTTCCTCATCTACACCGCCTGGAAGCTGATCCAGGAGGCCCGGGCGGACGAGTCGGACGAGGACTGGGAGGAGAACAAGCTCCTCAAGGTCGCCGAGAAGCGCTTCGGAGTCGCCGACCGCTACCACGGCACCAAGCTGTGGATCCAGCAGAACGGCAAGCGGGTCATGACGCCGATGCTGGTCGTCATGCTGGCGATCGGCACCACCGACGTGCTCTTCGCGCTCGACTCGATCCCGGCGATCTTCGGCCTGACGCAGGACCCGTACATCGTCTTCACGGCCAACGCGTTCGCGCTGATGGGTCTGCGGCAGCTGTACTTCCTGATCGGCGGACTCCTCAGGAAGCTGGTCCACCTCAGCTACGGCCTGTCGGTCATCCTCGGCTTCATCGGCATCAAGCTGGTGCTGCACGCGCTGCACGAATCGGGCGTCCACGTCCCGGAGATCTCCATCCCGGTCTCTCTCGGCGTGATCTGCGGAGTCCTGGTGATCACCACGATCACCAGCCTGATGGCCTCCAAGAAGCAGGCGGCGGCCGAGGCGGCGCAGAGCGACGACGAAGGCGCTCCGAAGGACAGCATCGAGGCCTGACCACGTCGGACGTAGAGACAACCAGCACCGGGAGCGGCCCGCGGCGAATTGCCGACCACCGCTCCCGGTGCTTGCTTGTTTCCTGAGCGCGTTTCCCGGCCCGGGGACGCCGTGGCCGGATGGAGGCACCGATGAAGTTCGTGCAGATCATCGACTTCGAGACCGAGCGCTTGGACGAGATGCAGCAGCTGCTCCAGCAAGCCGGGGAGCGCAACGCCGGCAGCCCGGGCGGCCCCACGCGCCACACGCTCCTGCAGGACCGCGACAACCCCCGCCGCTATCTGGCCCTCATCGAATTCGATTCGTACGAGGAGGCCATGAGCAACAGCGACGCCCCCGAAACGGCCGAACTGGCGGAGCAACTGGGCGCGCTGTGCATCGGCGAGCGCGTCTACACCAACTGTGACCTGCGGGAGATGCGCGAGCTCAAGTAGCCCATGCGCCCCGTGAACGGGGCCCGCGCGACCGGAGTGCGGGGCCCGTTCACCTCTGCGACGATCGCTGCATGATCGCTCGGCTCCGGTCACTCCTGACGCAGTGGACGGCCGTCGTGCCCGCGCTGGCGGTCGTGCTGCTGGTCTTCACCTGGGGCCGCGACCTGCCCGGCGCCGTCGTCGCCGTGGTGACGCTGGTACTGGCCGGAGCCGTGCTGGCAGCCGTCCACCACGCCGAGGTGGTCGCACACCGGGTCGGTGAACCGTTCGGCTCGCTGGTCCTCGCCGTCGCCGTCACGATCATCGAGGTCGCGCTGATCGTCACCCTGATGGTGGACGGCGGCGACAAGAGTTCCACACTCGCCCGCGACACCGTCTTCGCGGCCGTGATGATCACCTGCAACGGCATCGTGGGCGTGAGCCTGCTCGTAGCCTCACTGCGGCACGGGCTCGCCGTCTTCAACGCGGAGGGCACCGGCGCCGCGCTCGCGACCGTCGCGACGCTGGCCACGCTCAGTCTGGTGCTGCCGACCTTCACCACCAGCAAGCCGGGCCCCGAGTTCTCCACCGCCCAGCTCACCTTCGCCGCCCTCTCCTCGCTCGTCCTCTACGGCCTGTTCGTGGCGACCCAGACCGTGCGGCACCGCGACTACTTCCTCCCGATCACCAGGCAGGGCGAGGTGATCGACGCGGACGACCATGCCGACGCCCCGTCCGCCAGAAGCGCGGGCATCAGCCTCGGGCTCCTGGGCCTGGCCCTCATCGGTGTGGTCGGTCTCGCGAAGGGCGTGTCGCCCACCATCGAGTCCGGGGTGGAGGCGGCCGGGATGCCGCACTCCGTGGTCGGCGTGATCATCGCCCTGCTCGTCCTGCTCCCCGAGACGATCGCCGCACTGCGCTCCGCCCGCCGCGACCGGGTGCAGACCAGCCTGAACCTCGCCCTCGGCTCGGCGATGGCCAGCATCGGCCTCACCATCCCCGCCGTGGCCGTCGCCTCCATCTGGCTCTCCGGCCCCCTCGTCCTCGGCCTCGGCGCCACCCACATGGTCCTGCTCGCCCTGACCGTGGTGGTCAGCTCCCTCACCGTCGTCCCCGGCCGAGCCACCCCACTCCAGGGCGGCGTCCACCTGGTCCTGTTCGCGGCGTACTTGGAACTGGCGATCAACCCGTAGGGGCCGCGCCCGAAGGGGGTGCACCCGTAGAGCCCAGCGAGCACGCAGGCCGTACGTAAACGCTTGCGCAATCGTTTACGTACGGCCTGCGGAGGGCTCACCCCGTGGCCGGCTCCGTAGCCACGACAGCCACCGGCCGAGTCTCCGGCAGCAGCGCGAAGCACCCCAGGCTGAGCAGCGCGATGCCCGTCAGATAGGCGGCCACACCCCAGGGAACCCGCCCGCTCTGCTCGGCGACCGCCGTGGCCACGATCGGCGTGAGCGCACCCCCGAGCACGCCGCCCAGGTTGTAGCCCACGGCCGCACCGGTGCACCGCACCCGCGGCTCGTACAGCTCCGGCAGATACGCGGCGATCACGCCGAACATCGTCACGAACGCGATCAGCGCGACCAGGAAACCGAGGAACATCAGCAGCGGCTCGCCCGTCGACAGCAGCGCGATCATCGGGAACATCCACAGGGCGCTGGCCGCACAGCCCGCCAGGCACAGCGGCCGCCGTCCGTGGCGGTCGCCGAGAATCGCCACCAACGGAGTCAGCGCACCCTTCACGACGACGGCCGCCATGATGCAGGTCAGCATGACGGTACGGCTCACTCCGAGCCGCTCGGTCGCGTAGGCGAGGGACCAGGTCGTCACCGCGTAGAACACCGCGTACCCGATCGCCAGCGCCCCCGCCGTCAGCAGGACGAGCCGCCAGTGTTCACGTACGACCTCGGCGAGAGGCACGCGCGCGTGCTCGCGCAGTTCGAGGAACTGGGGACTCTCCGCCAGGGAGGAGCGCAGCCACAGCCCCGCCGCCGCGAGCACGCCGGCCGCCCAGAACGGCACCCGCCAACCCCAGCTCGCGAACTGTGCGTCGGAGAGCGTCGCCGACAGCACCAGCATCACCCCGTTGGCGAGGACGAACCCCACCGCGGGCCCGATCTGCGGGAAGCTCGACCACAGCCCGCGCCGGTCGGCCGGAGCGTGCTCCGCGGTCAGCAGCACCGCCCCGCCCCACTCCCCGCCGAGCCCCAGCCCCTGCAGAAAACGCAGCACAAGGAGCAGCACGGGAGCGGCCGTACCGATGGAGTCGTACGTCGGTACGCAGCCGACCGCGACGGTCGCGGCGCCGGTCAGCAACAAGGAGAGGACGAGAACGGGCCGCCGGCCGTGCCGGTCCCCGATGTGTCCGAACAGGACCGAGCCCAACGGCCGCGCCACGAACCCGACCCCGAACGTCCCGAAGGCCGCCAGCGTCCCCGCCACCGGCGAGAACGTGGGGAAGAAGAGCGGGCCCAGGACGAGAGCGGCCGCCGTCCCGTAGACGAAGAAGTCGTAGAACTCGATGGCCGTCCCGGCGAGCGCGGCTGCCGCGAGCCGCGGCATGGAAGGGGGCTTTACTGTGCGTGCACGCTGCATGCCGCGTCAACTACCCACGGTCACCAGGAGTTACGGGGGCGCACGGGGGCCCGGTGGCCTCAGTAGGTCACCGTGATGCGCCGGGCGGGACCGTCCACGCGAATCACTCCCCCGTAGGGGATGACGATCTGCGGGTCGGTGTGCCCGAGGTCCACATCGAAGACGATCGTGGTGTCGGGGGCGTACGCCCGCATGGCGCGCAGTACGGCCTCGCGCTGCTCCGCCGCGTAACGCGCGCCTTCCTGAGGGCTGTTGGGGCGTTCGAAGGACCACGTCTTCGCCCGGCCCATCAGCAGCGCGGAGAAACGCCGGAGCAGTCCACGCTCGCCCATGCTCCGCAGGACGCGGAAGACCTCCTCACCGCTCGGCAGTTCCTCCGAGGTCTCCAGGAAGAGCACGCCGCCGTGGAGGGAGAGGTCGCGCGGGATCTCCCGGTCGGCCATCAGCAGCCAGGCCAGGATCTCCAGACAGCCGCCCCAACTGCGGCCCTCCACCACCCGGTCGGCGTTGACCCAGGTCCATCCGGTGCCGGGCCGGGTCTCCGGGGCCGACACGAAGGTCGCCGGGTCCGCCCAGTCACGGTCGACATCGCGCCACCTCTCGGCCGGACGCAGTACGTACTCGCCCGAGCCGAAGAGCGCCGCCCGCAGGGATTCGGCGGTCAGCGGGTCCATGGCGCCGGGCCGGCCCAGCTCGCCCATCACGCTCGCGCCGTGATAGCCGACGATTCCCGTGTTCCACAGGTAGGCGAGCAGGTTCGTGTTGTCGCTGTACCCGAAGAACGGCTTCGGGTTGGCGCGGATCAACTCCCGGTCCAGCAGCGGCAGCACGGTGATCTGGTCGTCACCGCCGATCGACGCCATGACCGCCTTGACGTCCGGGTCGGTGAACGCCGCGTGGATGTCGTCGGCCCGCTCCTGAGGCGTAGAACCCATCCTCCGGGTCGCCGGAAACTCGACCGGTTCCAGGCCGTACTCCTTGCGCAGCCGCTCAAGACCCAACTCGTACGGGAGCGGAAGGACCCCCGGCAGCGCGGCGGACGGCGAGATCACGGCCACCCGGTCGCCGGGCACGGGCTTGGGCGGGTACGCGGGAGTCGTCATGCGAGGGAGGGTAGGGGCCGTCCCGGTGTCGGCGCACCGTGATAAACCGGGTCTGAGCAGCGGTCCTGAACGGGCCGAGCCACCCGACCGGACCGGAGGAACCGTGCCCCGCACCCTCGCCAACGCCCCGATCATGATTCTCAACGGCCCCAACCTGAACCTCCTCGGGCAGCGCCAGCCGGAGATCTACGGCTCCGACACCCTCGCCGACGTCGAGGCGATGTGCGCCAAGGCGGCGGCCGCGCACGGCGGCACGGTGGACTTCCGCCAGTCCAACCACGAGGGCCAACTGGTCGACTGGATCCACGAGGCACGCCTCGAACACTCCGGGATCGTGATCAACCCGGGCGCCTACTCGCACACCTCCGTCGCGATCCTGGACGCCCTCAACACCTGCGACGGGCTGCCCGTGCTGGAGGTCCACATCTCCAACATCCACAAGCGCGAGGAGTTCCGCCACCACTCGTACGTCTCGCTGCGCGCCGACGGCGTGATCGCGGGCTGCGGGGTGCAGGGTTACGTGTTCGGGGTGGAGCGGGTCGCGGCGCTGGCGGGAGAGGCTCAGGCGGAGGCCTGACGGAAGAGGACGATCGGCGGCCTGACGGGAGGCGCCCGGCGGACGGCGGCCGATTGTCAGTGGCGGGTGCCACCATCGACGCATGACCTCGATCCAGGATTTCCGAACGCCGTCCTCGTCCGCCCCGAGCCACGAATCCCGACCCGCCCCGCGCCAGGCCGTCGCCTACAGCCGTCCCGCCTCCACGATCCGGCGCAGGAAACGTCGCGTGCGTTCCTCCCGCGGGTCGCCGAACACCTCCTCGGCCGTGCCCCGTTCCAGTACGACGCCGCCGTCGAGGAAACAGACCTGGTCCGCGACATCGCGGGCGAAGCCCATCTCGTGCGTGGCAAGCACCATGGTCATGCCGTCCTCCTTCAAGTCCCGCACGACACTGAGGACTTCACCCACCAGCTCCGGGTCGAGGGCCGCCGTGATCTCGTCGAGGAGCAGGAGCCTGGGGCGTACGGCCAGGGCGCGGACGATCGCGGCCCGCTGCTGCTGGCCGCCGCTCAGCCGGTCCGGGTACTCGTCCGCCTTGGCGCCGAGCCCGAGCCGGTCGAGCAGCTCACCGGCGTGCGCCTCCGCCTCCGCGCGGTCCACGCCGTGCACGCGTCGCGGGGCGAGCGTGATGTTCTGCAGGACGGTCATGTGCGGAAAGAGGTTGTACGCCTGGAAGACCACGCCGATCCGGCGGCGCACCGCGTCCTGGTCGGCCCGGGGGTCGGTGATCTCCTCGTCGTCCAGCCAGATGGCGCCGTCGTCGATCTCCTCCAGCAGGTTCGCGCAGCGCAGCAGCGTCGACTTGCCCGAGCCGGAGGCCCCGATGAGCGCCGTCACCGTGTGCGGGGCGACCTCAAGATCGACGTCCCGCAGGACGACCGAGTCGCCGAAGGTCTTGCGGACGGCCTCCATCCGCAGCACGGGCACGCCGGAGCCCACGGGTGCCTTGCCGGGTGTCTCGCTCATATGCTCCCTCCCTGCGCCTGCCGCCGGTCCATCCGTGCCGTGACCCAGTCGGTGAACCGGGTCATCGGGATGGTCAGTGCGACGAAGACCAGTCCCGCGACGATGTACGGCGTGTAGTTGAGGCTGCGGCCCACGATGATGTCCGCGGCGCGCACGGCGTCGACCGCGCCGCCGATCGAGACGAGCCCGGTGTCCTTCTGCAGCGACACCAGGTCGTTGAGCAGCGGCGGCACCTGACGGCGTACGGCCTGGGGGAGCACCACGTACCGCAGCGCCTGCCGGTTGCTCAGCCCCAGCGAGCGGGCCGCGGCGCGCTGCGAGGGGTGGACAGACTCGATGCCGGCGCGGAACACCTCGGCGACGTACGCCGAGTAGGTCAGGGTGAGCGCCGTCCCGCCGAGCAGCACCGGATCGACCGTGATGCCCTGCAGCCGCAGCGCCGGCACGCCCAGGACCACGATCATCAGGTTGATGATCAGCGGCAGCCCGCGGAAGAAGTCGGTGTACGCGGCGGCCAGCGCCCTCAGCGGGAAGAACACCGGACCGCGCAGGGTGCGGGCGACGGCGATCAGCATGCCGAGGACGAGGACCGCGGCGCCGCACACCAGCAGGAGCCGGACGTTCAGCCACAGCCCTTCCAGGACCTTGGGGAACGCCTCGCGCGCGTACTGCGCGCTGAAGAACGTCTCCTTGGTGCGCGGCCAGCCGGGCGCGTTGACGACGACGAGGTAGAGGACGATGCCGGTCACGAGGGTGGACAGCGCGGCGATCGCCGTCGCGCGGCGGGCACGGGAGCGCTTGTACCGCTCCCGCTCGATCCGCCGCCACGACGGGACGTACGCCTCGCGTGCGTCTCCCTCGCCGGAGTCTTCTTCCCGCTCTCCGCCCGACTCCTCCTTCACGAACGTCACTTGAGGACTGGTGCGTCGACGGCGTCGGACAGCCACTGCTTCTCGACGGCGGCGAGGGTGCCGTCCTCGCGCAGGGCGTCCACGGCGTCCGTCACGCACGAGGTGAGTGCGCTGCCCTTGTCCAGGACGAGCCCGAACTGCTCGGGCGTACCGCCCTGGTTCTCGAACTGCCCGACGATCCTCGCGTCCGTCACCTCGGCCGCGGTGATGTAGAACGCGGTCGGCAGGTCGACCACGACGGCGTCCACCTGGCCGTTCTTCAGCGCGGACTTGGCCTGGTCGTTCTTCGCGTACGCGGCCGGCTGCTCGGTCGGCTTCACCACGTCGTTGATGTAGTTCAGGCTGGTGGTGCCGACCTGGGCGCCCAGCTTGATGCCCTTGAGGTCGGCGATGCTCTTCGCCTTCGCGGCCTTGGAGTCCTTGAGCGCGATGACGGCCTGGCGCACGTCGTAGTAGCCGGACGAGAAGTCGACGGCCTTCTTGCGTTCGTCGCTGATCGACACCTGGTTGATGTCGAAGTCGAAGGTCTTCTCGCCGGGCGCGAAGGCCTTGTTGAAGGGCACGCTCTGCCAGACGACATCGCCCTTGTCGTAGCCGAGCCGCTTCGCCACGGCGTACGCGACGGCCGACTCGAAGCCCTCGCCGTTGGCCGGCTTGTCGTCCTTGAACCACGGCTCGTAGGCGGGCTCGTCGGTCGCGATGGTCAGCTTCCCGGAGGTCTCCGTGGCCAGTTCGCCCTTGGCGCACGACTCGGCGCCGGAACCGGAGGGCTTGTCCGACGCCTTCTCCTCGGGCTGCGGGGCGCAGCCGACGGCGACGGCGAGCAGAGCGACGGTGGCGGTGGACGCGGCGCGGCGCAAGGCGCGTTGGGCAAGATGCATGGCGGGAGAGTGACAGTGGGCAGGCCCGTCTGTCGAGGTCACAGGGGCAACTGTCCGCATGATGGGAACTGGTGTTGCAATGTTGTGAACTCGTGGGGCGCAAGCGCGTACGGCGTTCTGGGGCGGTGGCCGCCCGACGTCGGCCACCGCTGCCAGGGCGGGGCCGCCGGCCGAGGGCGGGGATCGACAGGCCGGCGACCCGTCCGCGCAGGAGCCGTCATCCTGTGCGGGACCAGCTACCAGTGGACCGCGCGCGCCCCGTGCGCCGGGAGCGCGTGCGGGGCACCGGAGTGTGCGCTCCGTTCACACGGGGCGCGCACCGGCGCGCACGGCCGGGAACCGCACACCCGGCATCGGACGCCTCACCAACTCCCGCCCGGCGATCGGCGATTCGCCTCCGGGCGCGCGTGGTTTCACCAACCCCGCGCGTGCCACTCCGGCAGGTGTGGACGCTCGGCGCCCAGCGTCGTGTCGTCGCCGTGTCCCGGGTAGACCCAGGTCTCGTCCGGCAGCGCGTCGAAGATCTTCGTCTCGACGTCGTGGATCAGACTGGCGAACGCCTTCGCGTCCTTACGTGTGTTGCCCACACCACCCGGGAAGAGACAGTCCCCCGTGAACACATGCGGGTGCCCGTGCGGGTCGTCGTAGATCAGGGCGATCGAGCCGGGTGTGTGGCCCACCAGGTGGCGGGCGGTCAGCTCGACGTGGCCCACTCGGATCGTGTCGCCGTCCTGGACCGGCACGTCCGTCGGTACGGGGATGCCGTCGGCGTCGTCCCGTCCCGCGTACGTGCGCGCGCCCGTGGCCGTCACGACCTCCGCGAGTGCCTGCCAGTGGTCGCCGTGCTGATGCGTGGTGACGACGGACGCGATGCCGTCGTCACCGATCAGCGTCAGCAGCGTGCCGGCGTCGTTGGCCGCGTCGATCAGCAACTGCTCGTCCGTGGCCCGGCAGCGCAGCAGATAGGCGTTGTTGTTCATCGGGCCGACCGCGACCTTGGAGATCATCAGGTCCCGCAACTCGTGCACATCCGCAGGGCCGCCGACCGTCACCGCTCCGCTGTACGTCATGGCGCTCAGCCTATAGCGGGGGGAGCGCGGGCAGCGGACCGCCTTCGACGCTCAGCGCGGACTCGTCGCGGCGGCCCGCGAGCCAGCCGAGGAGGGCGGGCGCGGGGCCGGTCACGGTCACTTCCGCACCGCCCTCGGCGCCCACCGCTCGCTCCGGGGCGTCGTCTCCGGAGACGCGTCCCGTGCTCCACGCGCGCGTGCCGTCGGTGACGCGCGTGTGCGGCACCTCGGGGTGTCCGGTGAAGCGGTCCGTGAGGAAGACGATCTCGCGCTCCACGAACTCCTCCGGGAGGTCCTCCAGGTCGTAGCCGATCCCCAGATCCACGTGGTGCAGCTCGACCTCGATCCACCGCCGGAACGGCACCCGGGACGCCGAGTCGGTGACGCCGTTGCGCAGCTCCACCGTGCGGGACCAGTCCGCGGGCGCGGCCCCCGTCTCCTGGAAGCGGGCCGCGCTCTCGCGGAGGTCGGTGAGCTGCGTCTCCAGTGGGCGCGGGGCGTCCCGCCCGATGTCGGCGTCCCGGGCCTCCCCGGAGACGTACATCGGTCGGCCTTCGAGGGCGTTCACGAGGGCGTCCGCGTTGCGGGACAGGTGGGCCAGGACGTGGCCGCGGCTCCAGCCGGGCAGCCGTGACGGCTCGGCCACGGAGGCGTTGTCCAGTTTGCCGACTGCGTTGAGGAGCCGCTCGGTCGCGTCACGTACAGACGCCAGGTCGCGCACATGATCGTTCATGGGCCCGACGATAGTCCCGCCACACGTTTGGGTGAAGGTTGCGGGCGGCCGCCGTAAATCGAATGCGCGTGCTATATGGTCGGGTGCGGCGTCGGGCATGCTGGAGGGCCCGGGATTGTTGTGAACGAGGGAAACCAGACCGGCGTTGTCAGTGGCTCCCTCTAGTCTGAAAAAGACGGGGGCCCCGTCGTCTGAAAGACCGTGTTGGCGAGGGTCTCCGAAAAGCCGGGGGCCTCGCCCCTGTCACTTATCTCAAGAAAGGTGCGGACCGGCGTGGCCGACCGTCTCATCGTCCGTGGAGCGCGCGAGCACAATCTGAAGAATGTCTCGCTCGACCTCCCGCGCGACTCGCTCATCGTCTTCACGGGCCTGTCGGGGTCGGGCAAGTCCTCGCTGGCCTTCGACACGATCTTCGCCGAGGGACAGTGGCGCTATGTGGAGTCGCTCTCCTCGTACGCCCGGCAGTTCCTCGGCCAGATGGACAAGCCGGATGTCGACTTCATCGAAGGCCTCTCCCCGGCGGTCTCCATCGACCAGAAGTCGACCTCGCGCAACCCGCGCTCGACGGTCGGCACCATCACCGAGGTCTACGACTATCTGCGTCTGCTCTTCGCGCGCATCGGCAAGCCGCACTGTCCCGAGTGCGGCCGCTCCATCACGCGCCAGTCGCCGCAGGCCATCGTCGACAAGGTCCTGGAGCTGCCGGAGGGAAGCCGCTTCCAGGTCCTGTCGCCGCTCGTGCGTGAGCGCAAGGGCGAGTTCGTCGACCTCTTCTCCGATCTCCAGACCAAGGGGTACAGCCGCGCCCGGGTCGACGGCGAGACGATCCAGCTCACCGAGCCGCCCACGCTGAAGAAGCAGGAGAAGCACACCATCGAGGTGGTCATCGACCGCCTCACGGTCAAGGAGGGCGCCAAGCGCCGGCTGACCGACTCCGTGGAGACCGCCCTCGGTCTCTCCGGCGGCATGGTGGTGCTCGACTTCGTCGACCTCCCCGCCGACGACCCCGAGCGCGAGCGCATGTACTCGGAGCACCTGTACTGCGCGTACGACGACCTGTCCTTCGAGGAGATGGAGCCCCGCTCCTTCTCCTTCAACTCGCCCTTCGGCGCCTGCCCGGACTGCACGGGCATCGGTACGCGCATGGAGGTCGACCCCGAGCTGATCGTCCCGGACGAGGACAAGTCGCTCGACGAGGGAGCCATCCACCCCTGGTCGCACGGTCACACCAAGGACTACTTCGGACGTCTCATCGGAGCTCTCGCGGACGCGTTGGGATTCCGGACCGACATCCCCTTCGCCGGTCTTCCGCAGCGCGCCAGGAAGGCGCTGATCCACGGACACAAGACACAGATCGAGGTCCGCTACCGGAACCGGTACGGCAGGGAGCGTGTCTACACCACGCCCTTCGAAGGGGCCGTCCCGTTCGTGAAGCGGCGGCACGGCGAGGCCGAGAGCGACGCGAGCCGCGAGCGCTTCGAGGGCTACATGCGCGAGGTGCCCTGCCCCACCTGTCAGGGCACGCGCCTCAAGCCGGTCGTCCTCGCGGTCACGGTCATGGAGAAGTCGATCGCCGAGGTCTCCGCCATGTCCATCAGCGAATGCGCGGACTTCCTGGGCGAGCTGAAGCTCGACGCCCGCGACAAGAAGATCGCCGAGCGCGTCCTGAAAGAGGTCAACGAACGACTGCGGTTCCTGGTCGACGTCGGCCTGGACTACCTCTCGCTCAACCGCGCCGCGGGCACCCTTTCCGGCGGCGAGGCCCAGCGCATCCGCCTCGCGACCCAGATCGGCTCGGGCCTCGTCGGCGTGCTGTACGTGCTGGACGAGCCCTCCATCGGCCTGCACCAGCGCGACAACCACCGGCTCATCGAGACCCTGGTCCGGCTGCGCGACATGGGCAACACGCTCATCGTCGTCGAGCACGACGAGGACACCATCAAGGTCGCCGACTGGATCGTCGACATCGGCCCCGGCGCGGGCGAGCACGGCGGCAAGGTCGTGCACAGCGGTTCCCTGAAGGAGCTGCTCGCCAACGACGAGTCGATGACCGGTCAGTACCTGTCCGGCAAGAAGGCCATCCCGCTGCCCGACATCCGGCGCCCCCGCGACCCGTCCCGGCAGCTCACGGTGCACGGCGCCCGTGAGAACAACCTCCAGGACATCGACGTGTCGTTCCCGCTGGGCGTCCTCACGGCCGTCACGGGAGTCTCGGGTTCCGGCAAGTCCACGCTGGTCAACGACATCCTGTACACGCACCTGGCCCGCGAGCTGAACGGCGCCAGGAGCGTTCCCGGGCGCCACACGCGCGTGGACGGCGACGACCTCGTCGACAAGGTCGTGCACGTCGACCAGTCGCCCATCGGCCGCACCCCCCGGTCCAACCCGGCGACGTACACCGGAGTCTTCGACCACGTCCGCAAGCTGTTCGCCGAGACGACCGAGGCGAAGGTCCGCGGCTACATGCCCGGCCGCTTCTCCTTCAACGTCAAGGGCGGCCGCTGCGAGAACTGCTCGGGCGACGGCACGATCAAGATCGAGATGAACTTCCTCCCGGACGTGTACGTCCCGTGCGAGGTCTGCCACGGCGCCCGCTACAACCGGGAGACCCTGGACGTCCACTACAAGGGCAAGTCCATCGCCGACATCCTGAACATGCCGATCGAGGAAGGCATGCACTTCTTCGAGGCGGTCCCGGCGATCTCCCGTCACCTCAAGACGCTGAACGACGTCGGCCTCGGCTATGTCCGGCTCGGTCAGTCCGCGACCACCCTGTCCGGTGGTGAGGCCCAGCGCGTGAAGCTCGCCAGCGAGCTCCAGAAGCGCTCCACCGGACGCACGGTGTACGTCCTCGACGAGCCGACCACCGGTCTGCACTTCGAGGACATCAGCAAGCTGCTCACCGTGCTGTCCGGTCTGGTCGACAAGGGCAACACGGTCATCGTCATCGAGCACAACCTCGACGTCATCAAGACCGCCGACTGGGTCGTCGACATGGGCCCCGAGGGAGGCGGTGGCGGTGGCCTCGTCATCGCCGAGGGCACACCCGAGGAGGTCGCCGGGGTTCCGGCCAGCCACACGGGCAAGTTCCTGCAAGAGGTCCTGGGCGCGGAGCGCGTCAGCGACGCCTCGGAGGTGAAGGCCCCGCGCAAGACGGCCGCCAAGAAGGCGGTGGCCGCCAGGTCGACGGCAAAGAAGACGGCGACGGCCAAGACCACCCCCGCCAAGACCACCACGACCAAGGCCGCCACCGAAAAGGCCGCCAACAACACGGCCACCAAGAAGTCGGCCGCGGTCACGAAGAAGGCGACCCCGGCGAAGAAGACGACGAGGGCCCAGAAGGCCTGAGCCGGTTCGTTGATACGAGTACGGCCCCGCAGGACGGCCGGACTCCTGCGCGTGCGTACACCCGCCAGGCACATCGCGCCGCGTTCACCGGAACTCAAGCTCCCGTGGAACGCGGCGCGTTGTGTGATCAGCCGTCCAGGTCGCGCCCGTTAGAAAGCGCCCACCTCATGCGCGTACGGCGGTTCCGCGCCCGCCCGTGAGCAGGTGATCGCCGCGGCCCGGGCGGCGAACCGCAGCAACTCCGCCCAGCCGTCGGCGCCCAGACGCGCGAGCGCCGGCCCGGAGAGCGCGTCGCGGGCGGCGAGGCCGTGCAGCAGCGCCGCGTTCACCGTGTCACCCGCGCCGATCGTGTCCACCACGTCGACGGGCTCGCCCGGCACGGCGTACTCCGAGCCGTCACGGGTGAAGGCGGTCAGCCCGTCGCCGCCCCGCGTGACGACCACGGCCGAAGGGCCCGAGGCCAGCCACTCGCGCGGAGTGCCGCCGAGCCACTCCGCGTCCTCCTCCGACAGCTTGAGCAGCGACACCGACGGCAGCCAGCTCTTGAACCGGGTCCGGTAGGCGTCCGCGTCCGGGATCAGCACCGAGCGGATGTTGGGGTCGAGCGCGGTGAACACCCCCCGCGCGGACGCGATCCGCATCAGCTCCTCGTACGCCGTCGCACCCGGCTCCAGCACGAGCGAACACGTACCGAAGGACACCGCCCTTGTCCCGTCCGGGAGTTGGGCGGACGCCGAGAACAGCCGGTCCGCGGTGCCCTCGACGTAGAAGGAGTAGCGGGCCGAACCGCCCGCGCCGATCGACGCGACGGCGAGGGTCGTCGGCTCGGTGCCCCGCTGCACGGACGACACGTCGACGCCCGCCTCGCGCAGTCCGCCGACCAGGGCCTCGCCGAAGGCGTCCTGAGAGATCCGCGAACAGAACGCCGCGGGGGAGCCGAGCCGGCCCAGCGCCACCGCCGTGTTGTAGGGGCCGCCGCCGCGCCGCGGGTCGAGCCCCGCGAGCGCGCCCGCCTCACGCGGCACCAGATCGATCAGGGCCTCACCGGCGACGACGATCACGAGTCGGATCCTTTCTCGGGGCAGCCGCACGAGGTGCGGTGCACGAAGGCGGAGGGCAGCCGGACCGTACGGGCCTCGCGGCCGGGGGAGTCCAGCCGGTCGAGCAGCAGCCGTACGGCCTGGGCGCCGATCTCCTTGCTGGGCTGGGAGATCGCGGTGAGCCGGGGCGAGAAGAGGTCCGCCCAGGAGAAGTCGTCGAAGCAGCACAGAGCCAGGTCGCCGGGCACGGACAGGCCCTTCTCGCGCACGGCCCGCAGCGCGCCGATGGTCATCGCGTTGTTGGCGGTGACCAGTGCCGTCGGCGGCGCCGGGAGGGACAGCAGGGCGTCGGTCGCGCGCTCGGCGCCCGCCGCCTCGGAGTTGCCGGGGACCACGAGCCGCTCGTCGTAGGGGAGTCCCGCGTACGCCAGGCCGTGCCGGTAACCGGAGATCCGCTCACTCGTCGTGCTGAGCCCCGGCAGGCCCGCGACCAGGCCGATCCTCTTGTGCCCCAGCTCGGCGAGATGCCTGACCAGGAGCGTGACGGGTTCGGTGTTCTCCGCGCAGACCTGGTCGAAGGCGAAACCCGGTGGCGTCCGGCCGCCGTCGACCAGCCGGTCCAGGAACACCGTCGGTACGTCGTGCCGCCCGAGGTAGCCGAGCAGCTCCTCCGGATGTGCCGACGGCGCGACGAGCATGCCGTCCACGCGCCGCTCGTGCAGCAGCTGGACCACCTTGCGCTCGTGCACCGGATCGTCGTGCGGGTCCGCGAGCAGCAGGCTGTAGCCGCGCTCCAGGGCACCGGCCTCCACGCCCTGAAGGATCTCCGTGAAGTACGGGTTGCTGATCGCCGACACCGCGAGCCCGATCGACCGGGTGCGCGAGGTGACGAGCGATCTGGCCAGGGTGTTGGGCGTGTAGCCGAGTTCGTCGATGGCGTCGAGCACGGCCTGGCGGGTGGCCGGCCGTACCGGGCGGGTGTCGTTGAGTACGTGCGAGACCGTCGCGACGGACACGCCCGCGCTCCGGGCCACGTCGACCATGGTCGCCATGGGTGAGCCCCTCCCTTGCCCTTGCGTTCGCCCTCGCCGACGCCCTCGTCGGGCGCCGTTCCGGATCGGACCGTACCCGATGCCAAGGGGCACGTAAACGCTTGCGTAAACGTTTACGTCTCGGGCTCCAGAGTCAGGCCCTCACCGCGGCCCCCGGCATCTCGCCCCGGCCGGCCCTCACCACGGCGCCCCCGCCCCTCACTCCCAGTCCCACCCGATCCCCACGATCCCCGACCGCACCCGCTGCTCCACGACGTGGACCGACCGATGGTGGTCGCTCAGTGTCAGCTCCTGGCGGCCGCTCCGTGGTGCCGCGGCCGAGTGCTGGGTGAACCGGTGGCAGCGCATGGGCAGCGCGTCCTCGGTGAAGCGCACCTGGAGGGCGTACTGCCCGCCGGAGAAGCCGAACCCGCGGACGTACTCGCCGCACGCGCCGGCCGTGCCGTCCTCGACGCCGTAGCGGAACAGGAAGGTGTCACCCGCGCGCAGCCGCGTGTCGAAGAGCAGCTCGGCGACGAGGACACCGGTGTCGTGGTGCCAGAGGACGCGTCCCGTGCGGCAGTTCTCCAGGGCGTGCACCGCCATGTGCTCCGGGTCGCATCCCGGGTCGCCGTGGTGGATGGCGACGAAGCGGTCGATGCCGTCCTTGTGGGCGCGCACGATGTGCTGGGAGTCGCGTCCCACCAGCTCGCGCCGGGTGCCGATCCGTACGCGCTCGTGGTGGCCGATGGTGTGCAGTCCGCCGTCGAGCGGTGAGTCCAGCTCGGCCAGCAGCTTCTCCAGGGCGCCGGAGGCCTCCACCAGGGAGCGGTACGAGCGGGCCGCGGCGCGCTCCGCCTCGGGGCGTTCGTCGGCCTTCGCGAGCAGCCGGATCAGTGACTCGTCCGGCAGCTGGAGTATCTCCTCCAGGGCGCGCACGGCCCGCAGCGACTCGGGGCGCTGCGGACGCCGGGCGCCCTGCTGCCAGTAACTCAGGCTCGTCACGCCGACCTTGACCCCGTACCGCGTCAGATGGTGCTGTACGCGCTGCAGCGGCAGTCCACGGGTGGCGATCGCGACGCGCAGGGCGACATGGAAGGGGCCGCCCCGCAGGGCCGTCTCCAGCTCCGCCGTGGCAGCGTCCGCGTGTTGTGTGCCGTCCCGCATTCAGGGGCCTTTCTGTGAGTGCTCGCAGCGACTGGTCGGGCCGTTCGGGCTGGTCGGAGAGGCCACACGGTCGGCGCGCGGGGGACGTTCGCGTCCCTGCGCGGTGGTGCCCGCCCAAGTCACCCCGCATTGAAGCGTGTTGATCAGGCCCGGACAACACCTGGTGCGCAACCTCGCTGTCCGTACGTGCTCCCCACCACCTCGGTCAGGGCGTCGGACCACCCCGGCCGGAGCGTCCGGCCACCTCGGTCGGGGAGCCCGCCTCACCGCTCCAGCAGGTCCCGGATCGTCCGTGCCGACAGTGCCGACTTGGGCAGGAAGCCGCGGGCGGGGCTGTCCGCCACCAACTCCTGGAAGTCCTCCAGGGAGTGCGTCGAGATGAGGATCACGGCGGGCACGGCGTCCGCGAGCAGTCCCGCCACGTCGAGGCCGCTCTCGCCGTCCAGGTCGAGATCGACGAGAGCGACGTCCGGGGCGAGGTCCCGCGCGCGCGTGAGCGCCTCCGCGCCCGTCGAGGCGACGCCGACGACCCGGACCCCGCCGCGCTCCAGCAGGGCGCGCGCGGCCTCCAGGAACCGGGCGCTGTCATCGACGATGAGACAGCGCATGGACATGCGGACAGCTTCCCAACCGGCTGCCGGGTTGGCTTTCCGGCTAGCCGGAAAGTGCTGAAGTCCCATGCCGGAAAAGATCGTTCGCGCTTACGGAGCGCAGTGCCGGGTGACGCGCGGTAGCATGGCGCTGCCCTGGGGTGACCGTGTCCTGTCGGTCTGTTGGGGGTGCGCGATGAGGAAGCTCAACAGCAAAGCCGGTACGCACCGGACGCGCCGCGTGGTCCTCGCCGGAGCGTTGTCCGGGGCCCTGTTCGCCGCCGGCTGCGACGGGGGCGGGGGCGGGGGAGACGGCGAGCGCTCCGCGAAGCGCGGCGACACCACCTGCGACGGCAGGCTCGAAGGCACCACCGACATCACCGTGTGGTTCCACGCGGGACCGAGCGGAGAACTCGACACACTGCGCGGCCAGGTCAAGGACTTCAACGCCGTACAGAAGGACGTACGGGTCGAGCTGATCACGCTCCCCGAAGAGCGCCCGTACGACGAACTGGTCGTCTCCGCGGCCGCCAGCGGCGAACTGCCGGACCTGCTCGACCTCGACGGCCCGAACCTCTACAACTACGCGTGGTCGGGCAAGCTCAAGCCGCTCGACTCCTGCGTGCCCGAGGCGGTGAAGGCCGATCTCCTGCCCTCGATCCGCGAACAGGGCACCTATGAGGGCCGGTTGTGGGGCGTCGGTACCTTCGACTCCGGGCTCGGCCTCTACGTACGCCCCTCCGTCCTGAAGAAGGCCGGCATCCGCGTCCCGGGCGGCCCGGACGACGCCTGGACGGCCGCCGAACTGACCGGCATCCTGCGGAAGCTGCGCAAGGAGGGCTACGAGAAGCCCCTCGACCTGCTCCTCAACCGCGTGCTCTCGGGCCATGAGTGGAACACGTACGGTTTCGTGCCCGCCGTCTGGTCGGCAGGCGGCGACCTCCTCGACCCGCGGGACCTGCGGGCGGCGGAAGGTTTCCTCAACGGGCCCGAGGCGGTCGGGGCGATGACCGTCCTGCAGAGCTGGGTGAAGGAGGGGCTGGTCGACCCGAACAAGGACGACAAGGCCTTCACCAGCGGACGCAGCCCCATCTCCTGGGTGGGGCACTGGGCGTACCCCGAGTTCAGCAAGGCGTTCCCCGACGACGTGAAGATCGTTCCGCTGCCCGACTTCGGCAGGGGAACCGTCACCGGGATGGGCTCCTGGCAGTGGGGTGTCACGGCGGGCGCCGTCGACGGGGACGCGGTCTGGCGGTTCCTCGCCCACCTCCTGAAGCCCCGGGAGGTGCTGCGCATGAGTCGGGCCAACGGGGCGATCCCGGCGACAGGCAGCGCCGTCGAGCTCTCGCCGAGGTTCGCCGAGGGCGGTGCCGAGCGGCTGTTCATCGAGCAGCTGAAGAGCGGTGTCGCGCGGCCGCGGTCGCAGACCCCGGCCTATCCGGCGGTCAGCGGTGCCTTCTCGCGTGCCTTCGCGGAGATCATGCTCGACCGGGCCCCGGTGAAGGCCGCCCTCGACAAGGCGGTTGGCCGGATCGACAAGGACCTGGCCGACCACCAGGGTTACCCGTCGGCCGGGCCATGACACCCGGCGGACGACATACCCCGGACGGTATACGCGGGCCGGCGGACGCCGGGGACGGCGAACCAAGGCAGCCGGGCATCGTACGGAGATTCGTCGGCGCACGCGGCCCTCTCCGCCTGCGGGGGTCCGCACAAACGAAACAGGCGGAACAGGCAGGACGGGCAGGACCGGCCGAACAGTCCGAACAGTCCGGACGGGCCGGACGAGCAGGCCGGCCCGAACGAACCGGGCGCCCCCGCGCCGGCACCCCGCTGCTCGCCCGCCTGCGCGTCGGCACCAAGCTCATGCTGCTGGTGCTGCTGCCGGTCTCCGGGCTCCTCGCCTTCACGGTCTTCTCGGCCGTGACCGACTGGCGCGAGGCGCGCACCCTGCGGGAGTTCAGGGCCGCGACGCGTGTCTCCTTCACCCTGACCGCGCTCACCGACGCCCTGGCCCGCGAACGCCTCGCCGAGGTCCTCGTGGCGGCGGACCCGGACAGGCGGGGCGTGACGGCCGAACGGGACGCGGCCCGGCACGCCACGGACCGGGCGCTGACCGCCGCGCGGGACGGCGCCGCGCAAGGCGCCGCCCGCGGAACCGGTCAGCCGGACGTCCTCGGACAACTCGACGCGAAGGGCCGGCAGCTCTTCGCGACCAGACTGGAGGCGGGCAGCGGCTCGTTCACCGCGACACAGACCGGTCAGGCGTACGCGAGCCTCACGAACGACCTGCTCAACACCGTCCACCACCTCGACTCGGGCCGCCCCTCACGGGCCTCCGGCCGTGCCGCGGACGGCTATCTCGCCGTACTGGAGGCCATCGAGGCCGCCGAGCGCGAACGCGCCGACCTGGCCGTCCTGTTCGCGACGGGCCCCGACAAAGCCCCCGGTGCCACGGGCGACCCCTGGCAGGCACTGGAGGCCGCCCAGCTCGACACCTTCCGGCAGAACGTGTCGGGGCGGCTCAAGGTGCGGCTGTCGGGTGTACTGCTCCAGCCCGCGGGCCGTACGGTCCGGGCCACGCGCGAGGCCCTCGCTGTCGGCGACACCGCGAAACTGCCCTCCCTGGAACGCTGGTTGGCAGCCTCCACCGGCCGCCTCACCGCCCTGCGCGCGATCGCGGACGCCGCCGAGGACGAACTGGCGACCGCCGCCGACCGTGATCTGCGGGCAGTGAAGGACCGCGGCGAACGCGAACTGGGCCTCTCCGTAGTGGTCCTTCTCGCCGTCACCGTCCTCGCGCTGGCCCTGCGCCGCTCGATCAACCGCCCCCTCACCGAGGTGTCCGAGGGCGCCAAGGCACTCGCCGACGGCGACCTGTCGTACGACATCCGCTACACGGGACGGGACGAGATCGGCGACGTGGCCGACACCTTTCGCGAACTCCACGTGACCAGCGAGCGGTTCGCCGCCGAGATCCGCGCGATGAACACGGCGATCGACGACAACCGGCTCGGCCACCGGGCCGACGTCGCGGCCTTCGGCGGCACCTGGGCGCAGCTGCTGCGCGGCATGAACGCCACCATGGCGTCGTTCGGCGCCGCCCACGGACGGCGCCACAAGGCCGAACAGGAGCTGGAGAGCATCTTCAACCTCTCCCTGGACCTGCTGTGCATCAGCGGTCTCGACGGCTACTTCAAGCGGGTGAACCCGGCCTTCGAGAGGACACTCGGCTACCCCGGCAGCACCCTGCTGTCCCGGCCGTACCTCGACTTCGTGCACGAGGAGGACCGGGACCGCGTCCAGGCCATCCTCGACCGGCTGGCGACCGGCGCCGAGGTCGTCGAGTTCGAGAACCGCTACGTACGCGGCGACGGTACCGAGTGCTGGCTGCAGTGGAGTTGCCGTCCCGTCATCGAGGAGGGCCTCATCTACGCCGCCGCGCGCGACGTCACCGAGAGCCGCCGCGCCGCCCGTGAACAGGCCGCGCTGCGCAGTGTCGCCACCCTGGTGGCCCGCGGAGTCCCGCCGCACGAGGTGTTCACGGCCGTCGCGCACGAGGTGGGACTGCTGCTGAGCACGAGTTCCGCGGCCGTTCTGCGGTACGAGGCCGACGGCGCCGTCACCGTCCTCGGCTCGGCCCGTACGGCCGCGACGGAGGGCAAGGGGGCGGCGCGGGCGGTGGCCGCCACCGGGCGCGCGGCCCGTGTCGGCCGTTCCGCCGGGGCGCCGATCGTCGTCGACGACCGCCTTTGGGGCGCCGTCGTCGTGTCCGCCCCGCACCCCGAACCGCTGCCCAGGGGCACCGAGTCGCGCCTCGCCGACTTCACGGAACTCATCGCCACCGCCATCGCGAACGCGGACAGCCGTGCCCAACTGGCCGCTTCACGCGCGCGCGTGGTGGCCGCCGGTGACGCGTCCCGGCGGCGCATCGAACGCGATCTGCACGACGGCGTCCAGCAGCGTCTCGTCTCGCTCCAGCTGGACCTGCGCACGGCCGAGTCCATGACGGCGGACCAGCCGGCCGAGCTCGTCGAGCAGCTGGCGCACATCGGCAAGGGCCTGGACGACGCCTTCGAGGACCTGCTGCAGATCTCCCGGGGCATCCATCCGGCGATCCTCTCCAAGGGCGGCCTCGGCCCCGCCCTGCGCGCCCTGGCCAGGCGCTCCGCCGTGCCCGTGGAGCTGGATCTGGAGCTGCCGGGGGCCCGCCTCCCGGAACAGACCGAGGTGGCCGTCTACTACGTGACCTCCGAGTGCCTCACCAACGCCGCCAAGCACGCGCGCGCGACGGTGGTCGAGGTCCGGGCGAGGGTGTACGAGGACGTCCTGGAGGTCGTCATCGGCGACGACGGGGTCGGGGGAGCCGAACCGGGCGGCGGCTCAGGGCTGATCGGGCTCACCGACCGGGTCGAGGCGATCGGCGGCAGGCTGACCGTCAGAAGCCCGCAGGGCAGAGGGACCACGCTGATCGCACGGCTGCCCCTGCCGCTGCCCGCCGCGGAGTGACCGGCGGCCCTCCCCGGACCGACCCGCGGTCGTCCCCGGACATGTGACTGCCCGGAACGTACGCCGTGTCGGAGACCCGACGAGGGGGGAGCCGTGGACTCGGCGACGTACGTACGCTCCGGGCGGTCCGCACGGACGGTGAGGCGGCCGTCCGGCTTCAGGGGCGGGGCGTCCCGCCGTCCGGTGCCGACCGCAGGCGCTTGGCGCGCACGACGTCCGGGTCGCGGGGGTCGAGGCCGGAGCGCAGGCCGTCCGCGTACCGCTCCTCGTCCCCGTACGGGGAGAACTCGTCCTCGTACGGCCGGACACGGACCGACCGCCGTCGCTTTTCGATCCGTGTCTGTCGCATCTTCCGCAGCCTTTCGGTCATCGGCCCGCCGCCCCTCGCCCGGGGCGGCGGCCCACCTGCATCTGCACTGCTACGAGCATTCCCGCTGGCTGTCTTCGTGTCGTCACGGCCAGCCCCCGAAACGGCTTCCGGTTCTCCACCATTGCCCACCTGCGGCTAGCCGTAACCGGCCATGTCCGGCAGGCTGTTGGAGGCGTACCGCAGACGCGCACCGCGCCGGTCGGCCGAGCGGACGGGGAGCACCATGGACGCAGCACAGCGGCCCGCGCGCGGGAGGGTCGTCCTGGCCGACGACGACGTCCTGCTCAGAGAGGGTCTGGCCAGCCTCTGCGAGCGGCTCGGCTACGAGGTGGCGGGCCAGGCGGGCGACGCGAACGCGCTCCTGGAACTGGTCGCCGAGCACGTGCCGGACCTGGTGATCGTCGACATCAGGATGCCGCCCACCCACTCCACGGAGGGGCTGAAGGCGGCCCGCGGCATCCGCGAGCGGTATCCCGACCTCGGCATCCTCGTGCTGTCCGCCTTCGTGGAGGTCGAGGACGCCCTGGAGCTGCTCGCGAGCGGGCGGCGGATCGGCTATCTGCTCAAGAGCCGCGTCACGGTCGTGGACGAGTTCATCGAGGCCCTGGACCGCATCCACAAGGGCGGCTCGGTCGTGGACCCCTCCCTGGTGCGGGAGCTCGTCTCGGCCCAGCGCCGCGACGACCCGCTGTCCTTCCTCAGCACCCGGGAGCGGGAGGTCCTGGAGCTCATGGCCGAGGGCCGCTCCAACGCCGGCATCGGGCGGCGTCTGTGGGTGACCGAGGGCACCGTGGAGAAGCACGTCCGCAGCATCCTCGGCAAGCTCCGGCTGCCGGAGGCCGCGGACGATCACCGGCGGGTGCTGGCGGTTCTCACGTTCCTGGAGTCGCGTTAGCCGGTGGCCGCGAGGGCCGACAGGCCGTCGCGCTGTCACACCCCGCAAGTAGGGTGTGAGACATGGCCGACCCCTCCAGTTACCGCCCCAAGCCGGGACAGATCCCCGACTCGCCGGGGGTCTACAAATTCCGCGACGAACACCGCCGGGTGATCTACGTCGGGAAGGCGAAGAGCCTGCGTCAGCGCCTGGCGAGCTACTTCCAGGACCTCTCCGGCCTCCACCCGCGGACGCGCACGATGGTCACCACGGCCGCGTCGGTGGAGTGGACGGTGGTGTCCACGGAGGTCGAGGCGCTGCAGCTGGAGTACTCCTGGATCAAGGAGTTCGACCCCCGGTTCAACGTCAAGTACCGCGACGACAAGAGCTATCCGTATCTCGCGGTCACCATGAACGAACAGTTCCCGCGCGTGCAGGTGATGCGCGGCCAGAAGAAGAAGGGCGTGCGCTACTTCGGTCCCTACGGACACGCGTGGGCGATCCGCGACACCGTGGACCTCCTCCTGCGCGTCTTCCCCGTACGGACGTGCTCCGCGGGCGTGTTCAAGAACGCCGCGCGCACCGGCCGCCCCTGTCTGCTCGGCTACATCGGCAAGTGCTCCGCCCCCTGCGTCGAGCGGGTCTCCCCCGAGGAGCACCGCGAACTCGCCGAGGAGTTCTGCGACTTCATGGCCGGCCGCACAGGGACGTACATCCGCCGTCTGGAGGGCCGGATGGCGGACGCGGCGGAGGAGATGGAGTACGAGCGGGCCGCCCGGCTGCGCGACGACGTCGAGGCCCTCAAGAAGGCCATGGAGAAGAGCGCCGTCGTGCTCGCCGACGCGACGGACGCCGACCTGATCGCGCTCGCCGAGGACGAGCTGGAAGCGGCCGTTCAGATCTTCCACGTACGGGGCGGCCGGGTCCGCGGCCAGCGCGGCTGGGTCACCGACAAGGTCGAGGCCGTCACGACGGGTGACCTGGTCGAGCACGCGCTCCAGCAGCTCTACGGCGAGGAGACCGGCGACTCCGTACCGAAGGAGGTGCTCGTCCCGGCGCTGCCCGAACTCGTGGAGCCCGTCCAGGAGTGGCTCGCCGAGCGCCGCGGGTCGAACGTGTCGTTGCGGATCCCGCAGCGCGGCGACAAGAAGGCCCTCATGGAGACGGTCCAGCGCAACGCGCACCAGGCGCTCGGCCTGCACAAGACCAAGCGGGCCTCCGACCTCACCACCCGCTCCCGGGCCCTGGAGGAGATCGCCGAGGCCCTCGACCTGGTCAGCGCGCCCCTGCGGATCGAGTGCTACGACATCTCGCACCTCCAGGGCGACGACGTCGTGGCGTCCATGGTCGTCTTCGAGGACGGGCTGGCCCGCAAGAGCGAGTACCGCCGCTTCCAGATCAAGGGCTTCGAGGGCCAGGACGACGTCCGGTCCATGCACGAGGTGATCACCCGCCGCTTCAGGCGGTACCTCGCCGAGAAGGAGAAGACCGGCGAGTGGGCCGACGGCGAGACGGGGCTCACCGAGGAGGACGGGCGGCCCAAGCGGTTCGCGTACCCCCCGCAGCTGGTCGTCGTCGACGGCGGACAGCCGCAGGTCGCCGCCGCCCAGCGGGCGCTGGACGAGCTCGGTATCGACGACATCGCCGTGTGCGGCCTGGCCAAGCGCCTCGAAGAGGTCTGGGTGCCCGGCGAGGACGACCCGGTGGTGCTGCCACGTACCAGTGAAGGGCTCTATCTTCTTCAGCGTGTGCGCGACGAGGCGCACCGCTTCGCGATCACCTACCAGCGCACCAAGCGGGCCCGGCGGTTCAGGGCGAGCCCGCTGGACGACGTGCCGGGCCTCGGTGAGACGCGCAAACAGGCGTTGATCAAGCATTTCGGCTCGGTGAAGAAGCTGCGGTCCGCGACAATCGACCAGATCTGCGAAGTTCCCGGCATAGGCCGCAAGACGGCCGAGTCGATCGCCGTGGCCCTCGCCCAGGCGGCCCCGACGGCACCCGCCGTGAACACCGCGACCGGAGAGATCATGGAAGACGAGGAATTCGCACCAGAGGAACACGCACCAGAGGAAGACGCGACAGACGCGGAATCCGAGACTACGGCGGGTTCCGCGGGGGAGCCCGTGTCCGCGGGCCCCTCCGACGAACGACGGGGGCAGGAGAGATGACCGAGCACGAGCAGGAAGAACCCTCGGCAGGGCGCACGGCGGAGACCGAACCGCCCGCGGCCGGAACCGGGGAACCGCACACGGCTGAAACAGAGGCATCGCACAGCGAAGCGCGCGAGGATCGAACACAACGAGAGGCGGCCGGCCAGACAGCCGGCCAAGAAGCCGACGAAGCGGCACAGGAAGACGGAGCGGAAGTGAACACGGGCACCACCATCGAGCCGGCCGGCGTCCCCGAGGCGGCCATTCCGGAGCTGGTGATCATCTCCGGAATGTCGGGCGCGGGCCGGTCCACCGCCGCCAAGTGTCTGGAGGACCTCGGCTGGTTCGTCGTCGACAACCTGCCGCCCGCGCTGATCCCCACCATGGTGGAGCTCGGCGCCCGCTCGCAGGGGAACGTGGCGCGGATCGCGGTCGTCGTGGACGTCCGCGGACGTCGATTCTTCGACAACCTGCGCGAGTCCCTCGCGGACCTGGAGACCAAGAACGTCACCCGGCGGATCGTCTTCCTGGAGTCCTCGGACGACGCCCTGGTGCGCCGCTTCGAGGGAGTGCGGCGCCCGCACCCCCTCCAGGGCGACGGCCGCATCGTCGACGGCATCGCCGCCGAGCGCGAACTGCTGCGCGAGCTGCGCGGCGACGCCGACCTGGTGATCGACACCTCCAGCCTGAACGTGCACGAGCTGCGCGCCAAGATGGACGCCCAGTTCGCGGGCGAGGAGGAGCCCGAGCTGCGGGCCACCGTCATGTCCTTCGGCTTCAAGTACGGCCTGCCGGTCGACGCCGACCTGGTCGTGGACATGCGGTTCCTGCCCAACCCGCACTGGGTCCCGGAGCTGCGCCAGTACACCGGCCTGAACGAGGAGGTGGCCGCGTACGTCTTCAACCAGCCCGGCGCCAAGGAGTTCCTCGACCGGTACGCCGAGCTGCTGCGACTCATCCAGACCGGCTACCGCCGCGAGGGCAAGCGCTACGTGACCATCGCGGTCGGCTGCACCGGCGGCAAGCACCGCTCCGTCGCCATGTCGGAGAAGCTCGCCGCCCGTCTGGTGTCCGAGGGAGTGGAGACGGTCGTCGTCCACCGGGACATGGGCCGCGAATGACGGGACGTAGTCCGCGGCTGAGCAGACTGCGGCGGATGGCCCCCGAGACACGCGGGGGCAAGCCCGTCGAGAGCCGCGGCGCCAAGCCGCGCCGCCGCGGCGCCCAGCCCAAGGTCGTCGCGCTCGGCGGCGGCATGGGCCTGTCCGCCTCGCTCACCGCGCTGCGCCGCATCACCGGCGACCTCACGGCGGTCGTCACGGTCGCCGACGACGGCGGCTCCAGCGGCCGGCTGCGCGACGAGCTGGGCGTGCTCCCGCCCGGCGACCTGCGCAAGGCCCTGGCCGCGCTGTGCGGCGACGACGAGTGGGGCCAGACCTGGGCGCGTGTCATCCAGCACCGCTTCCAGTCCAAGGGCGAGCTGCACGAGCACGCGGTCGGCAATCTGCTGATCGTCGCCCTCTGGGAACAGCTCGGCGACCACGTCCAGGCCCTCGACCTGGTCGGCAGGCTGCTGGGCGCGCACGGCAGGGTGCTGCCCATGTCCGCCGTGCCCCTGGAGCTCCAGGCGCTCGTCAAGGGCCACGACCCGGTGCGGCCCGAGGACGTCGACACCGTCCGCGGACAGGCGACCGTGGCGCTCACACCCGGCGAGGTCCAGTCCGTCCACGTCGTGCCGCACGACCCGCCGGCCGTCCCCGAGGCCGTCGCGGCGGTCCTCGACGCGGACTGGGTGGTCCTCGGCCCCGGCTCCTGGTTCTCCTCGGTGATCCCGCACCTGCTCGTGCCCGAGCTGCTCGACGCGCTCATCGAGACGAAGGCCCGCCGGGTCCTCTCCCTGAATCTCGCTCCGCAGCCCGGAGAAACCGATGGCTTCTCCCCGCAGCGTCATTTGGAGGTTTTGGGACGACACGCCCCTAAACTCGCCCTGGACGTGGTGCTGGCCGACGAGGCCGCCGTGCCCGACCGCGATTTACTCACCGATGCCGCAAAGCGGTTCGGCGCCGCGGTCGAGCTGGCGCCCGTGGCCCGGACCGACGGTTCTCCGAGGCACGATCCGGAGCTGTTGGCCGCCGCGTACGACCGTATTTTTCGGATGCATGGAAGGATCGGCCCATGGCGATGACGGCAGCGGTGAAGGACGAGATCTCCCGGCTTCCCGTCACCCGGACCTGCTGCAGAAAGGCGGAGGTCTCCGCCATCCTGCGGTTCGCGGGCGGCCTTCACCTGGTGAGCGGCCGAATCGTGATCGAGGCGGAGCTGGACACGGCGATGGCGGCACGCCGGCTGAAGCGGGACATCCTGGAGATCTTCGGCCACAGCTCCGAGCTGATCGTGATGGCTCCGGGCGGCCTGCGCCGCGGTTCCCGTTACGTCGTACGGGTGGTTGCGGGCGGTGACCAGCTGGCCCGCCAGACGGGGCTGGTGGACGGCAGGGGACGCCCGATCAGGGGTCTGCCGCCGCAGGTGGTCTCGGGGGCCACCTGCGACGCCGAGGCCGCCTGGCGCGGGGCCTTCCTGGCCCACGGCTCGCTCACCGAGCCCGGCCGTTCGTCCTCCCTGGAGGTGACCTGCCCGGGCCCGGAGGCCGCGCTCGCGCTGGTCGGCGCCGCCCGCCGCCTCTCGATCGCCGCGAAGGCCCGCGAGGTACGGGGCGTGGACCGGGTCGTCGTGCGGGACGGGGACGCCATCGGTGCCCTCCTCACCCGCCTCGGCGCCCACGAGTCCGTGCTGGCCTGGGAGGAGCGGCGGATGCGGCGCGAGGTCCGCGCCACCGCCAACCGGCTCGCCAACTTCGACGACGCCAACCTGCGCCGCTCGGCCCGCGCGGCCGTCGCCGCCGGGGCCCGTGTCGGGCGGGCCCTGGAGATCCTCGGCGAGGAGGTCCCGGAGCATCTCGCCGCCGCCGGACGGCTGCGCATGGAGCACAAGCAGGCCTCCCTGGAGGAGCTGGGCGCGCTCGCC
The DNA here is from genome assembly GCF_044334695.1 of Streptomyces sp. NPDC020747. Taxonomy (NCBI): domain Bacteria; kingdom Bacillati; phylum Actinomycetota; class Actinomycetes; order Kitasatosporales; family Streptomycetaceae; genus Streptomyces; species Streptomyces sp. NPDC020747. The sequence goes on along the minus strand of NZ_JBIRTJ010000014.1, from coordinate 227,337 downwards.
GACCCGCCGCTGACCAAGGACGCCGTCGCGGGCCGGATCCGCCGGCTGCTCGCCATGGCCGACAAGCGGGCCCAGGACATCGGCATCCCGGGGACGGAGTCCACACTCACCGAGGAAATGGCCGACAACCTCGCGGGCTGACCGGCGAGAACCGTCGCGGCCCCTTCCGCGCAGTCCTCGCCGGGAGGGGCCGCCGCTTCGTGGCGGAAGAGACCGCGACCTTCGCCGCGGCCGGACGGCCTACGGGCCATGCCGTCGCCGCGGCGAGATGGTTCACGGACGTGGCGGTCCCCGTGACGGGGCGGCCCACGGGGCCAGTGGCCCGCGTGTCGAGGCGAGGGGGTCCACGGACCCGGTCGTGCCGTCGTGAGAGGGCCCACGGAGCCGGTCGTCCCGTGGCGAGACGGCTCACGGAGCGAGTGGTCCGCGTGGCGAGGCGGTCCACGGGCCTTGTCGTCCCGTGGCGAGAGGGTTCACGTCCCCGGTCGTGCCGTCGTGAGAGGGCCCACGGAGCCGGTCGTCCCGTGGCGAGACGGCTCACGGAGCGAGTGGTCCGCGTGGCGAGGCGGTCCACGGGCCCTGGCGTCCCGTGGCGAGGGGGCCACGGACCTCGCCCTCCCGTCGCGAGGCGGCTCACGGACCCGGTCGTCCCGTCGCGAGGCGCCCCACGGACCCCGCCCTCCCGCCGCGAGGTGTTTCACGGACACCTCAGCAATCGGCCCGGCCTCTCAACACGCCGGTGTATGCGCCCATTTGGGGTAAGCGCACCGGCGTTTCGCTGTCCTTGAGGCGCTCTTGACTTGACGATGAAGTGTCATGAGCCTGGCATCTGTTCGCTGCTGTGGCGGACAACTGCAAGGGGGGCTCATGAGACGAAGAGCGAGATCGATCCTCGCTGCCGGCGCGCTCCTGCTCGGCGGAGTGGCCATCGCACCCGTGGCACAGGCAGAACCCGGCGCGACGACCGCCCCGGGCGCGGACGAGGTCAAGGTGTTCCGCGCGGACGTCACGAAGGAACAGGTACCCCTGCTCCTCGCGGCGGGCCAGGACAGTCACGAACTGGGTGAACAGGTCCCGGACAAGGGCACGGCCACGGTCGAGGTCTACCTCACCGGCAAGCAGGCCGACCAGCTGGAGAAGAAGGGCGTCGACCTCGCCGAGCACAAGCTCTCGGCCAAGGCACGCGCGCGCGTGGCCGCCGCGGGGGACGGCGTCTACCGGCCCTACAGCGGCAAGGGCAACCTCCAGGAGGAGATCCTCAGGACCGGGCAGCAGAACCCGTCCCTGACGAAGGTCGTCTCCATCGGCAAGACCCTCCAGGGGCAGGACATCCTGGCCCTCAAGCTCAGCAAGGGCGCCAAGAAGACCAAGGACGGCGCCAAGCCCTCCATGCTGTACATGTCCAACCAGCACGCCCGTGAGTGGATCACGCCGGAGATGACCAGGCGCCTGATGCACTACTACCTGGACAACTACGGCAAGGACCAGCGGGTCACCAAGCTCGTGAACTCCACCGAGCTCTGGTTCGTCCTGTCCGCCAACCCGGACGGCTACGACTGGACGTTCAAGGCCGAGGGCGACCGCCAGTGGCGCAAGAACATGCGCGACATCAACGGCGACGGCGCCTGGACCACCGGCGACGGCGTCGACCTCAACCGCAACTTCTCCTACAAGTGGGGCTACGACGACGAGGGTTCGTCCCCGTTCCCGACCAGCCAGACCTATCGCGGCGCGAGCCCCGGCTCCGAGCCCGAGACCAAGGCGCTGGACGCCTTCGAGAAGCGCGTCGGCTTCGACTACGGCATCAACTACCACTCGGCCGCCGAACTGCTCCTCTACGGAGTCGGCTGGCAGGTGGCGTCGCCGAGCCCGGACGACGTGCTCTACAAGTCGCTCGCCGGAACCCCCGAGAACTCGGCGATCCCCGGCTACCACCCGCAGGTCTCCTCCGAGCTCTACACGACCAACGGCGAGGCCGACGGACACGCGTCCAACGTCAACGGCACGGCGATGTTCACCCCCGAGATGTCGACCTGCCAGACCGCGTCGGACCTCGACCCGAACGACGCCTGGAACGCGGTGGACTGCGAGTCGATCTTCACCTTCCCGGACGACGAGAAGCTGATCCAGCAGGAGTTCGCCAAGAACGTCCCGTTCGCGCTCTCCGTCGCCGAGAGCGCCGCCAGGCCCGACCAGCCGAAGTCCTCGGTCGGCATCGACGCCCCCGACTTCACCCCGGCCCCCTTCACCACGTCGTACTCCCGCGGCGCCGACCAGGAGATCACGGTCGTCGCCCGTAAGTCCGTACGCGACAAGGAGCTCAGGTACCGCGTCAACGGCGGCCGTACGGAGGACATGGCGCTCAAGCCCTGGAAGGGCGGCGAGACCTTCGGCGGCGAGGACAACCTCTACTTCGACGAGTACCGCGCCTTCGTGGCGGACGGCGACCCGGGCGACAAGGTCGAGGTCTGGTTCACCGGCGAGACGAAGAGCGGGAAGCCCACCTCCAGTGGGCGATTCACCTACACGGTGGCCGAACGGCCGCGCGCCGACACGCTGGTGGTCGCCGAGGAGGGTGCCGCCGCAGCGACGCAGGCACAGACCTACGTCGACGCCCTGAAGGCCAACGGCCGCAAGCCCCTCGTCTGGGACGTCGCCACCCAGGGCGTGCCGGACGCGCTCGGCGTCCTCGGCCACTTCAAGAACGTCGTCCACTACACCGGCGCCGACCGCCCCGGTTACGCCACGCAGCTGCAACTGCGCGCCTACCTCAACGAGGGCGGCAAGCTGATCGAGGCGGGCGAGCAGGCGGGCGGCAACGTCGCACTGCCGGGCGCCCTGACGAACGACTTCAGCCAGTACTACCTCGGCGCCTACTCCCGTACGACGACGCCGGGCGTCACGTCCTTCACCGGCTCGGGCAAGCTCGCCGGAGCCACCGGACCGCTCGGCGGCGCACCCGGCAACCCGCTGAACGCGGCGGGCGCGTACAGCGTCACCTCGGACACGCTGCCTGTCGAGACGTACCCGCAGTTCGCGAGCGCGGGAGCGGGAGCGTACCCGGGGACCGTCAACCCCTACGGTCCCTTCGAAGGCACTTCCATGGCGGCCGTCACGCACTCCGACTACGCCTGGAACCGGCTCACCCGCACCATCGACCTCACCGGGGTCACCGCGGCCCAGGCACCCACCCTGCGCACGCAGCTCCTGTGGGACACCGAGGCCGGCTACGACCACGCCGCGCTCGAAGCGCACACGGCCGGGGCCGACGACTGGACCACGCTCCCCGAGAAGGGCGGCGCCACCAGCACCGCGGTTCCCGTGGAGTGCGAGGCCGGGTACTTCATCCAGGCGCACCCCGCCCTCAAGCGCTATCTGACCCCAGGCTCCGCCGGCTGCACCCCGACCGGCACGAGCGGCGCCTGGAACAGCTTCACCGGGGCCTCCGACGGCTGGCAGGAAGTCAACTTCGATCTCTCCGCGTACGCCGGAAAGACGGTGGAGGTGTCGCTGAGCTACATCACCGACCCGGGTTCGGGCGGCCACGGTGTGCTCGCCGACAACGCCTCCGTCGTCATCGGCGGTACGGCCGGACAGACCGACGGCTTCGAGACGTCGCTCGGCGCCTGGAACGTCCCCGGGCCGCCCGCGGGCAGCCCCGCGGTCGTGAACGACTGGGGCCTGTCCGGCGAACTCTTCAAGACGTACGGAGCGGTCACCACGCGTGACACCGTGCTGCTCGGCTTCGGCCTTGAGCACGTCACCGCGGCCGCCGACCGGACGGCCCTGCTCGGCAAGGCCCTGGCGGCTCTGCGCAGCTGACAGGGGCGAACAAGGGCGTCAAGCCCGGGCGGTCCGTACCCCTACTGGTGGGTACGGACCGCCCTGCCGTGTATGGGGCACTCGATGTCACTCCGGGAGCGTCAGGGAGGTAGGGTCGTAGGCGGTCGGGGACATCCCATACAAACTCGCCGGCGTCCAAAGCCGGCGTTCCTAACGAGGAGATCGGTTCGTGACGATCCGCGTAGGCATCAACGGCTTTGGCCGCATCGGTCGTAACTACTTCCGCGCGCTGCTGGAGCAGGGTGCAGACATCGAGATCGTGGCTGTCAACGACCTGGGTGACACCGCGACCACCGCTCACCTGCTGAAGTACGACACCATCCTGGGCCGACTCAAGGCCGAGGTGTCGCACACCGCCGACACGATCACCGTCGACGGCAAGACGATCAAGGTGCTCTCCGAGCGCAACCCCGCCGACATCCCGTGGGGTGACCTGGGCGTCGACATCGTCATCGAGTCGACCGGCATCTTCACCAAGAAGGCCGACGCCGCCAAACACATCACCGGTGGCGCCAAGAAGGTCCTCATCTCGGCTCCGGCCAAGGACGAGGACATCACCATCGTGATGGGCGTCAACCAGGACAAGTACGACGCGGCCAACCACCACGTCATCTCGAACGCCTCCTGCACCACCAACTGTGTGGCGCCGATGGCCAAGGTTCTCGACGAGAACTTCGGCATCGTCAAGGGCCTGATGACGACGGTCCACGCGTACACGAACGACCAGCGGATCCTGGACTTCCCGCACTCGGACCTGCGCCGCGCCCGCGCCGCCGCCGAGAACATCATCCCGACCACGACCGGTGCCGCGAAGGCCACCGCCCTGGTCCTCCCGCAGCTCAAGGGCAAGCTGGACGGCATCGCGATGCGCGTCCCGGTCCCGACCGGCTCGGCCACCGACCTGGTCGTCACGCTGCAGCGCGAGGTCACCAAGGACGAGGTCAACGCCGCGTTCAAGAAGGCCTCCGACGACGGCGACCTCAAGGGCTTCCTGACCTACACCGAGGACCAGATCGTCTCCTCGGACATCGTCGGCGACCCGGCCTCCTGCACCTTCGACTCCTCCCTGACCATGGTCCAGGAGGGCAACACGGTGAAGATCCTCGGCTGGTACGACAACGAGTGGGGCTACTCCAACCGCCTCGTGGACCTCACGGTCTTCGTCGGCGGCCAGCTCTAAGTCCCGGAGCAGGCACTTCGATGTGAGCACAGGGCTCGGGCAGCGCACCGCCGCGCTGACCGAGCCCTGTGCCGCGTGCTGATCGATCAGCCCTCTCGGACCACTTGAGCCTTCTTTAGGAGCCCCTCATGAAGACGATCGACGAACTTCTCGCCGAAGGCGTGGACGGCAAGCGGGTCTTCGTCCGCGCCGACCTGAACGTGCCGCTGGCCGAAGGCCTCATCACCGACGACGGCCGCATCCGCGCCGTCCTGCCCACCGTCAAGGCCCTCGCCGAGGCGGGCGCCAAGGTGGTCGTCGCCTCGCACCTGGGCCGCCCCAAGGGCGCCCCGGACCCCGCCTTCTCGCTGCTCGCCGCCGCCGAACGACTCGGCGAACTGCTGGGCACGCCCGTGGCGTTCGCCCAGGACACCGTCGGCCCCGCCGCGCACGAAGCCGTCAACGGGCTGGAGCCCGGCCAGGTCGCGGTCATCGAGAACCTCCGCTTCAACGCCGGCGAGACGTCCAAGGACGACACCGAGCGCGGCGAGTTCGCCGACCGGCTCGCGGCGCTGGCCGATGTCTACGTGGGCGACGGTTTCGGTGCCGTGCACCGCAAGCACGCCTCCGTCTTCGACCTTCCGGCGCGGCTGCCGCACTACGCCGGCTACCTCATCGCCACCGAGGTCGGTGTCCTGAAGAAGCTCACCGAGGACGTCAAGCGCCCCTACGTGGTCGCGCTCGGCGGCGCCAAGGTGTCCGACAAGCTCGCCGTGATCGACCAGCTGCTCGGCAAGGCCGACCGGCTGCTGATCGGCGGCGGCATGGCGTACACCTTCCTCAAGGCCAAGGGCTACGAGATCGGCAAGTCGCTCCTCCAGGAGGACCAGATCCCGGCGGTCCAGGAGTACATCGAGCGGGCCGAGAAGAACGGCGTCGAGCTGGTCCTCCCCGTCGACGTCGTGGTCGGCCCCGAGTTCCCGGACCTGAAGACCAAGGCTCCGGCCAACCCCACCACCGTCGCCGCGGACGCCGTCCCGGCCGACCGGATGGGCCTGGACATCGGTCCGGAATCCCGCAAGCTGTACGCATCGAAGCTCACCGACGCCGCCACGGTCTTCTGGAACGGTCCGATGGGCGTCTTCGAGCACCCCGACTACGCCGAGGGCACCAAGGCGGTCGCCCAGGCCCTTCTCGACTCCCAGGCCTTCACGGTCGTCGGCGGCGGCGACTCCGCCGCGGCCGTCCGCATCCTGGGCTTCGACGAAAACGCATTCGGCCACATCTCGACCGGCGGCGGCGCCTCCCTCGAATACCTAGAGGGCAAGACGCTCCCCGGCCTCGCCGCACTGGAGGACTGACCCCGTATGACCACTCGTACGCCGCTGATGGCGGGCAACTGGAAGATGAACCTCAACCACCTCGAGGCCATCGCCCACGTCCAGAAGCTCGCCTTCGCCCTGGCCGACAAGGACTACAAGGCCTGTGAGGTCGCGGTCCTGCCGCCCTTCACCGACCTGCGTTCGGTGCAGACCCTGGTCGACGGGGACAAGCTCAAGATCAAGTACGGCGCCCAGGACATCTCGGCGCACGACTCGGGCGCCTACACCGGCGAGATCTCCGGCTCGATGCTGGCCAAGCTCAAGTGCACCTACGTGGCGATCGGCCACTCCGAGCGCCGCCAGTACCACAACGAGACCGACGAGGTCGTGAACACCAAGGTCAAGGCCGCCTACAAGCACGGCCTCACCCCGATCCTGTGCGTCGGCGAGGAGCTGGACGTCCGCGAGGCGGGCAACCACGTCGCTCACACGCTCACTCAGGTCGAGGGCGGTCTCAAGGACCTCCCGGCCGAGCAGGCCGAGACGATCGTGATCGCGTACGAGCCCGTCTGGGCCATCGGCACCGGCAAGGTCTGCGGTTCCGACGACGCGCAGGAGGTCTGCGCGGCGATCCGCGGCAAGCTCGCCGAGCTGTACACGCAGGAACTGGCCGACGCCGTCCGTATCCAGTACGGCGGCTCCGTGAAGTCCGGCAACGTCGCGGAGATCATGGCGAAGCCGGACATCGACGGTGCCCTGGTCGGCGGCGCGTCCCTGGACTCCGAGGAGTTCGTCAAGATCGTCCGCTTCCGCGACCAGTGAGCCGCGTTCCGTAACGAACCGGCGACCTGCGAGTAGGCCGTAGCGGCGTTACGTCGTACCCTTGCGGGGGCCGGGCGGCTTCGTACCCGAAGCACCGGCCCCCGTGGTCCGTCCAAGTCCCAGGAAGTTGGTCCAGCCGTGGTTATGGGGTTCTCGATCGCCCTGATCGTCTTCAGCCTGTTGATGATGATGCTGGTGCTGATGCACAAGGGGAAGGGCGGCGGTCTCTCCGACATGTTCGGTGGCGGCATGCAGTCCTCCGTCGGCGGCTCCTCGGTCGCCGAACGCAACCTCGACCGCATCACCGTGGTGGTCGGTTTGCTGTGGTTCGCGTCCATTGTGGTGCTCGGCCTTCTGATGAAGGTCAACAACTGATCACCGCCGACATCGCAACGGCAGCACAAACGCACATTACGCAAGCACATTCCGCACGTAAGGCCCCATGTACGGTACGCGCCCGCAAGCGCGGCCTATCATGGGGCTTGCGTCTTGCGGCGGGGTGTAACTCCATCTACTAGACGCGCGTTGGGCCTTACGTAGACTGAGGCGCTCGCAGCGAAGCGAAACGCCGACTCGCTTTGCGGCACCATTACGCAGGGAGTTACGACCGTGGCAAGTGGCAACGCGATCCGAGGAAGCCGGGTCGGGGCGGGGCCGATGGGCGAGGCCGAGCGTGGCGAGTCCGCGCCGCGGCTGCGCATCTCCTTCTGGTGCTCGAACGGGCACGAGACGCAGCCCAGCTTCGCCAGCGACGCGCAGGTCCCCGATACGTGGGACTGCCCGCGCTGCGGCTTCCCCGCCGGACAGGACCGGGACAACCCGCCGGACCCGCCGCGCACCGAACCGTACAAGACGCACCTCGCGTACGTACGGGAACGGCGCAGCGACGCGGACGGCGAGGCCATCCTCGCCGAGGCGCTCGCCAAACTGCGGGGCGAGATCTAGAAGTCGAGGTCCGGCCGGACACCCACGGGTGTCCGGCCGGACTCGTTCGGGACGCGCACCGGGACTGTGCCCGTGCCTTCTCCTCTGCCGCGCTGATACGCGTGCTCAAGCCGGACGTATCTGTTGTTGAGCCGGACGACGGCGGGACGACAGCTCACGTCCCGCCCTGATCAATTAGGTTGGGACCGGCAGCGGGGCAAGGTACGCGGCACAGGCAGGAAAGAGGCGGAAGTCCCACATGAACGCAGACAGCCGTACCAGGCTCGACCAGACACCCGAGTGGACCGCTCTGGCCGGGCACCGGAAGGAACTCGGCGAGGCACAGCTCCGTGAGCTGTTCGCCCACAACCCCGGACGCGGCACCGGATACACGCTTCAGGTCGGCGATCTGCACGTCGACTACTCCAAGCACCTCGTCACCGACGAGACGCTGCGGCTGCTGCGCGCACTGGCCGCCGCCACGGACGTGTTCGGGCTGCGGGACGCCATGTTCCGCGGCGAGAAGATCAACACGACCGAGGACCGCGCGGTCCTGCACACCGCGCTGCGCGCCCCGCGCGGCGCGGTCGTCGAGGTCGACGGCGAGAACGTCGTACCGGCCGTGCACGCCGTCCTCGACAAGATGGCCGGCTTCGCCGAGCGTGTCCGTTCGGGCGAGTGGACCGGGCACACCGGCAGCCGCATCAAGAACGTCGTGAACATCGGCATCGGCGGCTCCGACCTCGGCCCGGCGATGGCGTACGAGGTGCTGCGGTCCTTCACCGACCGGGGTCTCACGGTCCGCTTCGTGTCCAACGTGGACGGGGCCGACCTGCACGAGGCGGTACGGGACCTGGACCCGGCCGAGACGCTGTTCGTCATCGCCTCGAAGACCTTCACCACCATCGAGACGATCACCAACGCGACCTCCGCCCGGAACTGGCTCCTCACCGAGCTGAAGGCCGGTCAGGAAGCCGTCGCCAAGCACTTCGTGGCGCTGTCGACCAACGCCGAGAAGGTCTCGGACTTCGGTATCGACACGGCCAACATGTTCGAGTTCTGGGACTGGGTCGGCGGCCGCTACTCGTTCGACTCGGCGATCGGTCTGTCGCTGATGATCGCGATCGGCCCGGACCGCTTCCGGGAGATGCTCGACGGCTTCCACCTCGTCGACGAGCACTTCAGGACCGCGCCCGCCGAGTCCAACGTCCCGTTGCTGCTCGGCCTGTTGGGTGTCTGGTACGGCAACTTCCATGACGCCCAGTCGCACGCGGTGCTGCCGTACTCGCACTACCTGTCCAAGTTCACGGCGTACCTGCAGCAGCTCGACATGGAGTCCAACGGCAAGTCCGTGGACCGCGACGGGCGGCCGGTGGACTGGGAGACGGGCCCCGTCGTGTGGGGCACTCCGGGCACCAACGGACAGCACGCGTACTACCAGCTCATCCACCAGGGCACGAAGCTGATCCCGGCGGACTTCATCGGCTTCGCCGAGCCGGTCGCCGATCTGCTGCCGGGTCTGGTCGCCCAGCACGACCTGCTGATGGCGAACTTCTTCGCGCAGACGCAGGCGCTGGCCTTCGGCAAGACGCCGGACGAGGTGCGGGCGGAGGGCGTGTCCGAGGAACTGGTGCCGCACAAGACGTTCAAGGGCAACCACCCGACGACGACCATCCTCTCGCGCGAGCTCACCCCGTCGGTGCTCGGCCAGCTGATCGCCCTCTACGAGCACAAGGTGTTCGTGCAGGGCGCGATCTGGAACATCGACTCCTTCGACCAGTGGGGCGTCGAGCTCGGCAAGGTCCTCGCCAAGCGCGTGGAGCCCGCGCTGACGGAGGGTGCGGACGTGCCGGGCCTCGACGAGTCCACCACCGCGCTCGTGGCCAGGTACCGGGAACTGCGGGGCCGGAAGTAGTCGTGGAGTAGTCGTGTGGGTCGGGAGGCGGACGGTGAACTGACCGTCCGCCTCCCTTAGAATTTCGGGCGATCATGACGTCGAGGGCTCGGGGGAGCTGAACATGGCTGGTTCGCGCGGAAGATGGCTCAGCCGCAACCTGTCGATGGCGTCGATTCTGCAGCCCAAGGCCGTGGCCCAGGCGGTGTTCCACCCGGCGTGGATCCCGCCGGCGGTCGATCCGTCGGTGGAGCGCCTCAAGCGTGTACGTGTCGTTGCCGGAGCCGTGGCGGCGTTCGGTGTGTACACGTTCGTGGAGGGCAAGTTCGACTTCAACGAGGTACTTGAGAACATCGTGGTGGCGGCCCTCGTGCTGCTGTTCATCACCCCGCTGACCGTGGGCGTGATGCTCTTCGTCTGGCGGCGCACCGGCCGGATCCGCGAGCTGCGCGGCTCCCTGTTCAACTCGCTCAAGCTGCTGCTGCTCTTCATCGTCATGGTCGTCGGGACGGTGCTGCTGTGGCAGCTGTCGATCCAGCTCGGCACCATCTGGACGGTGGTGCTCGGCCTGCCGGCGATGTGGATCACCGGCATGCTGATGTACGGGGCCGTGCAGCTGTCCGGGAACTTCTTCGGTTCCGCCGCCGTGCACCGCGCCCTGCCGGCACTGCTCGCCACCGTGACGACCTGGCTGATGGCCCTTCCGGACCTGGTCACCGGTGATCTGCACGGGCTCAGCTTCAAGCTGGGGGTCGTCTTCATCCTGGGCGCCCCGCTGACGGTCACGGGCATCGCCGCCCTGGAGCTGCACCGGCTGCGACGCCACCACGGCATCCGGCTCACCGCGCATCCGTCGACGCTCCCGCCGCCGCGGCCGTACGCGCCGAACAACGGGTACGTGCCGCCCCAGGGCAACATGTACCCGCCGCCGGGCCAGCCGTACGCGCCGCCCGGTCAGCCGTACATGCCTCCGGGCCAGCCGTATCCGCCGGGCAACGGCGTGCCGTACCCGCCGCATGTCCAGGGCAACCCGTACGGACCGCCGCAGCCGCCCTACCGGACCTGACCGACCAGGCCCCGGCCCGGCGGCTCAGGCCACCGCGCTCAGCGTGTCCGCGAGCCGGCGGCGGGCCGACCTGGCCGCGGGCAGGGCGGCCAGTGCGGCGGCGCCGAGTACGGCGGCCGTGCCGAGGAGGAGCAGGAGTCCGGGGGAGGGCCCCCGGGCGATCCCGGCGCCGATGCCGCTCGACCTGCCCTGTGCGTCGATCAGCCAGTGGGCGAGCGGCACCCCCAGTGCCGCGGCGACGAGGACCGCGCCCAGTGCCGTACACGCCGTGGCGGTCACCGTGATCGCGGTGATCTGCCGCGGGGTCAGCCCGATGGCCTTCAGCGCGAGGAGGTCCCGCTCGCCCTCGCGCACCGTGCCGCCGATCGCCGTGAGCAGCTCGATGAGGCCGATCAGGGCAAGCACGGCGATCAGTCCCACGACGACCCCGCGCAGCGGTGAGAGCCCGTCGGCCGGGTTCGGCACGGCGTGCACGCTGACGTCTCCGTGCGCGGCCTCGGTCAGCTCCGCCGCAACCCGCTGCGGGTCTGCGCCGGGGCGTAGCTGGAGCTGGTAGAGGGCAGGACCGAGCCCCGGGTCGTTCTCCCGGAGGGTGTCGAGCGAGGTGGAGATGACCCGGCCGCCGTTCTCCGGCTCGATGCTGCGCCCGACGATGTGCAGGATCTGCGGCCGCGCGCCCACCGTCATCCGCACCCAGTCCCCGACGCGCACGTCCAGCAGATCGAGCAGGCCCTGACCGGCCACCGCCTCGTCGGGGCCGCGCGCGGGGCGTCCCTCGGCCAGCGAGAACGGGTACGGATCCTCGTGCGTGCCGAGCCCGCGCAGGGCGATCGTGCCCGTCTGGCCGGGGACCAGGGCGGCCACCTCGACGCCCGGGTGGACGGCGTCGACCTGCGGGTTCCGGGCCAGCAGGGCGCGTACGTCCGGATCGGTCAGGGCCTCGTCGGCCCGTACGGTGAGCGCGGCCGCGAGGCCGATCTGGTCGGGCCTGGTCTGGAAGCGGTCGATGGTCGTCCAGGCGCTCATGGCCACGACGATCAGGAGCAGCGGCAGCGCCAGCCGGGCCAGTGTGGCCAGCGAGCGGGGGCGGCGCGAGAACGCCTTGTGCCAGCCCAGGACCAGCGCGGACGGCAGTCGCAGCCCGAGCGCCCCGCGCGCCAGGCCCGACAGCCGGCCGCCCAGCGGTGCCGCGCCCCGCAGCCCCGGCACCGGAGGAACCTGCCCGGCCCGCCAGGCCGCGAGCCCGGTCGTCGCGGCGATGAACAGCACCGCGGCCACGGGCACGGCGAGCAGTGCCGCCGTGTGCCCCGGAAGCCCCTGCCACACACCGACCGCGTCCCCGAGACGTCCCGGGACCCGGCTGCCCAGGGCCTGGATGACGACGGTGGCGAGCACGGCGCCGAGAAGCGCGAACGCCACATGCTGGAGCAGGAAGATCCGCACCACCTGGCCCGGGGTGAAGCCGATCGCCTTCAGGACCGAGATGTCCCGCAGATGGCCGCGGATACGGGTGCCGATCGCCCCGTGCACGGCGAGCGCGGCGGCGACCAGGGCGCCGAGACCGAACAGCCCGAGAACCTGGCCCAGCAGCCGGTTGCCGCCCTGGGCCTCCGACCGCGCCTGCTGCCAGTGCGAGACGTCGGTGACCGCTCCGGCGCCGAGCAGGGTGACGGCCCGCTGGACGGCGTAGTCCGTGTCGCCGGGATCGGTCAGCCGCAGGCCGGTCACCTGGCCGCCGCCCCCGTCGGTGTGCCGCACGGCGGCCGGGAGGGCCCACACGAGGCCCGACCGCTCCCCGGGGCTGTAGCGGGGTTCGGCGCTGTCGGCGACGCCGAGGACGGTCAGGGTCCGTGCCGTGCCGGGCACCGTGAGCGTGTCCCCGGGCTCGGCCCACAGCGCCCGGGCGAGGCTGCTCTCCAGCACCACACCGTCCGGCGCGGCGGGGTCGAGCCAGCGGCCGGAGGCGAGCAGCGGACGGCCGGTCGAGGGCCGGCCGACGATGCCGCGCAGCTCGACGGAGGCACGGGTACCGCGCGACTCCACGGTGGCCGCGGCGGTGGGGTACGGGCCCGCGACGGACGTGACGCCGTCCAGCTCGGCGAGTTCGCGCGCGTCGGCCGACGGGCCGGTGTGGATCCACACGTGCGCGCCCTGCGACTGGGTGAAGACCCGCTGCCAGGGGTTGGTCGCGTACCCGAAGAGTGCCGTGGCCAGCAGCAGCGAGGCGACGATCCCGGCGGTGGCGAGCACGATGAACAGCGCCTCGCCGCGATGCGTGCGCAGATCGGCGTGCGCCCAGCGCAGGGTGGCCCGCACGGCGGCTCAGCCCCTCGGCTCGCGCACGAAGGGCCGGTTCCGCGGTCCGTGCACGGCGGAGACGTCCTGACAGACGGTCTTCGGCAGAGGTTCGCGCACGCCGCTCAGTCCCTCAGTTCCAGCACGCCGGATATCCCCGTGCCGCGCGCGGGCGCGGTGTCCAGCTCCGCGTCGTCGGCGATACGGCCGTCGAAGAAGCTGATCACCCGGTCCGCGGCGCTCGCGAGCCGTGCGTCATGGGTGACCAGCACGATGGTCTGGCCGCGCTGGTGGAAGCGGGACAACAGCCGGGTCACCTCGCGGGTGCCCTTGCTGTCGAGGCTGCCCGCGGGCTCGTCGGCCAGCAGCAGGGGCGGGTGGTTGACCAGGGCGCGGGCCAGCGCGACCCGCTGCTGCTCGCCGCCGGACAGCTCGCCCGGCATGCTGCGCTCCTTGCCCTCCAGGCCCAGCTCGGCGAGGAGCCCCTCGCGCTCGGCGCGCGCCTGCTTGGGGGAGAGGCCGGCGAGCAGGGCGGGCAGCTCGACGTTGTCGGCGACCGACAGGTTCGAGACCAGGTTGAAGAACTGGAAGACGATGCCGATACGACGCCTCCGCTCGACCGCCCAGCGGGCCTCGCCGTACGCGTCCGTGCACGCGCCGTCCAGCCAGAGGCTGCCGGAGTCCGGTCGCTGGAGCCCGCCGAGCAGATGCAGCAGCGTCGACTTCCCGGCGCCCGAGGGACCCGTGACGGCGACGAACTCACCCTGCCGTACGGCGAGATCCACGCCCCGCACGGCATGCGCGGGGGCGCCCTCGCCGTAGTGGGCCTTGACCAGGCCCTCGGCGCGCAGCAGCGGAGCGCCCTCGGCGCGCGACGAAGGAGCGGTGCGGCTCACTCCAGCTCCTCCAATTCCTCCTGGCAGCGTTCCAGCCAGTCGAGGTCGGCCTGCAGATGCAGCATGGCGCCCTCTATGAGCAGCTGGGAGACGCGGTTGTCCCGGCTCTCGGTCGCGGCGAGTTTCGACAGACCGCGCATGGTGTTCAGGTACTCGCGCCGCTGCTTGTTGATCAGGGTGATCTGGTCGGCGAGTCCGGTCTGTGGCGCGAGCGCGAGCTTCATGAAGAACTCGTCCCGCACGCGCGGCTCGTCCGCCGTCTCCTCGTACCAGGCGCGCAGCGCCTCACGCCCGGCGTCGGTGAGGTGGTAGATCTTCTTGTTGGGCCGGCTCGACTGCTCGACTTCCTCGCCCTCGATCAGTCCCGACTTCTCGAGGCGGCCGAGCGTCACATAGATCTGGCCGACGTTCGGCTGAGGGTACGCGGCGCCCAGCAGTTGCTCAAGGTCCTGCTTGAGCTCGTAGCCGTGCGCCGGGCCGCGCGCCAGCAGGGCCAGGAGGGGCAGCCGCACCAGTGCTCTCCTCCGCCTTTTCTCTCGGTTCGCCTTCGGGGCGCTCCAGCCGGTGTTGAGGGGCCGATGTGCCGCAGGCCCTAGTATCGCCCATACCTAACAGGTATACATGGCCTCTGACTCCGGGCGAAGGTGCCCGGCAGCCGGTGTACCAAGGAGGAACCTATGCGGTGGATACGTGCCGCGGGTAGGGGACTCCTGGTCGCGGCGGTGGTTCTGACCGGTTACGTCGCCTCGGGCGCGCAGGCCGACGGAGCGCGCGGTGGCGGCCGGGGCCCGCTCACGCTGGCCACCGCGGGGGACCTCACCAGCTATCTGGGGCCGCTGCTCGACGGCTGGAACCGTACCCACCCCGGCGAGAAGGTCACCCTCGTCGAACTCCCGGACTCCGCCGACGAGACCCACGCGCAGATGACCACCGACCTGCGCGGCGGCGGCCCGAGCCGCTTCGACGTCCTCAACATCGACGTCGCCTGGACCTCGGAGTTCGCCGCCGCCGGCTGGATCTCCCCGCTGTCCCGGGACCGCTTCCCGCTCGACGGCTTCCTGCCGCAGGTCGAGGACACGGCGACGTACGACGGACAGCTGTACGCGGTCCCGTACGTCACCAACGCGGGACTGCTCCTCTACCGCAGGGACATCCTCGACAAGGAGGGCGTCGAGCCGCCGCGCACCTGGGCCGAGCTGGAGAAACAGGCGAAGGCCATCGCGCCGGAGTACGGGCTCGACGGCTACGCGGGCCAGTTCCTGCCCTACGAGGGGCTCACGGTGAACGCCGCCGAGGCGGTCTACTCGGCGGGCGGCACGATCCTCGGCGACGAGGGCGAGCGCGTCACCGTCGACTCGGCGGCGGCCCGCGAGGGCATCGGCTTCCTCTCCCGCGGCGTTCGGGACGGCTGGATCCCGAAGAAGGCGCTCACGTACAAGGAGGAGGAGTCCAAACAGGCCTTCCAGGACGGCCGTCTCCTCTTCCTGCGTAACTGGCCGTACGCATACGTCGGCGCCTCCGCCGAGGGCTCGGCGGTCGCCGGGAAGGTCGGCGCGGTGCCGCTGCCAGGGCCCGGCGGGCCGGGGGCGAGTGTGCTCGGCGGCTCGAACCTCGCGGTCAGCGCACATGCCCGCCACCCCGACTCCGCCGCGCGCCTCATCGCGTACCTGACGAGCGAGCGGGTGCAGCGGCAGGTTCTCACCGAGGGCGCGCTGCCGCCCGTGCGGGCCGCGCTCTACCGGGACCCGGAGCTGATCCGGCGGTTCCCGTACCTGCCGACGCTCCGCGCGAGCGTCGAGGCGGCGGCGCCGCGTCCCAAGAGCCCGCGCTACGACCAGGTCAGCCTGGCCGTGCAGGCCGTGGTGCACGACGCGATGACCGGGCGCCAGACGCCCGAGGCCGCGGTGCGACGTCTCGCACGCGAGCTGGCGGACATCTCCCGCCGGGGCTGAGCCCTCTTTCCGGCGTTCCGATGCGCGTGCGACCGATCCTAGTTACTTGTTAGGTAACGCGCCTGTCTCGTCTTCGGCTCTGCGGATAGAAATATCCTCCTATAAAACCCCAACTTCTGAGGACTCTCCGCCCGTTCGTTGACACCTGCGCGACATCGCTACTTAACATGCATGCATAACCGGAGGCACGCACAGACAGGTCAACGGGTGACGATCGACATGCAGCACTGGTGGCGCGACGCAGTGATCTACCAGGTCTACGTCCGGAGCTTTCTGGACAGCACCGGCGACGGCATCGGCGATCTCGCCGGGGTCAGGGCCGGACTGCCGTATCTGAAGAAGCTGGGCGTCGACGGCGTCTGGCTGAGCCCCTTCTACCCCTCGCCGCAGCACGACCACGGCTACGACGTGGCCGACTACTGCGACGTCGACCCGGTCTTCGGCGACCTCGGCGAGTTCGACCTGCTGATGACGGACGCCCGGCGGCTCGGCATCAAGGTGCTCCTGGACATCGTCCCGAACCACTGCTCGCAGGATCACCCGTGGTTCCGTGAGGCACTGGCCGCGGCACCGGGCAGCGAGGCCCGCGCCCGCTTCCACTTCGCCGACGGCCGGGGCCCGGACGGCTCGCAGCCGCCCAACAACTGGCACTCCATGTTCGGCGGCCCCGCCTGGAGCCGGGTCACCGAACAGGACGGCACCCCGGGCCAGTGGTACCTGCACATGTTCACGCCCGAGCAGCCCGACCTGAACTGGCGCAACCCCGAGGTCGGCGCCCACTTCGACCACGCCCTGCGCTTCTGGCTCGACCGGGGCGTCGACGGCTTCCGCATCGACGTCGCCGCCGGCCTCTACAAGCACCCCGAACTGCCGGACTCGCCCGACCCCGAGGCCGACGCCCGCACCCGCGACTCGGTCAACCCGCTCGCCTGGAACCAGCCCGAGGTGCACGACGTCTGGCGGCACTGGCGGTCGGTGTGCGAGGAGTACACCGCCCGGGACGGCCAGGAGCGGCTGCTCGTCGGCGAGGTCTCCGTGCCGACCGCCCGCGAACACGCCCTGTACGTACGCCACGACGAGCTGCACCAGGCCTTCTTCTTCGACCTGCTGAGCGCGCCCTGGAACGCGGACGCCTTCCGCAAGGTCATCTCCCACGCCATGCAGGACATCGCGGGCACCGGCTCGACGGTCACCTGGGTCCTCAACAACCACGACCAGGTCCGCACGGTCACCCGCTACGGCGAACTGGGCACCGAGGGCAGCGGTCTGGGCGCCGCCCGCGCCCGCGCCGCCGCGCTGCTGATGCTGGCGCTGCCCGGAGCCGCGTACATCTACCAGGGCGAGGAGCTCGGGCTGCCCGAGGTCGTCGATCTGCCGGACGACGTGCTCACCGACCCGATCTTCCGCCGCACCGGCAGCCGCGCCCGGATCCGCGACGGCTGCCGGGTGCCGCTGCCGTGGTCGGGGCACGCCTCGCCGTTCGGCTTCACCTCCGGCGCCGCGAGCGCCAAGCCGTGGCTGCCGCAGCCCGCGTACTTCGCCGAGTACGCCACCGACCGCGCCCTCGCCGACACCCACTCCTTCTGGCACCTCTACCGCGACGGACTCCAACTGCGGGCCGGACTGCCCCAGTTGGGCGAGGGCGCACTGCGCTGGCTGGACACCCAGCCCGGCGTCCTCGCCTTCGTCCGCGGCGACGGCCTGGTGTGCGCGGTCAACTTCGGTACGGCTCCGACGCCCGCGCCGGTCTCCGGCACCCCCCTGCTGTCCAGCGGCCCCTGCGCGCCCGGCGTCCTGCCCGGCTCGACGGCCGCCTGGTGGATCAGCGACTGCACCAACCCCTGAGCCGCCGACTCCCGCACCACCCAGCTCGGCTGACTGCCCGTCAATTCCCCTGCCCCAGAAGGAACATCAACGATGATGCGACGACGTACGCCCCTGCTCGCGAGCTGCATAGCCCTCGCACTCTCCCTCGGTGCCACCGCCTGCGGAGGCGGTCCCGTCTCCGCGGGCGGTGGCGACAAGCCGCTCAGCGGCCAGACGATCAACGTGGCCGGTGTCTGGTCCGGCAGCGAGCAGAAGAACTTCCAGAAGGTCCTGGACGCGTTCACCGAGAAGACCGGCGCCAAGACCCAGTTCACCTCCACCGGGGACAACGTCTCCACGGTCGTCGGCAGCAAGATCGAAGGCGGCAACGCCCCCGACGTGGTGATGGTCCCGCAGGTCGGCGTGCTCCAGCAGTTCGCGAAGGAGGGCTGGCTCAAGCCGCTCTCCAAGACGGCCCAGAAGTCCGTCGGCAGCAACTACGCGAGCGTGTGGAAGAACTACGGCAGTGTCGACGGCACCCTGTACGGCCTGTACTTCAAGGCCGCCCACAAGTCGACCGTCTGGTACAGCCCCGACGCCCTCGACGAGGCGGGCGTCAAGACGCCGACGACGTACGACGCGATGCTGAAGGCCGGGCGGACCGTCTCGGAGTCGGGCCTCGCGGCCTTCTCCGTCGCCGGACAGGACGGCTGGACGCTCACCGACTGGTTCGAGAACGTCTACCTCTCGCAGGCAGGCCCCGAGAAGTACGACGCCCTGGCCGCCCACAGGATCAAGTGGACCGACCCGACCGTGGTCGAGGCCCTCACCACCCTCGGCAGGCTCTTCAAGGACAAGGAGCTGATAGCCGGCGGCCAGAAGGGCGCGCTCAACACCGACTTCCCCGGCTCGGTCGAGAAGGTCTTCGGGCCCGAGCCCGCGGCGGGCATGGTCTACGAGGGCGACTTCGTGGCCGGTGTCGCCAAGGACCAGTTCGGCAGGAAGATCGGTGAGGACGCGGACTTCTTCCCCTTCCCCGCGGTCGGTGACGGCCGGGCACCCGTGGTCAGCGGCGGCGACGCGGCCGTCGTCCTCAAGGACGGCAAGAACCAGAAGGCCGCCATGGAGTTCCTGGAGTACCTCGCGACCCCCGAGGCCTCCGCCGTGTGGGCCGAGGCCGGCGGCTTCCTCTCCCCGAACAAGAAGCTCGACCTCGCCTCCTACGGCGACGACGTCACCCGCGAGACCGCCAAGTCCCTGGTGGACGCCGGGGATTCGGTCCGCTTCGACATGTCGGACCAGGCCCCGGCCGCGTTCGGCGGCACCAAGGGCGCCGGCGAGTGGAAGCTCCTCCAGGACTTCCTGCGCGACCCGTCCGACCCGAAGGGGACCGCTGCCGCGCTGGAGCAGGCGGCGGCCAAGGCGTACAAGGGCTGATCGCCGTGACCGCCACGCTCCTGAAAGAGGCGAGCCCGCCGCCCGTCGCCCCGGCCGACCGCGACCGCAAACGGCGGGCCCGGCGCCGGGCCCGGTTCATCGCCCTCGCGTTCGTCCTCCCCGCCCTGCTCCTGCTCGGCGCGCTCGTCGTCTACCCCGTGCTGTTCTCCGTGGGCCGCAGCTTCTTCGACGCCTCCGGCAACCGGTTCGTGGGCGGCGACAACTACACCGAGATGTTCCGCGACCCCGCCACGCTCAAGGCCGTCCGGAACACGGCCATCTGGGTCGTCATCGCGCCGACGCTGCTCACCGGTCTCGGTCTCGTCCTCGCCGTCCTCGTCGAGAA
This sequence comes from Streptomyces sp. NPDC020747, assembly GCF_044334695.1. Taxonomy (NCBI): domain Bacteria; kingdom Bacillati; phylum Actinomycetota; class Actinomycetes; order Kitasatosporales; family Streptomycetaceae; genus Streptomyces; species Streptomyces sp. NPDC020747. The sequence continues at coordinate 207,575 of NZ_JBIRTJ010000014.1, read as the reverse complement.
GATCCGCTGGGCGACGGCGTTCAAACTCCTGCTGTTCATGCCGATGGCCGTCTCCTTCCTCGCCGCGGGCATCATCTTCCGGCTCGCGTACGACGAGGACCCCGAGAAGGGCGTCCTGAACGCCGCCGCCGTCTCCGTGCACGACGCCTTCAAGGACGCGTCGTCGTACCCGAACGCCCGGGCCCGCGACGGCCAGGGCCTGACCAGGGCCGCCGACGGCTCGTACGGTACGACGGCCACGGCGTCCCCCGGCGACACCGTCGGGCTCGGGCTGGTCGGCGTACGCGCCGAGGATCTGCCGGGGAGCGCGCAACCCGCGTACCGGGCGGTGACCGGGAACGCGTCCGCCGACGAGCTGCGCGGCGTCGTCTACCTGGACTTCACGCGTGGTGGGGGAGGGGAGCAGGGCAAGGTCGACAGGACCGAGAGCGGGCTGCCGGAGATGAGGGTCGACGCCGTGCGCGACGGTTCGGCGGCCGCGAGCACCACCACCGCGGCGGACGGCTCCTTCCGCTTCCAGGGGCTCGATCCGGGCTCGTACACCGTGCGGCTGCCCGCCTCGAACTTCGCCCCGCCGTACGAGGGCGTCTCCTGGCTGGGTCCCGCGCTGGTGACGCCCGCCATCATCGGCGCGTACCTGTGGATCTGGACCGGGTTCGCCATGGTGCTGATCGGGGCCGGGCTCGCCGCGCTGCCGCGTGACGCGCTGGAGGCGGCGCGGATGGACGGCGCGGGCGAGTGGCAGATCTTCCGGCGGATCACCGTGCCACTGCTCGCGCCCGTCCTCACCGTGGTCTTCGTGACCCTGGTGATCAACGTGATGAAGGTCTTCGACCTCGTCTACATCATCGCGCCGGGTCCGGTGCAGGAGGACGCCACCGTGCTCGCCACCCAGATGTGGCTGGTGTCGTTCGGCGGCGGCAACAACCAGGGCCTGGGCAGTGCGCTGGGAGTGCTGCTCCTTCTCCTGGTCATCCCCGCCATGGTCTTCAACGTCCGCCGTTTCCGAGGGAGTCAGCGATGAACGCGATCAGGCGGGGGCTCGCCAGCAGCCTCGTGCAGGCGTTCCTGGTGCTGGTCGGCCTGGTCTGGCTCACTCCGCTCGCCGGGCTGTTCCTCTCCTCGCTGCGGTCGGCACAGGAGACCGCGACGGGTGGCTGGTGGACCGCGCTGGCCTCTCCCAGCCAGCTGTCCTTCGACAACTACTCGGCGCTGCTGGGCAATTCGGGGATGACGCAGGCCTTCTGGAACACGGTGCTGATCTCGGTGCCGACCACGTTCCTCGTCGTCGTGATCGCCGCGCTCGCCGGATATGCCTTCGCCTGGCTGGACTTCCCCGGGCGTGACCCCCTTTTCCTGCTGGTGGTCGCGCTGTTGGTGGTGCCCGTGCAGATCGGGCTGCTGCCGGTGGCCAAACTCTTCGGGGAGTTGGGGCTGTTCGGCACGATTCCCGGAGTCGTGCTCTTCCACGTCTCGTACGGGCTGCCGTTCGCGATCTTCCTGCTGCGGAACTACTTCGCCGAGATGCCGAAGGAGATGCTGGAGGCGGCGCGCATGGATGGCGGTGGGGAGTGGCGGATCTTCACTCGGCTCGTGCTGCCGGTCGGGCGTCCGGCCATCGCCAGTCTCGCCATCTTCCAGTTCCTGTGGGTCTGGAACGACATGCTGGTCGCGCTGCTGTTCGCCGACAGTTCGGCGCAGCCGTTGACGGTTGAACTCCAGTCGCAGATACGGCAGTTCGGGAGCAATATCGATGTGCTCGCGCCTGGGGCGTTTCTGTCGCTGGTGGTGCCGGTGGTGGTGTTCTTCGCTTTTCAGCGGCACTTTGTGCAGGGGGTTATGGCGGGGTCGGTGAAGTAGCCGTCGGCTGGGGGCACCCACGGGTTTTTCGCCCCCGCCGCCCCTTCCCGTCCCGTCCCGTCCCTGGGGGCTGCGCCCCCAGACCCCCGCTGTCGCGCCGGCGCGCTCGTCCTCAAACGCCGGACGGGCTAATAGTCAGCCCCTCCGGCGTTTGAGGAGCGGGGGTTCGGGGGCTGGCCCCCGAGGAAGTGACGGGAATGGGTAGGGGCGGCGGGGGCGAGAAAACGCCCCCACCGCCCCCACCACCCGTCAGGGTGAAGCCGGCGGATACAGCGACCGCGGCAGCTGGGACGCAGCCGCGGCGTCCAGCAGCCACAGGGTGCGCGACCGGCCACGCGCGCCCGCGGCCGGCGCCTGGATCTCTCCCGCGCCGGACAACGCGATCGCCGCCGCCTGCGCCTTGTCCGACCCCGCCGCGAGCAACCACACCTCCCGCGCCGCCCGAATCGCGGGCAGCGTGAGGGTGACCCGGGTCGGCGGCGGCTTGGGAGCGCCGTGCACCCCCACCACCGTCCGCTCCGTCTCGCGGACCGCCGGCAGCTCGGGGAAGAGCGACGCCACATGCGTGTCCGGACCGACGCCGAGCATCAGCACGTCGAAGGTCGGAACCGGACCGTGGTTCTCCGGCCCGGCGGCCACGGCGAGTTCGGCCGCGTAGGCCTCCGCCGCCGCGTCCGCGTCCTTGCCGTGGGGCCCGTCCGACGCGGGCATGGCATGCACGCGCTTGGGATCCAGCGGCACCGAGTCGAGCAGCGCCTCACGGGCCTGGGTGACATTGCGCTCGGGGTCGCCCTCGGGCAGGAACCGCTCGTCGCCCCACCACAGTTCGAGCCGCCCCCAGTCGATGGCGTCCCGGGCGGGCGCGGCAGCGAGCGCCGCGAGGAGCCCGTTGCCGTTGCGGCCACCGGTCAGCACGACCGAGGCGTAACCGCGCGAGGCCTGTGCGTCCACGACCTTCGTGATGAGCCGGGCCGCGGCGGCCTGGGCCATCAGTTCCTTGTCACGGTGGACGACCAACTGGGGAGTGCTCACTACGAGTCCGCCTTCTTGACCGGGGGCATCTGGGCCGGAGTAGGACGGCCGGCGTCGCTGTCGCCCGCCGACCCCGCAGCGCCGGACGGAAGAGCCGGTGCGGACGTCCGGGCCGGGGCCGCCGGCTCCGCCGTGGCCTCCGAGTCCGGCACCTTCTGCCGGACCGGGAGCGACTCCGGGCCGCGGGCGGACGCCTCGGCCCGCTGCGAGGCCGACGGGATCCCGCCCAGCCGGTCCACCCCGAACCGCAGCGCGGACGCGTACGTGTCGTCGGGGTCGAGCCTGCGCAGCTCCTCCGCGAGCAGCTCGGACGTCTCACGCCGCTTGAGCGCCACCGCGCGGTCCGGCTGGCCGGGCAGCGCCAGCGTGGCCATCGCCCCGTCCGACCGGTGCAGCGTGATGGGGCCGCCGGTCGTCTCCAGGCGCACCTGGGTCAGGCCGGGACCCGCGGAGACGGCCCGCCTGACGTGCACGTGGAGCCGGTCGGCGAGCCACATGGCGAGCAGCTCGACGCTCGGGTTGGCCTCCTCGCCCGCCACCTCGACGGAGACGACCTCACAGTCGATCTGGTCGAGGGCGGCGGCCAGCATCGAGCGCCACGGGGTGATCCGGGCCCAGGCCAGATCGGTGTCGCCCGGCTCGTAGCTCTCGGCCCGGGACCGCAGCTCGTGGACGGGCTTCTCGGCCGCGTAGCTGTCGGTGACCCGGCGCTGGCCCAGGGCGCCCAGCGGGTCGCCCGCCGGATCGCGCGGAGCGTCCACCGACCACCAGACCACCACCGGCGCGTCCGGCAGCAGCAGCGGCAGGACGACGGACTGGGCGTGGTCGGAGACCTCGCCGTACAGCCGCAGGATGACCGTCTCGCCGGTGCCCGCGTCCGCGCCGACCCGCACCTCGGCGTCCAGCCGCGACTTCGTGCGGTCGCGGGGCGAACGCGAGACGCGCTTGATCACCACGAGCGTGCGCGAGGGGTGCTCGCGCGAGGCGTCGTTGGCGGCCCGCAGCGCGTCGTACGCGTTCTCCTCGTCGGTGACGATGACGAGGGTGAGGACCATGCCGACGGCGGGGGTGCCGATGGCCCGGCGGCCCTTCACCAGCGCCTTGTTGATCTTGCTGGCCGTGGTGTCCGTGAGATCTATCTTCATGGGCGACGCCAGCTCCGTCCGTCTCGCTTGAGCATTTCGTCCGCCTCGACGGGGCCCCACGTTCCGGACGGGTACTGCGCGGGCTTGCCGTGCTTGTCCCAGTACTCCTCGATCGGGTCGAGGATCTTCCAGGACAGCTCGACCTCCTCGGTGCGCGGGAAGAGGTTCGAGTCGCCCAGGAGGACGTCCAGGATCAGGCGCTCGTACGCCTCCGGGCTCGACTCCGTGAAGGACTCGCCGTACGCGAAGTCCATCGAGACGTCCCGGATCTCCATGGAGGTGCCGGGCACCTTGGAGCCGAAGCGGACCGTGATGCCCTCGTCGGGCTGGACGCGGAAGACGATCGCGTTCTGGCCCAGCTCCTCCGTCGCCGTGTGGTCGAAGGGGGAGTGCGGGGCGCGCTGGAACACGACCGCGATCTCGGTGACGCGACGGCCCAGGCGCTTGCCCGTACGGAGGTAGAACGGGACGCCCGCCCAGCGGCGGTTGTCCACCTCCACCTTGATCGCCGCGTAGGTGTCGGTCTTCGACTTGGGGTCGATGCCGTCTTCCTGGAGATAGCCGACGGCCTTCTCGCCGCCCTGCCAGCCTTCCGCGTACTGCCCGCGGACGGTGCTGGCGCCCAGATCCTTCGGCAGTTTCACCGCGCCGAGGACCTTGGTCTTCTCGGCGGCGAGCGCGTCCGCGTCGAAGGAGGCGGGCTCCTCCATGGCCGTCAGCGCCATGAGCTGGAGCAGGTGGTTCTGGATGACGTCACGGGCGGCGCCGATGCCGTCGTAGTAGCCGGCGCGGCCGCCGATGCCGATGTCCTCGGCCATCGTGATCTGTACGTGGTCCACGAAGGACCGGTTCCAGATCGGCTCGAACATCTGGTTGGCGAAGCGGAGCGCCAGGATGTTCTGGACGGTCTCCTTGCCGAGGTAGTGGTCGATGCGGAAGACCTGGTCGGGGGCGAAGACCTCCTCGACGGTCGTGTTGAGATCCTCGGCCGACTTGAGGTCGTGGCCGAAGGGCTTCTCGATGACCGCGCGCCGCCAGGAACCGCTCGACTGGTCGGCGAGGCCGTGCTTCTTCAGCTGCCGGATGACCACCGGGAACGCGGACGGCGGCACGGAGAGATAGAAGGCGAAGTTGCCGCCCGTGCCCTGTGCCTTGTCCAGTTCACCGATCGTCTCGCGCAGCCGCTCGAACGAGTCGTCGTCGTCGAAGGTGCCCTGGACGAAGCGCATCCCCTGGACGAGCTGCTGCCAGACCTCCTCACGGAACGGTGTACGGGCGTGTTCTTTGACGGAGTCGTGGACCTCCTGGGCGAAGTCCTCGTTCGCCCACTCGCGGCGGGCGAAGCCGACGAGCGAGAAGCCCGGCGGCAGCAGACCGCGGTTGGCAAGGTCATAAACAGCAGGCATGAGCTTTTTACGGGACAAATCGCCCGTGACCCCGAAGATGACGAGGCCCGACGGCCCCGCGATACGCGGGAGCCGTCGGTCCGCCGGGTCACGCAGCGGATTGCTGCTTGACAAGATTTCAGCCCTCCGAGGGGGCGAGGCGATCGAGCTCTGCCTCGGTCGACTTGAGCAGGTCGTTCCAGGACGCCTCGAACTTCTCGACGCCCTCGTCCTCCAGGAGCTGGACCACGTCGTCGTACGAGATCCCGAGCTTCTCGACCGCGTCGATCTCGGCACGGGACTGCTCGTACGTACCGGCGACGGTGTTGCCGGTGATCTTTCCGTGGTCGTCGGCGGCGGCCAGGGTCGCCTCCGGCATGGTGTTCACCGTGTTCGGCGCGACCAGGTCGTCTACGTACAGGGTGTCCTTGTAGGCCTTGTCCTTGACACCGGTCGAGGCCCACAGCGGACGCTGCTTGTTGGCCTGCGCCTTGTCGAGGGCGGCCCAGCGGTCCGAGGAGAAGACCTCCTCGTACGCCTCGTAGGCCAGCCGCGCGTTGGCGAGGCCGGCCTTGCCGCGGGCGGCCTTGGCCTCGGGGGTGCCCAGGGCGTCCAGCCGCTTGTCGATCTCGGTGTCCACGCGGGACACGAAGAACGACGCCACGGAGTGGATGCCGGACAGGTCGATCCCGGCGGCCTTGGCCTTCTCCAGGCCCGCGAGGTAGGCGTCCATGACCTCGCGGTAGCGCGCCAGCGAGAAGATCAGCGTGACGTTGACGCTGATGCCCCGGCCGATCGTCTCGGTGATCGCGGGCAGGCCCGCCCTGGTCGCCGGGATCTTGATGAGCGTGTTCGGACGGTCGACGAGCCAGGCCAGCTGCTTGGCCTCGGCGATGGTCGCCTCGGTGCTGTGCGCCAGGCGCGGGTCGACCTCGATGGAGACCCGGCCGTCCTGGCCCTGCGTGGAGTCGTAGACCGGGCGCAGGATGTCGGCGGCGTCACGGACGTCCGCCGTCGTGATCATGCGGATGGCCTCTTCGACGGTGACCTTGCGGGCGGCGAGGTCACTGAGCTGCTGCTCGTAACCGTCACCGCTGCTGATCGCCTTCTGGAAGATCGACGGGTTGGTGGTGACGCCCACGACGTGCTGCTGGTCGATCAGTTCGGCGAGGTTGCCGGACGTGATCCGCTTGCGCGACAGGTCGTCCAGCCAGATCGCGACGCCTTCCTCGGAGAGGCGCTTGAGTGCGTCTGTCATGGAAAATGCATCTCCTACGTGTCGTATGTCAGCGTCAGCGCTGGGCTGCGGCGATCCCAGTAGTTGAATTGAGCACAGTCCGGGCGACGTTCGCGACGTTCTCGGCAGTGAACCCGAACTCCTGGAAGAGCACCTTGCCGTCGGCCGAAGCACCGAAGTGCTCCAGGGAAACGATGCGGCCGGCATCCCCTACGTACTTGTGCCAGGTGAGACCGATACCGGCCTCGACCGCGACCCGTGCCTTCACGTTCGGCGGCAGGACGCTGTCCCGGTACCCCTGGTCCTGCTCCTCGAACCACTCCACGGAAGGCATGGACACGACCCTGGTCGGGGTGCCCGCGGCCTCCAGCTCCTCACGCGCCCCGACGGCCACGTGCACCTCGGAACCGGTCGCGATGAGAACGACCTCGGGCGTCCCGGTGGACGCCTCGAAGAGCACGTAACCACCCTTCGCCGCATCCTCGTTGGCCTCGTACGTCGGTACGCCCTGACGAGTCAGCGCGAGGCCGTGCGGGGCGCCCTTGCCGAAGACCTTGGTGTAGCGCCGGAGGATCTCGCGCCAGGCGATCGTGGTCTCGTTGGCGTCCGCGGGACGGACGACGTTGAGGCCCGGAATGGCGCGCAGGGAGGCGAGGTGCTCGACCGGCTGGTGCGTCGGACCGTCCTCGCCGAGACCGATGGAGTCGTGGGTCCACACGTACGTCACCGGCAGGTGCATCAGCGCGGACAGGCGCACCGCGTTGCGCATGTAGTCGGAGAACACCAGGAAGGTGCCGCCGTAGACACGGGTGTTGCCGTGCAGCGCGATGCCGTTCATCTCCGCGGCCATGGAGTGCTCGCGGATACCGAAGTGGATCGTGCGCCCGTAGGGGTTCGCCTCCGGCAGCGGGTTGTCCGCCGGGAGGAACGACGAGGTCTTGTCGATCGTCGTGTTGTTCGAGCCCGCCAGGTCGGCCGAGCCGCCCCACAGCTCGGGGATGACCGCGCCGAGAGCCTGGAGCACCTTGCCGGAGGCGGCGCGCGTGGCGACGCCCTTGCCCGCCTCGAAGACCGGGAGCTTCTCCTCCCAGCCCTTGGGCAGCTCGGTCGCGGCGATGCGGTCGAACTCGGCGGCGCGCTCGGCGTTGCTGTTGCGCCACTCCTGGAAGGACTTCTCCCACTCGGCCTTGGCCTGACGGCCGCGCTCGCCCAGCGCGCGGGTGTGGGTGATGACCTCGTCGGAGACCTCGAAGGCCTTCTCCGGGTCGAAGCCCAGCACACGCTTGGTGGCCGCGACCTCGTCGTCGCCGAGCGCCGAGCCGTGCGCGGCCTCGGTGTTCTGCGCGTTCGGGGCGGGCCAGGCGATGATCGAGCGCATCGCGATGAACGACGGCTTGTCGGTCACCAGCTTCGCGGCCTCGATCGCGTCGTAGAGCGCGTGCGGGTCGAGGTCGCCGTCCGGCTTCGGGGCCACGCGCTGCACGTGCCAGCCGTACGCCTCGTACCGCTTGGCGGTGTCCTCGGAGACGGCCGTCTCCGTGTCGCCCTCGATCGAGATGTGGTTGTCGTCCCACAGCAGGACCAGGTTGCCGAGCTGCTGGTGGCCGGCCATGGAGGACGCCTCCGCGGAGATGCCCTCCTGGAGGCAGCCGTCACCGGCGATCGCGTAGATGAAGTGGTCGAACGGGGAGGCTCCGGGGGCCGCCTCCGGGTCGAACAGACCACGCTCGTAGCGGGCGGCCATGGCCATGCCCACCGCGTTGGCGACACCCTGGCCGAGCGGCCCGGTGGTGGTCTCCACGCCGGGCGTGTGCCCGTACTCCGGGTGGCCCGGGGTGCGGGAGCCCCACGTCCTGAAGGACTTCAGGTCGTCCAGCTCCAGACCGAAGCCGGCCAGGTAGAGCTGGGTGTAGAGGGTCAGGGACGAATGACCGGCTGACAGCACGAAGCGGTCGCGGCCGGTCCAGTCGGGGTCCGCCGGGTCGTGCCGCATCACCTTCTGGAAGAGGGTGTAGGCGGCGGGCGCCAGGCTCATCGCCGTACCCGGATGGCCGTTACCGACCTTCTGTACGGCGTCGGCGGCCAGGATGCGGGCGGTGTCGACGGCCCGCTGGTCCAATTCGGTCCACTCGAGGTCTGTTGTGGTCGGCTTGGTGCTCACCCTGGGTCAGGGCTCCTCTCCACATGTTCCACATGTCGAATGCCGGTGCACGTCGCGCCCACCGGCTCGCTGTCGAGCCTACCCCCGTAGGAACGCGCATTTTTTCGAGTCATTCCAGACTGCCGGGACTATGCCTCTTCCGCCTCCCGACCGGCGCGTTCCGTGTTCGGCAAGTGAATACGGAGCCGCTCATCCGACTGCTCAACGCATTGCCGATCAGTCCTGCGCGGAGGCCTTTCAACACGACCCGACCCCCGCGAAGGCCGGGGTCTGGGCAACGTCTACAGTGGCGTGGTACGCGCGAGCCTTTACCGGGAGTTCACACCGGGAGCTCGCTGAAATGTCTCTGTCAGGGGTGTGCGTGACGGCCGTTGAATCCCGTCCTGCGGGTGTGCTCGGGGCGAGTCAGGGCGCGAAGCGGGGCACGAACCACCGGCCGTTCTGGGCTCGGGTCAAGGCGTTCGTCGCTCTCACCAAGCCGCGGATCATCGAACTGCTGCTGATCACCACCGTTCCGGTGATGTTCCTCGCGCAGCAGGGCGTCCCCGATCTGAAGCTGGTGCTCCTCACCTGTCTCGGCGGCTACCTCTCCGCGGGCGGCGCCAACGCCCTGAACATGTACATCGACCGTGACATCGACGCGCTCATGGAGCGCACCGCTCAGCGTCCACTGGTCACCGGCATGGTCAGCCCACGCGAGTGCCTCGCCTTCGGCATCACGCTCGCGGTCGTCTCGACGCTGCTGTTCGGACTCGCCGTCAACTGGCTGTCGGCCTGGCTGTCGCTCGGAGCGCTCCTCTTCTACGTCGTCGTCTACACGATGATCCTCAAACGCCGTACCTCGCAGAACATCGTGTGGGGCGGTATCGCCGGCTGCCTTCCGGTGCTCATCGGCTGGTCGTCCGTCACGAACTCCATGTCGTGGGCGCCGATCATCCTCTTCCTCGTCATGTTCTTCTGGACGCCGCCGCACTACTGGCCGCTCTCCATGAAGGTCAAGGCCGACTACGCGCGCGTGGGCGTGCCGATGCTGCCGGTCGTCGCCTCCAACAAGGTCGTCGCGCGGCAGATCGTCCTCTACAGCTGGGCCATGGTCGCCGTCTCCCTGCTCCTGACGCCGCTCGGCTACACGGGCTGGTTCTACACGGTCGTCGCCCTCGTGACCGGCGGCTTCTGGCTCTGGGAGGCCCACGGGCTGCAGACCCGGGCCAAGGACGGCGCCGTGGGCGCCAAGCTGAAGGAGATGCGGCTCTTCCACTGGTCCATCACCTACGTGTCGCTGCTGTTCGTGGCCGTGGCGGTGGACCCGTTCCTCCGCTGACGCCAGGCTGAGGGGGCGCCCCGAAAGGGGCGCGGGGAACGGCGAGTGGCCAACCCCACGCACCACCCCCGTCGCCAGTGGATCTACCCGTCGGTAGCATCCTGGACATGGCAGACACCCAGCAGGTTGACGAGGGCGCCGGCACCAAGCAGGACGCCAAGGCCGAGCGCCGCGCGGCGAAGCTCGCCAAGCAGATCTCCTCCTTCGCGCAGGCCCACGGCGGCGCCGAGGGACAGATCGCGTACATCGGCCAGAAGGGCGCCCGGATCGTCCTCGTCGGCGAGGACGGCGGCTGGGGCGACCTCGTGGCCCCCACCTTCGCCATCGCCGAACAGGCCGTGAAGAAGTCCGGCATCACCGTCCACGACGACTTCGACGGCGAGTTCGCGAACAAGGTCAAGACGGGCCCGTACGAGTGGACCCGCATGGCAGGCATCCAACTGGGCGGCCCCAGCAACGACTGACCCGTGCCCCTTCAGGGGCGCGGGGAACTGCGCGAGCAACCACGACCGACCCGCAGCGCAGGAACTACCCGCGCCTACCCCCACTCACCGACCCGCACCCCCACCGCAGCCCTCCACCCCGCACCCACCCGCAAAACCCGCGGAGCGCTTCGCACGGGGTGTGGGTGGCCAACACCTGACACCCGGTTCACCCGTTAGGCCCTTTAATGAAGGCAGGGCCCATTCGCGGGGAGTCCGGATGATCGAAACGCCGTCGCTGGTGGATCAGTACTGCCACGGCGTGCTGCGGACGGAGCTGGGTCTCGGCACCTTCGAGGCCCACCTCGCCCGGGGCGAGGGCCCGCCCGCCGCCGGGACCACCTTCTTCGACACACAGACCGGTTTCGCCGTACGCCGCTGGTGTCCACCCCTGCTGGGCCTTGAGCCACACTGTCCGCCCGCCCGCTACCTCGCCCGACGCCGGGAACTCGGCGTCCTGGAGGCGGGGCGCAGGCTGCTGCGGGGGAGCGGGATCACGACCTATCTGGTCGACACCGGTCTGCCGGGCGATCTGACGGGGCCCGGCGAGATGGCCGCCACAGGGGCCGCGCACGCCCACGAGATCGTCCGGCTGGAGCCGCTCGCCGAGCAGGTCGCCGACACCTCCGGCACCGTCGAGTCCTTCCTCGCCAACCTCGCCGAGTCGGTGCACGGGGCGGCCGCGAACGCCGTGGCCTTCACCTCGGTGGCGGGCTTACGGCACGGGCTGGGGCTCGCACCCGAACCGCCAGGGCCGGGAGAGGTACGCGGCGCGGCGGGGCGTTGGCTGGCCGGGCGCCGGGTGGGCGGCGAACTGAGCGATCCGGTGCTGCTCAGGCATCTCCTGTGGATCGCGGTCGCCTCCGGTCTGCCGCTCCAACTGCACGCCGGGCTCGGCGAGTCCGGCCTGCGCATCGACCGCACCGACCCGGTCCTGCTCACCGACTTCGCCCGCGCCACGGCCGGCCTCGGCACCGACCTGGTCCTGCTGCACGGCTACCCGTACCACCGTCACGCGGCGCATCTCGCCGGGGTCTTCCCGCATGTGTACGCCGATCTGGGCGCCGCCCTCGTCCGCACCGGGGCCCGCGCCTCCGCAGTCCTCTCCGAGATCCTGGAACTCGCCCCCTTCGGCAAGCTCCTCTTCTCCAGCGGCGCACATGGCCTGCCCGAACTTCATGTAGTCGGAGCACGTCTCTTCCGCGAGGCGCTCGCCAAGGTGCTCGGCACCTGGGTGGCCGAGGGCGCCTGGTCGCTGGCCGACGCGCAACGGGTGGCGGGACTGATCGCGGCGGGGAACGCGCGACGGGTGTACGGGGTGGAGTGATACGGGTGTATGCGGCCGAGTGAGCTGTGCAGACTGTGTATATGACACGCAGCGACGCGACCGACCGGCTCCTGGACCGCTTCCGCACCGAACTGCGCGATCTCGACCCCGCCGCGGTGTGGGCCCATGGCTCGCTCGGCGGGGGCGACTACCGGGAGGGCATCAGCGACCTGGACCTGATCGTGGTCCTGGACGGCCCGATCACGGCGAGGACGCTCTGGAAGGTGGCCCGGCTGCATGCCCGGCTGCGTGCCGAGCCGCTCGTCGCCAAGCTGCACTGCAGCTATCTGACCCGCGCCACGGCCGACGGCGCGGAGCGGCGGCACCTCACCTGGGCGCAGCAGCAGCTCTTCAAACGGACGGTCACGCCGGTGACCCGGCGCGAGCTGCACACCTTCGGGCTGGTCCTGGAAGGAGAGCCGCCCGGGAGTCTGCTGCCCCCGGTGACCGACGACGAACTCGCCGAGTTCGTCGTGCGGGACCAGCGGGACTACTGGCGACGCCAGGTGGACCGGGCCGACAACTGGACGCAGGACGTCTGGGTGGATCTGGGGCTCGTCACCCACGCCCGTGCCACGGTCACGCTGAAGGACGGGCGGCTGATCACCAAGCGGGAGGCACTCGACCTGCTGCCCGGTCTCGGCACGCCCGCCGAGCTGGTCGCGGACGTCGGACGGCGGCGGTACGAGGAGCCGGGGGCACCGGTCCAAGAGTGGACGGCCCGCAGGGCGGAGCTGACCCGCGGCTACCTCGGCCCGGCGATCGACCGCCTGGTGGCCGCGTACGAATGACCTGTGAACACCTCACGTGACGGGCGCCTCACATGACCTGCACGGCGCTCACGCGCGCGAGAGCGACGACTGTGTCGACTGGGCGGGCAGGTCCGCCACGACCTCCGGCCGTTCCCGCAGCGCCAGCAGGACGCGGAGTGTGGCGATCCACACCAGGCAGGAGCCGAACATGTGGAGGCCGACCAGGACCTCCGGAAGGTCGGTGAAGTACTGGACGTACCCGATGCCGCCCTGCGCGAGTAGCACCAGGAACAGGTCGCGGGTGCGGTGCAGGGGCCCCTTGGGCGCGTCGACGGCCCGCAGGACGAACCACAGGGCGAAGGCCAGCGTCACCACGATCCAGGCCAGCACGGCATGCAGCTTGGTGACGTTCTCCCAGTTCAGCGGGATGCGCTCGACCTCGCTGGAGTCGCCCGCGTGCGGGCCCGCGCCGGTGACGACCGTACCCACCGCGATCAGCAGGACGGTGGTGGCGACGAGGATCCACGCCATCTGCTGCACCGGCTTGCCGACCAGCGGACGCGGGGCGTCGTCGCCCTCCCGGGTGCGCTGCCACATCACCGTGGCGACGGCGATCAGAGCGGTGGAGAGCAGGAAGTGGGCGGCGACCGTGTACGGGTTGAGGCCCACCAGGACGACGATGCCGCCGAGGACCGCGTTGCCCATGACGATCCAGAACTGCGCCCAGCCGAGCCGCGTGAGGCTGCGCCGGTAGGGCTTCTGCGAGCGCGCGGCGATGATCGCCCAGCCGACCGCGGCACACAGGACGTACGTCAGCATGCGGTTGCCGAACTCGATCACACCGTGCACGCCCATCGCGCTCGTGGTGGTGAGCGAGTCGTCGGTGCACTTGGGCCAGGTCGGGCAGCCGAGCCCCGAGCCGGTCAGCCGGACGGCGCCTCCGGTCACCACGATCAGTACCGCCATGACGAGCGCGGCGAGGGCGGCGCGCTGGACCGTCCTGGGCGACGGGGTCCAGCGTTCGGCGATGAAGGCGAGCGGGTTGCGCACGGCTTGGGCGGCGTCGGCTCGGGTCACGTTTGGCACGGGCTCCATCGTAGGGGGCCGCTTGTGCATGCTTTCACGAGCCCCCTCCCCTCGCCGGTCGCCGGCCATCGCCCGATCACTCCCAGGTCACTCCCAGCGGAAGAACTTCCCGGCGGCGGCGAGACCCACCACCGCCCATACGGCGAGGATCCCGAGGTTCCCCCACGGCATCCCGGCCCCGTGCTGGAGCACGTCCCGCAGGCCCTCCGACAGGGCCGAGATCGGCAGCAGGCCGAGCACCTCCTGGGCCGCGTCCGGGAACTTGTCCAGCGGGACGATCACCCCGCCGCCCACGAGCAGCAGCAGGAAGACCAGGTTCGCGGCGGCCAGCGTGGCCTCCGCCTTCAGCGTGCCCGCCATCAGCAGACCGAGACCCGAGAAGGCCGCCGTGCCCAGGACCAGGAGCAGCAGCACGGCGAGCGGGTTGCCCTGAGGCGACCAGCCCAGCGCCAGGGCGATCACCGTCACCAGGAGCACCTGAAGGACCTCGGTGACCAGGACGGAGAGGGTCTTGGCCGTCATCAGCCCCCAGCGCGGCAGCGGCGAGGCGGCGAGCCGCTTCAGCACGCCGTACCGCCGCTCGAAGCCCGTGGCGATCGCCTGGCCCGTGAACGCCGTCGACATCACCGCGAGCGCGAGAATGCCGGGCGCCAGGAAGTCGACCGCCTTGCCCTCGCCCGTGTCGACGATGTCCACCGCGCTGAACAGCACCAGCAGCAGCGTCGGGATGATCACCGTCAGGAGCAGCTGCTCGCCGTTGCGCAGCAGCATCCTCGTCTCCAGCGCCGCCTGCGCCGCGATCATGCGGGGGAGCGGGGCGGCTCCCGGCCTCGGCGCGTACGTGCCCGTGCCTTCGCCTGTGCCCTCGCCCGTGGTCCGGGCGTCCGTTCCCGCGGTCATCCGCGCAGCTCCTTACCGGTGAGTTCCAGGAAGACGTCCTCCAGGGTGTGCCGCTCCACCGAGATCTTCTCCGGCATCACCCCGTGCTGGGCGCACCAGGTGGTGACGGTCGCGAGCAGTTGCGGGTCGACCTTGCCGCCCACACGGTACGAGCCCGGTGTCAGCTCGACCGCCGTGCAGTCCGCCGGGAGGGCCTTGAGGAGGGAGGCCACGTCGAGGCCGGGGCGGCCGGAGAAGCGCAGGGTGTTCTCGGCGCCGCCGCGGCACAGCTCCTCGGGGGTGCCCTTCGCCACGACCCGGCCCGCGTCGATGATCGCCACGTCGTCGGCGAGCTGCTCGGCCTCGTCCATGTAGTGCGTGGTGAGGACGACCGAGACGCCGTCGGCGCGCAGATCGCGCACGAGGTCCCAGGTGGCCCGGCGGGCCTGCGGGTCGAGACCCGCGGTCGGCTCGTCCAGGAAGACCAGTTCGGGGCGGCCGACCACGGCCATGGCGAGCGCGAGGCGCTGCTGCTGGCCGCCGGAGAGCCGCCGGTACGTCGTGCGGCCGCAGCTGCCGAGGCCCAGGCGCTCGATGAGGGCGTCCACGTCCAGCGGGTGTGCGTGCAGCTTGGCCATGTGGCGGAGCATCTCGTCGGCGCGGGCGCCCGAATAGACACCGCCGGACTGGAGCATCACGCCGATGCGGGGGCGCAGCGCGGAAGCCTCGCGCACCGGGTCGAGGCCCAGCACCCGGACCGTTCCGGAGTCCGGCCTGCGGTACCCCTCGCAGGTCTCCACGGTGGTCGTCTTGCCGGCGCCGTTGGGCCCGAGGACGGCGGTGATGCCCGCCCGGGCCACCAGATCCAGGCCGTCCACCGCGGTTTTCCTGCCGTACCGCTTCACCAGGCCTTCGACCTGGACGACAGTCTCACTTCGCATGGGTGGCCTCGCTTCGCATGAGCGCCAAGTCTAGGGACGGGCGAGCGGGGCACGGAGGGCGGGTCGAGTCACGAGCGGCGTGAGGCGGGTGCGTCGTCGGTGACCCACTCCTCGCGCGAACGGTGCGTCTGAAGCCACCGCTCCGCGTACGCCACCGCGTCGGCCACGGGGAACAGCCGGGTGTCGGCCGCGCCCACCAGGCCCCGTACGACGGGACGGTCCCGTTCGAAGTCGGCGCCCAGTTCGTCGAACCGCTCCGAGCTGATCGAGACCTCGGTCACGAGCTCCCAGCGGGAACCCCCTTCGGGCGTACGGACCGGCCGTCCCACCTCGACACGCGGGGACGGTATCCGGTATTCGGCGAGGTGGAAGCTGGTGCAGGAGTCGTAGCCCGCGCCTAGCAGCAGGACGCGGGCGCCCATGGCCTCCAGGCGGGCCAGCGGGCTGCTCTCGCCGAGGCGGCAGTCCGGGGCGTGGTCCTCGACGATCTTCGCCGCGCGCGGTCCGATCGCCGCGAACGAGGTCTGCGGGTGCGCGCTGCGCAGGGCGCCCGGCCAGGTGCGTACGGCCTCCGGGACCACGCCCACCCCGCGCGTGGGCGTGATGAGCGGGTCGTACCCCGGCATCGTGGCGCGGATCGTCTCCCACCAGGCCTCGGGGACGGGCGGGCTGGTCCACAGGGCGGGGTCGGAGAGGCCGCCGGACTGGGTGGGGACCACGAGTGTGCCGTCCGGACCGAGCGCGTCGAGCAGCCCCTCGACGACGGCGACCGCGCCACCGTTGACCCA
The DNA here is from genome assembly GCF_044334695.1 of Streptomyces sp. NPDC020747. Classification (NCBI taxonomy): domain Bacteria; kingdom Bacillati; phylum Actinomycetota; class Actinomycetes; order Kitasatosporales; family Streptomycetaceae; genus Streptomyces; species Streptomyces sp. NPDC020747. Next base: position 191,179 of record NZ_JBIRTJ010000014.1, on the reverse strand, counting down.
TCCGAGGGACCGCAGCGACGAGTGCGCGAGGAGGGTCTCGCCGGGGCGTACGCCGAGCGCGCGCAGGTCCGCCGCGAGGGTGGCTCGGGTGACTAGAGGGCCGGTCGGAGGGGGTGTCGACATGGTTCGGGAGTCTCCCCGACAACCCTGCCCCCTGCCACCGAATTGATCGATCAAAGATCATTCCCGCAGGTCAGATTAGGTTTACCTAAGTGATGCACCGCACCCCTGTCGGCGTGGACGCGGCTTGTCAGTCTCTGAGGAATTACGCAACAATGGCGTTGTGAAAAACGTTGGCGAGGCCCCGCAGGAGGAGCTCGCGACCGGTGAGCGCTCCACGCGCAACCGTGTCGCGCGGTCCATCCTGGACCACGGCCCGTCGACCGTGACCGACCTCGCGGGGCGCCTGGGCCTCACCCAGGCCGCCGTGCGACGGCACCTGGACGCGCTCGTCTCCGACGACGTCGTGGAGGCCCGCGAGCAGCGGGTCTACGGCGCTCGTACGCGCGGGCGGCCCGCCAAGGTGTTCGCCCTGACCGACTGCGGCCGGGACGCCTTCGACCAGTCCTACGACAAGCTCGCCGCCGACGCCCTGCGCTGGATCGCGGAGCGCGAGGGCGGGGACGAGGCCCTCGTGGCCTTCGCCCGCGCCCGGATGGCGGCCCAGGCCGACACGTACCGCAAGGCCGTCGAGGCCGCCGCCCCCGAAAAGCGCGCCGAAGCGCTGGCCAAGGCCCTGAGCGCGGACGGGTACGCTGCTACGGCGCGCAGCGCACCGGTCGGCGAGCAGCTCTGCCAGCACCACTGCCCGGTCGCCCATGTCGCCGAACAGTTTCCGCAGCTCTGCGAGGCGGAGACCGAGATCTTCTCCCAGCTGCTCGGCACGCATGTCCAGCGGCTGGCCACCATCGCCCACGGCGACGGTGTCTGCACCACGTTCATCCCAAAGATTTCCAAGCACGATTTTCACGGCCATGACGCATCTGCCAGTACCGCCGGGAGGAACCCCGCATGACGCTCCCCATTGAGGAGACTGCCCACCCCGAGCTGGAGGGTCTGGGTACGTACGAATTCGGCTGGGCCGACTCGGACGTGGCCGGTGCCTCCGCCAAGCGCGGCATCAACGAGGACGTCGTCCGGGACATCTCCTCGAAGAAGAACGAGCCGGAGTGGATGACCAAGCTCCGTCTCAAGGGCCTGCGCCTCTTCGAGAAGAAGCCCATGCCGAACTGGGGCTCGGACCTCTCCGGCATCGACTTCGACAACATCAAGTACTTCGTGCGCTCCACGGAGAAGCAGGCGCAGTCCTGGGAAGACCTGCCCGAGGACATCAAGAGCACGTACGACAAGCTCGGCATCCCCGAGGCGGAGAAGCAGCGCCTCGTCGCCGGTGTCGCGGCCCAGTACGAGTCCGAGGTCGTCTACCACCAGATCAACGAGGAGCTGGAGGCGCAGGGTGTCATCTTCATGGACACCGACACCGCGCTGAAGGAGCACCCGGAGCTCTTCAAGGAGTACTTCGGCACCGTCATCCCGGTCGGCGACAACAAGTTCGCGTCGCTGAACTCCGCGGTGTGGTCCGGCGGCTCCTTCATCTACGTGCCGAAGGGCGTGCACGTCGAGATCCCGCTCCAGGCCTACTTCCGTATCAACACGGAGAACATGGGCCAGTTCGAGCGGACGCTGATCATCGTCGACGAGGGCGCCTACGTCCACTACGTCGAGGGCTGCACGGCCCCGATCTACAAGTCGGACTCCCTGCACTCCGCGGTGGTCGAGATCATCGTGAAGAAGGGCGCCCGCTGCCGCTACACGACCATCCAGAACTGGTCGAACAACGTCTACAACCTGGTCACCAAGCGCGCCGTGGCCTACGAGGGCGCGACCATGGAGTGGGTCGACGGCAACATCGGCTCCAAGGTCACCATGAAGTACCCGGCCGTCTACCTGATGGGCGAGCACGCCAAGGGCGAGACCCTGTCCATCGCCTTCGCGGGCGAGGGCCAGCACCAGGACGCCGGCTCCAAGATGGTCCACATGGCGCCGAACACCTCCTCCAACATCGTCTCGAAGTCCGTGGCGCGTGGTGGCGGCCGTACGTCCTACCGCGGTCTTGTCGAGATCGGCGAGGGCGCCCACGGCTCCAAGTCGAACGTGCTCTGTGACGCGCTGCTCGTCGACACCATCTCCCGCTCCGACACGTACCCCTACGTGGACGTCCGCGAGGACGACGTGTCCATGGGCCACGAGGCCACCGTCTCCAAGGTCAGCGACGACCAGCTCTTCTACCTGATGAGCCGGGGCATGACCGAGTTCGAGGCGATGGCGATGATCGTGCGCGGCTTCGTCGAGCCCATCGCGAAGGAGCTCCCCATGGAGTACGCCCTCGAGCTCAACCGGCTGATCGAGCTGCAGATGGAAGGCGCGGTCGGCTGACGCACCCCTTGCGTCCAGGCAGCAGGCGGCGCGTCTTCCGGGGCGAGCCGAGGAACGTAATAGAAAGCGAGCACTACGACAGCCATGGCTGAGGCTCAGAACTCCACGGTGGGGTCCTCCACCACCGCCGGATCGATCGCGGTGGCCGCCGAGTCGACCGTCGCCACGCGCATGAGCGCGCCCCCGTCCTTCGACGTGGCGGACTTCCCGGTCCCCCACGGCCGTGAGGAGGAGTGGCGGTTCACCCCGCTGGAGCGCCTGCGCGGGCTGCACGACGGCACCGCGGTCGCGACCGGCGTCGGCGTGAAGGTCGCCATCGACGCGCCCGAGGGCGTCACGGTCGAGACCGTCGGCCGTGACGACGCCCGGCTCGGCAGGGCGGGCACTCCGGTGGACCGCATCGCCGCCCAGGCGTACTCGGCGTTCGAGAAGGCCGGCGTGATCACCGTCCCCAAGGAGACGGTCCTCACCGAGCCGATCCGCGTCGCCGTGCACGGCGAGGGCGGCGTCGCCTACGGCCACCAGGTCGTGGAGCTCGGAGCCTTCGCCGAGGCCGTCGTCGTCATCGACCACACCGGTGACGCCGTGCTCGCCGCCAACGTCGACTACGTCCTCGGTGACGGCGCCAAGCTGACCGTCGTCTCCGTCCAGGACTGGGACGACAAGGCCGTCCACGTCGGCCAGCACAACGCGCTGATCGGCCGCGACGCCACCTTCAAGTCCTTCGTGGTCACCTTCGGCGGCGACCTCGTACGCCTCCACCCGCGGGTCGCCTACGCCGGCCCCGGCGGCGAGGCCGAGCTCTTCGGCCTGTACTTCACGGACGCCGGCCAGCACCAGGAGCACCGCCTCCTGGTCGACCACAACGCCCCGCACTGCAAGTCGAACGTGGCCTACAAGGGCGCGCTCCAGGGCGACGGCGCCCACGCGGTGTGGATCGGCGACGTCCTCATCGAGGCCTCGGCCGAGGGCACGGACACCTACGAGATGAACCGGAACCTGGTTCTGACCGACGGCGCCCGTGTCGACTCCGTGCCGAACCTGGAGATCGAGACCGGCGAGATCGTCGGCGCCGGACACGCCTCGGCGACCGGCCGCTTCGACGACGAGCAGCTCTTCTACCTGATGGCCCGCGGCATCCCGGCCGACGAGGCCCGCCGTCTGGTGGTCCGCGGCTTCTTCGCCGAGCTGGTCCAGCAGATCCGCGTCGCCGACATCCAGGAGCGCCTTCTCGCCAGGATCGACGAGGAGCTGGAGGCGTCCGTCTGATGACTGCCTCGTCGACGTTCGTACGCGCCTGTGGGCTGGACGAGCTGGAGGACGACACCCCCAAGAGGGTGGAGCTCGACGGCACGCCGGTCTCGGTCGTGAAGACCGAGGGGGAGGTGTTCGCGATCAACGACATCTGCTCGCACGCGAACGTCTCGCTCTCCGAGGGCGAGGTGGAGGACTGTCAGATCGAGTGCTGGCTGCACGGCTCCGCGTTCGACCTCCGCACCGGCAAACCGTCCGGCCTGCCCGCGACGCGCCCCGTCCCCGTATACCCCGTAAAGATCGAAGGGGGCAGCGTCCTCGTTGACGTACACGCCTCCCTCAACCAGGAGTCCTGAGGAACCCATGGCAACGCTTGAAATCCACGACCTGCACGTCACCGTCGAGGCCGACAACGCCACGAAGGAGATCCTCAAGGGCGTCGACCTCACCGTGAAGCAGGGCGAGACCCACGCCATCATGGGCCCGAACGGCTCCGGCAAGTCGACGCTCGCCTACTCGCTCGCGGGTCACCCCAAGTACACGATCACCAGCGGCACCGTCACCCTCGACGGCGAGGACGTCCTGGAGATGTCCGTCGACGAGCGCGCCCGCGCGGGCCTGTTCCTGGCGATGCAGTACCCGGTCGAGGTCCCCGGCGTCTCGGTCTCCAACTTCCTCCGCACCTCCGCCACCGCGATCCGCGGCGAGGCCCCCAAGCTCCGTCTGTGGGTGAAGGAGGTCAAGGAGGCCATGCAGCGTCTCAACATGGACCCGGCCTTCGCCGAGCGCAACGTGAACGAGGGCTTCTCCGGCGGCGAGAAGAAGCGCCACGAGATCCTTCAGCTGGAGCTGCTCAAGCCGAAGATCGCGATTCTCGACGAGACCGACTCCGGCCTGGACGTCGACGCCCTGCGTGTCGTCTCCGAGGGCGTCAACCGGGTCCGCGAGTCCGGCGAGGTCGGCACGCTGCTGATCACGCACTACACGCGCATCCTGCGCTACATCAAGCCCGACCACGTGCACGTGTTCGCGAACGGCCGCATCGCCGAGTCCGGCGGCGCGGAGCTCGCCGACCAGCTCGAGGCCGAGGGCTACGACAAGTACGTGAAGGGTGGCGCATCCGCGTGACACTGCTGCCGGGCCTCCTCGACACCGAGGCGATCCGCAAGGACTTCCCCATCCTGGACCGCACGGTCCACGACGGTAAGAAGCTCGTGTACCTGGACAACGCGGCGACCTCGCAGAAGCCGCGCCAGGTACTGGACGCCCTGAGCGAGTACTACGAGCGCTACAACGCCAACGTCCACCGCGGTGTGCATGTGCTCGCGGAGGAGGCCACGGCGCTGTACGAGGGCTCGCGTGACAAGGTCGCCGCGTTCATCAACGCGCCGAGCCGCGACGAGGTGATCTTCACGAAGAACGCCTCCGAGTCGCTCAACCTCGTGGCCAACATGCTCGGCTGGGCCGACGAGCCCTACCGCGTGGACCACGAGACCGAGATCGTCATCACGGAGATGGAGCACCACTCCAACATCGTGCCGTGGCAGCTGCTGGCGCAGCGCACGGGCGCGAAGCTGAAGTGGTTCGGCCTGACCGACGACGGCCGGCTCGACCTGTCCAACATCGACGAGATCATCACCGAGAAGACGAAGATCGTCTCCTTCGTGCTGGTGTCGAACATCCTGGGCACGGTCAACCCGGTCGAGGCGATAGTGCGCCGTGCGCAGGAGGTCGGCGCGCTGGTCTGCATCGACGCCTCGCAGGCCGCGCCGCACATGCCGATGGACGTACAGGCCCTGCAGGCCGACTTCGTGGCCTTCACCGGCCACAAGATGTGCGGCCCGACCGGCATCGGCGTCCTCTGGGGCCGTCAGGAACTCCTTGAGGACCTGCCTCCGTTCCTCGGCGGCGGCGAGATGATCGAGACGGTGTCGATGCACTCGTCGACGTACGCTCCCGCCCCGCACAAGTTCGAGGCGGGCACCCCGCCGATCGCGCAGGCGGTCGGCATGGGCGCGGCGATCGACTACCTCTCCGCGATCGGCATGGACAAGATCCTCGCCCATGAGCACGCGCTCACCGAGTACGCGGTGAAGCGGCTCGGCGAGGTCCCGGACCTGCGGATCATCGGCCCGACCACGGCCGAGGACCGCGGCGCGGCGATCTCGTTCACGCTGGGTGACATCCACCCGCACGACGTGGGCCAGGTTCTCGACGAGCAGGGCATCGCGGTGCGCGTGGGTCACCACTGCGCACGGCCCGTCTGCCTGCGGTACGGAATTCCTGCGACCACACGAGCGTCGTTCTACCTGTACTCCACGCCGACCGAGATCGACGCTCTGGTCGACGGCCTGGAGCACGTACGGAACTTCTTCGGCTGAGGAGCTGGCTGAGTCGTGAGGCTTGATTCGATGTACCAGGAAGTCATCCTGGACCACTACAAGCACCCCCACGGGCGCGGTCTTCGAGATGGCGACGCCGAGGTGCACCACGTCAACCCGACGTGCGGCGACGAGATCACGCTGCGCGTGAAGTACGACGGCACCAAGATCAGCGACGTCTCGTACGAGGGCCAGGGCTGCTCCATCAGCCAGGCCTCGGCCTCCGTGCTGAACGAGCTGCTCGTCGGCAAGGACCTGGCCGCGGCCCAGAAGATCCAGGAGACCTTCCTGGAGCTGATGCAGTCCAAGGGCCGTATCGAGCCTGACGACGCGATGGAGGAGATCCTCGAGGACGCGGTCGCGTTCGCGGGGGTCTCCAAGTACCCGGCCCGCGTCAAGTGCGCGTTGCTGAGCTGGATGGCCTGGAAGGACGCGACGGCCCAGGCCCTGGGCGAGGCCGACGCCGAAAGGAATACGGCATGAGCGAGACCATCGAGATGAAACCGGCCTCGGAGGAAGAAGTCCGCGAGGCCCTGTACGACGTCGTCGACCCCGAACTGGGCATCGACGTCGTCAACCTCGGGCTGATCTACGGCATCCACATCGACGACGCGAACATCGCGACGATCGACATGACCCTGACGTCGGCGGCCTGTCCGCTCACCGACGTCATCGAGGACCAGGCCAAGTCCGCCACGGACGGCATCGTGAACGAGCTCCGCATCAACTGGGTGTGGATGCCGCCGTGGGGCCCCGACAAGATCACGGACGACGGCCGCGACCAGCTTCGGGCGCTGGGCTTCAACGTCTGATTTCGTACGAACGCTTGATTTTACGTGTGCGGCCCCCGGCATGATGCCGGGGGCCGCGTTCGTCTGTCGTCCGGGCCGGGGAGAGCCGGTGTCGGCCGGCCCCGGCTGCCGGGGGGTCGCTCAGCCCAGGCCCTTCACGAGCCTGAACGCCGAGTCCGCCCGGTAGAGCTGGCTGTGGTCGGGTGATTCGAGGCGGACCTGGAAGTTGCGGTGGCGCAGGAAGCGGCCGCGGTAGTTGTACGACTCCAGCATGACCGCGCCGGAGAAGGACGACGCGCGGGGGCAGAACGTGGCGTCCTGCTTGAAGAGCTCGGAGCCGTTGTGGCGGTCCGCGCGGAGCCGGAAGTCGTAGTGGCGCAGATAGCGGTTGTTGCCCAGGGAGAAGGACACACAGCTGGAGTCGGCGATACCGGGGACGACCTTGAAGGTGGCCTCGGCCCTGGTCCACGACGAGCTGTGGGAGCCCACCTGGTCGAGCCGCACCGAGTCGCGGTCGAGGCGCCAGTAGCGGTCGGGGTAGTTGACCGCCTGGACGGACTTCTTCGAGGAGGCGGGCTTGGACGCGGGAGGCTTGTCGGCGGACTTGGACTTGGACTTGGACGGCCGCGGGACCGGCTTCGACTCGGTCCCGCCCTGCTGCTGGGCCTCGGGCGAGGTGGAGCCGTCCGTGACCGCCTTGGAGGACTCCGGGGCGGCGAGGCCGCTCTTCCCGCTGGGCGCGGTGGCGGGGGGCTGGCTGGGTATGAGCGGCTCGTTCGCCGAGGAGGTGGTGTTCTTCGTCTTCTCCTTCGCCGAGGTGTCCGGGTCGTCGTCCAGCACGACGACGGCTGTGATGGTGGAGGCGAGAACCGCCACGAGAAGTGCTCCCGCGAGCCAGAGCCTGCGGGTTCCGGGTACGCGTGACTCGTCCAGGGTTTCGCCGGTCTCCCACACCTTCGCGGGGCGGGTGGACGGGTCGGGAGCGGACCCGGGATTTCTTTCTGGCATGCGAGGTCCCCCAGCGTCGCCGAAGGCGGACGCGGATCGGTCATGTGGGTCGTGGCACAAGAGGAGGCGGAGGTCGCGGACACGCGTGACGGCTGTGGCCGGAGGATCGCGTGCGCGACGAGGGGAACATTAGTAGAACTTGTGGTCCCCGCGTAGCGTTTCTGAGAGCGGTTTCTGCCAGGAACGCCGGGGGTTCGGCGGCCAGTTGACGGTGATCGTCGGGTCCGACGGCCCGAGAAAGATAGTTCAAGGCTTAAGGATTCGAGATCAGGGCCGCGAGAGGGACGATCCCGGCGCCCGGGGCGGGGAGTTCGGGCGCCGGGCCGCCGGCGTCCCGGTGAGGCCGAAAGTTCCTCTCAGGGCCTAACTCGGTTACGGAAGAAGGCGCCTGAGGCGTCGCGAGGAGCGGTGTCCGACGTGAGTTGCGAGGACCGGTGTCAACGCGTCGCGAAGGCCGACAGGAGGGTGGCGATCCGTTCGCGGGTTCCGCCGTTCTGGACCGGGGCCGCCGTGAGCACGTCCAGGTGCTGGTAGCCGGGCAGGACCACGGGGTTCTTGTCCGCGGGGATGTGGTCCGCGAGGATCCCGTCGCCCGCGACGAAGGTGATCGTGGGGTTCGCCGTCAGACCGCCGGGATGCGCCATGTTCCGGGCGATGCGCGCGTCGTCGACCAGCGAGAGGTCGGTGATCAGCTTCGTCGGGAAGTAGTCCTCGGTGAAGTCCAGCGGCTGCTCGGAGAGGCTGCGGGCCAGCTCCCCGATGTCCGACACCTCCTTGGCGGCCGTCGTGAACGGTGTGCCGTCAGCGGAGCGGTGCACCGGGTCGTCCGACGCGCCCACCCGGTCGAAGTTCCGCCAGGTGTAGAGCGGGCCGGCCGGCTGGTCCGGGATCGCCTTCAACTCCGTACCGAACAGGGCCGGTGAGCCCTGTACGTCGTTCGAGACCGGGAAGTTCTTGTCCGCGAGCCGGCCGCCGTCGAAGAGGCCCACGCTGGTCTGGATGAAGGACAGCGGGGCCGAGTTGTCGTCCATGAAGGCGCCGAGGACCGCCGAGTTGGTGAGCTTGAAGTCGCGGATCGTGGGCTTGCCCGACAGGAACACGCCGGCGTCCTTGGAGAACATCGTGCGGGACGTCGTCTCGATGTTGGCGTTCTCGGGGAGGTCGTCCTGGAGCGTGGACCGGGCGTCGGGCGCGGTGCGCGCGGCGAGGCCGCTGATGGCGAGGACGTTCATGATCTCGGGGTTGAGCACCGCGGGGAGCGCGAGGAAGCGGGGCAGGACACCGCTGCGCAGACCGGCCTGTACGACGGTGTAGCCGAGGCCCGTCTCCGGGACCGTGCCCTTGGGCAGCAGGCCGCCGTCGAGGGTGCCCGAACTGCCGTTCAGGTCGTCGAGGTTGGTGGCGATCGTCGTGTCCAGGGCGAAGTAGCCCGCGCACTGGTTGAAGCCGGCGTCCGCCGTCGTCGTGGGGTTCCCGTCGAAGTCCCAGGTGGCGAAGACACCGGTGAGGACACCGCCGAGGGAGTGCCCGCCGCACATCACCTTCTCCTTGCGCAGCTTCTGACTGGGCAGTTCGGCGGACAGCAGGTCGTACTGGTCACGGACCGTGCGCTCCAGGCCGACGTCGGCGAGCCAGCCCGTCTGATCACTCGTCAGGAACCCGTCGAAGGAGCGTCCGTCGACCTTCTCGCCCTTGTAGTAGTAGCCAACAGCCTTGGCCGTGCTGCCCGTTGAGATACCGGCGTTGTCCTCAAGGCAGTTGGAGCGCCGGTCCAGGGCCCAGAACTCGATGTGCTCGCCCTTCTCGGCGGCCGTTTTCACCGTGTTGCGGGCCACGCTGTCGAAGGCGCCCGCACCCTCCAGGATGCCGGGCTGGGCGACGAGGATCCGGTCGGCGTCGGCGGACTTCGACGGTCCCTGGGAGGAGCGGTAGCGCAGATACGACAGCCGGTCGCAGCGTTCGGGGTGGCTGCCGACCGAGGCGGGCAGCGGGATCCGCACGGAGACCACGGTCTCGGTGATGCCGGCGACCGGGGAGGCCGAGGCCACCGGGGTCTCGGTGCGGGCGGCCTCCGCGCCGGCCGGTGCTCCGTCCGCCGAGGGCATCACGGTGAGCGCGGCCGTGCCGAGCGCCCCGGCGGTCAGGGCGCGCAGCCACCGGCCGCGGGGGCGGGGGATTCCTGTGCTCATGGTCTCTCCATCGGGACGACGGCGGGTGCGGGGTGCCGAACAGTAACCGTCGGTAACTCCCGTACGCCATAAGGAAAATGAGCAAACGAGCACGGCCTGCCGCGCACATTCGCACAGTGGCCCGGTGGCGGGGTCCGGTCCTGTGCGCCGCGGCTGAAGAGGCGCTTTCGCCCGAGGCTCCCGATGAGGTTCCCGGAGTTGTGTACGGGTGTACGTATCGATGCGTACACTCGTACACATGGGATACGCGCTGCTCGCCGGGGCCATCGCCGCAGAGGTCGCCGCCACCACCGCCATGAAGTACAGCGACGGCTTCAGCAGGCTGTGGCCCTCGCTGGTGACCGCGATCGGTTATGTCGTCGCGTTCGCGCTGCTCGCGCAGACGCTGAAGACCGTCGCGGTCGGCACGGCCTACGCGATCTGGGCGGGGATCGGCACGGCGGCCGTCGCGGGGATCGGGATGATGTTCCTGGGCGAGGGCATGAACACCGCCAAGTTCGCCGGGATCGTGCTGATCATCGGCGGGGTCGTGGTGCTGAACCTGGGCGGGGCGCACTGATGCGGCGCCGTGCGACGGCAGCCTGCTCGCGCCGCCCGGCGGGGGTCCGCTGATGGTCAGGCGCTACGACCCCGAGCGGCGGCAGCGGATCATCGACGCGGCGATCCGTGTCGTGGCCGACAAGGGCATCGGCGGGCTCAGCCACCGCTCGGTGGCCGCCGAGGCCGATGTGCCGCTCGGCTCGACGACGTACCACTTCAAGACCCTCGACGAGCTCATGGTCGCCGCGCTGCGCCAGACGAACGAGGGCTTCGCGAAGGTCGTCGCCTCGCGGGGCGCGCTGGAGGACACCGGGGCCGAGCTGGCCGGTGAACTCGCCGGTCTCCTGGGCGAGTGGCTGGGCGGCGACCGCGCGAGCGTGGAGCTGGAGTACGAGCTCTATCTCGCCGCCCTGCGCCGCCCCGTGCTGCGGCCGGTCGCCGCCGAGTGGTGCCAGGACCTCGCCGAGCGGATCGGCCGCCGCACGGACCCCGTCACCGCGCGGGCCCTCGTCGCGGTGATGGACGGCATCTGTCTGCAGGTGCTGGTGACGGGGGCGGAGTACGACGAGGGGTACACGCGCGAGGTGCTGGCGCGGGTGATCCCCTGAACCCTCCTGTCCGTCGAGGGGGAACCTTTCACGGCCCCGCGGGGAACAGGGGTGAAAGGCTTGGCACGACGAAGCAGGGGAGGGGAGCGGGCCGTGTCACGGGGAAGCGGCGGGTCACGGGGGAAGTGCGGCCCGCGCCACGGGGAAGTGCGGGTCGTGTCACGGGGAGTGCGGGCCGTGTGCCTCGTACGCCTGTGTACGAGGCACACCGCGCCCGGCACCTGAGACGCCGGGCGCACTGGTTGGCACCCGTGGGCCCCGGCCGGTTAGGTTTCCCTCATGACCGACACGACTGCTACTCGCACCACCGGCGCCGTCGCCGCCGGGCTTGCCACGCTCGCCGCCGACGGGACTGTCCTCGACACCTGGTTCCCGGCCCCCGAACTGGCCGCCGAGCCCGGCCCCTCCGGCTCCGAGCGGCTGTCCGCCGAGCGCGCGGAGGAGCTGCTCGGCGAGGGCGCCGTGAAGGCGATCGGCCCGGACGCCCGGCGTGGCGTCGAAGTGGTCGCGGTCCGCACGGTCATCGCCTCGCTCGACGAGAAGCCGGTCGACGCGCACGACGCGTACCTGCGCCTGCACCTCCTCTCGCACCGCCTGGTGAAGCCGCACGGGCAGAGCCTCGACGGCCTGTTCGCCCACCTCGCCAACGTCGCCTGGACCTCGCTCGGCCCGGTCGCCGTGGACGACGTGGAGAAGGTCCGGCTGAACGCCCGCGCCGAGGGCCTCCACCTGGCCGTGACGTCCGTCGACAAGTTCCCGCGCATGACGGACTACGTGGCGCCGAAGGGCGTCCGCATCGCCGACGCCGACCGGGTCCGCCTCGGCGCGCACCTCGCCGAGGGCACCACGGTCATGCACGAGGGCTTCGTGAACTTCAACGCCGGCACGCTCGGCACGTCGATGGTCGAGGGCCGCATCTCCGCCGGCGTCGTGGTCGGCGACGGCTCTGACATCGGCGGCGGCGCCTCCACGATGGGCACGCTGTCCGGCGGCGGCAACGTCCGCATCACGATCGGCGAGCGCTGCCTGATCGGCGCGGAGGCGGGCGTCGGGATCGCCCTCGGTGACGAGTGCGTCGTCGAGGCCGGGCTGTACGTCACCGCCGGGACGCGGGTCACGATGCCCGACGGGCAGATCGTCAAGGCCCGTGAGCTGTCCGGTGCGTCCAACATCCTGTTCCGACGGAACTCGGTCACCGGGACGGTCGAGGCACGGCCGAACAACGCGGTGTGGGGTGGCCTCAACGAGATCCTCCACAGCCACAACTGAGCCACGCCCTTGCTGTGTGACCGAGCGCCCTCCCACATGCTGTGGGAGGGCGCTCGGTCGTTCGGGCGTCGGATGCCGGGTGCGACCGGCCCCCACCCACCCGCACACATCACCACCGGACCGTGAGAACTCCTCGCGCCGTCAGGCATAGCGGGGGCCCGCCGGGGACGTCAGTACGGGTGGGAGCGGGGAGAGCCCGCTGGGGGAGAGAAGGTGACGATGGATGCCCAAGGGCAAGAGCGGTTCCGGGAGTTCGTGGAGAACCGGTCGTCGGCACTGCTGAAGACCGCCGTGCTGCTCAGCGGCGGCGACCGCCACGCGGCCGAGGACCTGCTGCAGACCGCGCTGGTCAAGGCGGCCGGGCGATGGCAGCGCATCGACGAACCGGAGGCGTACGTACGGCAGATCCTGTACCGCCAGCAGGTGAGCCGATGGCGGCTGAAGTGGCGCAGACGGGAACTGACGGTCGCCGAACCGCCCGAGGGGACGGGCGGGGCGGCCACGGCGGACGCCTCCTCCGCGGCCGACCTGCGGATCGTGATGCGCGGAGCGCTGGCGCGGCTGACCGCCCGGCAGCGGACCGTGCTCGTGCTGCGCTACTTCGAGGACCTGCCGGAGGCCGACGTGGCCCGGATCCTCGGCTGCTCGGTGGGGACCGTGCGGTCCACCACCCACCGCTCGCTCGCCAAACTGCGCGCCCTCGCGCCGGAACTGGCCGCTCTCGGACCCGCCGACGCGGAACAGAGCCCGTCCCGCGACTTCTCACCGGTGGAGGTACGTCCGTGAACATGGATCAGCTCGTCCGCGACGCCCTGCACGAGCAGGCCGCGGACACCACGACCCCGCCGACCGACTTCGCAGGCCGCGTCCTGGCCGTCCGGCGCCGCCGCCGGACCCGTACGATCGCCGGCGCCGCGGTGGCCACGGCGGTCGCCGTCGCCGTCGGGGTGGCCGTACCGATGCTGGACCGCGGCAAGGACGAGCCCCGGCTCGCCAGCCAGATCAACCAGAGCGACATCATCGCCCACCCGGACCAGACACCGCCGCGCGACCTCATCGCGGCGGGCGACACCGCGCTGGCCGCCTACTACACGTACAGCACCGTCAAGGAGACCGAGGACCGGGGCGTCACCCGGCGTACCTACCGTCTCCTCGACCAGGAGACCGGCAAGTACGTGAAGACCACCAAGTGGTCGATCCTCGACGTCGCTCCCGGCATGCGCACCGCCGCCGTCCTGGAGCAGAAGCTGCCGACCACGCGGATCGGCCTGCTCGACCTGCTCACCGGCGAGGTCGAGCGCTGGATCCCGGTCGACCGCGGTGTCGCGGGCGTCGAGTTCTCGCCCGACGGCGGCAAGCTCGTCGCGACGACGTACGGCAAGAACCCCGACCTGCGGTTCAAGGCGGACTACGACAGCGACGGCGACGGCAAGAAGAACGACTGGACGACGCGGTTCGGAGAGTCGGCCCGGACCGGCTTCTACGTCATCGACGTCGACTCCGGCAAGGGCTCCTGGAGCAAGGTCACGGTGCACGACGACGAGGACATGCCCGGGTCCTCCCTCAACGCCCGTCAGGACTTCGCCTTCAGCCACGACGGCAAGCTCGTCTACTCGGGTCTCACCTCGGAACCCCACATGCAGTACTACGACTTCGAGGGCAAGGAGGTCGCCAAGCCCGCGAACGAGAAGTACCTGCACTGGTTCGTCGACGCCGGTCTCTCTCCGGACGGCAAGCTCGCCGCCGGCGACTTCGCGGGCGGTGCCAAGACCACCGCGTCCGAGATCATCGACCCCTACACCGGCAAGCGGCTCCACAAGATCCCCGGACAGCAGCTGCTCGCCTGGGTCGACAACAAGCGGCTCATCGCCTTCGACATCGCACCCGGTACGAACGAGTTCCACAACCGGCTCGTGCTCGTCACGATCGGCAGTGACAAGACCGTCCCGCTGAGCGGTTTCCGCAAGGGGAACGACGGTGCGGCCGGGCGCTGGACGCCGGTCTTCGCCGAACGCTGAGCAGGCCGCTCCGATCACACACCGGCCGAGGCGGCCACCAGCCGCTCGTATGCCGCCCGCAGCCCGTCGACCGTCTCCCGGCCGGCGGGCCGCAGCGGTGCCCGGACCGGCCCCGCCGGCAGGCCGAGGGCGCTCAGCAGGGCCTTCGCAGTCACCGTGCCGGGCAGGCCGGAGGCCATCATCAACTCCGTGAGCGGGATGGTGAGTTGCTGCAGCCGGACGGCCTCGTCCGGGTCTCCGCCGTCGAACGCGTCCAGGATCGACCGGAAGTGACGCGGGGTCACATTCGCCACCGTGCTGATGTAGCCGGCACCGCCGATCGCGTACAGCGCGAGCACGTACTCGTCGCAGCCCGTGTAATACGCCAACTCCGTGGCGGCCAGCACCTTCTGGGTGCCGAGCAGGTCGTACGCGCAGTCCTTCACCGCCACGATCCGCGGATGCCCGGCGAGCCGCAGCATCGTCTCCGGCTCGATGCGGGTGCCGGTGCGGCCCGGGATGTCGTACAGCACGAGCGGTAGTCCCGAGGCGTCCGCGATCTCCCGGAAGTGTGCCTCGACGGCGTCCTGCGGGGGCCTGCTGTAGTACGGCGTGACCACCAACAGGCCGTCCGCGCCCGCCTTTTCGGCCTCAAGGGCGAGCTCGGTGGTGTGGCGGGTGTCGGCGGTCCCGATGCCCGCGACGACCGCGGCGCGGTCCCCGACCGCGTCCGCCACCGCCCGCACGAGCGCCGACTTCTCGGCGTCCGTCGTGGTCGGTGACTCCCCGGTCGTCCCGGACAGCACCAGCCCGTCGCAGCCCTCGGAGACCAGCCGGTCGGCCAGCCGCTGCGCACCGTCCAGGTCCAGCAGTCCCTCGTCGGTGAAGGGCGTGATCATCGCGCAGAGGGCACGGCCGAAGGGCGGGGTGCGTCGTGAGGTCATGAAGGTAGTCTCGGCATACCGATCCTGAAGCTCCACTTAATTCTTCTACGAGATATG
Source organism: Streptomyces sp. NPDC020747 (assembly GCF_044334695.1). Taxonomy (NCBI): domain Bacteria; kingdom Bacillati; phylum Actinomycetota; class Actinomycetes; order Kitasatosporales; family Streptomycetaceae; genus Streptomyces; species Streptomyces sp. NPDC020747. The sequence continues at coordinate 175,705 of NZ_JBIRTJ010000014.1, read as the reverse complement.
AGTAAGTGGTTCTTATCTGTTGCGGCATTCGGCACGGCAGGGGCGCTCTAGGAACTCGCCCCCGTTTCGGTCACCATGGCGGGGACGGTAGAAGGTCGTCTGTCACGGGAGGCGTCATGAAGCTGGGCAAGGCACTGGCCACCGGAGTCGCGGAGGAGCAGCCGCGCCTGGAGGAGGAAGAGCTCCGACTCCCCGAGGAGATCGAGGAGTTGGAGGCCGCGGTCGAAGAGGTTCCGGTCGCGCGATGAGGATGCGGCTCCCCGAGGAACGTCCGGCGGAGCCGCCGACCGGATTCAAGATCGCCCACCCGATGCTGTCCCAGGACGGCACCCGGGCCGGGTTCACCGGTGTGTCGCTGGGCGGCGCGCTGCCGTACGGAGTGCTCGACGAGGCGCACTGCGTCTACGGCCTGCGGCACCGGGCACCGCACCGCCGCTGCGACTGCGGTTTCCACTGCGTGCACGAGCGCACGGCGGCCGAGGCCATGCTGTGCACCGCCGAGCACCGCAGCGCCGCACTCCTCGAAGTGACGGTCCTCGGCGCCTACCTCCGCTTCGAGCTGGGCTTCCGGTACGCGCGGCAGCGGGTGCGTACCGCCACGGTCGGCCCCTGCGCGTGCGGCGCCGTCGCCGTGGCGCTGGCCGACGCGGGATGGGGCAGGCCCGGCTGGCGGGGCTTCGCGGCCTCCTGCGCCGGATGCGTGCGCGGCCGTACGGCGGTGTCGCTGGCGACCTTCGCCCGGCTGGGCGGGGAAAGGCTGCGGGTACGGGCCGGGGGCGGCGCGGCACCGGGCGCCGGTGACGGCCTGCCCGAGGGGCTCGGGGTCCCCGAGCTCGTCGCCGAGGCGGCACTGCTGCAGGCCAGGCTCGACTGGTTCCAGAGCCAGCTGGCGCGACTCGGCGAGCGCGGGGCCGGACAGGGGTGACGGCGGCCCGGAAGGGTACCCGGGCGTCCCGGACGAAAGGAGGCGGGACGCCGTGACCAAAACCATGGACCGGCGGCCGGGCGAGCAGCACTCGGTCGGTGAACTCGTCGGACAGGCCACCGAACAGCTCTCCGAGCTCGTACGACAGGAAGTACTGCTCGCGAAGGAGGAGCTCGCGCAGAAGGGCCGGCGGGTGGGACGCGGCGGCGGGCTGCTGGGCGCGGCCGGTGCCGTCGCCTACGTGGGGCTGATGGCCCTGGCCGCCACCGGTGCTGCCGTGCTCTCCCTCGTGCTGCCCGTGTGGGCGGCTGCGCTCATCGTCACGGCCGTGCTCTTCCTGGTCGCGGGCGTGCTGGCGAGGACCGGCCGGGCCCAGCTCGGGCGCGCGGCCCCGCCGCTGCCCGAGGAGGCGCTCGACAGCGTCCGGGCCGACGTCGACGAGATCAAGGAAAGGGCACATCGATGAAGGACAGGAATGATCCCACTGAGCCCGGCAAGGCCGCCGACAAGGCCGCCGGCGGCGCGAAGGGCCCGGACGAGCTGCGACGGCAGATCCAGGAGACCCGGGGCCAACTCGGCGACACCGTCGAGGAGTTGGCCGCGAAGGCCGACATGAAGGGCCGTGCGCGGGCCCGGGGCGCCGAACTGAAGGACAAGGCGTCCGAGGCCGGCCACGCCGTGCAGGACAAGGCGGCGCAGGCGGGCCATGTCGTACAGGACAAGGCCACCGAGACCGGTCGCGTCGTACAGGACAAGGCGGTGCGGGCCGGCCATGTCGTGCAGAGCAAGGCCGGCGAGGCCGGTCAGGTCGTGCAGGACAAGGCCGTCCAGGCCGGGCATGTGGTGCAGAGCAGGGCCACGCAGGCCGGCCACGCCGTTCAGGACAACGTGCCCCGGCCGGTGCGCACGGCCGTGACCAATGCCGTCCAGGCCGGAAAGCGGCACCCCGGGCCCGTACTGATCGCCGGGGCCGGAGCGGTGGTCGCGGCGGGAGTGTGGCGCCGACGTCACAACGGACACCACTGACACGCACCACTCACGCGCGCCACCGACACGCACCACTCACGCGCGCCACAGATACGCACTACTCACACGCACACCTCCGGCACCGGTCACCGACCGGTGCCGGACGACGAGCGGTGGGGCCGATCGACTGGCCCCGCCGCTCGTCGTGCGCTTGTCGCGGCCCGGTGGAGGCGGACCCGTCCGTGGCACCGGCGCTTGACCTGAAGTTCGGTTGAGGTCCGAGGGTGGAGCCGTGGACACCGATCAGCGATCACTGGAGTTCGTGATGACCCGTCGTACCGACGCGCACCCCGCGATGACCCGCCCCGAGGTCGGGGCTCCCTTCTTCAGCACCTGGCGGGTGGGGACGCCCGAGCGGCAGAAGGAGACGGTCGAGGCGATCGCCGCCACCTGGGAGCGCAGGGCGTGGCCGGCCGAGGGGCTGCTCGGGTACCACGTCTACACCGGTGAGGACGGCACGACCCTGCTGCACCATTCGCAGTGGCGGAGCGAGCAGGACTACGAGGCGTTCGTGAAGGTCCACCGGCAGGAGCGCGTGGACGAGGTGGACGTGGCTGTGCCCGGGATCGAGCGCGTGGGGCTCGGCCGCTACCGGCGCTACCGCAGCGGCGCCCAGGAGGCGGAGACCCGGGTTCCGGGGTGCGTCGTGATCGTCGAGATCGAGTTCGAGGGGCCGGACCCCGACCGGCAACGCGCCTGGGTGGACGCCGTGTTCGAGGCCCTGGAGAGCGAGCCGAACCTCAGTCCCGGCGGGATCTCCGCCCACTTCCACCTGAGCACCGACGGCACGAAGGTCCTCAACTACGCCGAGTGGGAGACCGCGCAGGCCCACATCGACGCGCTGGCCTCGCCGGGCGGCGTCGGATCCCGTACGCCTGAGTGGGAGCGCGTACAGACGTACCCCGGTCTGAAGCAGTCCACGGTCCGCCGCTACACCCACGCGCTCGGCCTCGTCCCCGAGTGATCAGAAGATCACGGAAGCCGACAACAAGAACCGTCTGGACAAATAAAATGTTCGGTGAGACGGTGGAGTCATGTTGGACGTGACCGTGATCGAGGACCCCGCGGCGGCAGCCGCCTCGCTGGACCCCATAAGGGCCCGGCTCCTGGCCGAGCTGGCGGCCGGACCCGCGTCGGCCGCCATGCTGGCTGGCAAGGTCGGACTGCCGAGGCAGAAGGTGAACTATCACCTGAAGACGCTGGAGCGGCACGGTCTGGTCGAGCTCGCGGGGGAGCGCCGCAAGGGGAACGTCACCGAGCGGCTGATGAGGGCGACGGCGGCGTCGTACGTCATCTCGCCGCTCGCCCTCGCCGCCGTGCAGCCCGACCCGGACCGCTTCCGGGATCAGCTCTCGGCGCGGTGGCTGCTCGCGCTCGGCGCCCGGCTGGTGCGGGACGTCGGCACGCTCATCACGGGCGCCACGAAGGCCCGCAAGCGGCTCGCCACGTACGCGCTGGACGGCGAGGTGCGCTTCGCCTCCGCCGCCGACCGGGCCGCGTTCATCCAGGAGCTGACGGCCGGTGTCGGCGCCCTGATCCGCAAGTACGACTCCGCCGACGCCGAGGGGGGCCGTGACCACCGGATCGTCGTGGCGGTCCATCCCACGGTCAAGCCCGGGGCGTCCGGCACGGCCGATGCGTCCGGTGCAGCTGACGCATCCGGTACGGCCGAGGGGCTCAAGGCTTCCGAGGCGCCCGCGGCGGCGCCCGAACTCACCGACTGACACGCCTAGTTGACGCGCAGGAGCACACCATGTCCAAGGAATTCGAGATCGCCCGCGAGTTCGAGGTCGACGCCACACCCGACCAGGTGTGGGACGCCGTCACCAGCGGTACCGGCGGCTGGCTGTGGCCGATGGAGCCCCCCGAGCCGCGTGAGGGCGGCCGGGGCCCCTGGGGATCCACGGTCACCGCCTGGGACCCGCCGCACAAGTACACCAACCGCCTTGAGGGTGCCGACGAGAACTCCGCGCAGACCCTCAACCAGCTCGACTACACCGTCGAGCCGCGCGACGACGGCCGGCGTGCCTGGGTGAGGTACGTGCACAGCGGGATCTTCGTCGACGACTGGGACAACCAGTACGACGGGGCGAGCAGGCACACCGACTTCTACCTCCACACCCTGTGCGAGTACCTGACGAGGTTCGCGGCCAGGCCTGCCGCCTTCGCCACCTTCGACGGGCCCGACGCGTCAAAGGCGGCCGACGCCTTCGCCGCCGTCGGCCGGGCACTCGGCCTCGCGGACGACACCGCCGAGGGCACGCGCGTACGGGCCCACGGCCCCGACGGCCAGGTGCTGGACGCCGTCGTCGACTACCGCAACCCGTACTTCATCGGGCTGCGCACCGACGACGCCCTCATCCGCTTCTTCGGCCGCAACCACTGGGGCGCGCCCGTCGGCATGAGCGTCCACGACTTCGCCCCGGGCGCCGACGCCAAGGGGAACGAGGCCGCCTGGCAGGGCTGGCTGAACGAGGCCTTCGGAGCCTGACGCCCCGCCGGAGACGCGGGTGAGCCCGGCCCCCCTGACGTGGGGCCGGGCTCACCCGCGTGCTCGTGCCGCGACTACGGGCGGAACCGCAGCACCTGCGGGTCGTGGTCGCTGATCTGGTCGGAGAACTCCGAGTTGATGTGCACGCTGTCGTACGTGAAGTCGCAGTCCCTGCGGATCGACGGGCTGATCAGGATCTGGTCCAGAACCTGACTGTTGCCCTGGTAGTCATAGCTGTAACGCTCGCTCTTCGGAAGGGACTTGACGGCCGACCACAGGGCGCCGTCGTCCTCCAGGAGCTTCGTCGTCCGCGAGAACTCGAAGTCGTTGATGTCGCCGAGCGTCACGACGTCCGCGTTCTTCTGCTTGGCGAGGATGTCCTTGACGAACGCGTTCACCGCGGTCGCCTGGAGGTGGCGCTGCGTCTCCGAGCTGCGCGCCGGCGGCTGGAACTGCGAGTGCAGCGACTGGTCGCCGCCCTTCGACGCGAAGTGGTTCGCGATCACGAAGACCGACTTGCCGCGGAAGCTGAACTCGCCCGCGAGCGGCTTGCGGCTGTTCGTCCACGCGGCGTTCGCCGGGTCGATACGGCCCGGCGAGAGAGTCAACTGCGCCTTGCCGTGCACCTTCGTGACGCCGACGGCCGTCGCGGCGTCGCCGCCCGCGCGGTCCACGAACGACACGCGCTCCGGGTTGTAGAGGAACGCCTGACGGATGTTGCCGCCCGGCTCACCGCCGTCCGCGAGGTTCACCGGGTCGATGGAGCGCCACTCGTACGCCGGGCCGCCCGCGGCGACGATCGCGTCGATCAGCTTCTGCATCGTCTGGTCGGCGGCGACCGTGCCGTCGTTCTTCGCGCCGTTGTTGTCCTGGATCTCCTCCAGGGACACGATGTCGGGCGACTGCAGGTGGTCCACGATCGCGGCCGCGTGGGCGGCGAACGTGGCGTCCGTCGGGTCGAGGTTCTCGACGTTGTACGTCGCCACCGCCAGCTCGGAACGCGACTGCTTGCGCGTCGTCTCGCGCTCCAGACCGCCGGCCTTCACCGTGCCCAGCGTGCGGGCGGTCAGCGTGTAGCCGCCGAACTGGTTGTAGTCGAGCGGGCCTTCGGTGGTGCCCTTGAGGGTGTCGCCCACGTTGGCCGTCGGGAACGGCTCGGTGGCGGTCGGGATCAGCGACTGGATCTGCAGCCGGCCGGTGTTCTGCGAGGAGTACGCGCCGTAGACGGTGCCGCCGCGGCGGTTCGGGTTCTCGTGCGGCTTGACCGTCACCCAGAGCTCGGAGAACGGGTCGGTCGCGGTGACCACACGGGACGAGCCGATCGCGACGTTCATGCCCTCCAGCGACTCGTAGAAGTCGAGGGCGTACTTCTTCGGCCGCAGCGTCAGGGCGCCCACCGAACCGCTCGCCGCCGGGTCGCCCTCGGGCGAGTACGCGGCGGGTACGGAACGGCTGTCGATGACCGTGGCCCCGGGCAGCGCGTTGCCGCTCGACACCACCGTCACCGTCGGCCGGGTGATCTCCGTGACCGACTGGTTGCCGGTCGAGGCGCCGCCCGGCACGAACTCCGTGACCGTGCCCGAGACGGTGACCGAGTCGCCGACGGCGACCTTCGGCGAGGAGCTGGTGAAGACGAAGACGCCCTCACTGGTGGCCGGGTCGTCGTCGGCGGACGGACCCTGGATCCAGAAACCGCGGGACGAACCGTAGGTTCTCGTGCCCGTGACGATGCCGGCCACGTCGGTGACCTGCTGGCCCGCGAGCGGGGACGTACGGGTGGAGCCCTGAATGTCGTGGACGGCCACGGCGTCCGCGTGGGCGGGCGAGGTGACGACCACCGCGGAGACCGTGGAACAGACGGCGGCGACGGTGAGCGCGGCTATGCGTGCGGAAGACTTGCTCGGCAACGGGATCCCTCCGGGGACGTGCGTGGGCGCCGGGACGAGGGTGGCGCGGTGAACGGACGAGGGTGGAGCTGTTGAAACACGTATGCGGGTGGAGCGGTGGAACGCGTACGTGCGTGGAGCGGTGGAGCGAGGACGGGGGTGGAGCTGTGGGGCGAGGACGGACGAGAGCAAGGGTGGAGCCGTAACCGGTGGGGCGGTCCGTGACGCGCGTAGAAGCCGCGATGCACTGCTACTCGCGAGTTTCTACGCGCGTCAATCTCGTGTCTGGCCACGGCACTTGTCAAGGTTTCCCGAGTTAACACTTCTGACAGGTTCATGAACCGGGCGGCATGGGTCCAAATCCGTCTAGGCTGAGGTCGCGTGTCCGGGGCGGCCGGCAGGCGTTTTCCCGGGCGGCCCGCGGGCCTCGTGTACGTCCGAGATGTACGCCCGAACGTTCGTCCTAGGAGAACCAGCCGATGTCAGACAGTTCCCCCCTGCCGCCGGTGCGTCTGCACTCCGAAGCGGAGCTCGCGCGGGACGCCCTCGCCACGCCGCTTCTCTCGCGTGCCGTGCGCCTCGCACGCTGGGCCGGTCCGGACACCCGGGTCGGGGCCGGCGGCGAACTCGTCGAGGAACAGCTGCCGGCCGCCGCCGCCGAGCTCGGCCTCGACGGCGGGGACGCCGCGGCCTACGCGAGCGAGGCCTGGCGGGTCGCCGTCGACACCGGGCTCGTCGAGGTCGTGGACGAGGAGGAGGGCACCGTCACCACGGGAGCCGACCTGAAACTCGTCCTCTCCGGGGCGCCACAGGACGTACTGGGGCTGTGGCTCGCCGCCCTGGAGACGGTGCTCGCCGACGCCGGCGTGCCCGACCTCGACGACATCGTGGAGGCCATGGGTGAGGGCGGCGAGATCGACTTCTCCGCGCTGGACTGGGACCCGGAGGCCGAGGCGGAGTTCCTCGACGGGGTCCTCGGCAACCTCTACCTGCTGACCTCCAGCGAGGACGGGCCCGGCGACGGCCCGGTGCCGCTGCCCGCGCTCGCCGCGTCGATGATCGTGCCGGACGACATGGGGGAGCCCACCAACGACGTCCTGGAGCAGGTGTCGGACGCGATGATGCGGCTCGACGACCAGTTCCGGCTCCTTGAGCCGATCGGGCTCGTCGACTTCCAGCCCGTCGACGAGGCCCTCATGGCCGACGCCGACGAGGAGCCCGCGGCGCCGGTCGACGACACGGACGTCTCGCGGTACGGGATGGTGCGGCTCACCCCCCTCGGGGTGTACGGGATCCGGGCACGGCTCCTCGAAGCCGGGTTCGTGGCGCCCGCGGTGGGCGACCTCGCGGACAAGGGGGCCGACGTGCTGCTCGACAGCACCTCCGCGTTTCCGCCGGCGGCGGCGCAGGCCGAGACCGAGCAGTGGCTCGACCGGCGTGAACCCCTCGCCGCGGCACGGGAGTTGCTCGCGGCGGCGAAGGGCTCCGACGCCGGGGCGCCGCTGCGGCGGCTGCGCTGCCAGCAGGCCCTTTCGCTGGTCGGTACGGAGGCCTCGCCCGCGCTACGTGAGGTGCTCGACGATGCCGAGCTGGGCGGGCTCGCGCGGGTCTGGCTCACCGAGCGGGGGGCCTCGGACGTGCCCGCGCCGTCCGAGGGGATGGTGTTCTGGCTGACCGTCGACACGATTGCCGCGCAGCTGGCCGCGGAGGGGAACTCGGCGGAGTTGCAGGCGCTGGTCGAGGGGCTTGCCGCGCAGCACGGGGGGTTCTTCGCGGCGGCCTGGCGGGTGGATCACCCTGCCACGCCTGATGTGCTGGAGGCGATGGGGCGGCTGCACCCCGACAAGAAGGTCGCCAAGGAGGCGCGGAAGGCTGCGTTCAAGGCTCGGTCGCAGCAAGGGGGGTAGGGGGGTTTTCGCCCCCGCCGCCCCTACCCATTCCCGTCCCTTACTCAGGGGCTCCGCCCCCGAACCCCCGCTCCTCAAACGCCGGAGGGGCTGGATTTCAGTGGGGGTCTGGGGGCGTCAGCCCCCAGGGGAAGGGAACGGGTAGGGGCGGCGGGGGCGAAGGAAACCCAGGTCGTCAGGACTCGTCCCCGTCCTCGTCCTCGCCCATCGCCAAGACCCGGACCGGGATGCCCTCCAGCTCGTCCGGGACCACGTCCTCGGGGCGGAGCCGGTCGCGAGGGACCTTGCGGGTGACGAAGACGACGATGACGTCCTCGCCGGACTCCTCGTCGCGCCCACTGCCGACACCGCTCACATTGGCCAGCGCCATCAGCCGTTCCTCATGGCGGTGGCTTGCCTGACGCGCGTCCACTTCGGCTCGCCTCCCATGGGTCGTGCGGGTCCTTGGTATGGAGATTATTCCGACCAACAGTTCGTATGCGAGGACTGATGGGCCGTACGGGGCGACATTGCTCCGGACGGGTGGAAGCGGCTGGATCAGGCGGGATCCGCCCGGGTTCACGCAAGGGGACCCTGGGAAGTCGGCCCGCGTTCAACCGGCGTTCAGTCACGGGCGGGACCGTGTGGCCGACAGCCGGGTCCGCCACCCTCCACGCGTCACCGCCTCGCCACGGTCACACTCCACCGTCACAGGAGACAGCATGTCGCTCACCCGCAGGGACTTCGCCAGACGATCCGCGATCACCGGTGCCGGTGTCGCCCTGATCGGCAGCGTCGGCACACTCGCCACCGCGCCCGGCGCCCTCGCGTCCACGGACACCGAGACCGCGGGCGATGCCGACGCCGACGACGCCGACCGGCACGGCGGAGCCGTCGGCTACGGGCCCCTCCTGCCCGACCCGAAGGGCATCCTCGCGCTGCCCGCCGGCTTCCGGTACCGCGTCATCACCCACAGCGGGAAGACCAGGCTGGAGTCGGGCGAGTTCACTCCCTCCAACCACGACGGCACGGCCACCTTCGACGGCCCGCGCGGCACGACCCTCCTCGTCAACAACCACGAGCTGAAGGGCCCGCGCGCCAACTGGACGTACCCGGTCCCGCTCACCGAGGGCCTCGTCTACGACCCGGCCGCGTCCGGCGGCTGCACGGTCGTCGAGGTGCGTCCGGGCGGTGCGGTCGCCGAGTGGGTCGGCATCGCGGGCACCTCCACCAACTGCGCGGGTGGCAGCACCCCGTGGGGCACCTGGCTCACCTGCGAGGAGAACTCCGACCGCGCCGGCGTCAACGGCATGACCAAGGACCACGGTTACGTCTTCGAGGTCGACCCGAGCGACCGCCGCGCCAACCGCGACCCCAAGCCGCTGAAGTTCTTCGGCCGGTACGACCACGAGGCCGTCGTCATCGACCCGAAGCGCGGCCACGCCTACCTCACCGAGGACGCGTCCGGCCCCAACGGCCTCTTCTACCGCTGGACCCCGCCCAAGGGCTTCCACTACGGCCCCGGCAGGTTCCGTACCCTCGCCGACGACGCGGGCGTCCTCCAGGCCCCCAAGTGCTACAACTCCGGCGGCCACTTCATCGACGACCTCTCCCGCGCCACGAAGATCGGCACGGTGTACGGCGTCGACTGGGTGGACGTCCCCGACCGCGACGCGAAGACCATCGACGTGCGCAAGCAGTTCGCCGCCGGCGAGGTCACCCGCGCCCGCAAGCTCGAAGGCATGTGGTGGGGCGACGGTGGCGCGTACATCGTCTCCTCGTACGCACGCGCGGAGAGCCCCGTCCAGCACGACGGCCAGGTCTGGTTCTACGATCCCAAGCGCCGCACGCTGACCCTGAAGGTCCTCCTCGGGGTCAACCCCGACCCGTCGGTGGACGGCGCCTTCGACGGTCCCGACAACATCACCGTCTCCCCGTACGGCGGCCTCGTCATCGCCGAGGACGGCGAGGGCGTCTCGCATCTCTTCGGCGCGACCGACAGCGGCCGTACGTACCCGATCGCCCGCAACGACCTCGACATCGGAACCGAGGAGGAGCCCGAGTTCAGCGAGTTCACCGGCGTCACCTTCTCGCCCGACGGAAGGACGCTGTACGCCAACATCCAGGAGCCGGGCATCATGCTGGCTGTCACCGGTCCCTGGCGGCGTCAGAAGCGCGGCTGAACTCCGGTTCGTACGCAGGGCCCCTCCGACGGTGGAGTAAACCCGTCGCCTCCCGTGTTGTGACACCTGTTGCCACGTGGGAGGGGACGGGAGCCGATGAGTCTTCGCCAGTACGAGTACGCCCTGGCCGTAGCCGAGGAGGGCTCGGTGACGGCGGCGGCGGAGCTGCTGCACGTCGCTCAGCCGTCGGTGTCCCAGCAGATCCGCGGCCTGGAGCGGGAACTCGGCGTGCAGCTGTTCGCCCGCACACCGACCGGACTGGTGCCCACCGTGGTCGGCCGCGCCTTCCTGCGGGAGGCGGAGGTCGCGGTCAGCGCGTCGCGGCGGGCGAGGGCGACGGCACGGGCCGGTGCCGACGAGCTCGTGGGCGAGCTGGTGGTCGCGGCGCAGATGGGCTTCGGCACGCGGCAGCTGCCGGGCGCCCTGGGCACGCTGCGTCGCCGCTTCCCGCTGCTGGAGGTCACCGTCTTCGAGGAGCCGAGCTCCGCCGAGCTGGAACGGCTGTGCCGCCGGGGCGTGCTGAACCTTGCCCTTATGGCGGGGTGCGAGCGGAGCCCCTCCGACGCCCACCACCTCGGCGACGAGAAGTTCGTGGTGGTGCTGGGCGCCGGGCACCGGCTGCTCGCCGCGGACCGGGTCGAGCTGCGCGAACTGGCGGGGGAGCCGTGGGTGAGGTTCGACCGCGACAGCGCGCTCGACGGCGTGCTGCTGAACGTGCTCCGGGACAACGACCTGGCCCCGACCACGGCCGCCCGTGTGTCCCGGACGGCGACGGCCGTGCGCTGGGCCGCCCACGGGCTGGGAGTGACGCTCGTCCCGGCCTCCGCGGTGCCCCACGGCTACGAGCACCTCGCGCGCCCGGTGTTCCCGGTCGTGTCCCAGCCCGTCATCGCCGTGCTCCGGCCCGGCGCGGGCCCGGCGGAGACGGCCCTGCTCGAACTCCTGCGCAAGGAGACCTGGTCCGAGTCCGCTGCCTTCTCACCTTCCTTCTCGCCGGTGTCCTGACGGAGTCAGCCCCTGGAGAATTCTCCGCCGTCCACGACGAGATTGCTTCCGGTCAGCCAGCTCGCCCGGTCGGACACGAGGAACAGCACCGCGTTGGCGATGTCGTCGGGCCGGCCGTCGCGTCCCAGCGGCACGGTGGCGCCGTTCTGGCCCTGCCCCGGGTCCAGGCGTGCCCACTGCTCCCGCGTCAGTTCGCCGCCGGGGGTGGCCGTCCTGCCGGGAGTCACGGTGTTGACCCGGATTCCGGACGGGGCCAGCTCCAGGGCCAGGCCCCGGCTGTAGTTCTCCAGAGCCGCCTTCGCCGCCGTGTAGTGCAGGAACGGGGGTGGCGTGGCGGGGACCGCGGCTGAGGAGACGTGCACGATCACCCCCGAACGCCGTTCCCGCATCCCCGGCACCAGCAGGGAGTCCAGCCGTACCGAGGCCAGGTAGTTCAGGTCCAGCTGGTCCTGCCACTCCTCGTCGGGGATGGCGGAGGTGCTCGCGTACGGTTGCGCCCCACCCGCGTTGTGGACCAGTACGTCCACCCCGCCGAGCACCTCCCGCGCGGCCGCGGCGAGCGTCTCCGCGCCGGCCCGTGTCCGCACGTCGGCCGTCACGAAGGCGGCTCCCTCCGGAACCTTGCTCGTCGCCGACCTGGCAGTTGTGAGCACCTCGGCGCCCGTGTCGAGGAGTTGGCGCACGACGGCCGCTCCTATTCCGCGAGAACCACCTGTGACCAGGGCCCGCTTTCCCTTGAGTTCTTGCGTTCCTGATTCGGGTTCGATCGTAGTCATGCCGCCTGCTCTTCCAGTTGTGCGGATACGTCGTGGTGCGTACCTCGTCGAGTCGGTTCACCGTACGTTCGGAAAAGAACGAGGGGCAAAGACGCAAAGTCAGCAGGTGGTATAGGGAGTTCCTATGGCGCCTGTGCCGCCTGTCCGGTACGTCCGTCCGGAAATAATCGTTCGCCCGGCCCGCGGTACACGTCCTAGAGTGATGAACGTCCAGGTGCGAAGGCAGGACCTACTTCCACTCCTAATGGGGAGGTCGCGGGTTCGAGTCCCGTCACCGGCACAACACGCCGGTGTAGCTCAGGGGTTAGAGCACCTACGTCGGTTCCGCCGGCCTTGAACTCTGGACACCACAACTTCATGCACCTCCCGGTGCGATGGTGGCGGCTACTTCTCTTCCAAAGAATCCAGGCCGCCACCGACTTGATCTCGGGAGGCGCAGCAAATGATGTGTGCCCGGTGCGAAGGCAGCGGATACTTCGGGGACTTGGTGGGAAACCGTGCGGGTTCGAATCCCGTCATCGCTATGGGCGATGTGGCGGAACTGGAAGACGCGCCCAGTGACAAGACCGCCGCCGACCTCGATCTCGGGCACGCTTCATTTGCTGTGCTTCCCTCCGGAACATCACTGAATTCGGGGGAATTCATCATGGCGCGATTCAACACCAAGGCGGCGAAGGCCCAGGGCACTTCGCGGGTCACCTCTACCGGCCGCGTACTGCGCACCTACGAGGGCGGCCGCGGCCGTGAGCGCGACGCGCGTTCCGAGCTCTTCCTGCTCGCGATCGCCAACCTCGTCTCGCAGAACACCTTCTACGAGACCGGCGACGCCCGGGACGACCGGTTCGCCGCGCTCGTCCGTGAGCTGGCCGTCAGCGACCCCTCGTGGACGGCGAGCATGCTGGCCTGGCTCCGTGGCGAGGGCAACATGCGGACCGCGTCCATCGTCGGCGCCGCCGAGTACGTCAAGGCACGCCTCGACGCGGGTGCCACGGACGGCCCGGCGAACCGGCAGGTCGTCGCCTCCGTGCTGCGGCGCCCGGACGAGCCCGGCGAGCTGCTCGCGTACTGGACCGCGCTGTACGGCCGCAACATCCCCAAGCCCGTGAAGCGCGGCATCGCCGACGCCGTGCGCCGGCTCTACAGCGGCAAGTCGCTGCTGAAGTACGACACGGCGTCCAAGGGCTACCGCTTCGGCGACATCCTCAACCTCGTGCACGCGGCACCGGACCCGGACAAGCCGTGGCAGGGCGAGCTGTTCCAGTACGCGCTGGACCGGCGGCACAACCCGGACACCGCGGTCGTGCCGAAGTCGCTGCCCGTTCTGGCGGCCCACCGTGACCTGATGGCACTGCGGCCCGCCAAGCGGCGCAAGGTGGTGACCGGTGCGCACGGCGCGCAGCGCCTCGCGGACGCGGGCATGACCTGGGAGGCGCTGGCCGGCTGGCTGCAGGGCCCGATGGACAAGGCGGCCTGGGAGGCCGTCATCCCGTCCATGGGTGCGATGGCGCTGGTGCGGAACCTGCGTAACTTCGACGAGGCCGGGGTCTCCGACGAGATGGCCGCCCAGGTGGCCGCCCGTATCAGCGACCCCGCGGAGGTCGCGCGGTCGCGGCAGTTTCCGTTCCGGTACCTCGCCGCGTACCAGCACGCTCCGTCGCTGCGCTGGTCGTACCCGCTGGAGCAGGCGCTCGGTCACTCGCTGGCCAACGTGCCGGCGCTGGGCGGCAGGACGCTCGTGCTCGTCGACCGGTCCGGGTCGATGTTCTACTCGCGGCTGTCCGACCGCTCGGAGCTCAACCGGGCCGACGCGGCGGCGATCTTCGGTACGGCGCTCGCGCTGCGGGCGGCGGACGCGGACCTCGTCGAGTTCGGGACGAGCAGCAGCCGTGTGAAGTTCCGTCGGGGCGAGTCGGTGCTGAAGGTGCTGGAGCGCTTCGGTGACCTCGGCGGGACGGATACGACCGAGGCCGTACGGAAGCACTACAAGAAGCACGACCGCGTGCTGATCGTCACGGACGAGCAGGCCACGTACAGCCACTACGGCGACCCGACCGAGCAGGTTCCTGCGCACGTGCCCGTCTACACCTGGAACCTTGCCGGGTACCGGGCGGGCCATGGTCCGTCGGGGGCGGGGAACCGGCATGTGTTCGGGGGGCTGTCGGACGCGGCGTTCCGGATGGTTCCGCTGCTTGAGGGCGCCCGGGACGCGGACTGGCCGTGGGCCTGTTGAGTGAGGCCCGTGTGAGTGCGGCCCGTACTTCGGTGCGGGTCGCACTCTTGTGTCGGGATCTGGTTGACATCTAACATTTCAGTTTGTGGAAGCGATACGGCCCGTGCCCCGGACCCTGCTCAGGGACCGCGCGTACGAGGCGATACGGGACGCCATCGTGGCCGGCGACATCGCGCCGGGCGCCGTCGTGCGGGACGCCGAGCTGGCCGAGCGGCTCGGGCTTTCGCGGGCGCCCGTACGGGATGCCTTCTCACGGCTCGTCGACGAAGGCCTGCTGGAGTCCAAGCCGCAGAGCTACACACGTGTGACCCCTGTGGTGGCCGCCGATGTGCGGGACGCCGCGGCCGTCGTCGGCGCCATGCACGAGCTGGTCGCTCGGGCGGCGCTGCCCCGGCTTCGCCCCGACCACATCGGTGCCATGCGGGAGGCCAACAAGTGTTTTGCCACGGCCGTGCGCGACGGTGACGTGGCCGCCGCGCTGCGTGCCGACGACGCGCTGCACGACGTACTGGTCCGGGTGAGCGGGAATCGTGCCGCCGCCGCCACCGTCGCGCGCTACACCCCGCTGATCCGGCGCCTGGAGCGGCGCCGGTTCGGCGAGGGCGGCAACTGCCGTTCGGCCGGGCTGCACGACGCGCTGATCGACGCCTGTGCCGCCGGCGATGCGGACGAGGCCGTCCGCGTCACGGCGGAGATCTGGCGTGGCCTCGAAGACCTGGCCGATCCCGACACCTGATCCGTGGAGGACCCATGTCCCTTTCCTCGTACGACCGTTACCCCCTTCTCTTCGGGCCCTCGCCCGTGCACCGGCTGGAGCGGCTGACCGCGCACCTCGGCGGGGCCTCGCTCTGGGCCAAGCGGGAGGACTGCAACTCCGGTGTCGCGTACGGGGGCAACAAGACCCGCAAGCTGGAGTACCTCGTCGCGGACGCCCTCGCCAAGGGGTGCGACACGCTGGTCTCGATCGGCGGGGTGCAGTCCAACCACACCCGGCAGGTCGCGGCCTGCGCCGCCCGCGCCGGGCTCAAGTGTGTTCTGGTGCAGGAGAGTTGGGTGGACTGGCCCGACTCCGTGTACGACAAGGTCGGCAACATCCTGATCAGCAGGCTCGCCGGGGCCGATGTGCGACTGGTGCGGGCCGGGTTCGGGATCGGGTTCAAGGAGAGCTGGGAGCGGGCGCTGCGGGAGGTCGAGGACGCGGGCGGGAAGCCGTACGCCATTCCCGCCGGCGCCTCCGACCATCCGCTCGGCGGGCTCGGGTTCGCCGGATGGGCCTATGAAGTGGCCGAGCAGGAACGGGAGTCGGGGGTCTTCTTCGACACCGTCGTCGTGTGCTCGGTGACCGGGTCCACCCAGGCGGGGATGGTGGCCGGGTTCCGTGTGCTGGAGGAGGCCGGTGGGCGGCAACGGCGTGTCATCGGCATCGACGCGTCCGCCGAGCCCGAGCGCACCCGGGACCAGATCGCCCGGATCGCGCGGAGCACCGGGCAACTCATCGGCGTACAGAAGGAGTTGACGGAGGCCGACGTCGAGCTGGACGGGCGGTATCACGCGGGCACCTATGGCATTCCCGACGAGGTGACGCTGGAGGCGATGCGGCTTGCCGCGCGGACCGAGGGCATGGTCACCGACCCCGTCTACGAGGGGAAGTCCATGGCCGGGATGGTCGACCTGGTGACCCGGGGGGAGATCGGGCGGGAGTCGACTGTGCTGTACGCCCATCTCGGCGGGCAGCCCGCGTTGAACGCGTACAGCGCCCTGTTCTGAGGCCTGTGTCTGCGCCTGGGCGCGTGTGTGGGTGCGGCGCTGCGGCGGGCCGCGTCCTGGGTTCCTTCGGCGCTGGGCGGATACAGTGCTCAGCGTGTGGGCCGATGAGCAGCAGGAGTCGCGTACCGGACAGTCTGACGGCCCTCGCCGGCGGGCCACCATCCATGATGTGGCCCAGTTGGCCGGAGTGTCGCGGCAGACGGTGTCCCGGGCCGTCAACGACAAGGGTGAGATCGACCCGGGCACCAAGGAACGGGTGCTGGAGGCGGCGCGGCTGCTGGACTACCGGCCGAGCCGGTTCGCCCGGGGGCTGGTGCGCAAGGGGACGGTGACGGCGGGTCTGGTCATTCCGGATCTGATGAACCCGTTCTTCCCCGAGGTGGCCGCCGGTGTGCTGGAGGCGGCCGAGCAGCGCGGGTGGCAGGTGGTCGTGTGGGACTCCCGTACCGATGACGCCAGGGAGCGGGTGGCACTCGACGTGCTGTCCCATCAGGCGGACGCGGTCATCGGGTACTTCAAGAACGAGGACGACGTTCTCGCGCGGCAGTTGGGCGGTGTGCCGCTGGTGCTGTTGGAACGCGGGCCGCAGCAGACCCGGTTCGCCGCCGTGGGGATCGACGCCGCTGTCGGCGTGGAGCAGGGCATCGCGCATCTGGTGCGTGCGGGGCATCGCAGGATCGGCATGCTGGACGGGGATCGGACGGGGGTCCCTGGCCCTCGCCGGGAGGCCTTTCTGGCCCAGGTGCGGCAGCACGGGCTGCCCGTCGACGACAACTGGGTGGTGACGTGCGCCGAACACAGCGTCGCGGCGGGCGAGGTGGGCATGGAGCGGTTGCTGGACGCTCGGCCCGAGGTCACCGCTGTCTTCGGCTTCAACGACCTGATCGCCATCGGCGCGATGCGCGCCGCTCGGCGCGGCGGACGGCGGGTGCCCGACGACGTGGCCGTCATGGGCTTCGACGGGCTCTCGCTGGGGGAGCTGGTGGAGCCCTCCCTGACCACCCTGCACATCGACAAGCGCCGGCTGGGCCGGCTGGCCGTCGAGCAGGTGGCCCGGCTGCGTGCGGGTGAGGAGCCCCTGAGGGGCGCCGACGCCTGGGTGGTACCCGAACTTGTGGTGCGGGCTTCCGCCTGAGGGCTGTCCCGTGACGGTCGGTAGAGGTCAGGATCTGTCGGGGCAGGACCATTTCGAGATTCTCATGGTGCGGAGATCGAAAACGACCTCGATCGATTCCGGTGTGCTGCTGCTCGTCACGCGCGCGCGGACGGTGTCGGCCCCGGTGCTGCGGGGGGCGCCGACGGTGAAGGTGGTGGCAGTTTCCACATGCCCGCACGTGGCCGCCACGTCGGCGGCTCCGTCGCCTTCGAGAACGATTTCTCGCTTCAGTGCCGTGTCCGTGAAATGCGCGGTCATCAGCTTCTGCAGCTTCGACGTCGAATCCCGCGTGGTAAATGCCTCCGGCAGAACCGAGTAGTAGGCCCGCAGTTTCTCCTGGGCCGCCGATATCTGGGAAACCTCCCCGTGCTGGGAGGGATTTTCCGCCGATCGGTCCGCGCTCATGGAATTCCAGTAGGCGCCCGCACCGAGTGCCGTCACGGTAATCGCCGCAATGGCGGCAGAACGGGTACGGCGTTGACGGCGCCGGACGCTTCGGCGACGCAACTCCTGTGCGGGCAACGGCCGGTCCACCCGAACATTCTCCAACTGGGTGATGCTCTCGGTAAGCCAGACAGGACGCTCGTACTCATCCGACATGGTCCACCTCCTGGTCCGGCAGGGAGGAAAAGTGGCGGGCGAGTGACAGGCGCCCACGGACCAGCCAAACCCTGATGCTACCGGCCGGCCAGCCCGTCTCGGCACTTATCTGCTCGACGCCGAGGTCGCACAAATGGTGGAGGACAACGACAGTTCTGTGCTTCTTCGGAAGAGTGCGAAGCGCCTCGACGAGAGCGACGTGTTCGGGGGACGGGCCTTCGGCGTGGCGCTGTTCGTGCTGTTCGTGATGGCGCTGCATGAGCTGCGCACCGCGCCGCAGACGCCGGAAGCGCGATACGGCAAGCCGCCAGGCCGTGGTGCGGATCCACGCCTCCTGGGAACCGTCGCTCGTGAATATCCCACGTCGGCCCCAGGCCCTTATGAATGCCTCCTGCACGACATCCTGGGCCTCCGGCAGATCGCCGGTCATCGCGTAAAGCTGCCGAACGAGCCTGGGGTAGGCCAGTGCGTAGAATTCATCGAAATCCTCTTCCGCCGTGCCTCTCGCCACTCTTCCGCCATTCATATCCGTCCACAGAACGGCCAGGGGTCCTCTGCACAGGGAATACGCACTGGCGCCGGTCCCTCGCTACAGCGATTCTCTGTGATCCGAGTCACGGCGTCCGGGTGTCGCGGCCGGGCCCCCGCGCTGCGTAGTCCAGCTGTCCAAGCCGAACCGACAGCAGAGGAACTCTCATGCGCCATGCCGCCCCCCGCAAGTCCAGCAAGATGGGAACGAAATTGAGGACGGCCGCGGTCGGTGCTCTCGCGCTCGGCAGTCTGACGGTGGCGGCCGGGGCGCAGGTCCACGCGGCCACGGCGACCTCGCACTCCGCGACGGACGACGACTCCGTGCGCACGCAGAAGCAGAAGGTCATGGCGTCCGCGGAGAAGGCTTCTCACTCCGCGAACTCCGAAGCCGATAGCGCCCTGAAGGCGAAGACGGTCGCCGAGGCCAAGGAGAAGACTTCCCGGCCCGTGACGGACCCCGCGGCGGTGCGCGCCATGAAGATGAAGCTGGTCGCGATGGCTCACGCGCCGAAGGGCTGATCAGTCCCATAGTCGAGCACATGGGCGGGGAGTGCTTGTGGCGGGCCGCCGGGGCGCCGTAGCGGCACACGACCCTTCACGGGCGACCTCATCCTCATCCGAATCCCAGGTCGAACCCCAGGCCGAACCGCAGCCGAATCCCAGGCTGAACGGCAGGCCGGACGGCAGGGCCTGGGGTTCGGAGCGTGCCGGTCCCTCGTCGAGCTGAGGGAGTGGCGCCAAGCCGGTGCGGCTGCAGCCGCACCGGCTTCTGCTCGTTCGTGGCCCGGGCCGGTCAACACATCTACCGTGTACGTCCCTTGACAGCGGTTTTGAGCCGCCCTGATACTCGACGGCAACGTTCACGTGAACGCTCACGGATGCTGAGAACGCTGTCGGCCCGAGCCAAGGGACCCACCCCGCCGACATCGTTGTCTTCCCCAACCCCCGCAAAACGGGCCCGACGTGGTGCCATGCCCTGGCCGCGCCGCGCCCTGAAAGTGAGTGCGCGCCAAATGGAACATCGAACGATGTCCCGCAGACGTCTGCTGGGGACCTCGCTGGGCGGTGCGGGCGCCGCGCTGCTCGGCCTGTCGGGATGCGGGGCGGGCAACGGCTCCGCCTCCGCGGGCACCGATCATCTGAGCCTCTGGTACTGGAAGGGCTCGCTGAGCGACAAGCTGCTCGCCACCGCCAGGCGTGCCGTACCCGGTGTGCCGGGGGTGAAGGTGAAGGGCTCCCAGATCCCCGACGGGGACATCGACTCGAAGGTACGCACCAGTCTCGCCGCCCGTGCCTACGTGCCGGACATGACGGTCGTGAACTCCGACAACCTCGCCACGTTCTTCCCCGACGAGAACGAGTTCCTCGACCTGCGGACCCTGGGTGCGGAGAGCATCCGTGATCAGTACCTCGACTGGAAGTGGAAGGGATGCTTCGCCCCGTCGGGGCGGATGATCGGCTTCCCCCTCGATGCCGGACCGACCGCGCTGTACTACCGCCGGGATCTCTTCCGGCGGGCCGGGCTGCCCGACGAGCCGCAAGCCGTTGCCGAGGAGATCTCCACCTGGGAGAAGTACCTCGCCGCCGGGCGGACGCTCCGGAAGGGGCCCGGCAAGCCGTACCTGGTGAGCAACATCGGCAACGTCTTCCAGCAGGTCCTGCTCCAGAGCCCCAAGCAGTTCGTGGACGCCGACAACCGGTTCATCGGCGACCAGGCACACGTCAAGCGTGCCTGGGACCTGTCCGTGGAGATGCTCCGGCAGGGACTCAGCGCCCGGGTCGTGGACGGCACGCCCGACTACAACGCGGCCATGGGCGGGGGCCGCGTCGCCTCGATGACCACCGCGGTGTGGGCCATCAACGGACTGAAGGACACCGCGCCCAAGACGTCCGGGGACTGGCGGCTGACCACCATGCCGGACGGGCCCGCCAACTACGGTGGGTCGTACGCCACCCTGACCCGCTACTGCCGTGACCCGGAGGGCGCCTTCGCCTTCCTGAAGTGGCTGCTCGGCCCGGCGAACCAGCTCAAGAGCTACCAGGAGATGGCGCTGTTCCCCACCACTCCGGCCGCCTACACCGACCCCGCGATGCACAAGCCCGATCCCTTCTTCGGCGGTCAGCGGCCCATCGACGTCTTCGGCCCGGCCGCCCAGAAGGCTCCCGTCGTCTACTTCAGTCCGTACGAGGAGACCGCCAACACCCCGTTCTTCCAGGAGCTGACCAACGTGGAATCGCTCGGCAAGCAACCCGACCGGGCCTGGCGCGACGCGGTCAACACCTCCGAGACCACGCTGTCCCGGCTGGGGGTGAACTGACATGGCCACAGTCGCAGACCCGGCGGAGGCCGGCACCCCCGCGGCCGACGGCCGTGAGCGGGCGGACGGCCGCCGCTCCCGAGCCACCGTCCCGGGCGGGCGCCGGCGGCATGGCCCGCCCCTCCTCGCCATCTCGCCGTTCTATGTGCTGTTCGCCGTCTTCGGCGCCTTTCCGGTGGTCTTCTCGCTGTACCTGTCCTTCCAGGACTGGGACGGCATCGGTGACATGCGCTTCGTCGGCCTCAAGCAGTACGGCTGGCTGCTCGAGGACTCGGTGTTCTGGCACTCGGTGCTCAACACCTTCGAGATCTGGTTCCTGTCCACGGTGCCGATGCTGTTCCTGGCCCTGGTGCTCGCGTTCCTGCTGCACTCGCAGGTCCGGTTCTCCGGCGCGTACCGGGTGGCGTACTTCATCCCCAACGTCACCTCAATGGTCGCCATGACCGTCGTCTTCGGCTCGGTCTTCGCCCAGACGGGCCTCGCCAACTCGGCGCTGAGGATGGTCGGGATGGACGGCGTCGGCTGGCTGTCCTCCGAGTGGGGGATCAAGGTGTCCCTCTCCGCCATGATCATCTGGCGGTGGGTCGGCTACAACGCCCTGATCTTCCTGGCGGGTCTCCAGGCCATTCCCACCGAGCACTTCGAGGCCGCCCGGGTCGACGGGGCGAACAGCTGGCAGACCCTGTTCCGGGTCGTGCTGCCGCAGTTGCGGCCGGTGGTCCTCTTCGCCGCCGTCACGTCCACCATCAACGGCCTGCAGATCTTCACCGAGTCGCAGGTGCTGTTCCAGTCGACCGATGTCGGAACCATCGGCGGACCGGGTCAGGAAGGCACGACCATCGTGCTCTATCTGTGGCAGAAGGCATTCAAGGACCACCAGTTCGGCTACGGGGCCGCGATGGGCTGGGTCCTCTTCGCGATCATCGCCATCTTCACGCTCATCAACTGGCGGCTGGTCTCCGGATCCGACCGCGAGGACCGCGGCGGCCTCCGGTCGCTGCTGCGACGCAAGGGGGCCCGCAATGGCCGTTGACGAGAAGGAGAGGGCCACCGGCAGCGCGGGGCTCGCCATCGGCTCCGGCAGCCGGCTCACCCGGATCTGTGTCCGGGTGGTGCTGCTGCTCGGTGTGCTGATCTCGCTGTTCCCCTTCTACTGGCTGGTGGTGATGGCCTCCGGCACCACCCAGGACATCTACAGCTACCCGCCCAAGCTGATCCCGGGACCGCATCTCCTGGACAACATGGGGCGGGTGCTCGACACCGTCGACTTCTTCGGCTCGCTGTTCAACACCGTCGTCGTCGCCGTGGTCGGGACCGCGCTGGTGCTGGTCTTCGACTCGCTGGCCGCGTTCGCCTTCGCCAAGTACGAGTTCCCGGGCAAGAAGTTCCTCTTCGGTGCCCTGCTGGCCACGTACATGATCCCCGCGCAGCTCTCCCTGGTGCCGCAGTTCGTCACCATGGCGGGGTTCGGCTGGGCCGGCTCGCTGACGGCGCTGATCATTCCCGGTGCGGCCAACGCCTTCGGCATCTTCTGGATGCGCCAGTACGCGCAGAACTCGCTGCCCGACGAACTGCTCGACGCCGGACGGATCGACGGCGCCGGTTTCTTCCGGCTCTACTGGCAGATCGCGATGCCGTTGTTCCGGCCCGCGCTGGCGTTCCTGGGCATCTTCACCTTCATCAGCCTCTGGAACGACTACATCTGGCCGCTGGTCGTCATGATCGACCCCGACAGGGTCACCCTTCAGGTCGCCCTGGCGAACCTCAACGTCCTCTACAACACCGACTACTCCCTGGTGATGGCCGGTGCGTTGATGAGCGTCGTCCCGCTGATCATCGTGTTCCTGATCGGGGCGCGGCACTTCCTCAGGGACCTTGCCGCGGGGGCCACGAAGATGTGACCCGGCGCCGAACGCGAGGGGCGCCCCCACTCGGTGGGGGCGCCCCTCGCGTTCGTGGTGGGCCGGTGGGCTACAGCGCCTGCGCCGACGGCTTCACCATGCCGCGGACCGTGCGGGACTTGACGAAGTTGCCGAGGGCCGTCATCTCCCACTCGCCGGAGAACTGCTTGATGAGCTTGGCCATCATCACGCCGGTCTGGGGCTCGGCGGTGGTGAGGTCGAAGCGGACCAGCTCCTCGCCCGTGGCGGCGTCGAGGAGGCGGCAGTAGGCCTTGGCGACCTCGGTGAACTTCTGGCCCGAGAAGGAGTTCACCGTGAAGACCAGGCCGGTGACCTCCTGGGGGAGGCGGCCCAGGTCCACGACGATCACCTCGTCGTCACCGCCGCCCTCGCCCGTGAGGTTGTCGCCGGAGTGCTTGATCGCGCCGTTCACGATCGAGAGCTTTCCGAAGTAGCAGCTGTCGATGTGGTTGCGCTGCGGGCCGTAGGCGATCACGGAGGCGTCGAGGTCGATGTCCTTGCCCCGGTACGCCGGCTCCCAGCCCAGGCCCATCTTCACCTGGGAGAGGAACGGGCGGCCGCCCTTGACCAGGGACACGGTCTGGTTCTTCTGGAGGCTTACGCGGCCCTTGTCGAGGTTGATCTTCCCGGCGCCCGGGGCGGGGGCGGCAGGCGCCGCCGGAGGCGCGGGCGGGGCCGCCGGGGTGGTGACGGGCGGGGCCGGGGGCGCCACCGGGGTCTGGACCGTGGGGGTCGGCGGGGCGACCGGGGCCGCTGCCGGGGCGGCCGGCTCCTCCACCGTCACGCCGAAGTCCGTGGCGATGCCCGCCAGGCCGTTCGAGTACCCCTGGCCGACCGCTCGGGCCTTCCACGCGCCGTTGCGCAGGTAGACCTCGACGATCACCAGGGCCGTCTCCGAGCCGAGCTGGGGCGGGGTGAACGAGGCCAGTACGGAGTTGTCGTCGGCGTTGCGGATCGTCGCCGTCGGTTCGACGCCCTGGAAGGTCTGGCCCGCGGCGTCCGGGCTCGCGGTCACGACGATCTTCTCGATGCCCGGCGGCACGGCCGTCGTGTCGACCGTGATCGAGTCGGGGCTCGTGCCGCCGCCGGAGCGGTACGTCACGCCCTGGCCGGTCGGCTGGTTGTAGAAGATGAAGTCGTCGTCGGAGCGCACCTTGCCGTCGGCGGTGAGCAGCAGGCCCGATACGTCGAGCCGCACCGGGGCGGCGACGTCCACCGTCACGCGGGTGACGGGGAGAGGGATGTTCGAGCCGGGGGTCATAGCTGTCATGACCCGTGAACGACCGGGCCCGCTTTACCGTTCCCTTACCTGACCGCCAATTGGGTCAGTGCGGGTTTGTACTGGTCAGGGGCCCGCAGCGGTGGTCGGGGGCGGTCAGTGGCGGTTTCGGGGGTGGTTGCGGGCCGTTCGTTCGTTGCCGCGCTTGTAGTTGCCGGTCCAGCGGGCCATGACCAGTTGGGGGTCGCCGGATTCCACTTCCGCGAGGAACTGGGTGGCTCTGGGGCCGCGGAGGGTGGTGGCGGGGCGGCTTTGGTGCGCGATCAGCACGGTGCCGTCGGGCTGCTCTGTGTACGAGAATCCCTGGGGGCGTGGCATGTCCAGGATGCTACGACTCACCGGTGGTCGGCCCTAACGAGTTTGCTCTCTCCGGCGCAGACGGTGAGCCGACGAGGTTGTCCGCTTTGCCGGCAATGGTGATCTCCTGGTTTTGGCCTCCTCTCCCGCCCGACAAGCGGTAGATTCCTCCCTGCCGAGCCGCCGAATCGCGGTCCAGCTTGAGACGGGTTCCTGCTTCGTTGCGCTTCGCCCTGATTACCGACCAGGGACTTACATGTGCTCCGCAGGCGTTTACCTCACGCTACGGTGAGGGCCCCCGGCCCGGGGGTGGGTGGTTCTTGGGGCTGGGCCGCCCGGATCCGACGGCCCTCGTCTCGAGTGTTCTTCGCAGCGTTCCAGTCCCGGTCCTGTGTCGTCCCGCAGAGGGAACAGATCCAGAGTCGGACCGCCAGTGGCTTGGGCCCATCCAAGTGCCCGCAGGAAGAGCAAAGTTGGCTGGAGGGGAAGTTCCGGGCCACGCGAGTGAGTTCGCGCCCGTAGCGTTTCGCCTTGTAGTCCAGCATTGCCAAGAACTGGCCCCAGCCTGCGTCATGCACGCTCTTGGCGAGCCTGCCGCGCGCCAGTGCCTTCACACCGAGTGTTTCCACACTGATCGATTGATTCTCTCGAATCAGTTTCGTGGACAGCTGGTGATGAAAGTCTTTGCGTGCATCGGCCACTGCTGCATGCGCCCGCGCCATTTTGGCACGGGCCTTCTCCCGGTTCTTGCTCCCTTTCTGTTTGCGGTCCAGCTCTCGCTGCCGCTTCTTCAACTTCTTCTCTGCTCGGCGCAGAAATCGCGGTGAGGCTACGCGCGAGCCGTCGGACAGTACGGCGAAGTGCGTCAGCCCGAGATCGACGCCCAGATCGCCTTCTGCATCCGGGGCCGAGGTCCGATCGGTGTCGGGATCGGTTGTGACCTTGAACGAGGCAAAGTATCGACCTGCCGCATCTCTGATCACTGTGACGCTGGACGGGATCGAAGGCAGGCTCCGGGACCAGCGCACCGGAATCTCTCCGATCTTTGGAAGCCTCAGCCGCCCTGCCGCGGTGATCTTCCATCCCGCGTTGTTGGTGAACCGCACGCTCTGACGGTGATCCTTGCGTGATTTGAACCCCGGCTCACCGACCTTCGAACCCTTTCGAGAGCCCGTCAGCGAATTGAAGAACGCCGTCCACGCTTTGTCCTGGTCCCGCAGTGACTGTTGCAACGGCACCATGGAGACCTCGGTGAGCCACGCCCGCTCATCAGTCCGTCTGGCCTGAGTGATGAGCAGCTTCGAAAGCTCTCCCGTCTTCGGAAACGGCAGACCACGCTCGTGTGCGGCCCGGCGGACGGCCAGAGCGTCGTTCCATACGACCCGTGCGCATCCGAAGGTCCGTGCGAGGGCTGCGTGTGCGGCCGGGCCTGGTTCCAGACGGAACGCGTACCGCAACTCCATGAGTCCCTCCCCCGGCGAACGTCAGACCTGAATGCGAACAGAAATCCTGTGGCTCGCCTGGAACAACGCGTCATCGGTAGGAAAGTCACGCTGTATTTTTGAAACAGCGTGGGTCGTGATCTCTACGGCAGCACCACGATCTTCCTGCCGACACCAGACGCGAACTGCTCCAGCGCTTGGGGGTACTGGTCCAGAGGCAGACGGTCGCTGATGAAGGTCTCCGGATCCAGAACTCCATTCGCGAACAGCTCCGCCGCGCGTTCGAAGCTGTGGAGGACGGCCATGGAACCGGTGATGGTGATCTCCGAGTTATAGATGCGGTAAGGGTCGATCGTCACCCTCGTCGCGTAGTCGGCGACGCCGAACTGGAGGAACGTGCCGGCCTTGGCCACCCGTCCCAGACCGTCCTGGATCGCCGCCGCGTTGCCCGTGGCGTCGACCACCAGGTCCCACCCCTGTGGTCGCTCCAATTCGTCGGCGCTCGTGGCGGACGCCGAGACACCGAGCCGCTCGGCGGTCGTCAGCCGCTGTGCGTTGATGTCGACGATGTCCACGCTCGCCGCACCCGTCCGCTTCGCCAGCTCCAGCATCATCAGGCCCATGGTTCCGGAGCCGTAGATCAGGACATGGGCGCCCAGGCGGGAGTTCAGCACGTCGTAGCCGCGGACCGCGCAGGAGAGGGGCTCGACCAGGGCCGCGTCCTGGGTGCGGATGTGTTCGGGGAGCTTCACGCAGTTCGCCACGGGGGCCACCGCGTACTGGGCCGCGCCGCCTGCCGTCGTCACGCCGATCGCCGCCCACCGCTCGCAGAGGTTGTTGTGGCCCGTACGGCAGAAACGGCACTCGTAGCAGTAGAGGGAGGGGTCCACGGCCACCTGGTCGCCGAGCGACAGCTCGGTGACCAGGGTGCCCACCCCGACCACCTCGCCCGCGAACTCGTGGCCCGGCACGATCGGCAGCTTGGGCGCGAACTCGCCCTGGAGGATGTGCAGGTCGGTGCCGCACAGGCCGCAGGCGGCGACCTCGACGACGACCTCGCGGGGGCCCGGCGTCGGGTCGGGGACCTCGGCCACGACGGCACGGCCCACGGACTCGATGACTGCGGCCTTCATTTCACGGCTCCCAACGACAGGCCCTGGACCAGTTTGTCCTGGGCGGCGAACCCCGCGGCGAGCACCGGCAGGGAGATGACGAGCGAGGCGGCGCACACCTTGGCCAGGAACAGGCCCTGGCTGGTGATGAAGCCGGTGAGGAAGACGGGCGCCGTCTCCGCCACCACGCCCGTGAGGACCCGGGCGAACAGCAGCTCGTTCCAGCTGAAGATGAAGCAGATCAGGGCTGTGGCCGCGATGCCCGGGAGGGCGATGGGGGCCACGACCCGGGCGAGGATCGTGGGCAGTTTCGCGCCGTCTATCTGCGCCGCCTCGATGATCGCCACCGGGACCTCTGAGAGGAACGACTGCATCATCCACACGGCGATCGGCAGGTTCATCGAGGTGTAGAGGATGACCAGGAGCCAGATGTTGTCCAGCATCCCCGTGTTCTTCGCGAAGAGGTAGATCGGCAGGAGGCCCGCCACCACCGGGAGCATCTTCGTCGAGAGGAAGAAGAACAGGACGTCGGTCCACTTCTTCACCGGGCGGATGGAGAGCGCGTAGGCCGCGGGGAGGGCCAGGAGGAGGACGAGGAGCGTCGATACGAGCGAGGCCACCGTCGAGTTGATCAGTGACGGCCAGGGGCTCGCCCCGCCGCCCGTGCCGAAGAACTCGCGGTAGCCGTCGAGGGTGAGCGCGGCTCCGAAGGACGGCGGGTTGGTCGCCGCGTCCTCCTCGGAGTGGAAGGACGTCAGGGCCATCCAGGCGATGGGCAGGAAGAAGACGATCCCGGCCAGCCAGGCGACCAGGCCGAGGCCCCTTCCCCTGGGGCGGCGGGGGCCGGGGTTGCCGGACTCGGTACTGCGGGGACGTACACGGATCGCGGTGGCGCTCATGCGCGGCCCACCTCCTCGCGGAACAGGGACGAGACCACACGCAGCGCGAAGGTCGCGATGATGATCGAGCCGATGACGACCAGGACGCCGGCCGCGGAGGCGAGGCCGTTCTCGTGGGCCTGGTAGAAGCTCTGGTAGACGGTGTAGGGCAGGTTCGCGGTGCCCAGGCCGCCGGACGTGATGGTGAAGACCGCGTCGAAGTTCTGGACGATGTAGATCGAGCCCAGCAGGGCGCCCAGTTCGAGGTAGCGGCGCAGGTGGGGGAGGGTCAAGTAACGGAAGACCTGCCAGTCGCTCGCGCCGTCGACCTTCGCGGCCTCGATCTGCTGGTGGTCGCGGCTCTGCAGGCCGGCGAGCAGGATCAGCATCATGAAGGGCGTCCACTGCCAGACGAGGGACATCTCGACGGCGAGCAGCGGGGTGTTGGAGATCCAGTCCGGCTGTGGTCCGCCCACATAGTGCAACAACCCATTGAGCAGGCCGTATTCAGGGTTGTAGAGCACATGCTTCCAGAGCAGGGCCGCCGCCACGGGGACCACGAGGAAGGGCGCGATCAGGAGCGTACGGACGAAGCCGCGGCCCCGGAACCTCCGGTCCAGGAGGAGGGCGAGGACCAGGCCCAGGATCAGGCTGGCCAGGACGACGGTGACGGTCAGCAGGATGGTCGTCCAGACCGACTTGCGCAGGGCCGCGTCGGTGAGGACCTCGGAGTAGTTGCCGAAGCCGGTGAAGCTGCGGGCGTCCGGGTAGAGGGAGTTCCAGTCGAAGAAGGAGATCACCAGCGTGGCCACGAAGGGGAGCTGGGTCACGGCGATCATGAAGATCAGGGCGGGGAGGAGCGGGGCCCGGGTCGCCCAGGCGCGCATGCGGCCCGCGGGACGCTTCTCGGCGTGTACGGATGGTGCGGCTACTGGAGCCGTCGTTGTGGCGGTCATCGTCCCTCGTACTCCTCGGCGATCTCCTCGGCCAGTTTCTGGGACTTGTTCAGGGCCGACTCGACGGACTGGCGTCCGGCGATGGCCGCGCTGATCTCCTGCGAGACCTTGGTGCCGAGATCGGTGAACTCGGGGATGCCGACGAACTGGATGCCGGGCGCGGGCCGCGGCTGCACCCCGGGGTCGGTGGGCCGGGCGCCCTCGATGGCCTCCTTGGTCATCTCCTGGAAGGCGCCGGCCTCCTTGCGGTAGTCCGCGTTCGTGTACGTGGAGGCGCGCTTGCCGGCCGGGACGTTGGACCAGCCGATCTCGTCGCCGACCAGCTGCTCGTACTCCTTGCTGGACGCCCAGGAGACGAACTTCCAGGCCTTGTCGGGGTTCCGGGACGCGTCCTGGATGCCCCAGGCCCAGGTGTAGAGCCAGCCCGAGGACTTCGTCTCCTCGACGGGCGCCGGTACGTAGCCGATCTTGCCCTTGACCGGGGACTTGGCGGACTCCAGGGAACCGGCCGCGGACGTGGCGTCGTACCACATGGCGACCTTGCCCTGGGTCATGTTGTTGAGGCACTCGGCGAAGCCGGCCTGGGGTGCGCCTGCCTCGCCGTGGTCGCGGACGAGGTCCACATAGAACTTCACCGCCCGTTCCCACTCGGGGGAGTCGAGCCGCGCCTTCCAGCTCTTGTCGAACCAGGTGCCGCCGAAGGTGTTCACGACCGTGGTGAGCGGGGCCATGACCTCGCCCCAGCCGGGCAGGCCGCGCAGACAGATGCCCTTCATGCCCGACTCGGCGCCGTCGGCCTTGGCCGCGAGGTCGGCGACCTCGGTCCAGGTCGGGTGCTCGGGCATGGTGAGGCCCTTCGCCTCGAACACGTCCTTGCGGTACATCAGGAAGGACGACTCGCCGTAGAAGGGCTGTCCGTAGAGCTTGCCGTCGTCCGCGGTGAGGGACTGGCGCATGGGCTTGAGGACGTCCTGCTCGTCGTAGCCCGGGTCCTTCGCGACGTACGAGTCCATCTCGTGCAGCCAGTCGTTCTTGGCGTAGATCGGTATCTCGTAGTTGGACAGGGTGGCGACGTCGTACTGGCCGGCCTGGTTGGCGAAGTCCTGGCTGATCTTGTCGCGGACGTCGTTCTCCGGCAGCACGGTGAAGTTCACCTTGATGCCGGTGTCCTTGGTGAAGTGGGCGGCGGTGAGCTTCTGCAGCTCCACCATCTGCGGGTTGTTGACCATGAGGACGTTGATGGAGTTGCCACCGGAGCCCGCTCCGCCCGCTCCGGCCCAGCAACCGGAGAGCAGCGGGGCGAGCAGCGTCCCTGCGGCGGCCGCGACGAGCGTCGCGCGCGGCCTCCGTCGGCTCTGGGTTCGCATGGATCGCTCCTGGATGTATCGGTACATATGGGGTGGCGCAGGGGAGTGTGATGCCTCTGTGGTGGGTCAGTTGGTTTTTCGAACTCTTCGGGGGCTGGGATGCGGTCTCTGTTTCAGACCCGGATGACCTGGGGGCCCTGCATCGAGTAGCGGTGGGCCTCGGACGTGGGCAGGAGGGTGCTGGTGACGATCGCCTCCAGTGCACTGATCTCCGCGAACCGGCAGAAGCTCACGGCGCCGAACTTGGTGTGCACGCCTGCGAACACCGTGCGCCGGGCGGCCCGGATGGCCTGTGACTTGACCTCGCTGACGGCCGGGTCGGGGGTGGTGAGGCCGTGTTCGCGCGAGATGCCGTTGGCGCCGATGAACGCCAGGTCGATGACGAACCCGGCGAGCATCTTCGTCGTCCAGTGGTCGACGGTCGCGAGGGTGCCGGGTCTGACCCGGCCGCCCAGCAGCAGCACCGTCGTGTTGTCGGCCTCGGCGAGCGCTCCCGCGGTGGCCAGGGACGCGGTGACCACGGTCAACGGCCGGTCCATGGGCAGCGACTCGGCGATGAGCTGCGGGGTGAACCCCTCATCGACGAAGACCGTCTCGGCGTCCCCGAGCAGCTCGGCCGCGGCGGCCGCGATCCGGCGCTTCTCGGGCACATGGCTGGTGGCGCGGAAGGCGAGCGTCGTCTCGAAGCCGGCGCTCTCCACCGGATAGGCGCCGCCGTGCGTGCGGCGGACCAGGCCGTGGTCCTCAAGGGCGCGCAGATCCCGTCGTACGGTCTCCTTGGCGACGCCCAGCTCGGCGGCGAGCACGTTCACGTCGACGGCGCCGGTGCGACGGGCGCTCTTCACGATCTCCCGCTGACGTTCCTCCGCGCTCATGCCCGACACCCGCTCTCCGTGCTCACTGCCCGTTCGGGCCCGGTGGGGCCCATGGGGGAAGTTCTACAGCGGGTGCGCACCACTGACCAGGTCTGTTGCGGGCCCGATGGTGCCCGTATGCGCCCGCGACGAGCGACGGCTGCCCGCGGGGGACCTGCGGTGGAGCGTAATTCGGGCAGCGGGCATGCCCGAACGGCGGGGCGGGCGGGCCCGTTCGGTGCCCGCTCGTCCCGTGAGGCGGTCCGTGCGCGGTGGCCGGATGCGCCGGATGTGCCGGAGGTGGCCGGTGAGACAGACCGGGAGCCCCGGCCCGCACGCGAGTGTCAGTACGGCCAGACCGGCGGGTTGGTCACGAAATGGCCGCCCAGGCGGGTGTGGTCCGGGTTCCGCGGGTCCAGCTCGCCCTGCTCGGCGATCAGCTTCTCGGCGTACTGCTCGGAGTCGTCCTGCGGCTCGTAGCCGAGGCCCCGGGCGGTGGTCAGGTCCCACCACAGGCGGGTGTTCGCGGAGGAGCCGTAGACGACGGTGTGCTCGACGTCCTCGGCGGTCAGGGCCGCGTGGAAGAGGCGGGCGCCGTCGCCGGGGCTCATCCAGACCGACAGCATGCGCACGCTGGTCGGCTCCATGAAGCAGGAGCCGATCCGCACGGAGACGGTCTCCAGGCCGTGCTTGTCCCAGTAGAACTGCGCCAGGTCCTCGCCGAACGACTTCGACAGTCCGTAGAAGGTGTCGGGGCGGCGCGGGGTGTCGATGGGGATGAGCGTGTCCGGGGCGTGCGGCGCCTCGCCCTCGGGGCGCGGGGCGAAGCCGACCGCATGGTTGGAGGAGGCGAAGACGACGCGCCCCACGCCCTCCTCGCGCGCCGCCTCGTACAGGTTGTACGTGCCCTCGATGTTCGCCTTGAGGATCTTCTCGAAGGTGGACTCCAGGGATATGCCGGCGAGGTGGATGATCGCGTCCACGCCCCGCACGGCCTCGCGCAGGGCCTCCTTGTCGCCGAGGTCCGCGGTGACCGCGCCCGGCTCGCCGTCGATCGGGAGCAGATCGAGGAGTCGCAGCTCGTAGCCGTAGGCGGGCAGCAGTGCGCGCATCAGGGTGCCGAGGCCGCCGGCGGCGCCGGTGAGCAGAACGGTGCGGGGAGCGGGCATCCTCGGATCTCCTTGAATCGGCAGCCGTCATCGTGTACGGCATTCACATCTGTGGACACGCTATGGATCGTCGGCGGACCGCGTCAAGTGTCGCGCGGTGTGGTGAGATCCGCTCCCCGTCCGTGGTCTTTCCGTGCTCTTTCTGCTCCCTTGTCGCGCGTGTAATGCGTGCCGGCCCGCTTGACCGCCCCCAAGAGGGCGCCTTAGCGTGGAAGTGTTCAGAGATATGGACATGGATCAGAACCGTGCACGATCCGGCGTGTGCGTGCATGCTCATGCTCTAGGGAGAGCCCGTGACGTCAGCCCCCCTTGCCGCTCGACTCAGTATCCCGAGCGGGCCGCTGTTCTTCCCGGTCACCGCGTACGACCGCGACGGAGCCGTCGACCTCGACGTCTACCGCGAGCACGTCCGGCGGGGCGTCGAGGCCGGGGCCGCCGCCGTCTTCGCCTGCTGCGGGACCGGGGAGTTCCACGCGCTCACGCCCGAGGAGTTCCAGGAGTGCGTACGGGCGGCCGTCGAGGAGACGGCGGGCCGCGTACCCGTCGTCGCGGGCGCCGGGTACGGGACCGCGCTCGCCGTGCGCTACGCGCGGCTCGCCGAGGAGGCGGGCGCGGACGGGCTGCTCGCCATGCCGCCCTACCTCGTCGTGGCAGGGCAGGAAGGACTGCTGCGGCACTACACGGAACTGGCCGCCGCCACCTCGCTCGACATCATCGTGTACCAGCGCGACAACGCCGTGTTCACGCCCGAGACCGTCGTCTCGCTGGCCCGCGCCGAGGGGATCATCGGCTTCAAGGACGGGCTCGGCGACCTCGACCTGATGCAGCGCATCGTGAGCGCCGTGCGGTCCGAGTTCCCGGGCGACTTCCTCTACTTCAACGGCCTGCCGACCGCCGAGCTCACCGGCCTCGCCTACCGCGGCATCGGCATCACGCTGTACTCCTCCGCCATCTTCTGCTTCGCGCCCGAGATCGCCCTCGCCTTCCACCGGGCCCTGGGCTCGGGCGACGACGCCACCGTGAACCGGCTCCTCGACGGCTTCTACCGGCCTCTCGTCGAACTGCGCGCCCAGGGCCGCGGGTACGCTGTCTCGCTGGTCAAGGCAGGCGTACGGCTGCGCGGGCTCGACGTGGGCGAGGTGCGGCCGCCGCTGCACGAGCCGTCCGAGGACCACGTCAAGCAGCTCGCCCAGCTGATCGAGCGGGGCTACGCGCTTCTGGAGGAGGGCAAGTGAAGGCATCGACCTTCGTCTATCCGTGGGACGTCAACGGCGACCCCGACGCGGCGGCCCGCATCGCCGGGCTCGGCGTACGGCAGGCGACGCTCGCCTCCGCCTACCACTCCACGCGCGCCCTGACCCCCCGCCACCCCCGGCACCGCATCGTCACCGCGCTGCACGCCTCCGTGCTCTACCCGACGGACGCCGCACGCTGGCAGGGCCGCAGGCTCCGGCCGTACGCCGCCGGGGACTGGGCGCCCGGGGACGCGTACGGGGAGGCCGCGTCGGCCCTCGCGGGGGCGGGGCTCGACGTGCACACCTGGGTGGTGCTCGCGCACAACTCCCGTATGGGCGTGGAGTTTCCGGACACCTCCGTGGTCAACGCCTATGGGGACCGCTACTCGTGGGCGCCCTGCGTCGCGCAGCCCGACACACGCGCGTACCTGGTCGAGCTGGCCGTCGAGGCGGCGATCCGCCCCGGCGCGGGGGGCACGGAGCTGGAGTCCCTCGGCTGGTACGGGCTCCCGCATCTGCACGCCCACGACAAGACGGCGGGCGTGGCACTCGGGGACGCCGGCACGTACCTGATGTCGCTGTGCTTCTGCCCCTCCTGCGGGGACGGCTATACGCAACTGGGGCTCGATTCCAACGAGTTGGCGGCCTCGGTCCGGCGTGCCCTGGAGCCCGTGTGGCGGGGCGAGGCTCCCGTCGAGGGCTGGGAGGACGTGGAGAAACTGCTCGGCGCCGAGCTCGCGACGGCCACGCGCGCGTGGCGTGACTCGGTCGCCCGGTCCCTCCAGACGGAGGCCGTCCTCGCCGTACGTGCGGCAGCGCCCGAGGGGTTCCAGATCCTGCTGCACGCGGACCCGGTCTCCTACCGCGTCGGTGCGAACGCCGGCGTGGACCCAGGGCACATCCTGTCGGTCGCCGACGGAGTGGTCGTCCCGTGCGCCGGCGGGCCCGAGCCGCTGATTCCCTTCGCCGGGCAGGGAGTTGACGGGGCCGTGCTGGCGGCCAACTTCACCGTGGTGAGCGGGATGGGCGGCCGTCCGGCGACACTCGTCGAGGACGTGACACGGGCTGTCGAGCTGGGAGCCACCGAAGTGCGGCTGTATCACGCGGGGTTGGCGTCCGACGAGGACCTGTCGCTCGTGACGGAGGCGCTCGCGCGGCTCGGCTGAGACCGCAGCAGGGGCACGACCGTCACGAGTCGTACGAGCCCGAGCACCGCCAACAGCACGCGGTGGTCGACCAGTTCGACCAGACCCGCGCCCAGTGCGAGTCCCACGGCGGTCGGGGCGAACAGCAGGGTGTTGGCGGTCGCCGTCGTGCGCCCCAGCAGGGCGTCCGGCGTCTCGCGCTGGACCGCGGTGAGTGCCGCGATCAGTACGCAGGGGAGCCCGACGCCGACCGCCGCCGCCGAGGCGAGGACCACCGCGTCGTAGGGGAGCGCGCGAGCCGTCACGGCCACGGCGGTGAGCGCGATCCCGTACCCGGCGAACCGGCGTTCGCCCAGGCGGCGCAGGAGCGGGCCCGCGGCCAGGCCGACCGCCACCGAGCCGGCGCCCTGGGCGACGTACAGGACACCCACGTACGCGGGGGAGTGGCCGAGGCCCTCCGCCACGGCGTAGATCGTCGCGCCGTTGAGGCCCGAGAAGAGCATGGTCGTGCCGCCCGCGAGGACGAGCGGGCGCAGGGTCGAGTGGCCCCACAAGTAGCGGGCGCCTTCGGCGGTTTGGGTGCGCCAGCCGGACGTGGCTGGGGCCGTGAGCGGCTTCGGCTCGTGTACGCGGAGGAGTGTGTAGAGGCCGGCGGCCAGGGCGAAGGTGAGCGCGTCCAGGAGTGCGACGCGGGCGCCCCCGTACGCCGCGTAGAGGTCCGCTCCGGCGAGTGGGGCGAGGAGTTTCATGCCCTCGTCGGCCGTCATGCGCAGCCCGTTGAAGTCGCCGAGGAGCTGCTTGTCGACGGCCGTGGCCACCAGGGCCGACTCCGCCGCGTCGTGGACGACACCGGCCGCTCCGTAGACGAGGAGCACGGCGAACAGGATCCACAGGGTGCCGGGGGAGTCGACGGCGAACAGGGGCAGCAGGAGCGCGGCCAGTCCCAGGTTCGTCCACACCAGCAGGGGCCGGCGGCGGGTGCGATCGGCGAGGGTACCGAGGACCGGGCCGATCAGCGTGGGCGCCCAGAGGGCGAAGACGCAGAGGGCGGCCAGGCCGTCCGAGCCGGTCAGGTCCTTCACCCAGATCCCGGACACCAGCCACATCGCCGACGAGCCGAACCCGGAGACCACGACTCCCCCGAGGTACAGACCCGCGTTGCGGTCTCGCAGGACACGGGTCACCGCCCATGTCTGTGTCGATGTCGTCATGCCTGGTCATCGTGGGGCTAAGGCCCTGGGGCAGGCATCGGGCAGGTGCCTTACTCGGGGTGCCGGGGAAGCGGCGTCGGGGGCGTCGGGATGAGGAGAAGCCGGCCCCGGTGGGCTCCCGCCCGGGGAGAAGCCTCGGTGGGCTCCCGCCCGGTTCAGACGGCGAGGACGTTCAGATGGTGAGGACGATCTTGCCCCGGGGGTGGCCCTTCTCCAGGTGGCGGATGGCGTCGGCCGCCTCGGCGAGGGGGTAGGTGCGGTCGATGGGCGGGGTGATCCTGTCCTGCTCGGCGAGCTCCTTGAGGGTCAGCAGGTCCTCGCGGCGCGCGACGGAGATGAGGTTGCTGAGGTTCTGGCCGACGAACGGCGAGAGCATGACCGCCCGCAGGCCGCGGCTCATACCGCCGAAGAAGCCCGTTCCGCCCTCGCCGCCGACGATGACGAGGGTGCCGCGCGGGGTGAGGGCGCGGCGGAGGACGGGCAGAGGGCGAAGGCCCGCGTTGTCGACGATGACGT
Organism: Streptomyces sp. NPDC020747; assembly: GCF_044334695.1. Classification (NCBI taxonomy): domain Bacteria; kingdom Bacillati; phylum Actinomycetota; class Actinomycetes; order Kitasatosporales; family Streptomycetaceae; genus Streptomyces; species Streptomyces sp. NPDC020747. Next base: position 139,542 of record NZ_JBIRTJ010000014.1, on the reverse strand, counting down.
CGTAGCGGCGGGGGCCGTCCGTGATGTCCTCGCGGGTGTAGTCGATGACGTGCGAGGCGCCCTGGGAACGTACGAAGTCCGCGCCCGTGGGGCCGCAGACCCCGGTGACCTCGGCGCCGTACATCGCGGCGAGCTGGACGGCATAGCTGCCGACGCCGCCGGAGGCGCCGATGACGAGGACCTGCTGGCCCGGCTGCGGACGGCCCTTGCCGCTCAGCGCCTGGAGAGCGGTCATGCCGGAGACGGGGAGCGCGACGGCCTGTTCGAAGGTGAGGTTGGCCGGTTTGAGGGTGATCTTCGCGGCCTTGGCGCGCGCGTACTGGGCGAACGAGCCCTCGCAGTTGCCGTAGACCTCGTCGCCCGGCTTGAACTCGATCACCTTCGCCCCGACGGCCTCGACCCGTCCGGCGCCGTCCCAGCCCCGCACCGGGTTCCTGGGCCTGCGGAGTCCCAGGGCGACGCGGGCCACATAGGGCCGGCCGGTCATCAGGTGCCACACCTCGGGGCCGACGCCGGCCGCGCGCACCTCGACGAGCACCTCGTCGTCGCCGGGCACGGGGCGGTCGATGTCGCGCAGTTCCAGGAGGTCCGCTGATCCGTAGGCATCCTGAACGATCGCCTTCATGGCGTGGCTCCCCTTCGCGGTCCCCGGCACCGGGTATCCCGGTTGCACCGAGCATCCCGACGGCTCGAACGCCTGACCAGACTCCTGAGCACGATCTTGGGACCGGGAGCGATGAGTTTCCGTACGGCCGACGGTCTACCCCCTGAAGACCCCCTGACGAGAGGAGCCCGGCATGGGCGACGGCGGCAGCACCCCCACCACCCTTGACCTGGGGCCGCAGACCCTGATCGTGGCACGCCTCGCGGAGGAGGTGGGCGAGGAACAGCTGGACGCCGCGACGCCGTGTCCGGAGTACGCCGTACGTCACCTGCTCGGGCATCTGCTCGGGCTGTCCGTGGCCTTCCGGGACGCCGGGCGCAAGGACCTCGGGGCCACGACGGACACCGCCCCCACCTCCCGGCTGCCGGACCTGGAGCCCGGCTGGCGTGCCGAACTCCCCAAGGTGCTGGGCGAGTTGGCCGAGGTCTGGCGCGATCCGGCCGCGTGGACGGGTGAGACCCGGGCGGGCGGCGTGGACCTGCCCGGCGAGGTCGCGGGCATCGTCGCCGCCGACGAACTCGTCGTGCACGGCTGGGACCTGGCCCGGGCGACCGGCCGGCCGTACGCCCCCGACGCGGCGGCTCTGAACGCGGCGTACGAGATGCTCGCCCCCACCGCGGACGACCCGGACCGCGGCATCTTCGGACCGGCCGTGCCCGTGCCGGAGGGGGCGCCCCTGCTCGACCGGGTGATCGGGCTGAGCGGTCGGGACCCGGGGTGGGCACCCGCCGACTGACAGGGCGGACCCACGATTCGGTGTCTTCGCCGAGTTGCAGTGGCACATGGATGTGCATGGACGTGGCGTGGCTCGTGGTGAGCAGGGGCCCCGTGCGCGGCGGGTTCGTTCCCGCCGTGCACGAGGCCCCAACTCGCCGGCGTCGCTGGGGCGAACGGGTCCAGCCGGCCTTCCGAGGGCGTCGGAAGGGCGCCGGCGCGGCAGCGAGCCCCGGCGTCGACTCGGACTCCTTCTGCCGGAAGCCTTGAACTTCTTTTGTCAGAAGCGTTGACGAAACACAGGGGCGCTCCTACTTTCATCGCGTCGTACTTCGTACGTCATATATGAGACGCGATACGTGAGATCAGATACGCGAGCCCTCGATCCCTGGGGGCTCCGTTACCCCGAGAGGCGCGCATGACCTCTGTGCCCACGCCGATCCCCTCCCGCACGCAGTTCGTGCAGGAAGGGATCAAACACCGCATCCTCACCGGGCAGTTGACCCCGGGACAGGCTCTGGTCGAGACCGAGCTCGCCGCACAGTTCGGGGTGTCCAAGACCCCGGTGCGCGAGGCGCTCAAGACCCTGGCCGGCACCGGACTCGTCGTGATGAACCAGTACAAGGGCGTCACGGTGCGCATGGTGGACGCGGACATGGCGCGCGAGGTGTACGACGTGCGGCTGCTCCTGGAACCGGAGGCGCTGCGGCGTTCCGTCCGGCGCGGCTCCTCCCTCGACACGGCGCGCGAGGCGCTCGAACGCGCCGACGCCGCCACCGACACCGCCCAACGCTCCCTTGCCAACCGCGAGTTCCACCGTTCCCTCTACGTCCGCTGCGGCAACCCGCTGCTCGGCCGGATGCTCGACGAGGTCCGCGACCAGGCCGCCCTGGTCTCCGCGGTCGCCTGGGCCGCCAACCCGTCCTGGGAGCGCGAGGCCGCCGAGCACCGGGAGATCCTGCGGCTCGCCCTCGACGGCGACTCGGACGGCGCGGCGCGCGCCCTGCACTCGCACATCGCCTCGTTCGTGCAACGGGCCTTCCCCGAGGCCCAGGGAGAGGGTGAGCAGGAATGACCGCGACCACGACCGCGTTCGACGCCGGGCGGGCCGCTCTCGCCGACGTGGTGGCGATCCCCGTGACCCCGTTCGCCGAGGACGGCTCCATCGACCAGGAGGTCCACCGCGTCCTGCTGCGCCGGGTGCTCGAGGGCGGCGTACGCATCCTCACGCCCAACGGCAACACCGGCGAGTTCTACGCCCTGAGCCCCGAAGAGCGGCGCACGGTAACGGAGTTGACCATCGAGGAGGCGGGGGACCGGGCGACGATCCTGGTCGGTGTCGGGCACGACGTGCCGACCGCCGTCGCCTCCGCCCGCCACGCCCGCGAGTTCGGGGCACAGATGGTGATGGTCCATCAGCCCGTCCACCCGTACGTCTCGGAGGGCGGCTGGGTCGACTACCACCGGGCCATCGCGGAGGCGGTCCCCGAGCTGGGTGTCGTCCCGTACATCCGCAACCCGGCACTCGCCGGCGCCCGGCTCGCCGAACTGGCCGACGCCTGCCCCAACGTCATCGGCGTGAAGTACGCCGTGCCGGACGCGGCCCGCTTCGCCGCGTTCGCGCGGGACGCCGGTCTTGAGCGCTTCGTGTGGGTGGCCGGACTCGCGGAACCGTACGCGCCCTCGTACTTCTCGGCGGGCGCGACGGGCTTCACGTCCGGGCTCGTGAACGTCGCCCCGGCCGTCTCGCTGAACATGATCGAAGCGCTTCGATCCGGCGACTACGCGGGCGCCATGAAGGTGTGGGAGCAGATCCGCCGCTTCGAGGAGCTGCGCGCGGCCAACGGCTCCGCCAACAACGTGACGGTCGTGAAGGAGGCCCTGGCCTCGCTCGGCCTGTGCCGCCGCGAGGTCCGCCCGCCGAGCAAGCAGCTTCCCGAGTCCGAACGGGCCGAGGTCGCCGCCATCGCCGCGGGGTGGTCCATATGACCGACGCCAACCCAGCGGTCTCCGGCGCGAGCGAGTCCGGCTCGGCGATGCCCGACAGCGGCCGAGCCTCGGACGCGAGTCAAACCCCGGACGCCCCGAGGCAGTTGCGCAGCCACCAGTGGTACGGCACCGAGGGCCTGCGCTCCTTCAGCCACCGCGCCCGCACCCGCCAGCTCGGCTATCTGCCCGAGGAGCACCTCGGCAAGCCGGTCATCGCGATCCTCAACACCTGGTCCGACATCAACCCCTGCCACGTCCACCTCCGTGACCGCGCCCAGGCGGTCAAGCGCGGCGTGTGGCAGGCCGGCGGCTTCCCCCTCGAATTCCCGGTGTCGACGCTGAGCGAGACCTTCCAGAAGCCGACCCCGATGCTCTACCGCAACATGCTCGCGATGGAGACCGAGGAACTGCTGCGCTCGTACCCGGTGGACGGGGCCGTCCTCATGGGCGGCTGCGACAAGTCGACGCCCGCGCTGCTCATGGGCGCCGCGTCCGTCGACCTGCCGGCGATCTTCGTGCCCGCCGGACCCATGCTGCCCGGCCACTGGCGCAACGAGATCCTCGGCTCCGGCACCGACATGTGGAAGTACTGGGACGACAAGCGCGCCGGGCTCATCGGTGACTGCGAGATGACCGAGCTGGAGAGCGGCCTCGCGCGCTCGCCCGGTCACTGCATGACCATGGGTACGGCGTCCACACTGACCGCCGCCGCCGAGGCCCTCGGGGTCACGGTCCCGGGCGCCTCCAGCATCCCCGCCGTCGACTCCGGGCACGACCGGATGGCCGCCGCCTCGGGCCTCAGGATCGTCGAACTCGTCCGCAGGGACCGGAAGTTGTCCGACATCCTCACGGCCGACGCCTTCGAGGACGCGGTGACGACGGTCCTCGGGCTCGGCGGCTCCACCAACGCCGTGATCCACCTCATCGCCATGGCCGGCCGCGCCGGAGTCCGGCTCACCCTCGACGACTTCGACCGGATCGCCCGTACGGTGCCGGTGCTGGCGAACGTACGGCCCGGCGGCCGGACGTACCTCATGGAGGACTTCCACTTCGCCGGCGGACTGCCCGGGTTCCTGTCGCGGATCACCGACCTGCTGCACCTCGACCGGCCGACCGTCTCGCACGACAGCCTGCGCGAGCAGCTCGCCCCCGCGCAGGTGCACAACGACGACGTCATCCGTACCCGTCAGAACCCGGTCGCCGCCGAGGGAGGCGTCGCCGTCCTGCGCGGCAACCTCTGCCCCGACGGCGCCGTCATCAAGCACATCGCCGCCGAGCCCCACCTGCTCAAGCACACCGGCCCAGCGGTCGTCTTCGACGACTACCGGACCATGCAACGCACCATCAACGACCCGGAGTTGGGCATCACGGCCGAGACCGTGCTGGTGCTGCGCAACTCCGGACCCAAGGGCGGTCCGGGCATGCCCGAGTACGGGATGCTGCCGATCCCCGACCACCTGCTGAAGCAGGGCGTACGGGACATGCTGCGGATCTCCGACGCCCGGATGAGCGGCACGAGTTACGGCGCCTGTGTGCTGCACGTGGCGCCCGAGTCGTACATCGGCGGACCGCTCGCCCTGGTTCGCACCGGCGACACCATCACGCTCGACGTCGAGTCGCGCGCGCTTCAACTCAACGTGGACGACGAGGAGTTGGCGCGGCGCCGGGCGGAGTGGACCGCGCCGCCCGAGCGCTACGAGCGAGGCTACGGCGCGCTCTACAACGAACAGATCACCCAGGCGGACACCGGCTGCGACTTCGCGTTCCTGGCGCGGCCGGGCAAGGTGCAGGACCCGTACGCGGGCTGAGGGGCCGGCCCATCGGCACTCTCTGCTGTCCGAGATCCCGAACGACGTATGCGAAGCGCTTCACCCGCACTGCCGTCAGTACTGCCCGGATAGCAAGCGCTTCCACGAAAGCGAAGAAACGAACGGAACGAACGGAACGAACGCACAGCACCACCCGCACACCCCCGAGAACGGAGAACAGTCATGGCCCAAGCCGCAGCCGTGGCGAAGAAGCCCGCGCCACCCCGGCGGCGCCGTGGCTCAGCGACGCCCCGCAGGCTCCCGTATCTGCTGATCGCCCCGGCGGGACTGCTGATGCTGGGCTTCATCGCCTACCCGGTGCTCAGCGTTTTCTACTACAGCCTGCAGAACTACAACCCCACCAAGCCGTGGCGGAACGGCTTCGCGGGCTTCGACAACTTCGTGCACGCCTTCACCGAGGACCCGCAGTTCTGGGACACGCTGGTCTTCAGCGCCAAGTGGGTCGTCGTCGAGGTCGGGCTGCAGCTGCTGTTCGGTCTGGCGCTCGCGCTGATCGTCAACCAGACCTTCGTGGGGCGTTCGTTGGGCCGCGCCCTGGTCTTCTCGCCCTGGGCCGTGTCCGGTGTGCTCACCTCCGCGATCTGGGTGCTCCTCTACAACTCCCAGACGGGCATCACCCGTTACCTCGCCGACATGGGCATCGGGGACTACGGCACGAGCTGGCTGTCCGACACCTCAACCGTCTTTCCGGCGGCGGTGGTCGCCGACCTCTGGCGAGGAGTCCCCTTCTTCGCGATCCTCATCCTCGCCGACCTCCAGTCCGTCTCGAAGGACCTGTACGAGGCCGCCGAGGTCGACGGAGCCAGCCGCTTCCGGCAGTTCGTGCACATCACGCTGCCGCACCTCAAGGACGCGATCATCCTCTCCACGCTGCTGCGCGCGGTCTGGGAGTTCAACAACGTCGACCTGCTCTACACACTCACCGGCGGCGGACCCGCGGGGGAGACGACGACACTCCCGCTCTACATCGCCAACACCAGCGTCGACGCACACAACTTCGGCTACGCATCGGCCCTGACCACCGTCGCGTTCGTGATCCTGCTCTTCTTCTCGATGGTCTATCTGCGGCTGAGCAAGTTCGGAGGCGGGGACAAGTGATCACCAAGGACATCGACACCGTCGCCCCGGCCGTGCCCGCACCGGTGGCCGACGAGCCGCCGCAGCGCCCGGGGAAGCGCAGGCGTGCCTGGGACGAGGCCCCGCGCTGGCAGATCTACGTCCCGCTCGGCATCTACCTGCTCTTCACACTCATCCCCTTCTACTGGATCCTGCTCTTCGCCCTGCGCAAGCCCGGCTCGACCTCGCTCGTGCCCTGGCCCATGACCTTCGAGCACTTCGAGAAGGTGTGGAACGACCGCAGCTTCGGCACGTACTTCGAGAACAGCGTCTACGTCGGCGTCGCCACGCTCTTCATGACCACGCTCGTCGCACTGGCCGGCGGCTACGCCCTCGCCCGCTTCGACTTCAAGATCAAGCGCGCCTTCATGCTGGCGCTGCTCTGCTCCCAGTTCGTGCCGGGCGCGCTGCTCCTGGTGCCGCTGTTCCAGATCTTCGCCGAGCTCCAGATGATCAACTCGCTGGGCAGCGTCATCATCGCCGAGACCGTCTTCCAGCTGCCGCTGTCGATGATCCTGATCAGCGGCTTCATCCGGAACGTGCCGTACTCGCTGGAAGAGGCCGCCTGGGTCGACGGCTGCAACCGCTTCACGGGCTTCAGGGTCGTCGTCCTGCCGCTGCTGCGGCCCGGGTTGATCGCGGTGGGCTCCTTCGCCTTCGTGCACTCCTGGAACCACTTCCTGTTCGCCCTGATGTTCCTCAGCAACCAGGACAAGCAGACGATCCCCGTCGGCCTCAACAGCCTGATGAGCGCCGACAGCGTCGACCTCGGAGCGCTCGCCGCAGGCGGCATCATCGCGGCCGTGCCCGTCGTGATCGTCTTCGCCTTCATCCAGAAGTGGCTGATCACGGGCTTCAGCGCCGGGGCGGTGAAGGGATGAGAGCAGTACGCACCCTTCTGAAGGCCGCGGGGACGATCGGCCCGGTCGACAGCGCCGCCAAGGCGGACCGAGACGCGGCTCTCGGCGCGGGAGCGGGGAGGACCCGATGAGCGCCGCCACCGGTCCCATGAACTCCGCCACCGGCCCGATGAGCGCCGCCACCGGACCCGGAACCGCTTCGATAGGGCCCATGAACTCTTCCTCAGGGTCCCTGCCCTCCTACGAGTCCCCTCTCCCCGTCGTCCTCGCGGGCGCCCGCGGTCACGGGCACTGGCATCTCGCGAACATCCGCCGCCTCCAGGACAAGGGCCTGGTGCGCCTCGCCGGGATCTGCGAGCTGACCCCGCTCACCGAGGCGGAGCTGGACGGTTTCACCGCGCCGGGCGAACTCCCGGAGCAGTCCGCCGACTTCGGGGCCCTGCTGGACTCCACGGGCGCCGTGATCGCCGTGATCTGCACGCCGATCCCCACTCACACCGACCTCGCGCTGACGGCCGCCGCCAGGGGCGTACACCTGCTGCTGGAGAAGCCGCCGGCTCCGTCGTACGCCGAGTTCCGCCGGATGGCCGACGGGGTGGCCGCGGCCGGGGTGGTCTGCCAGATCGGCTTCCAGTCGCTGGGCTCGCAGGCCGTGCCCGCGATCCGGGAGCTGATCGCGCAGGGCACGATCGGCCGGGTGGACGGCATCGGCGGGGCCGGGGCCTGGGCGCGCGCCGAGGAGTACTACCGCCGCGTGCCCTGGGCAGGGCGGCGCCGGATGAACGGGGCCGACGTCCTCGACGGGGTGCTGACCAACCCCCTCGCGCACGCCGTCGCCACCGCCCTCGCGCTCGACGGCGCCACCCGCGCCGAGGACGTCACCGGCATCGAGACCGAGCTGCTGCGCGCCAACGACATCGAGTCCGACGACACCTCCTGCGTCCGCGTCACCACCGCGGCCGGCCACCGGATCACCGTCGCAGCGACCCTGTGCGCCGAGCACCCCGACGAGCCGTACGTCCTCGTGCACGGCACCAGCGGCCGGATCACCTTCTGGTACAAGCAGGACCGCGTCCTCGTCCAGCGGTCGGGGCATGGCCCGCAGGAGATCACGTACGGCAGGACCGACCTGCTGGAGAACCTCGTCGAGCATCTCGAAGGCCGGGCGGGACTGCTGGTCGCGCCGGACTCGACGGGCGCCTTCATGAAGGTCGTTGAAGCGATTCGACAGGCGCCGGACCCCGTCGCGCTGCCCGCCGACGCCTGGTACCTGAAGGTCGACGAGAACCGCCGGATCGTGCACGGAGTCGACGGACTCGTCACGGCCGCCGCCGACACCCTCGCCCTCTACTCCGAGCTGGGCGCCTCCTGGGCGCTCCCGAAAGAGGTGAGTACCTGATGCACAACGAGTCGCTGGTCCTGCGCGTCGCGGGCCGCCCGGTCGGCCGTTACATCACCCGGCCCGAGCTGCCGCCGAAGCTGTCGCCGCGTCCGTACTTCCACCCCGTCACCACCCTGGCCGGCACGGCTGTCACGGAACTCGGCCCCGCCGACCACATCCACCACCTCGGCGTCGGTGTCGCCGTTCCCGACGTCGAGGGGTTCAACTTCTGGGGCGGTCGCACCTACGTACGCGACCGGGGGCCGACCGAGCTGGACAACCACGGAGCCCAGCGGCACTCCACGTTCCAGCTGAGCGACCCCGACGGCTTCGTGGAGGAGCTGCGCTGGGTCGCGGCGGGCGGTGAGCTGCTGCGCGAGCGGCGTACGGCCGCGGCGACCGAACTCACCGACACCGCCTGGGCGTTGGACTTCACGTTCTCCCTCACCAACACGACCGCAGAACCCCTGTCGATCGGCAGCCCGGCGACCAACGGCCGTCCCGGCGCGGCCTACGGCGGCTTCTTCTGGCGGGCCCGCAAGGAGGCCGAGACGCCAGCGGTGTTCACGGCCGGCACCGAGGGCGAGGAGACCGTGCACGGCACACGGGCCGACTGGCTGGCGCTCGCGGGCACCGACTGGACGCTGGTGTTCGCCGGGGCCACCGAGCGGACCCGCCGAGACCCGTGGTTCGTGCGCACCACCGAGTACCCGGGCGTCGGCTCCTCCCTCGCCCACCAGGAACGGCTGCCGATCCCGGCCGGGGAGACCGTCGTACGCCGGGTCGTCACCGTCGTCGCCGACGGCCGCCTCGACCGGGGCGAGGCGGCGGCCCTCGTCCGCAAGGCGGTGAGCCCATGAGCGGCCAGAGCGCACCCGCCTTCACCGCCGACCAGGGCGACGGCACGTACCGCAACCCGGTACTGAACGCCGACTGGTCGGACCCGGACCTCATCCGGGTCGGCGACGACTACTACCTGACGGCCTCCAGCTTCGGCCGCGTCCCGGGCCTGCCGCTGCTGCACTCCCGCGACCTCGTCAACTGGACGCTCGTCGGCCACGCCCTCCAACTCCTGGAACCAGCAAGGGAGTTCAGGAAGCCACGCCACGACCGCGGTGTCTGGGCGCCGTCGTTGCGCCACCACGACGACCGCTTCTGGATCTTCTGGGGCGACCCCGACCACGGCATCCACCAGGTCAACGCCCCCGAGATACGCGGCCCTTGGACCCGTCCCCACCTCGTCAAGGCCGGCAAGGGGCTCATCGACGCCTGCCCGCTGTGGGACGAGGAGACCGGCGAGGCGTATCTCGTGCACGCCTGGGCCAAGTCCCGCTCCGGCGTCAAGAACCGGCTCACCGGCCATCGGATGCGGCCCGACGCCACCGGGCTGCTCGACGACGGCAAGGTGATCGTAGACGGCGACCGCATACCCGGCTGGTTCACGCTCGAAGGGCCGAAGCTGTACCGGCACGACGGCTGGTTCTGGATCTTCGCCCCGGCCGGCGGCGTCGCGACCGGCTGGCAGGGCGCGTTGCGCTCACGCGAGTTCTTCGGACCGTACGAGGAGAGGGTCGTCCTGGAGCAGGGCGACACCGACGTCAACGGCCCCCACCAGGGCGGCTGGGTGAGCACCCCGTCCGGCGAGCACTGGTTCGCGCACTTCCAGGAGAAGGGCGCGTACGGGAGGGTCGTCCACCTCCAGCCGATGCGCTGGGGCGCGGACGGCTGGCCGGTCCTCGGGGACGAGGGCGCCCCCGTCGCCGTACACCGCAAGCCCGATCTGCCGCGGCAGCCGCTGTCGGCGCCCGCCACCGACGACGACTTCCCCGGCGGCCGGTTCGGACGGCAGTGGCAGTGGACCGCCAACCCGCAGGACGGCTGGGCGACCCAGCACTCGGGCGACGGGCTGCGGCTGGCCTGCGTACGGACGGTCGACGCGCAGGATCTGCGCAAGTTACCGAACGTGCTCACCCAGCGGCTGCCCGGGACCCCGTGCACCGTCGAGGTCGAGCTGCGGCTCGACGCCGAGGAGCCGGGCGCACGGGCCGGACTCGCCGTCCTGGGCGACGCGTTCAGCTGGATCGGGCTCGAACGGGGGGTCGACGGGACGGTCCACCTCGTGCACCGGTTCGCCGAGTCGGTCGCCGAGCGGGAGCGGGACGCCGCGCATCCGCGGCTCGCCCCCGAGGGGCGGGTACGGCTGCGGATCGAGGCCGGCGCCGGGGCGCGCTGCCGCTTCTCGTACGACCTCGGCGACGGCTGGGAGCCGTCCGGTCAGGTCTTCGCCGCCACTCCCTGGCGCTGGGTCGGCGCCCTGCTCGGCCTCGTAGCGCTCGCGCCGAACGGCGGGGGACACGCCGGGGCGGCCACGTTCACGCGGTTCCGCATCACCGCGCCACCTGCCTGACCGCTTCAAGTCATCGCCGTTGTAAGCCTGTTGGGAGCCGCAATGACGCACTTCCGTAGCAGCAAGCGCTTGCCCGTACCGGGGCCAGGGCTTGGCCCCGGCCGGGTCCTGATCACGGTCACCGCCCTGGTGGCCGCACTGGGGCTCGGGGTCGTCGCCCCGGCCGAGGCGGTGTCCGAGAGCGTCGGCCGGACCGCCGAGGCCCACGGTTTCGCGTCCCTGGAGGGCGGTACGACGGGAGGCGCCGGCGGAGAGGTCGTCACCGTGACCACCCAGGCCGACCTGGAGCGCTACGCGGCCGCCGAGGAGCCGTACGTCATCCGGGTCGCCGGGACGATCAAGGCCGAGCCGTTCGGCGCGAACGTCGTCGTGGCCTCGGACAAGACCATCATCGGCGTCGGCACGGCCGGGGAACTCGTCCAGGGCGAGCTGCACCTCACACCCGGCACCCACAACGTGATCATCCGAAACCTGACGGTCCGTGACTCGTACGTCGAGGGCAACTGGGACTGCAAGGACACCGACTTCGACGGTATCCAGATGGACACGGTCCACCACGTCTGGGTCGACCACAACCGCTTCTCGCGGATCTGCGACGGGCAGCTCGACATCCGCAAGGACAGCGAGTACGTCACCGTCTCCTACAACCGTTTCGAGAACAACAACAAGACCTTCGGCATCGGCTGGACGCCGAACGTGAAGACGCAGATCACCATCGACCACAACTGGTTCCGCGGCACGAAGCAGCGCAACCCGTCCGCCGACAACTGCGCCTACGCACACCTCTACAACAACTACATGACCGCCCAGGCGGACCCCGGCGACCCCGTATGGACGTACGGCAACTGGTCGCGCGGCAGGACAAAAATGGTGATCGAGAACAGCTACTACCAGGACGTCCAGCACCCCTACCAGGCGGACGCCACCGCCGAGTTGGTGCAGCGCGGGACGATCCTGAAGAACACCGGCGGGCGCCACGAGGCGTGGGGCACGGCCTTCGACCCGCGGGACTTCTACGACTACCGGCTCGACCCGGCGGCGGCCGTCCCCGCGCTCGTGTCCACGTTCTCCGGTCCGCAGAAGTGGCTCGGCGCCGACAACCGGGCGCCGCACGCCCCTCATTGACCCCCACAGCTTCACAACGTCACAGCGACACAACCCTCGTTGGATCCAGAAGAAGAGAGCCGATCATGAAGACCAGTATGCGCAGGAGCAGTAGAGGAACGCGCCGCTCGGCCGCCGTCGCCGTGAGCGCCGTACTCGCGCTGACCGCCACGGCCTGCGGCGACGACGGCAGCGGGTCGGCCGGTGACAAGGGCGCCGACGGCAGCGGCAAGGGCGAGATCGTCTTCTGGGACAACAACGGCGGTATCCGCACCGACGTCTGGAAGAAGATCATCGCCGACTTCGAGAAGGCGAACCCGGACATCAAGGTCAAGTACGTCGGGATCGCCGCCACCGAGTACCAGTCCAAGGTCGACACCGCCCTCCAGGGCGGCGGACTGCCGGACGTCGGAGGTGTCGGCGCGGCGATGCTCGCCGGGTTCGCCGCCCAGAACGCGCTGGAGCCGCTGGACGACCGCCTGGGCAAGTCCGCCCTCAACGGCAAGCTCAACGAGGACATGGTCAAGTCGCTGAAGGCCGCCGGCGGCCGGGACGACACGCTGTACTCGATCCCGACCTCCGCCAACAACGGCGTCCTCTACTACCGCACCGACCTGTTCGAGCAGGCGGGCCTGGACGAGCCGAGCACCTGGGACAAGTTCTACGAGGCCGCCGACAAGCTCACCGCCAAGGGCAAGAACGAGTTCGGCTACACCATCCGTGGCGGCGCCGGCTCCATCGCCCAGGCGCTCGACGCGATGTACGGGCAGTCCGGCATCACGTCCTTCTGGGACACCGGCAACGAGAAGACCACGGTCAACGACCCGAAGAACGTGGCGGCCCTGGAGAAGTACGTGGGCCTCTTCAAGAAGGTCACCCCGGCCGCCGACCTCAACAACGACTTCACCAAGATGGTCGCCCAGTGGGACTCCGGCACGATCGGAATGCTGAACCACAACCTGGGCTCCTACCAGGACCATGTGAAGGCGCTCGGCGTCGACAAGTTCCGCGGTATTCCGCAGCCGGTCGGACCCGGTGGCAAGCGGGTCCAGGTCTCCAACCCCGTGGACGGTCTTGGCCTGTTCAAGAGCTCCAAGAACAAGGACGCCGCCTGGAAGTTCATCGACTTCGCGACCTCGAAGGCGGAGAACTCCATGTTCAACGAGTCCGCGGGACAGGTGCCGTCGAACAACGACGCCGCGAAGGACGCGTGGGTCTCGAAGGCCGAGCCCACGAAGCTCGCCGCCGAGGCGCTGTCCGACGGTTCCACGACCATCGTTCAGCTGCCGTACTACCTGCCCGACTGGAACACCATTTCCAAGACGGACAACGAGCCGGCGTTCCAGAAGGTCATGAACGGGTCGATGAGCGCCAAGGACTTCCTGGACACCCTGGCCGATCAGCTCAACGAGGCTCAGACGGAGTGGAACGAGCAGAAGGGGTAGCCCTTCGCCGTTCCTTCGCAGGGGTCGATCGTGGGGAGCTGCGGGGCCGTTGTGCTGGTCGCGCGGTTCCCCGCGCCCCCGAAGGGGCGCGATTCGGGCGCCACCTCCTGCACCAACCGCAGCTTTCCCATGTCCGAAAGGCACATCGTCGTGTCACTCACCCGCAGACAGGTCACCACCGCGGCGCTTGCCGCCGTTCCCCTCGCCGTCGCGGCGACGGGGCCCGCTGCCGCCGCCTCCCCGCAGGGGCGGCCCCGAGAGCGCACGCTCTATATCGCCGGTGATTCCACCGCCGCCCAGAAATACGCCGATGCCGCGCCCGAGACCGGCTGGGGCATGGCGCTTCCGTTCTTCCTGCGGGAGCGGTTGGCCGTCGCCAACCATGCGGTGAACGGGCGCAGTTCGAAGAGTTTCATCGACGAAGGGCGTCTCGACGTCATCCTCGCCGCGATCCGGCCCGGTGATCTCCTTCTCGTCCAGTTCGGGCACAACGACTCCAAGGTCGCAGATCCCACGCGGTACACCGAGCCGTGGACGACGTACCAGGACTGTCTCCGTCAGTACGTCGACGGGGCACGGGCGCGGGGGGCCCGGCCCGTGCTGGCCACGTCCGTGGAGCGGCGGAAGTTCGACGCCGGTGGGGGTGCCGTGGGCACCCATGGTGAATATCCCGCGGCCGTGCGGGCCCTCTCCGAGGAGGAGGGAGTGGCCTTGCTCGACATTCAGGCGCTGTCGATTGCCCTCTGGCAGCGGCTCGGTGTCGAGGAGACCAAGAAGTACTTCAACTGGACCGCCACCGAGCAGGACAACACGCATTTCAATCCGCCGGGGGCCATTGCTGTGGCTCGGATGGTGGGTGCGGAGTTGCTGCGCCGGCGGGTTCTGGTGCGGCGGGATGTTCGGCGGCTCGGTGAGGTGATTCCAGAGTCTTGGATCAGTTGGCCTGAGTCGTAGTGCTGCAGCTGAAGGTTCGATTACAGCTGACGGTTCGTCGTGGCTGGGTGCGCCCACGCGGCGGAGCCGCAAATCGATACAGCCCCGCGCCCCTAAAAGAAGTTGGCCCTCCCTCTGTTTGGAAGGAACCCCGCACTCATGCGTAGTCGTATATGGCATGCCCATGTCATGACATGCCTTGCTGGATGCACCGCTCTCGTCCTCGGTGTCACCGGGACCGTCGCCCATGCCCAGGCCGGCTCGGCCGCCCAGGCCGCTCAGGGCCGTGAGCTCGGGCGGGAGACCCTCGCCGTCGGTGACGGCTGGGGGTCCGAGGGGACCGGCACCACGGGCGGTGCCGCCGCCACCGCCGAGCACGTCTACACCGTCGCCGACTGGGCCGAGTTCAAGGCCGCGTTGAAGGCCGGTGGGGACGCACCGAAGATCATCAAGGTCAAGGGGGTCATCGACCCGGTGGCCGAGGGGTGTGCCTCCTTCGCGGCGCCGGGGTACGACTTCGACGCGTATCTGGAGAAGTACTCGCCGGAGAACTGGGGGCTGGACAAGGATCTGTCCGGGGAGCCCGCCGACAGCCCGGAGGGCCTGCGGGCCGCCTCCGCCGCCAACCAGGACAAGGCGATCAAGGCGAACGTGCCCGCCAACACCACCATCGTCGGGGTCGGGAAGAACGCCGGGATCAGAGGCGGCAGCCTGCAGATCAAGGGCGTCGACAACGTCATCCTGCGCAACCTCACCATCGAGGCCCCGCTGGACTGCTTCCCGCAGTGGGACCCGACCGACACCGACACCGGCGCGTGGAACTCGGAGTACGACGCGGTCGTCGTCTACGGCTCCACCCATGTGTGGGTCGACCACAACACCCTGACCGACGGCCGCTACCCGGACAGCACCCTGCCCATGTACTACGGCCAGACCTACCAGCAGCACGACGGTCTCCTCGATGTCGTACGCGGCGCCAACCACGTGACGGTGTCCTGGAATTCGGTCGAGGACCACGACAAGACCATGCTGATCGGCAACAGCGACAGCGCCGGATCGACCGACACCGGCAAGCTCAAGGTCACGCTTCACCACAACCGCTTCGAGGGCATCGTGGAGCGTGCGCCGCGCGTGCGATTCGGGCAGGTGGACGCGTACAACAACCACTTCGTGGTGGCGAAGGGGCAGTCGTACGGCTACACCTTCGGCATCGGTGCCTCCTCGCAGCTGTACGCCTCGGACAACGCGTTCTCGCTGCCCGCCGGTGTCAGCGCCGCCAAGACCCTGAAGAAGTGGAACGAGGCCCCGCTCACCGCCGAGAACAACTACGTCAACGGGAAGCCGACCGACCTCATCGCCGTCCACAACGCGGAGATCCCGGGGGAGACCCTCCAGTCGGGGGCCGGGTGGACCCCGACCCTGCGGACGAAGGTCGACTCGCCGCGGGCCGTGCCGGGCATCGTCGGCGGACGCGCCGGTGCAGGTGCCGGAAAGGTCTGCTGATCATGACCCTTCCGGCACCGGTCAGTAGACGGTCGTTCGTGGCGGCGAGTGTGGGGGCCGCCCTCGCACTGGGGCTCTCCTCCCAGGCCCAGGCCCACGCGCGCGGGCGGTCCCCCTTCGGGCGGTACGGCTCGCCGTCGGCGCGGCTGGACGAGCGCACCCTGTACGTCCACCCCGGCGGCCTCGGCGACCACACCACCGTCCAGGCCGCGGTGAACGCCGCGAGCGGCAGTGGTTACACGCTGGTCATCGCCCCGGGCACGTACCGGGAGACGGTCTCGGTGAGCGTCGCCCGTACGGGGATGACCTGGATCGGAGCCTCCGGCGAGGCGCGGGACGTCGTGGTCGTGTACGACAACGCGGCCGGTACTCCGAAGCCCGGCGGCGGCACGTACGGCACGACCGGGTCGGCGACCACCCTCGTGCAGGCCGACGGGTTCACCGCGCGGGACGTCACCTTCGCCAACGACTGGCTGCGCGCCGACCACCCCGGGATCAGCGGCACCCAGGCCGTCGCCGTCAAGGTGCAGGGCGACCGGTCGGCGTTCCTGCGCTGCCGGTTCCTCGGCCACCAGGACACTCTGTACGCCGACTCGATGGCGCTCGGCACCTTCGCCCGGCAGTACTACCGGGACTGTTACGCCGAGGGTGACGTGGACTTCGTGTTCGGGCGGGCCACGGCCGTGTACGAGAACTGTCACTTCCGGACGCTGACCAGGAACGACCTGACCGGGGCCC
The DNA here is from genome assembly GCF_044334695.1 of Streptomyces sp. NPDC020747. Taxonomy (NCBI): domain Bacteria; kingdom Bacillati; phylum Actinomycetota; class Actinomycetes; order Kitasatosporales; family Streptomycetaceae; genus Streptomyces; species Streptomyces sp. NPDC020747. The sequence goes on along the minus strand of NZ_JBIRTJ010000014.1, from coordinate 122,859 downwards.
CGTACGGGTTCGTGTTCGCGCCCTCCACCGCGGGCGCCAACCCGCGCGGCTACCTGGTGACCGGCGGCCGGATCACCAGTGAGGCGCCGGACGCCTACTACAAGCTGGCCCGCCCGTGGGTGCCCAGCTCGGACACCACCGCCCGGCCCATGCTCACCGTGCGCGGGACCCGTCTCGGAGCCGGGATCGACCCGGTCGCGCCCTATACCAACATGTCGTCGGGCTTCCCCTGGCAGGACCAGCGGTTCGCCGAGTACCGCAACACGGGACCGGGCGCCGTGATTTCCGTACCGGAGAACCGGCCCCAACTCACCGACGCGGAGGCCGCGTTCGCGACCCGAGCCGTGTACCTCGGCGACTGGACCCCCTGGAAGGGATGCTGACGTGCGCCGGCGCACACTGCTGACCGGGATCGCCGGTGGCCTGGTCGCCGTCGGCACGACCCCCGCCTTCGCGGAGGCCCGCCGCCGTGTCCTGCACGTCCGCCCCGGCGGCTCCGTCCAGGACGCGGTGGACGCCGTGGAGGGGGAGGGCTGGACGATCGTCGTGCACCCGGGCACGTATCGCGAGGTCGTCAACATCCCTGCGGAGAAGGGGGAGTTGACGCTTCGCGGTGCGTCCCGCGATCCGCGCGCCGCCGTGATCGTCTTCGACAACGCCAACGGCACCCCCAGGCCCGGCGGCGGTACCTACGGCACCGCGGGCTCCGCCACCCTCACCTCGGCGGCGCCCGGCCTGACCGTCCGGGACCTCACGCTCGCCAACGACTGGCTGCGCGCCGACCACCCCGACATCACGGGCACACAGGCCGTGGCGGCGTACGTCACCGGCGACCGGTCGCTCTTCGAGCGGGTGCGGTTCCTCGGCCACCAGGACACGCTGTTCGCCGACACCACCGCGCTCGACGCCTTCGACCGGCAGTACTACCGGGACTGTTACGTCGAGGGTGACGTGGACTTCGTGTTCGGGCGGGCGCGGGCCGTCTTCGAACGGTGCCACTTCCACACCCTCGACCGGGACGTCACGTTCAGGCCCGAGGGCATGGTGTTCGCCCCTGCCACGGCCCGCGCGAATCCGTACGGGTTCCTGGCCGTGCGGTGCCGGATCACCTCGGGTGCCGAGGACACCGCGTACAAGATCGCCCGGCCGTGGGTGCCCTCGTACGAGACGACCGCCTGGCCCTCCCTCGTCGTGCGGGACACCTGGCTCGGGCCCGGAATCGACGCGGTGGAGCCCTACACCAACATGCGCGAGGCGTATCCGTGGCAGAGCATGCGCTTCCGGGAGTACGCCAACTCCGGGCCCGGCGCGGTGATTTCGGTGCCGGAGAACCGGCCGCAGCTCACGGACGCGGAGGCGCGATCACACACCCGGGAGGCGTATCTCGGGGACTGGAGGCCTTACGAGTGCCAGTCCTGAGTGGCCCCCGGCATGAGTGCCAGTCCTGAGCAGCCCCCGGCCCCAGCAGGACGAGGTTCCCGCATGGCTGAACCCCGCCCTGTGACCTGCAATCTCCCCACACCACTCGACGAAAGGTCCCCACACCCATGTCCCGTCGAACCGCTCTGTCCTTGGGCGCAGTTCTCGCCCTCGGTGCCGGGCTCGCCGTGATCCCCACCCAGGCGCAGGCCGCAACCGTGGTCGTCAGCAACTCCACCGACCTGTCCAACGCCATCAAGAACGCCACCGCGGGCACCACCATCCAGGTGAGCGCCGGCACCTACTACCCGACGGCCACTCTCCAGTCGACCGCCAACGGCACGTCCTCCAGCCGTATCTACCTCCAGCCCTACGGCTCCGAGACCGTGAAGATCGACGGCTCGAACCTCCCCGACGGCGACTGGATCTTCAAGCTCACCGCCGACTACTGGACCGTCTCGGGGATCACCTTCCAGAACTCCCCGGACAGCGCGGTCGTCTGCCAGTCCTGCGCCTCGACCGTCTGGGACAACATCAAGACGATCAACGGCGGCGACTCCGGTTTCACGCTCACCGGGGACAGCACCACCAACAACACCGTCCGGAACATCGACAGTTACGGCCACTACGACGCCGCGAACCACGGCGAGAACGCGGACGGCATCGCCATCAAGTTCGGCTCCGGCAGCGGCAACCTGGTCACCGGAGCCCGCCTCTACAACAACTCGGACGACGGACTGGACTTCTGGTCGTTCTCGTCCCCGGTCACCGTCGAGCACACCTGGGCCATGGGCAACGGCAGGAACCGCTGGTCGGACTCGGCGTTCGCGGGCGACGGCAACGGCTACAAGCTGGGCGGCGACGGCGAGGTCGTCGCCCATGTCGTCAACAACTCGGCGGCCTGGGACAACGCGGGCAACGGCTTCACCGAGAACAGCAACAAGGGCGCCATCGTCATCAACCGCACCACCGCCTACGCCAACGCCAAGTGGGGCTACTACTTCGCCACCGGCGCCGCCAGGCTCGGCAAGAACCTGGCGGTCAGCAACAGCGGCGGCTCGGTGAACAAGGGCTCGTCGGTCGTCTCGTCCGGCAACAACTGGGACTCGGGCGTCTCGACGCCCGCCTTCCGGTCCACCAGCGCGACGACCACGTACAACGCCCGCCAGTCGAACGGCGCGCTGCCCGTGACCACGTTCCTGACCACGGGCAGCACCACGATCGGCGCGACGATGGACTGAGAGCCGGTACTACCGGCCCAGGGGCCTGCTCGACTCAAGGGCCGCGATCGAGCCGAACGGAGCCCGTTCACCCGCGAAACGCGGTGAGGACGGGGGCCGGCGAAAGTTTCGATTCGTTTCGGGTGGTCCCGGCAACCTTTTCCGGGCAGGCGGCGACCAGGAACCAGAGGCGGGGCCGAGTAAGGAAAGCGGCCCCGGCCCCGCCTCTCTCCCCGCTCCCCGGGAAAGAGACGTCCCCGTGCGTCTCGGCACCGGACACGGCACGCCTTCGGCTGGTCCTGCGACGGTGACGTGCCCGGTGTTACGAGTCGTCGTCGGACGCGTCGCGCGTGAAGTCGCCCGCCACGTCCAGCTGTTGATCCCCGGCCCGCGCGCCGACCGCGTACGTGTCGTCCCCGGCGTCGCGTCCGCCGCGGTCGTGGTCGTACTGGCCCGCGAACACCCACTCGCCCGGCCACACCGTGCGGCCCGGCCTGAGCACCCAGGTGTAGACGAGGAAGCCGTCCTTCTCTGCGACCGTCACCGTGAAGTCGTCCTCGGGAGCCGAGCGCCAGGCACCCGCCGAGGTGACCCCGCCGGTCTGCTTGACCTTCAACACGACGGTGAGCGCGGTGAGTTGCCTGCCCGTCTTCAGGGTCACATTGCTCTGCGCCCAGAACTCGTTGCTGTGCGGGTCGACCGAGCCGTCCGACCACAGCGGGCCGTCCTCGCTGTCGGCCTTCGCGGGTGGAACGACCGGGGCGGTCCGAGTCGGCCTGCCCGTCGGGGAGTTCGGCGTGCTCGGCCTGTCCGGCGGGGGCGACGACCTGGCCGGGTCAGGCGGGACCGGGGTGCGGCTCGTGGCCTCCGGCGACGGGTCGGGGGTGGGGGAGACCGCGACCGTCTGGTCGGCCGGCTTGTCGTCCTTCACCGCGGACGCGACCGCGTAGCCGCCCACCGCGAGCACACCGGCCGCGGCGGCCGTGGCGCCGACGACGCGGAACCAGCCGAGCGGGGACGACCGCGGGGAGGGATGCCGGGCACTCTCCGCGCCGGCCATGCCGCGTTCGACACGGGCCAGGATGTGCGCCCGGTCGGGCTCGTGCGCCTCGGCCGCGTCCCGCAGCGTGGCGCGCAGCTCCTCGTGCACGTCCTTCATCGTTCCCTCCCCTCGGCTCCGGTGGCGCGCAGTGCCGCCGCGTGCATCCTCGGCGGGGCCTCCTGGGACCCCAGCAACCGCTGCAGTTCCGCCATCCCCTTCGACGTCTGGCTCTTCACCGTACCGACCGAGATCCCGAGGGCGAGCGCGGTGTCCTTCTCCGAGAGGTCGAAAGAATGCCGCAGAACCACGCACGCCCGCTTGCGGAACGGCAGTCTGCGCAGGGCCTCCTGGACATCGACCATGCCCGGTATGTCGGGGTTCTCGGTCTTGTCCTCGCGCTGCGACCAGAACAGCGTGATCCGTCTGCGCTCACGCACCGCGCTGCGGATCCGGCTCCTGGCCAGATTGGCGACCACGCCACGCGCGTACGCCACCGGATGGTCCGCCGCTCGCACCCGGTCCCAGCGGTGCCACAGCGCGAGCAGCGCGTCCGCCGCCAGATCGTCGGCGGCGTCCGACTCGCCCGTCAACAGATGCGCCAGGCGGGCCAGTTCGGTGTAGTGGCGCTCGAAGAAGGCGTGGAACTCCACAGAGGCGGCGTCGTCGACGACAGTGCCCACGGGCGACCTCTCCCTGTCGAATCCCGCACGGTACGCCTGACGGCTCTCACGGGGTACGTACGTATACGGCCCCTGCGTTGCGAGTGTGAAGGAACGGTGTCCTGCGGGGCGAGATCCGAGAGAGTATCAGGCGCTCGTACAGCGCTTCGAACATCGTATGGCGGGCCGAACTCGATTCCGTAACACGGGGAAAACCTGAAAACGGTTCAACGAGGGAACAATCCAGCCAGCATCCGCACTCCGAACCCGCAGGCAACGAGGAGCATCCGCCATGTCCGAAACTCAGAAGGTGGGAGACCGGCCGAGCGCCGGACCGCCCCCGGCGAACAGCGTCGACCGGTACTTCAAGATCTCCGCCAGGGGCTCCACCTTCGCCCGTGAAGTACGCGGCGGCTTCGCCACGTTCTTCACGATGGCTTACATCCTTGTCCTGAATCCCATCATCCTGGGCAGCGCCAAGGACAAGTTCGGCCACCAGCTCGACAACGTCCAACTGGTCACCGCCACCGCACTGGTGGCCGCCGTGATGACGGTCATCATGGGCGTCGGCGGCAACCTGCCGCTCGCGCTCGCCGCCGGGCTCGGCCTCAACGCCGTCGTCGCCTTCCAGATCGCCCCGCTGATGAGCTGGGACGACGCGATGGGCCTGATCGTCCTTGAGGGCCTGCTGATCTGCGTCCTGGTGGTGACGGGGCTGCGCGAGGCCGTCATGCACGCGATACCGCAGCCGCTCAAGCAGGCGATCAGCGTCGGCATCGGTCTGTTCATCGCCTTCATCGGCTTCGTCGACGCCGGATTCGTCACCCGCATACCCGACGTCGCGAACACCACGGTCCCGGTGCAGCTCGGCGGCACCGGCGCGCTGGCCGGCTGGCCGGTCCTCGTCTTCTGCCTCGGCGTGCTGCTGACCATCGGGCTGCTCGCCCGCAAGGTCAAGGGCGCGATCCTGATCAGCATCGTGACCATGACGGTCGTCGCGATCGTCATCAACGAGATCGCGGACATCAAGAGCTGGGGCCTGACCACACCGAAGATCCCCGACGACATCGTGGCCTCGCCCGACTTCGGGCTGCTCGGCGACTTCAGCCTGTTCGGCGCCTTCGGCGAGGCGAGCGTGATCACCGTCGTGCTGCTGGTCTTCACGCTGATCCTGTCGGACTTCTTCGACACCATGGGCACGGTCGTCGGCATCAGCGCCGAGGCCGGCCTCCTGGACGAGGAGGGCAAGGTTCCCAACCTCGGCCGCGTCCTGCTCATCGACGGCGCCGCGGCGGTCGCGGGCGGCGCGGCCTCCGCCTCCTCCTCGACCTCGTACATCGAGTCGGCGGCGGGCGTCGGCGAGGGTGCGCGCACGGGCTTCGCGAACCTCGTCACCGGCGGGCTCTTCGCCCTCGCCCTGTTCATGACCCCGCTGCTGACGATCGTCCCGCTCCAGGCGGCGGCGCCCGCCCTCGTCGCGGTCGGCTTCCTGATGATGACCCAGGTCAAGCACATCGACTGGGACCGCTACGAGATCGCCATCCCGGCGTTCCTGACGATCGCCGTGATGCCCTTCACCTACTCGATCACCAACGGCATCGGCGCGGGTTTCCTGGCCTACGTCCTGATCAAGACCGTCCTCGGCAAGGCGAAGGAGGTCCACTGGCTGCTGTGGGGAACGTCGGTGCTGTTCCTCATCTACTTCGCCATCGACCCGATCGAACAGATCCTGGGCGTGAAGTAGGGGTCACCGCCAGACTGCGCAGTTCCCCGCGCCCCTTCTCAGGGGCGCGGGGAACTGCGCAGCCTTTTGGGACGCGGGGAACTGCGCGAACCGTCAGTTCTTCAGCGCGGCCCGCATCATCGCCTTCGCGACCGGCGCGGCCAACCCGTTGCCGCTGACCTCCGACCGTGCCGCATCCGACTGCTCGACCAGCACGGCGACAGCCACTTCCTTGCCGCTGGAGTCGTCCTTCGCGTACGACGTGAACCACGCGTACGGCGTCTGGCTGTTGTTCTCACCGTGCTGAGCCGTGCCGGTCTTGCCGCCCACCGTCGCCCCGGAGATCCGGGCGTTCGTTCCCGTGCCCTCCTCGACGACCGTCTGCATCGCCGACCGCAGCTGCTCGGCCGTGGACGAGCTGACGATCTCCGTCGAGTCCGTCGAGTCGTCGTAGTTCTCCAGCACGTTGCCGTCCGAGTCACTGATCTGCGACACCATGTGCGGCGAGACCAGCTTCCCGCCGTTGGCGATGGTGGCCGACACCATGGCCATCTGCAACGGCGTCGCGGTCACGTCGAACTGGCCGATGCCCGTCAGCGCGGTGGACGACCGGTCCATGTCCGAGGGATACACGCTCTCGTACGCCCGCACGGGCACGTCCTGCGACGTGTCGTTGAAGCCGAACTTCTCGGCCATCGCCTTCAGCTTGTCCTGGCCCAGGTCGACGGCCATCTTCGCGAAGACGTTGTTGCACGAGTACTGGAGGGCGACCCGGATCGTCGCGTTCTCACAGGGTGCGGACTTGCTCTCGTTCTCCAGGACCCTGGTCGTGCCCGGCAGTGTGTACGGGTTCGGGCTGTCGGTCTTCGTGTCCACCGAGGCGTACAGGTCGTTTTCCAGCGCGGCGGCCGCGACGACCAGCTTGAACGTCGAGCCCGGCGGCAGCGGCTGGCGCAGCGCCCGGTTCGTCATCGGCTTCTCCGGGTCCTTCGTCAGCTTCTTCCAGGCGGCGGAGTCGCCCGCGCTGAGCACCGAGGGGTCGTACGACGGGGTGGACACGGCGCCGAGGATCTTGCCGGTCTTCGGGTCGATCGCGACGGCGGCGCCCTTCTTGTCACCGAGCGCGTTGTACGCCGCCTTCTGCACGTCCGGGTCGATCGTGGTGACCACGTCACCCGGGTCGGCGCGCTTGCCGGTGACCGTGTCGAGAGGGTCCTTCAGGCGGTTGTCCGTGCCGTCGAGCAGATCCTGGTAGACGCCCTCCAACTGCGTCGCCCCGAACACCTGCGAGCTGTAGCCCGTGACCGCCGCGTAGAGGCTGCCGTCGGTGTACGTGCGCTTGTACTTGAGGTCGCTTCCTGTCGTCTGCGCGGAACCGGTGATCGCGTCGCCGGCCACGATGATGTTCCCGAGTGGGTACGCGTACTGCTCGATCGCGTTCCGTCGGTTGTCCTTGCTGTCCGCGAGCGCCTGGCCTTCGTAGAACTGCACCCAGGTCGCCCGGACAAGGAGGGCGAGGACGAGCAGCAGGGTGAAGACGGACGCGCGCCTGATCGTTTTGTTCATCCCATATGGACGACGACCGGGACGGACCCGATCGTTCCCACCCACCCGGATTTCTCATACACCCTTCATGAAGCCCGCCTCGTACGCCGCGATCACCGCCTGTGTACGGTCCCGGGTCGCCGTCTTCGCCAGGACGGCCGCCACGTGGGTCTTCACCGTCGCGGGCCCGACGCCGATGCGGCCGGCGATCTCGGCGTTGGTGAGCCCGGCGGCCATCAGCCGCAGGACCTCGCTCTCCCGGCCGGTCAGCCGCGCCACCCAGGCCGGCGGCGCCGCCTTCGCCCGCCCGTACTCGGTGGCGAGCGCCCGCACGGCCGCCGGGAACAGCAGGCTGTCGCTGCGCGCGACCAGCCGGACGGCCTGGACCAGCGCGTCGGCGTCGGCCCGCTTGAGCAGAAACCCGGACGCCCCGGCGCGCAGCGCCTCGTACACGTACGCGTCGTTCTCGAAGGTCGTCACCACGACGATGCGCGGGGGATCGGGAAGCGTCGCCAGGATCTGCTCGGTGGCGCGAATGCCGTCGATCTCGGGCATGCGGACGTCCATGAGGACGACGTCCGGCGCCAGCTCGCGGACGACGGACACGGCCTCGGCGCCCGTGGCCGCCTCGCCGACGACCTCCAGACCGGGCTCGGCCGTCAGGATCGCGCGCAGCGCGGTGCGCACCATGCGCTCGTCGTCGGCGAGGACGATCCGGATGGTCATACGGGTCCTTCCAGGGGGAGTCGTACGTGCAGCCGCCACACCCCGTCCACCGGGCCGCACTCCGTGCTGCCGCCCAGGAGCCGGGCCCGGTCGGCGACGCCGCGCAGGCCGTGGCCGCCGCCGGGGCGGGGGACCGCGGCCGTCGGCGCGGGATTCTCGGCGGTGATGGCCAGCTCCTCGCCGTCGCGGACCACCCTGATCCGGAGGGCCACGGAGGTCCCGGGACCGGCGTGCTTCAGGGCGTTGCTCAGCGCCTCCTGCACGATGCGGTACGCCTCGCGGGAGACGAGCGGGGGCAGCGCCTCGGAGTCGGCCTCTACAGCGGCGGTCACGCGGAGGCCGCCCGCGCGGGTGCGGCGAAGCAGTCCGTCGAGATCGGCGGCGAGGGTGGGCGAGGGAGCGGGGGCCGGGGTCGTGCCCGGGGAGCCCGGTGCGCCGCCGGAGGAGCCCGCATCGCGCAACACACCCAGTACGGCGTCGAGTTCGCCCACCGTGCGCCGCGTGGTGTCCTCGATCGCGGCCAGCGCCTCGCGCACGAACTCCGGGTCGCTGTCCAGGACCCGGCGGGCCGCGCTCGCCTGGAGCGTGACCGCGCTCAGCGCGTGGCCGACGGAGTCGTGCAGCTCGCGGGCCAGCCGGTTGCGTACGGCGAGGTCGGCGGCGCGGGCCTCCGCGGCGGCGAGCCGATCCTCGGGCGTGGGCCCGAGCAACTCCGGCGCCCAGCGGGCCAGCAGCGCGCCCGCGCCCGCCGCACAGCCGGCGAGGGCCGCCAGCGTCGCCGCGCCCGCGACCGGGGAGAGCGCCAACACCCAGGCGTGGTCGAAGAGTTCGGGCAGATCGAGCCGGGAGCCGCGCAGCCACACGTAGAGCGGCAGCACGATCAGCACCACCGCGAAGGGCGGCGTCGCCAGGGACATTCCGGCGATCACCCCGCCGAACCCCAGGTGCAGCGTGAACCACACCGCCGTACGCCCCTTCGCCTGCCGGGTGCGCGCGGGCCCGTCGGCGAGACGGTCGCCGTCGACCCCGCACAGCGCCCGGACCACGGCCACCGACATCGGCCGGGTCAGCGGGAACACCCCGGTGACCGCGGCGAGCGGCAGCCCGGCGCCGAAGGCGAGAAGCTGGTGGGGCAGCGAACTGAACAGGTTCTGCGAGTTCGTGAACGGGCCGACGATCAGCTCGCCGACGAAGACGTACGGCATGGCGAGCGCGCCACCGAGGATCAGATGGATCCACCGCCGACACGCCCGCCTCCCGAACAGGGTCCGGGCCAGTACGGTCACGCCGACCGCTTCGCCACGAGACCGGAGGGGAGCAGCTGCGTCATGTCACCCACGCTCCCGTCCCGCCCCACCGAAACACGTCCTGCGCGATGACGATCCACCTCCGCCGCACGGGGGAGGCGGACATCTGCCCTACGGCGCCCCCTCCAGCACCAGAACCACCTCGTCGATCTCCTCGCTCCGCGCGTTCGCGAACCCCCTGTCGTGCCCGGAGACGCGGAACCCGCACTTCTCCAGGACCCGCAGCGATCCCACGTTGTCCGCGGCGGCCCGAGCGAACAACGGACGCTCGGGCACGGCGTCGAGCAGCGCCCGCAACGCCCCCGTGGCGATCCCGCGCCCCCAGTACGCCCTGTCGATCCAGTACGTCACTTCGCGCTCGTCCGGCGGGCCGTACACCGCCGCGTTGCCGACCACGTCACCGTCGACGAGGACCGTACGGTTGACGACGTCGGACAAGCCGCGGATCCGCTTCCAGTGGGCGTCGAAGGCGTCCCGGTCCGTCGGGTCCTTCGCGGTGAACGCGGCCATCCGCACCGACTCGGGATCCATCATCTGCCGGAAGAACACCGGCAGATCGCTGTCGTGGATCTCGCGGAGCACGACCTCCGCGTCGGGCATGCCGGACATGTCAGAGCCTCCGGGTGGCGAGGGTCAGCCGGTCCCGCGCGTCGAACAGCGCGTCCTTCACCATCTGCTCGTGCGCGGGCGTCAGCCGCGCCACCGGCACCGAGCAGCTGATCGCGTCCCGAGAGGGCGTCCGGTAGGGGATCGCGACGCCGAAGCAGCGCAGCCCGAGCGTGTTCTCCTCGCGGTCCACCGCGAAGCCCTGCTCCCGCACCTGGTGCAGCTCCTCGATGAGCTTCTCCCGGTCGGTGATCGTGTGCTCGGTCAGCGCGGGCAGCGTCTCCGGGAGCAGCTTCCGTACCTGCTCGTCGGTGTGTGTGGCGAGCAGCGCCTTGCCGAGCGACGTGGAGTGCGCGGGCAGCCGGCGGCCGACGCGCGTGAAGGGGCGGAGGTAGTGCTGGGACTGGCGGGTCGCGAGGTAGACGACGTTCGTGCCGTCGAGGCGTGCCAGGTGGATCGTCTCCGTGGTGTCGTCGGAGAGCCGGTCCAGGGTCGGCCGCGCGGCTGCCACGACCTCGTCGCCGTCGATGTACGACGTGCCGACGAGCAGGGCCCGTACGCCGATGCCGTACCGCGTGCCCGTCGCGTCGGTCTCCACCCAGCCGAGCTCGACAAGCGTGCGCAGCAGCATGTAAAGACTGGACTTGGGGTATCCGACGGCCTCCTGCACGGCGGCCAGGGAGTGCATCCCGGGGCGTCCGGCGAAGTACTCGAGCAATTCAACCGTCCGCACCGCGGACTTGACCTGTGCCCCGCCGCCCGTCTCGACTGCCGACATCGCCTTGACCCCCTAGTTCGCCGGGAAATAGTCTCCAGCATATTCACCACCAGAGACAGCGTTCAGCATATCGAACGCCGCTGGTGAGTGGCACATGTACTGCGGCATTACATCTGGAGGGACCCGCGGTGGCAGCAGCACCAGTCTGGAGTGTCGACCCCCGAACCGGGAAGCAGCGCGAGCAGGTTGCGGTGGAAGCCACGGCCCAGGAGGTGGACGCGGCCGTCCGCGCGGCCCACGCCGCCCGGGGAGCACTCGCCGACCGCACGGTCCGCGCGGCCTTCCTGCGTTCCGTGGCCGACCAGCTCGAAGGCGCCAAGGAGCACCTGGTCGAGGCCGCGGACGCGGAGACCGCGCTCGGTCCGGTCCGGCTCACCGGCGAGCTCGCCCGCACCTGTTACCAGCTGCGGTCCTTCGCGGACATCGTCGACGAGGGCGAGTTCCTCGGGGTCGTGATCAACCACCCCGACGGCACCGCGACCCCGCCGATCCCGGACCTGCGCCGCTACAAGGTGCCGCTGGGCGTCGTCGCCGTCTACTCGGCCTCGAACTTCCCCTTCGCCTTCTCCGTCCCCGGCGGCGACACCGCGAGCGCGCTCGCCGCGGGCTGCCCGGTCGTCGTCAAGGCGCACCCCGACCACCCGGGCCTGTCCGAGCTGGTCGCGTCCGTCCTGCGCCGGGCCGCCGCCCAGCACGACATCCCGGACGGCGTCCTCGGCCTGGTGCACGGCTTCGAGGCGGGCGTCGAGCTCGTCAAGCACCCGCTGGTCACGGCCGCCGGATTCACCGGTTCGGTACGCGGTGGACGTGCCCTCTTCGACGCGGCGGCCGCCCGCCCCGCGCCGATCCCCTTCCACGGCGAGCTGGGCTCCCTGAACCCCGTCGTCATCACCGAGGCCGCGGCCGCCGAGCGCGCCGAGGCGATCGGTACGGGGCTCGCGGGCTCCATGACGATGGGTGTCGGCCAGTTCTGCGTGAAGCCGGGTCTGGTGCTGGCTCCGGCCGGCGCGTCCGGTGACCGCCTGGTCAAGTCGCTCACGGACGCGGTGAGCGACACGGACGCGGGCGTCCTCCTGGACCACCGCATGCGCGACAACTTCGTCGCGGGCGTCGCCGAGCGGGCCGAACTCCCCGACGTGGACGCCCCGGTGACCCCGGGCGCGGGCAGCGAGCACACGGTGAGCCCCGGCTTCCTGACGGTTCCGGCCGAGCGGCTCGCGAGCGAGGGCGACTACGACCTGCTCCTGGAGGAGTGCTTCGGGCCGGTCACCGTCGTCGCGCGCTACGAGGACGAGGCCGAGGCGAACGCGGTGCTGGCCCGGCTGCCCGGCAACCTCACCGCGACCGTCCACCTCTCCACGGAGGAGACGGCCGGCGAGGGGCGCGGTGCGGAGATCCTCGCCGAGCTGACGCCGCTCGCTGGGCGGGTCCTGGTCAACGCGTGGCCGACCGGTGTCGCCGTCGCGCCCGCCCAGCACCACGGGGGGCCGTACCCGGCGACCACCTCCACGTCCACGTCGGTCGGCGGTACGGCGATCGAGCGGTGGCTGCGGCCGGTCGCGTACCAGAACACGCCCGAGGCGCTGCTGCCGGCGGAACTCCGTGACGACAATCCGCTGGGGTTGCCGCGACGGTACGACGGGCGACTGGAGCGGTAGCGCTCCGCTCGGAGCGCCGTGGGGCCCGTGGCCGGTTTGCGGCTGCGGGCCCGCTGTGGCTGGTTGGGCCCACGTGGCGGAGCCGCAGGTCGGCCCCTGAAGAGGCGTGCCTGAAGGACCCCGCGCCCCTTTCTGGGCGAGGGGGTGGACCTGACAGACTCGGGGGATGGACTTGGAACTTCCTGAACTTCCCTTTTCTCTCCGGACGTACGGGCCCGACGGGCACTGGTCGTACGAGGACGGGGTGCTCACCGGGTGGGCCGGGGCACGGCAGGACCGGTTCGTGCCGCCGACCGACGAGGGCCTGGACCCCGCGTCCGACGCCCCCCGGCTGCTCGGGTCGCCGGAGGGGGACTTCCAGCTCATCGCCCGGGTCACGGTCGGTTTCGCCGGGGCCTTCGACGCGGGTGTGCTGTACGCGCATGTGGGCGAGCGGGCCTGGGCCAAGCTCTGCCTGGAGAACTCGCCGGACGTGCCCACCGTCTGCACGGTCGTCACCCGGGGCCACTCCGACGACGCCAACTCCTTCACGGTGGACGGCAGTTCGGTCTGGCTGAGGATCAGCCGCACAGGCCGCGCCTTCGCCTTCCACGCGTCCAGGGACGGCAAGCGGTGGACCTTCATCCGCCTCTTCACCCTGGCCGACGAGAAGGAGACCGGCGCCGCCCTGATCGGCTTCATGACCCAGTCCCCGATGGGCGAGGGCTGCGTGGTCACCTACGACCACATCGAGTTCCGCCCGGACTGGCCGGCGGACCTCAGGGACGGCACCTGAGAGACGGCCGGCGGGGTCGTACCGGCGGACGCCCGGTGGCATGCTGCCGAGCATGACCACCGACACGTACCAGACCCTGCCGGACGGCCGCCCCCTCCCGCTCATGACCGGGGAGGAGCGGCCCATGCTGGAGAGCTGGCTCGCGTTCCACCGGGCCACCCTGGAGTCGAAGTGCGCGGGGCTGGACGACGGCCAGGTGCGGCTGGCGTCCGCCGCGCCGTCGGAGCTGACGCTGCTCGGGCTGGTGCAGCACCTCGCCGAGGTGGAGCGGAACTGGTTCCAGGCGGTGTTCGCGGGCCTCGACGTGCCGACGCTGTACGAGGACGGCGCCGGCGGCTACGCACTCGACCCGGAGCGCGGGCTCGACGAAGCGCTGGCGGACTGGCGCCGCGAGGTCGGGCGGGGGCAGGAGCTGTCCGCCGGGCGGTCGCTGGACGACACCGGCCGGATCGTCGAGGGTCCGATGGCCGGGCTGGAGGTCAGTCTGCGCTGGATCCTTGTCCACCTGATCGAGGAGTACGCGCGGCACAACGGCCACGCGGACATCGTCAGGGAGCGGATCGACGGGGCCACAGGCGTCTGACCAGCGGGGCCGTGGGGGATCGGGGAATTCCGGATCGGTTTATTCGGGTGACTATTCCCCGGTCTTTTCGGGAACTTATTCAGCACAGCTTCCCGTATTCTTCTGCCCGCTTTCTCCGAACCTAAACGCTAAGATTCCGCGAACACCAACCTCTTAATTCGGGCAGATCTCGTGGTGATTACGCGGCTGTGACGCAACACACATGGCGCCCGCTTTCTCCGGTATTTTCGGGATAAAGTGGTGGCTTCGGGCCAGTGCTACGCGGCGTCCGCGCCCGCGTGATAACACAGCGGGCGCGTTGGCGTAACCCCATCCGGCGATGCAATTTGAACTTTGGCTGGGTAAATTCAATCCGCATGACCGCCGCACAAGCAGACCTGCAAGCGGAATTCCTGGAAATGCCGGAAGGGCTGCGGATCGACCGTCCGCACGTGGTGGACGGAGCCGCGCTCTGGCGCATTGCCAAGGACTCCGGGAACCTCGACCTGAACTCCTCCTACAGCTACCTGCTGTGGTGCCGTGACTTCGCCGGCACCTCCGCGGTGGCGCGCACGGCCGACGGCGAGCCGGTCGCCTTCGTCACCGGCTACATCCGGCCCGAGCGCCCGCACACGCTTCTCGTGTGGCAGGTGGCCGTCGACGCGGAACAGCGCGGACGCGGCCTCGCCGCCGCGCTCCTCGACGGACTGACCCTGCGGATCGCCCGCACACACGAGCTGACCACCGTCGAGACCACCATCACCCCGGGCAACACCGCCTCCGAGCGGCTGTTCACGTCGTACGCCGGACGCCATGGAGCGACCGTCGAGCGCGAGGTCCTGTTCGACGCAGCGCACTTCCCCGACGGACCGCACGACCCAGAGGTGCTGTACCGCATCGGCCCCCTGTCGCACTGACGAACCCCCCACGCCTTGAGGAGCAACTCCGTGAGCATCACCCAGCCCGACCTGAGCGTCTTCGAGACCCTGGAGTCGGAGGTGCGCAGCTACTGCCGCGCCTGGCCCACCGTCTTCGACCGCGCGCAGGGCAGCCGCATGTTCGACGAGGACGGCCATGAGTACCTCGACTTCTTCGCCGGCGCCGGATCACTCAACTACGGCCACAACAACCCCGTACTGAAACGCGCCCTCATCGACTACCTGGAACGCGACGGCGTCACGCACGGTCTCGATATGTCGACGACCGCGAAGCGCGGGTTCCTGGAGTCGTTCCAGAACCTGGTGCTGCGGCCCCGCGACCTGCCGTACAAGGTCATGTTCCCGGGCCCGACCGGCACCAACGCCGTCGAGTCCGCGCTGAAGCTGGCCCGGAAGGTCAAGGGGCGGGAGTCGATCGTCTCCTTCACCAACGCCTTCCACGGCATGTCGCTCGGCTCGCTCGCCGTGACCGGCAACGCCTTCAAGCGGGCCGGCGCCGGCATCCCGCTCGTGCACGGCACACCGATGCCCTTCGACAACTACTTCGAGGGCAAGGTCGAGGACTTCCTCTGGTTCGAGCGGCTCCTGGAGGACCAGGGCTCCGGACTCAACAAGCCCGCCGCCGTGATCGTCGAGACCGTGCAGGGCGAGGGCGGCATCAACGTCGCCCGCCCGGAGTGGCTGCGCGCCCTGTCCGAGCTGTGCGAGCGCCAGGACATGCTGCTGATCGTCGACGACATCCAGATGGGCTGCGGCCGGACCGGGGCGTTCTTCTCCTTCGAGGAGGCGGGCATCACCCCCGACATCGTCACCGTCTCCAAGTCCATCAGCGGCTACGGACTGCCCATGTCCCTGTGCCTGTTCAAGCCCGAGCTGGACATCTGGGAGCCGGGCGAGCACAACGGCACGTTCCGCGGCAACAACCCCGCGTTCGTGACGGCCGCCGCCGCCCTGGAGACGTACTGGTCCGACGGCCCCGCCATGGAGAAGCAGACCCGCACCCGTGGCGAGCAGGTCGAGGAGGCGTTCATCTCGATCACCGAGGAGAACCTCGCCGACGTCAAGGAGTACCGCGGCCGGGGCCTGGTCTGGGGCATGGAGTTCCACGACAAGGAGCGCGCGGGCCTGATCGCCAAGCGGGCCTTCGAACTCGGCCTGCTCATCGAGACGTCGGGCCCGGAGAGCGAGGTCGTGAAACTCCTCCCGGCGCTCACCATCACCCCCGAGGAACTGGACGAGGGCCTGCGCATCCTCGCCCGCGCCGTCCACGAGACGGCCTGAACCACCACGGCCAACAAGGCCACAACAGCCGAGCACCAGCCTGAAGGAGGCTTCGCAGCACCGTGATAGTCCGTTCGTTCAAGGAGATCGAAGGCACTGACCGACACGTGAAATCGGCGTCGGGTACCTGGGAGAGCAAGCGCATCGTCCTCGCCAAGGAGAGGGTCGGCTTCTCCGTTCACGAGACGATCCTGTACGCGGGTACGGAGACGTCGATGTGGTACGCGAACCACATCGAGGCCGTCGTCTGCGTCGAGGGCGAGGCCGAGCTCACCGACGACGAGACCGGCGAGAAGTACACGATCACGCCGGGAACCATGTACCTCCTCGACGGGCACGAGAGGCACACGATGCGGATCAAGCAGGACTTCCGCTGCATCTGTGTCTTCAATCCGCCGGTGACCGGACGGGAGGACCATGACGAGAACGGCGTCTACCCCCTGCTGACCGAGCCCGAGGAGGTCTGAACCGATGACGACCATCACCGACCTGTATCCCAGCCGTGGCACCAGCGAGGTGTCCGTGCCCCGGCAGGACCCGGTCGTCTGGAGCGAGCCCGGCACACCGGGACCGATCCCCGGGGCCGACCTGCAGTCGTACGAGCGTGACGGTTTCCTCGCCGTCGACCAGATCATCGGTGACGACGAAGTCGCGCTCTACCACGCGGAGTTGGAGCGCCTCGTCACAGACCCGGCGATCCGTGCCGACGAGCGCTCGATCGTCGAGCCGCAGTCGCAGGAGATCCGCTCGGTCTTCGAGGTCCACAGGATCAGCGAGATCTTCGCCCAGCTCGTACGCGACGAGCGCGTGGTCGGTCGCGCCCGGCAGATCCTCGGCTCCGACGTGTACGTCCACCAGTCGCGGATCAACGTCAAGCCCGGCTTCGGCGCGAGCGGCTTCTACTGGCACTCGGACTTCGAGACCTGGCACGCCGAGGACGGTCTGCCGAACATGCGGACGGTGTCCGTCTCGATCGCGCTGACGGAGAACCACGACACCAACGGCGGCCTCATGATCATGCCGGGGTCGCACCACACGTTCCTCGGCTGTTCCGGAGCCACGCCGAAGGACAACTACAAGAAGTCGCTGCAGATGCAGGACGCGGGCACGCCGTCCGACGAGGCGCTCACCAAGTTCGCGTCCAGGCACGGCATCAAGCTCTTCACGGGCAAGGCCGGCTCGGCCACCTGGTTCGACTGCAACTGCATGCACGGTTCGGGCGACAACATCACGCCGTTCCCGCGCTCGAACGTCTTCATCGTGTTCAACAGCGTGGAGAACACGGCGGTGGAGCCGTTCTCGGCACCGGTACGCCGGCCCGAGTTCATCGGAGCGAGGGACTTCACCCCGGTGAGGTGACACACGTCTGAGAGTGAAGTGACGTACGCCTGAAGGCGATTGGCCCGGTGTCCGACTCAGGGGGAGTCGGACACCGGGCCAACTGCCTTACAGCACCGTGCAGTCCGTGCAGCCCCTGTGGGCTGTGTGCCTACAGCCAGGACAGGGCGGCCGCCCGCTCCAGTACGTCGCGTACGGCGCCCTCGTCGCCCGCCATGCCCCTCGGTACCTCGTCGGGTGTGTACCGGCCGCCCACGAGCAGGCAGAAGTCCACTGCGTCCAGGACGAGTTCGCCCCGGACCGCCTCGTCCTCGGAGCCGAGCACCCACTCGGTGGAACTCTCGCCGGCGGTCACCGCGAACAGCACCGGCGGTGCCGTGGGCCCCAGGGCCATGCCGAGGATGCGGACGGCGAGCCGGACCAGCCGCCACAACTGGGCGTCCGGGGGCGGCGGTACGGCGAGACCGAGCGCGCGGCCGATGTCGTCCGTGTGGATCCACGTCTCGAAGGCGCGCACGACGAAGTGGTCGGCGACCGGCAGCCGTACCCCCATCAACGTCGTCGCGTGCGAGGCCCGTTCGGGATCGCGGGCCTCGGGTGTGGCCAGCAGCGCGGCGGCCCGCGCGGCCCAGGCGGCCACCGTCTCCTCGGGGTCACGCGTCCGCTCGTACGCGATGACGTCGGCGGTCCGCGTGTTCCAGGCCTCCTCCCACGGCGTGTCCCCGCCTGTCCGCGAGGGCGGTGTGTGGGTCCGAAGGCCCAGGCGCACGGCCAGATGCTCGTCGGCGGCGATCAGATGGGCGACGGTGTCGCGGACGTCCCAGTCGTGCACGACGGGCGTGCCCCACGGCCCGTGGCCGTCCACCTCCCGCAGCAGCGCGCGCAGTCCGGCGACGGCCGCCGCGTACGGGGCCGCGTGCGCGGCGACCCGCGGCAGGGCGGGCCGGGACCGCAGGGCGAGGGCGAGCACACCGTCCGCGGCGGCGGAACCGCTGCCGACGGACGCTCCCGCGGAACCGCCGCCCGTCGCCCCCGCTGCCGAACCGTCGCCCGTCACCCCGGCCGCCGAACCGTTCTGCGAGACCGCGGCCGAACCGTTCCGCGCGGCCGTCGCGGGCGAGCCGTTGCCCGCGGCCGACCCCGGTGGCACGTCCAGCAGCCGTACGGTCTCGCGGAGCCGTTCCGCCTCCGCCGCGCAGCTCTCGCAGCGGGCCAGGTGCGCCGGTACCGCCTTCTCGTCCGCGGGCCGCAGCGCGCCGAAGGCCCAGGCGGCCAGCAGCTCGGGCACACCGTCGTGGTCGTCGGTCACCGGACGCCCCCTTCCCCTGTCGCCATCATGCGCCCCTTTCCCACACCGGATCCGGCGGCTCGGCCAAAGTCTCGGCCAACTTGCGCAGCGCGGACCGTAGGCGGGTCTTGGCGGTGCCCTCCGGGATGCCGAGCTCGACGGCGACCTGGCGGTAGGTGCGGCCCGCGAAGTAGGCGAGGTGGACCACCTCCCGCTGCGGCTGCGGGAGTTCGGCCAGCGCGGAGTGCAGCAGCAGCGAGCGCTCACGGTCGACGACCGCCTCGTCGGGCCTGGGCCCGGTGTCGGCGATGGCGTGCAGCGCGGAGTCGTCCGCCCCGGCGGCCTTGCGGTGCCGGGCCTCGCCGCGCACCCAGTCCACGGCCCGCCGGTGCGCGAGCACGGACAGCCAGGTGCGCAGCGAGCCCCGGCGCGCGTCGAACGCGTACGGCCTGCTCCACAGCTGGGCGAAGACCTCCTGCGCCACGTCCTCGGCGGCCGCGGGGTTGTTCGTGACGCGCCCGGCGATCCGCCGCACGAGCCCGCCGTACGCCGCGTAGGCCTCGGACAGCGCGGACTCGTCGCCGTACACCAGCCGCTGATGCAACTCCGCATCCGCGGGCGGCCGTTCGGACTTGTGGAGAGTTGGCTCCACCGGCACCACCACCTCGTGATGCCCTTCCTAGCGTCCCCTTGGAGCCCGCGCCAGTGGGTCTCGCGATCAGCCCGACAGGACGTCCAGCAGACGATCGACGTCCGCGGCCGTGTTGTACAGGTGGAACGCGGCCCTCAAGTTGCCCGCGCGGTCCGAGACTTCGATCCCCGCCCGGCTCAACTCCGGCTGCCTTCGGCCGAGTCCGGGCACGGAGACGATCGCAGATCCCGGCGCCGGAACCGGCTCCTGGCCCAGACCGGCCAGTCCAGCGCGGAAGCGGTCGGCGAGGGCGAGGTCATGGGCGTGCACGGCCTCCACGCCCAACTCCTCGATCAGCTCCAGTGAATGGCGGGCACCCGCGTACGAGAAGAGGCTCGGGCTCTCGTCGAACCGCCGTGCGGAGCGGGCGAGTTCCTCGACCGGTCCGTAGCAGCTGTCCCAGGGGTGCTCTCCCGCGACCCAGCCCGCGAAGATCGGGTTGAGCCCTCCCAGGTCCTCCGGAACGACCAGGAAAGCCACGCCCCGCGGACAGACGAGCCACTTGAAGGCGACGGAGGACACGTAGTCGTACGCGTCCGCCTCGACGGGCAGCCAGCCGGTGGCCTGCGACGCGTCGATGTACGTACGGGCCCCGTGCTCGCGCGCGGCCTCGCGCAGGGCCGGCAGATCGACGATCCGGCCGTCCGCGGACTGTGCGGCGCTGACCGCGACGAGCGCGGTGCCCGGGCGCACCGACTCGGCGACCCGCTCCAGCGGCACGGTGCGCACCTTGAGGTCGCGGCGCATGTGGAAGGGGTTCACCACGGAGGTGAAGTCGGCCTCGGCGGTGAGGACTTCGGCGCCCTCGGGCAGCGAGGCGGCGATCAGTCCGCTGTAGACGGCGACGGAGGCCCCGGCCGCGACCCGGCGGTCCGGGACCCCGACGAGGCGGGCGAAGGCGGCGCGGGCCGCCTCCACGTCGGCGAACATGTCCTGCGGCTGCCCGGCCGCCACGGACTCGACACCGGCCCGCATGGCGTCGACCGCGCGGGCCGGGAGCAGCCCGGTGCTCGCGGTGTTGAGATAGGTGTTCTTCGCGGCGAACTCGGCTCGGACGAGGGTCTCGAAGGTCTCCATGGGACCACTCTGCGGCCCGCGGATCTCCCCGTCCATTGCCGACTTCTACGTGGTTTCGCCAAGCAGCGCTTATGGATCGGCCCCGACCTGCGCTTTTGCCGTCCCCGTCAGTTCTGCGGCACCGCGCATCCGTCGGGGCCGCACGCCTCGGCGTCGTCCTGCTGGATCAGCTTGAGCGGCGAGTGGCTGCCCCAAGCCTGCTCCAGGGCCTGCGCGAAGACCTCGGCGGGCTGGGCGCCGGAGACGCCGTACTTCCGGTCGAGGACGAAGAACGGCACGCCGTTCGCGCCCAGCTCGGCCGCCTCGCGCTCGTCGGCGCGGACCTCGTCGGCGTACGCGGCCGGGTCGGCGAGCACCTTGCGGGCCTCGTCGGCGTCGAGCCCGGCGGAGACGGCCAGCTCCACGAGCCGCTCGTCGTCGCCGAAGACGGACCGCTCCTCGGCGAAGTTCGCCTTGTAGAAGACCTGGATCAGCTCGTCCTGCCGGCCCCGCTCCTTGGCGAGGTGCAGCAGCCGGTGCATGTCGAAGGTGCTGCCGTGGTCGCGGTCCCGGGTGCGGTACTCCAGACCCTCGGCGGCGGCCTGCGTGCCGAGGTTCTCCTCACCGGCCTGCGCCTGCGCCTCGCTCATGCCGTACTTCTTGGTGAGCATCCTGATCACCGGCTGGATGTCGGTCTTGGCACGCCCCGGGTCGAGCTCGAAGGAGCGGTGCACCACCTCGATGTCGTCGCGGTGCGGGAAGGCGTCGAGCGCCTTCTCGAAGCGGGCCTTGCCCACGTAGCACCAGGGGCAGGCGATGTCGCTCCAGATCTCGACGCGCATGTCTTCGGCTCTTTCGGCTCGTACGGACGGACGCGGAGGCTGCCTCCGCTCGATACGTGAACGTTCAATGGGCTTGGGGCATTCCCGTGCCTGCGGGTTCGTTGTGGCTGGTCGCAGACGGAATCAGTCCTCGGCCAGCGCCGTGCGCAGTGCGGAGAGGCAGGACTGGACGGTGTCCAGGGGCGCCGCAGGCCCGTAGTGGTTGACCCGGATCATCTCCTTGGCCAGGGCGCCGCCGCCCGCGGCCAGCGGCAACGTCGGGTCGGTGGCCAGCGCCCCGGCCACCACGGCGGAGGCGTCGACCCCGACCGGCGTACGCAGCGTCGTGGCGACCGGGGCCGCCGCCGAGTCCTCGTACACGTACGGCTCGATGCCCCCGCCCAGCGAGAGCGCACCCGCCCGGGTCGCGGCGGCCGCCGCCGCGTGGCGGGACATCACCGTGTCGAGCCCCTCCTCCTCGATACGGACCACGCACGCCTCCAGCGCGAGCATCTCCAACTGGGCCGGGGCGTGCAGGAGCACCCGGCGCCCGGTGTCGATCCAGCGCTCCTTCCAGTCCAGGAGGGAGAGGTACGAGCGGCGCGGAGCGTGCGGGTTGGCGGACATCCGGGCCCAGGCACGCTCGCTCACCGAGACCGCGGAGACCCCGGCAGGCCCGCCCATCGCCTTCTGCGCGCCGATCACGCACAGGTCCACGCCCCACGCGTCCGGCAGCACCGGCTCCGCGCCGATCGACGCCACCGCGTCCAGGTAGAAGAGGGCACCGTGCGCCCGTACGACCTCGCCGATCTCCGCGACCGGGTTGGTGTTGCCGGTGGCCGCCTCCGCGTGGACGAGCGAGACGAAGTCGATCTCCGGGTGCTCGGCGAAGGCCTCCTCGATCTGCGCGGCCGTGACCGCTGAGTGGAAGGGGACGGCCAGGTCGTACACCGTCGCGCCGCAGTCCCTCAGCCAGTCGCCGAACGTCTGCCCGTACGGACCGGTGATCACGTTGAGAGCCGTCGTGCCGGGACCGGCGGCGCCGCGGATGGCACCCTCCAGCGGCAGCAGCGCCTCGCCCTGGGTGATCAGGACGTCCTGCTCGGTGGAGAGCAGCCGCGCCACGCGGTCCTCGATCGACGCGAAGTGCGCGGCGCTCAGCGGCGCCAGGTCCAGGAAGGGGTGGGTCACAGCAGTGCTCTCTTCGTTCACGGATGGCGCTGTTCACGGATGGCGCTCACGGGGTAGACGCACACGAGCGTAACGGGCGGGTTCCCGCCCACCCCACCGACGACTTCTGAGGCCGGACGGCCCAATGGCCATGGGAATGGTTTGAGAGCCTCAAACCTTTCCTTATAATCAGAAGCCACAGTTTCCCCACAGGAGGTCAACCCCCGTGAAGATGGTCCTCGGGCGCCGGTCCCGCATGCTGGCCGCCACCACCGCGACGGCCGGGCTGCTGCTCGTCGCCGGCTGTTCTTCGGACGACGACGGGGGCAAGAAGACCACCGCGAACGGGGTCGAACTGGCGAAGGGCGGGCAGCTCACCACCTGCACGCACCTGCCGTACCCGCCGTTCCAGTCGGAGATCGACGGCAAGGTGCAGGGCTTCGACGTCTCGCTGATCGACCTGGTCGCCAAGGACCTGGGCGTGAAGCAGGTGATCCTCGACCAGCCCTTCGAGAACTTCAAGACCGGCGGGTCCCTCAACGCCGGCCAGTGCGACCTCGCCGCGGCCGGCATGACGATCACCGACGAGCGCAAGAAGAACGTCGACTTCTCCGACCCGTACTTCGAGGCCACCCAGGCCGTCCTGGCCGACAAGAAGAGCGGCATCTCCTCCTTCGCCGACCTCAAGGGCAAGAAGGTCGGCGCCCAGGCGCAGACCACCGGCGAGGAGTTCGCGAAGAGCAAGGGCGTCGACCCGGTCTCCTTCGAGTCCTCCGACGCGCTCCTCAACGGCCTGCGCACCGGCCAGGTCAAGGCCGTCGTCATCGACTACCCGGTCGTCCAGGGCTGGCTGAAGAACAAGGCCAACGCCGACGCCTTCGAGGTCGCCGACAACATCAACACCGGTGAGGAGTACGGCTTCACGATGAAGAAGGGCAACACCAAGCTCCTCGAAGCCGTCAACAAGGCGCTGGCGGACGCGAAGTCCGACGGCACCTACAAGAAGCTGTACGAGAAGTGGATCGGCCCGTACGACGAGAGCGCCGCCTCCGCTTCCCCGTCCGCCGCCTCATGAGTGGGACGGACACCGAAGTCCAGCCACGCAGAAGCGGTCTGACCAGACGTCAGAAGCGGGCCGTGTCGCGCGGCGTCCAGTACGCGGTGTTCGTCGCCGCCCTGGTCGCCCTCGGCGTCACGGCCGACTGGGGGCAGTTGCGGAACCAGTTCGCCCAAGTCGACCTGGCCGAGCGGATGTTCCCGGACATCATCACGCTGGCGCTCAAGAACACCGTCCTCTACACGGTGTCCGGCTTCGTCTTCGGCCTCGCCCTCGGTGTGGTCGTCGCCCTGATGCGGCTCTCCTCCGTGGGGCCGTACCGCTGGCTCGCCGGTATCTACATCGAGATCTTCCGCGGGCTGCCCGCCCTGCTGATCTTCATCTTCGTGGGCGTCGCCGTGCCGTTGGCGTTCCCCGGCACGGAGATCCCCGGCGGCACGTACGGGAAGGTCGCGCTCGCGCTCGGCCTGGTGGCCGCCGCGTACATGGCGGAGACGATCCGCGCGGGCATCCAGGCCGTCCCCAAGGGGCAGATGGAGGCGGCCCGTTCGCTGGGCTTCTCGCATGCCCGGGCCATGGTCTCGATCATCATTCCGCAGGCGTTCCGGATCGTGATCCCGCCGCTCACCAACGAGTTGGTGCTCCTCTTCAAGGACTCCTCGCTCGTGCTGTTCCTCGGGGTCACCCTGGAGGAACGCGAACTCTCCAAGTTCGGCCGCGACCTGGCCAGCGAGACCGCCAACTCGACACCGATCCTGGTGGCGGGCCTGTGCTATCTGCTGGTCACGATCCCGCTCGGTTTCGTCGTACGCCGCCTTGAGGCGAAGGCCGGGGAGGCCACCAAGTGAGCACTACGAGCAGTCCGGCCCTCGCGAAGGACGCGAGCGGCACGCCGGAGATCCAGGTCCGCGGCCTGCACAAGTCGTTCGGCGACAACGAGGTGCTGCGCGGCATCGACCTGGAGGTCCGCTCCGGCGAGGTCGTGTGCGTCATCGGCCCCTCCGGCTCCGGCAAGTCCACGCTCCTGCGCTGCGTGAACCTCCTCGAAGAGCCCACCAAGGGCCAGGTCTTCGTCGGCGGCACCGAAGTCACCCACCCCGACGTGGACATCGACGCCGTACGCCGCCGGATCGGCATGGTCTTCCAGCAGTTCAACCTCTTCCCGCACCTGACGGTGACCGAGAACCTCACGCTGCCGCAGCGCCGGGTGCTCGGCCGCGACAAGGAGGCGGCCGCGAAGGTCGCCGCCGAGAACCTCCGGCGGGTCGGCCTCTCCGAGAAGGCGGACGCGTACCCCGCCTCCCTCTCCGGCGGCCAGCAGCAGCGCGTCGCCATCGCCCGCGCGCTCGCCATGGGCCCCGAGGTGATGCTCTTCGACGAGCCCACCTCCGCCCTCGACCCGGAGCTCGTCGGCGACGTCCTCGCCGTGATGCGCATGCTCGCCGACGAGGGCATGACCATGATGGTCGTCACCCACGAGATGACCTTCGCCCGCGAGGTCGCCGACCGCGTGGTCTTCATGGACGCCGGCGTCATCGTCGAGGACGGCCCCCCGGCCCAGGTCATCACCAACCCGACCCACGAGCGGACCCGCCACTTCCTGTCCCGCCTCCTGGACCCGGCGATGGCGGACGTGGAGGAGGACAGCGCCCCGTAGGGGCGCGACCTGGGGGCACCTCCCGGCCGAAGGCTGGGGGACCACAACCAACCCGCGGTCGCCGAACTAAAGTGCACCCATGAGCGATCAGGCGGTACTGCACGTAAAGGGCCGTGTACTCATCGGCCCCGACGACATCCGGGACGAGCTCTGGATCGTCGGCGGCAGAATCACCTACGAGCGCCCACAAGGCGCCCGTGACACCCGCACCGTGAACGGCTGGGCCCTGCCCGGCCTGGTGGACGCCCACTGCCACGTGGGCCTCGGCCCCAGCGGCCCAGTCGCGGACGACACCGCGGAGAAGCAGGCCCTGACCGACCGCGAGGCCGGCACCCTGCTGATCCGCGACGCGGGCTCGCCCTCCGACACCCGCTGGATCGACGACCGCGCGGACCTCCCGAAGATCATCAGGGCGGGCCGCCACATCGCCCGCACCCGCCGCTACATCCGCGGCTTCGCCCACGAGATCGAGCCGGACGACCTCGTCGCGTACGTCGCCCAGGAGGCCCGCCGGGGCGACGGCTGGGTGAAGCTCGTGGGGGACTGGCTCAACCGTGAGACCGGCGACCTCGGCGCCTGCTGGCCCCGCGACGCGGTCGAGGCGGCGATCGCCGAGGCCCACCGCCTGGGCGCCCGGGTCACCGCGCACTGCTTCGCCGAGGACTCCCTGCGGGACCTGGTGGAGGCGGGCATCGACTGCGTCGAGCACGCCACCGGCCTGACCGAGGACACCATCCCGCTCTTCGCCGAACGCGGCGTCGCCATCGTCCCGACCCTCGTCAACATCGCCACCTTCCCGCAGCTCGCGGCCGGCGGCGAGGCCAAGTTCCCCCAGTGGTCGGCGCACATGCGACGGCTCCACGAGCGTCGCTACGACACCGTGCGCGCCGCCTACGACGCCGGAGTCCCCGTGTACGTCGGCACCGACGCGGGCGGCACGCTCGCGCACGGCCTGGTGGCGGGCGAGGTCGCCGAGCTGGTGACCGCCGGAATCCCGCCGGTCGAGGCGCTCTCGGCGACGGCGTGGGGCGCCCGTGCCTGGCTGGGACGGCCCGGTCTGGACGAGGGAGCACCGGCCGACCTCGTCGTGTACGAGGGCGACCCGCGGGCGGACGTACGGGTGCTGGCGGCGCCCCGGCGGGTGGTGCTGAACGGCAAGGTCGTCGGCTAGGGCCTGTCCTGGGGCGGTGCTCAACTCGCCTGCACGGGCGCATCCCGGTCGACGGGCGGTGAGTTGACGGAGCGTAACCGTCCGCCGGGATCGCTCGTTCGGCACTTCCGCGCATGCTCCGGCGCGTCAACCGGCGCGTTCGAGCCGGTTGGTGCATCCGGGTGGAGATGAGGAACGCGCGTGCCGAGAGAATCGAAGAAGCGCACGGAAACTCCACGTATGAGTGAACTCCCGTCAGGCTGCTGACTGTTCACTCTCCGTGCGTAAGGATTCCCGCATCGACGCCGTCGGCGCTCCCCGCAGGTCCCCGTGAGCGGAGCGTCCGGCGGCGTCGCGTCTCCAGTTCTGTCTCCCGTGGGGGTCCCACCACTTTGAACAGCAACGCTTTCCGCATGCCCGCACGTATGCCCACACGCCTGCCCGCACGCAGGTTCGCCGCCACCGCGGCGGCCACCGTCCTGGCCGCAGGTCCCGCGGCCCTGGCCGGTGCGGGCCCGGCCCACGCGACCGAGGACCACGGCCGCGCCAGTGCCGTCGTCCTGCGCACCGGGCTCGACGTCTCCCTGCTCAACAAGTCCGTGAACGTCCCGCTCACGGTCTCGCTCAACGACGTACAGGCACCGCGCAGCGCCGAAAAGACCGCGCTCACCGCCAAGTTGGACGGAGTCGACGGCGGGCAGCCGTTCACCGTGCTGGACGCGGAGGTGGCCCGGTCGAGCGCGAAGGTCTCCGCGAAGAAGGCAGAGGGTTCGGTGAACCTCGCCCATGCCAAGGTGCATGTGCCGGGGCTGCCCCTGCTGTCCCTGATCGAGATCGAGCAGGTCAGCGCGAAGGCGGTCTGCGCGGCGGGCGAGAAGCCGGTCGCCACCGCCAATCCGCTGGGCGCCGTGACGGTCCTCGGCAAGAAGACCACGGTGACCGCCGGTGGTCCGACCGAGGTGAAGGTGCCCGGCGTCGGCGAGGTGCGCCTCGACGTGGCGTCGACCCGCACCACCTCGCGTACGGCCGCCGCCACCGCGCTCCAACTCAAGGTCTCCATCAACCCGTTGAAGCTGAACGTAGCCGAGGTCGGGGGCACGGTCACCCTCGCCGAGGCCACCTGCGAGACACCGGCCGCACCCGCACCCGCACCCGCGTCCGCGGACCCCGTCGAGCCGGCGACCGAGGTGAAGCCGCAGGGCGCGCCCGCCGACGAGGCCAACCTCGCCGAGACCGGCGCCAGTTCGGCGACACCGTACGTCGCTGCGGGCGCGGTCGCCCTGCTGGCGGCGGGCGGCAGAGCCGTCGTACTGGCCCGCCGCAAGAGGGGCTGAGCACACTCTCGGCGGCCGGACGTGCGAACTCCTCGGCGGCAGAGGGGAGTTCGCGTGTTCGGCGCCCGCGCAGGTGATTTCGTGCACTGCTCGATACCGACGGCTACTACCGCTGTCTGCTCGCGTTCCTCGAACACGCCGTGCGACAGGGCTTCGTACGGCCCGGCGACCTGGAACGGTTGGTGGCGTGCGCCGGACCCGACGAAGTACTCGACCACGCAAGGGAGTCGACCCCGACCTGAGGCCGCCGACGAGGACGGCAGGGGTGACGCGTCGCGGGTCCCCAGGCTGCCGCTCGGCGACGCGGCGCCTGCGCGAGGTCAGCAGTCCCGCAGGGTCTCGCATTTCCTTAGGTGTCCGTAGTGATTCGGCATGCGTCGGTGTCATGCTGTGTGCTCGGTGTCGGGGTCGTGTGTGAGTACGTGGATCGAATGCGTGACCTTGTGCGGGGTGTGTCGTTGATCGGATGACAGCATCGCGGGTGGGAAGGGGGCACGGGTGAGCCGGAAGTTGCCGCTTGCTGAGGGTGAGAGTGCCCGCACCGCCTGCGCCCGTGGTCTGCTGCGCATGGGCGTGGAGGAGAAGACGGGTGAACTCCTGTCCGCTTCGGTGCTGGCGGGGAGGGTGGGCTGGGCCGCTGATCTGGTGTCGGGCATGGTCGCCTCCCTGCTGGCCGAGCGCTGGAACACCCTTGATGTGGATGTGCTGGCCTGCGGTGTGGATGCGGGAGGCCAGAAGCTGCCGTCGAACGCGTGGATGGCCCTGCGCCGCCTCGGCTGGACCGTGAAGCCTGGCGCCAAGGTCAATGACCGGATCGTCCGCATGGCGCAGGAGCAGGCCGGGCGTACCCTGCGTGCGGTGAAGTGGCGGGCCGACCTGACCGCCTCAATCCTCAAGACGTGGCCCGCGGACCCGAAAAAGCGCACCGCCGATGAGTGGGACGGCGTGCGTGAGGCGGTGCCGGGCGGACAGTTCCTGCCGTCCACCGTCATCACCTCACGCACCCGGCAGATCACCGCCTTCCAGCAGAAGCACGACCGGCTTCCGGCCGACGTCTTCGAGCTGGAAGGGGAGCCTCGCATGGCCCGAATGCTGCTTCTGTCCGCCTGCGACAGCCAGCAGGCCGGCATCGAACGATCTGATGATCCGGGCCGGGCGCTGCTGCGACTTCAGCTGCCGACCCGTCCGGATCCGCAGTCGTATGCGGACTGGACGTGGGTGGTCTGTCCGATCACACTTCCGCCGACCGTTCCCGCCAGTGCCGTGCTGCACCTGCCGACTCTGCGTCTTCACCAGGACCACGTGCGGGCCGACCTTGCCTTCACGCATGCCGTCCCGAAGACGCAGCGCACCGGCCACACGGTCGCTCTCGGTGTGGACTGGGGCCTGAACACCCTGCTCAGCGCGGGTGCCACCCGGCTCCACGACGACGGACGGATCACCACGCTCGGCAGTGGCGGCATGTTCCGCGCCTGCGGTGTCCTCGCCAGGCAGCACCGGCTGCGTCGACAGGGCGAGTCCCTGCACACCAAGGCCGACCACTACGACCGGCTCATCAGCGGTGCGGAGCACCACGCCCTGACGGGCAGGCGTCAGATTCTCACCGACGAGATCCGACACGTCTCGGCCCGCCGGTCGAACCTGAACGACGCTCTGGCGTGGTCGGCCGCCCGGTGGGCGGTGGACCAGGCAATCAGCGCCGGGGCCACGGTCATCTACGTTGAGGATCTCCGCTCGATGGAGGCCCGCGGGATGGGCCAGGGCCACAACACCCGCATGTCACAGAGGGTGCGCGGGCAGATCGTGGACCGGATGTGCCACCTGGCCGCCGAGACCGGCATCGCCGTGGTGACCGTCCCGGCCCGCAACACCTCCAAGCACTGCCCGCAGTGTCTGGTCCCGCTACGCCACCGCAAGGCCCCCGACCGGCCGACCGTGCCGGGCTGGAAGTGGGCGATCTGCCCGTCATGCAACTGGCAGGGCGACCGGGACCAGGGCGCCTGGCGCCGTATCGCCGCACGCGGACTCACCCACCAGGCCAAGACGGTCACCGACCGCACCAGCGGCGCCATGGCCATCCGCAACGTGCTCGACAAACTCGAAACCAAGGGAGTCATCACACCGACTGCCACCCAGACCAGTCGGGACAGGTCCAAGACCGGCCCGACGAAAGCAGCATGTCCGACGCCCAGGCGACGCCGGACACCCTCCCCCGCCCCGGCGGGCCAGCGTCCGGAGGGACACGCTCACACGGACCGGACCCGGCTGCCTCGTGCAGCCCTCCGGAACCAGGGCGTGACAACGATCAGCACACACCATCCGCGAGGAGCAGCACGGGGTGCAGGTTTCCACCTGCACAACCACGCCACTCCTCCCCGGTGGGAACACGTACCAGACACTAGGCCTGACTACGTTTCCCTAAGCTGATCAGAGACGCTCAGGGCCTGGTCCAGGGCCTGGAGGAAGCGGTTGACCGTCGCGCGGTCGCGCACCGCCAGGCGCAGCCAGGTGTCGTCGAGCCCCGGGAAGGTGTCGCCGCGCCGCACGGCGAAGCCCAGCCGGCGCAGCCGGGCGCGGACGGCCGCCGCCCCGGGGAGCCCGATGAGGACGAAGGGGCCCTCGGCGGGCTCCGCGACCCGGACGCCGTCGGACGCGAACTCCCTGAGCCCGGCGACCAGATGGGCCCGGTCGATCGCGACGCGACGGGCCGCGTGCTCCTGTTCCGCCAGCGCCCGGGGAGTCATACAGGCCTCGGCGGCGGCCAGCGCGGGCGTGGACACCGGCCAGAGCGGCTGGGCCCGTTCGAGTTCGTCGATCGTCTCGGGTGAGGCCAGGACGTACCCGATACGCAGCCCCGCCAGGCCCCACGTCTTGGTGAGGCTGCGCAGCACGACCAGACCCGGCACGTCCGTGCGCCCCGCGAGGGTTTCCCGTTCGTCCACAACCGCGTCCATGAACGCCTCGTCGACCACCAACGTCCGCCCGGGACGGGCGAGTTCGGCGATCAGAGCGGCCGGGTGGAGGACGGACGTCGGGTTGGTCGGGTTGCCGATCACGACCAGGTCCGCGTCCTCGGGGACGGCCGACGGGTCGAGCCGGAAACCGTCCCCGGCCCGCAGAAGCACCCGATCCACGGTGTGCCCCGCGTCCCGCAGCGCCGCCTCCGGCTCGGTGAACTGGGGGTGTACGACCACGGGTTGACGGACCTTCAGGGCGCGAGCCAGTAGCACGAAGGCCTCGGCGGCGCCGGCCGTGAGCAGCACCCGCTCCACGGGCAGCCCGTGCCGCGCCGCCACCGCGGCCCGCGCGGCCCGCCCGTCCGGGTAGGCGGCGAGCCCGGTCAGCGACTCGGCGATGTGCTCGCGCAGCCAGGCCGGCGGAGTGTCCGCGCGGACGTTCACCGCGAGGTCGACGAGCGCCGATCCGTCATCGCGCACCTCGGCGTCGCCGTGGTGCCGGAGGTCGTGCGCCTCACCGTGTCCGCCGGAGCCCTGTCCGCCGGTGTCCCGCGCCCCGACGCCCTGTCCGCGGCCGGGGCGGTGGCGGTGCCCGCCCGGGCCGTCTCCGTCGCCCCCGTCAGTGTGCATGGGAGGGCGCGTGGCCGTCGTGGTGGTGATGCCCGTGGTGGTGCCCGTCGTCGTCCGGGTGGAAGTGCGGCTGCTGGGGCAGCCCCACCTTGTCCTCGAAGCCGGGCAGCGCGATGCGGTAGACGCAGGAGTCGCAGTTCATCCGCAGATCACCCTCGACCGCCTCCCGATAGCGCTCCATGACCAGGTCGAGCAGCTCCGGCTCCGGCCCGATGACATCGGCGGAGACCACGTCGGTCTCCGGGTGCGCGGCCGCCCACCCCTCGGTCTGCTGCCGCACCCGGTCCGGGAGGATACCCGTGAACAGGAAGTAGGGGAGCACCACGATCCGGCGCGCGCCCAGCTTCACACAGCGGTCCAGGCCCGACGGCACGTCCGGCGCGGCCAGCGACACGAACGCCGTCTCCACGCCCGCGTAGCCCCGCCCCTCCCACAACAGCCTTGCCGCCTTGAGCACTTCGGCGTTGGCGTCCGGGTCGGTCGAGCCGCGCCCGACGAGCAGGACGGTCACCTCGGCACGGTCCGCGGGGATCCGCGCCGAACTACCGAGCGCCTCGTCGAGCCGCCGCTCCAGCACCGCGAGCAACGCCGGGTGCGGGCCCAGCGGACGCCCGTACGTGTAGGAGATCCCGGGGTGCCGCTCCTTCTCGCGGCTCAGCGCGGCCGGGATGTCGCCCTTGGCGTGCCCGGCGGACACCAGCATCAGCGGGACGGCCGCGAACCGGCGCACCCCCTGCTCGACCAGTTCGGTCACGGCGTCGCCCAGCGGCGGCGGGGAGAGCTCGATGAAGCCGCCCGCGACGGGCAGCCCGGGGTTGCGGCGGCCCAACTCCCGTACGAAGTCGCGGAAAGCCTCGGCACCCGCTTCGTCCCGGGTACCGTGTCCGGCGATGAGCAGGGCGGGGGCGGGGGTGGTCACGATTTCTCCTTGGACTCGGACGGGGAACCGGCCCGGGACTCGGCCTCGGGCGCGGGGTGGGACACGGCGTCAGGCACCGGGTGGGAAACGGGGTGGTACAGCAGGGCGTTGAGCGCGGCCGCGGCGACCGCCGAACCGCCCTTCTCGGACACGTTGCTCACGGCGGGCAGCCCGCTCTCGCGCAGCGCGGCCTTGGACTCCGCCGCGCCGACGAAGCCGACGGGCAGCCCGATGACGAGCGCCGGGGCGGCGTCCAGGGTGAGCAGTTCCTCCAGCGCGGTCGGGGCGCAGCCGATCACCCAGAGCGCGCCGGGCCCGACCTGCTCGTACGCGAGCCGGATCGCATGGGCGGAGCGGGTCAGCCCCGGACCGGACACGGCGTCCTTGAGGCGGCAGACGGTGTCGCGCCGGGTGATACCCGCCGCGACCATCTCCACGTCCACCACGACGGGCGCCCCGTCGTGCAGCGCCCGGTGGGCCTTCTCAAGGGCGCCCTCGTCGGTCACGAGGTCGGTCGCGTAGTCGAGATCGGCCGCGGAGTGGATCACCCGCTCCAGGACGGCACGGGTCAGCGGCGGGAAGTGCGAGGTGTCCAGGCGGGTTCGCAGCCGCCGGAAGGACTCCTGCTCGATGGGGTGCACGATCCGGGTCCCGGGGTCCACGGTCCGGGTCCCGGGATCTATGGTCCCGGTCCCGGGGTCCGTGATCCGGCTCTCCGGGAACACCCGGCTGACTGCGCTCACTTGGGCTCCTCCTGCCAGCGGTAGCCGCGCGGCGTCACCATACGGCCGGCGATCTCACGGGTCGCCGTGTTGCCCACGGTCACCACCGTCATCATGTCCACCGTCGCCGGGTCGAGTCCCGCGAGGGTGGTGACACGGCTGGATTCGTCCGGCCGCGAGGCGTTGCGTACGACCCCCACGGGCGTCGTCGGCTTCCGGTGCCCGGCGAGGATCGTGAGCGCCTTGGGGAGCTGCCAGTCGCGGCCCCGGCTGCGCGGGTTGTAGAAGGTGACGACGATGTCTGCCTCGGCCGCCGCGCGCACCCGGCGCTCGATGATCTCCCACGGCGTGTGCAGGTCGGAGAGGCTGATCGACACATGGTCGTGGCCGAGCGGCGCTCCCAGGATCGCCGCAGCCGCGAGCGCGGCGGTCACCCCCGGCACCCCGACCACGTCGATGTCGTCGGACGCCTCCGCGAGCGCGGGCGAGGCCATCGCGTACACGCCCGCGTCACCGCTGCCGATCAGCGCGACCGCCTGCCCGAGCCGGGCCTCGGCCACGGCGGTCCTGGCCCGCTCCTCCTCGGCCCCGAGCCCCGATTCCAGGATCCGGGTGCCCGGCAGGAGCAGGTCGCGGATCTGGTCGACGTACTGGTCGAGCCCGACGAGCACCGAGGCGCGGCGCAACTCGTCCCTCGCGCGGGGCGTCAGCAGGTCCCGGGCGCCGGGTCCGAGGCCGACCACCGCGAGCCGCCCGCGCCCAGGCCGGCGTACGACCGCGCAGGTCGCCATCGCGGGCCGCGCGGCCGACTTGCGCTTGGGGACGAGGAGTTCGCCGCCGCGCAGCAGGGCGGCGGCCTCCGCCACCGACGGGGTGCCGACGGCGGCGAGGGGCGCGTCCGAGGGGTTCGGCACGTCGACCGCCGCCAACTCCTCGGCGCCGTACGTCACCACGGGCACCCCGAGCCGCTCGGCCGCCCCGAGAATGCCGGGCTCCTCGGCCTTGGCGTCCACGGTGGCGAGCTCGGCGACGGACTTCACCGAAAGACCGGCGTCCCGGAGCGCGTCCCGGACGAGCCCGAGCACCTCGTCGACGGGGGCGCCCTTGGAGGCGCCGACGCCGACGACGAGGGAGGGCGGCCGGAGGACGACCTCACGCTCGGCGGGTTCAACAGCCCTGTCGCTGACGCGAATTGAGTACTCACCGGCCTCGGCGACCCGCAGTGGCGGCAGCGGCCAGGCCAACTCGGCGTTCAGCGCGACCGGTTCCCCGTCCAGCATGGCCCGGGACACCCCGGCCACATCCCCTTCGACCGGCAGGCCGAGCGTGTCGAGCCCCG
Source organism: Streptomyces sp. NPDC020747 (assembly GCF_044334695.1). NCBI lineage: Bacteria > Bacillati > Actinomycetota > Actinomycetes > Kitasatosporales > Streptomycetaceae > Streptomyces > Streptomyces sp. NPDC020747. The sequence goes on along the minus strand of NZ_JBIRTJ010000014.1, from coordinate 88,491 downwards.
GCACGCCCACGGAGTCGGTAGCCGTGGTCACCACAGGCTCGGCACCGAGCAACTCGCCGACCTCGCGGGCGAGTTCATTGGCTCCGCCGCCGTGGCCCCCGACCAGGGACACCGCGAACCGCCCGCCCTCGTCCACACACACCACCCCGGGGTCGGACGCCTTGTCGCCGAGCAGCGGCGCGACGAGCCGCACCACGGCCCCCGTGGCGAGGAAGCACACGAGCTGCTCGCACTCCGCGAAGGCCCGCCGCACGGCGTCCCCCACGGGGCCCTCGTACACGCGGGTACGGCCCGGCCAGGCCGAGGCCACCCGCCGACAGCCCGCCGAACCGGCGGCCGTCGCGGAAATCAGGCCGATCACTGAGCGACTCCTTCACTACGCACCGGAGGCCGGACGCCCCACAGCAGGAAAACGGGGTTGGTCGCCGCGAGCCGGGTGACGTCCCCCGGCAGCGGCGCCAGCCGGGACGACTGCAGCAGTACGCCGTCACAGTCGAGCCCGGCCGCGACCAGCGCGTCCCGGACCGCCGGAACCCGGTCGAGGGCGGCCATCGCCACGACGACCGACCGCCGCGCCCGCCGGGCACAGGCGGTCACGATGGCGGGCAGTTCCCGTCCGCCCCCGCCGATGAACACGGCGTCGGGGTCGGGCAGGTCGGACAGCACGGTCGGCGCGGCGCCGTGCACGGCGGTCACGTCGACCCCGTGCGCGGCGGCGTTGGCGCGGATCCGCCCCACACCGTCCAGGGTCTTCTCCACCGCGGTCACGGCGGCCCCGAGCCGCGCGCACTCCACGGCGACCGAGCCGGAGCCCGCGCCGATGTCCCACACATGCTCACCGAGCCGCGGCCCGAGCCGGGCCAGCGCCAACGCCCGCACCTCGAACTTGGTGATCATCGAGTCACGGTGGGCGAACTCGCCCTCCTCCAGCGCCCATCGGGCGGGCCCGGGCGGCGGCCCGGCGACCGTACGCACGGGGGAGAGGACACGCGACTCGTCGAGACACAGCACGACACTCACCGCCGCCCCCCAGTCCCGGGCGGCGGCCTCGGCGGGCGTGACCCGCTCGACCCGCTCGCTGGTGTGCGGGGCGGAGTCCGAGCCCGGGGCGGGGCCAGAGCCCGCGCCCGCCCCCAGCGCCGAAGCCACCACCAGCACCCGCCCGCTGGACCGCAGCGCGGCGCCGAGTTCCGCGGGCCCGGAACCTGGCCCCGTCAGCACCGCCACCTTGGGATGGGCCCGGCAGACGTTGACGGCGGTCCGCAGATCGCGCCCGTGTGCGCTCACGACCACCGCGTCGTCCCAGGTCAGGCCGAGCCGTGCGAAGGCGGTGGCGATGGACGACACCCCCGGGTGGACGTCAAGACGCTCGGCTCCGAAACGCTCGGCGAGGGCCCGGACGATCCCGAAGAACCCGGGGTCCCCGGAGGCCAGCACGACGACCCGCCCCTGGTCGGCGGGCTTCTCCAGGAACTGCTCGATCGCGTCGAGGGCGGGCGCGAGCGGCCCCAGGACGACCCGCTCGGCCGTGTCCGGCATCGCCGTCGCGGCAGCCAGATGCCGTCGGCCGCCCACGACGAGCCCCGCCCCGGCCAACGCGGCCCCGGCGTCCGGAGGAAGGGGCGCCCCCGTGCCCGTACCGACGACGGTGATCACGGCGTGACACCCTGCGTACCTTGCGCGCCCTGCGTACCTCGCGCACCCTGTGCGCCCTGGGTCCGCAGTGCCCTGCGGGCCTCGGGGTCGGCCTTGCGGAAGCCGTGGAAGTGGCCGGGGTGGTAGAGGTGCGAGCGCGTGCCGTGCGCGTCGAGGGCCGGGCCGACCAGGAACAGCGTGTGTTTCCAGAGCTTGTGCTCCTTGACGGTCTCCTCCAGCGTGCCGATCGTGCACTTCACGATCAGCTCCTCCGGCCAGGTCGCCTGGTACGCGACCACGACCGGCGTCGACGTCGGATAACCGCCCTCCAGCAGCTCCCGTACGAGCTGCCCGCTGCGGGCGGCCGACAGGAACAGCGCCATCGTCGTCCCGTGCCGCGCGAACTCCCGTACCTCCTCACCGGGCGGCATCGGCGTCTTGCCGCCGCCGAGCCGGGTGAGGATCACGGACTGCGCGACCTCAGGGATGGTCAGCTCCCGCTGGGCGAGCGCGGCGACGGCGGAGAAGGAGGAGACACCGGGCACGATCTCGGTCTCGATGCCGATCGCCGCGCACCGGTCGACCTGCTCCTGCGTACCGCCCCAGAGCGCGGGATCGCCCGAGTGGATGCGGGCCACCTTCAGCCCGGCCTCGGCAGCGCGCTCGTAGACGGCGACGACGTCCTCCAGCGACATCGTCGCCGAGTCCAGGATCTCCGCACCCTCACGTGCGTGTTCGAGGACCTCGGCCTGCACCAGGCTGGCCGCCCAGATCACGACGTCGGCCTCGGCGATGGCGCGCGCGGCGCGGAACGTCAACAGGTCGGCGGCACCGGGCCCGGCCCCGACGAAGGTCACCTTGCCGGTGGGGGCATCGGCCATGGGATGGGGTCCTCTCCTATGAGTCCTACGAGTACTGCGGTTCTCACGGGTGCTTGCGGACATCAGCGCACGGATTCCGGAAGCCGTGAAGCCTCGGACGTGCGGCGGACGTGCGTGAACACGGGTCGATCGGATAGCAAGGGCACATGGCGGTGTTCGTCGCGCTCGGCGCGTTCCTCATGACGCTGGCCGGCGGCTGGACGGCGCAACGCGTCACCGACCGCCGCCACCTCGTACTCGGTCTGGCAGGCGGTCTGATGCTGGGCGTCGTCGGCCTGGACCTGCTGCCGGAGGCGCTCGACGCGGCGGGCGACGAGATCTTCGGCGTCCCGGCCGCGCTGCTGCTGTTCGTGGCGGGCTTCCTGCTGGCGCACATGGTGGAACGCCTGCTGGCCGTACGGCAGGCGGCGCACGGCGGGGAGGAAGACAACGGCCGCGCCCCCGAAGTGGGCCTGACGGCCGCCGCCGCGATGGTCGGCCACAGCGCCATGGACGGCGTGGCGATCGGCGCGGCCTTCCAGGTCGGCGGCGGCATGGGAGCGGCCGTGGCCGTCGCCGTGATCGCCCACGACTTCGCGGACGGCTTCAACACGTACACGATCACGACCCTGTACGGGAACGCCCGCCGCAAGGCGGTCGCGATGCTCTTCGCGGACGCGGCGGCCCCGGTCGTGGGCGCCGCCTCGACGCTCCTGTTCACCATCCCCGAGCATCTGCTCGGCGGCTATCTCGGCTTCTTCGGCGGCGCGCTGCTCTATCTCGCCGCCGCCCAGATCCTCCCCGAGGCCCACCACGAACACCCGGCCCGCTCCACGCTGCTGTGCACGATCGCGGGGGCGTCCTTCATCTGGCTGGTGGTGGGCATCGCGGAGTGAGACGACGTGCCGGTACCGCCCTCTGACGGGAGTCACTGTTCTGACGGGAGTCACAGCTTGCCGCCGCGTCCGCCGTCGCGCCGCGCGGGCGCGATGAGCGTCGAGAGGTAGGGCAGTTGGGCGCCGTCCAGTTCGGCGGCGGGCCGGATGGACTCGTCCGGCAGCCCCAGGGCCGACCCCCACACGGCGTCGTCGAGCCGCCCGGTCTCCCGCAGTGCCGCGGCGACCTCCTGCGCCAGCCGCCCGAACTTGTACGCGACGACGGTCCCGGGCCCGTTGAGCGCGTCCTTGAGCGCACCGGACCCGGCGGTGACGGGCACGAGCGTCAGCGGCTCGGTGCCCTCCGTCAGCACGGCCCCGGACCGGGCGGCGAGATCCTGCATGGCGGTGATACCGGGCACGGTCTCGACGACGGTCCCCGGCACGACGTGCTCGATGGTCTGCGCGAGATAGGTGAACGTGGAGTACACGTTCGGATCCCCGATGGTCGCGAACGCCACGGTCCCGTGCGTACGAAGCAGCCCGGCCACCCGCTCCCCGGCGGCGTCCCAGGCGGCCTCACGGCGCTCCCGGTCGGACCGCTCGTTGAGCGCGAAGACGACGCGTACGACCTTCTCGTCGGGCACGTAGTGCAGCACGGTGGCTTCGGCACGCCCCGGCTCGCCGCCGTCTTTTCCATCAGACGCAGCCATGACGGGCACGACGACGACATCGGCCGCCCGAAGGCAGTTGACCCCCTTGACGGTCACGAGCTCGGGATCCCCGGGCCCGACCCCGACCCCGATCAGCCTGCTGTTGCCCATGACCCGACACACCTCTCCACAAACCGACGGGCGACACCGGGCGCCGATGCCCAGTGCGTGTGCAGATAACTCGCGTGCACGCCCTGCTGTACGAAACCTTCGACCCGCCGTGCCGGAGCACGGACGCCCCAGGCCGGAGCGACCCCCGCCCCGGGCTCGACGACGGTCCGGTGAAACTCATGCCCGCGCATCCGGCTGCCGGCCTCGGCCAGCACACTGTCGGACACGGCGACGGCATCCCGATACCCCAGCGTCAGCCGCTCGTCCATCCGCGCCTTCGCGTCGATCACCTCACACATGGGCAGGCCGTCGAGCTCACGCGAGAGATACAGCAGCCCCGCACACTCGGCGGCGACCGGCGCCCCACTCCCGGCAAACGCGGCAACGGCCTTGCGCAGCGGCTCATTCGCGGACAGCTCAGGGGCGTACACCTCGGGAAACCCGCCCCCGATGACCAACCCCCGCGTCCCCTCGGGCAGTTCCTCATCCCGAAGCGGATCGAAGGTGACAACCTCCGCTCCGGCGGCGGCAAGCAACTCGGCATGCTCGGCATAGGAGAAGGTGAAGGCGGCCCCGCCGGCAACGGCAACTTTCAGCCCGTCCGGCGTTTGAGGACGAGCGCGTTCAGCGCGATACGGGGGTCTGGGGGCAGAGCCCCCAGGGACGGGAACGGGAAGGGGCGGCGGGGGCGAAAAAGCCAAGGCCTCAGCCGCATCCCAAGCCGCCCCCGACAACCCTCCAGCGCTGCGCGCCAACGCGAACAACGCATCCAGATCACACCCACCCCGCACCTGCGAGGCCATCGCGTCAACAGCAGCAACCGCCTCGGCCCGCCGCTCGGCAACAGGCACCAGCCCCAGGTGCCGAGAAGGCGTCCCCACCCGCTCAACCCGCCGCAGAACACCCAACACAGGCACCCCGGACGCGTCCAACGCCTCCCGCAGCATCCCCTCATGCCGCTCGGACCCCACCTTGTTGAGGATCACCCCACCGATCCGCACCTCCGGATCCCAGGACGCAAACCCATGCACGAGCGCGGCCACGGACCGAGACTGGGACGAGGCATCCACGACCAACACCACAGGCGCCCGCAGCAACTTCGCCACATGAGCGGTGGAGGCGAGCTCCCCTTCCCCCGCGGCCCCGTCGAACAGCCCCATCACGCCCTCGACGACGGCGAGATCACACCCCCGAGCCCCATGGGCGAACAGCGGCGCGACCAGCTCCGCCCCGCACAGATAGGCGTCGAGATTCCGCCCCACCCGCCCGGTGGCGAGCGCGTGATACCCGGGATCGATGTAGTCGGGCCCCACCTTGTGCGGGGACACGGCAAGCCCCCGCGAGGCGAACGCGGCCATCAGCCCCGTGGCGACGGTGGTCTTGCCGCTGCCCGAGGAGGGCGCGGCGATGACCAGCCGAGGGACGGAAGAACTCACCACTCGATGCCCCTCTGCCCCTTCTGACCGGCGTCCATGGGGTGCTTGACCTTGGACATGTCCGTTACGAGGTCGGCGAGTTCGACGAGCTTCTCGGGAGCGTTGCGCCCGGTGATCACGACATGCTGGGTCCCGGGCCGGTCCCGCAGCACGGAGACGACCTCGTCGACATCGATCCACCCCCAGTGCATGGGATAGGCGAACTCGTCGAGCACGTACAGCTTGTACGTCTCGGCGGCGAGGTCGCGCTTGACCTGCTCCCAGCCCTCGCGGGCCTTCTCCTCGTTGTCCATCTGGGAGTCGCGCTGCACCCACGACCACCCCTCGCCCATCTTGTGCCAGTCGACGGCCCCACCTTCATCGGATGCTCCCAGCACCCGAAGCGCGTTCTCCTCGCCGACCTTCCACTTCGCGGACTTGACGAACTGGAAGACCCCGATGGGCCAGCCCTGATTCCAGGCCCGCAGCGCGAGCCCGAAGGCGGCGGTGGACTTGCCCTTCCCGATCCCGGTGTGCACGATCACGAGCGGCCGGTTCCGCCGCTGACGAGTCGTCAGCCCGTCGTCGGGTACGACACTCGGCTGTCCCTGCGGCATTACGCGGCCCTCCTGTTGTTGCCCTGAACATCCCTGACGAGTCCGGCGATCGAGTCGGCACGCAGCTCGTCCAACGTCACGGCGGTACCGCCGAGTTCGCCCGCGAGCTGTCCCGCGAGCCCGAGCCGTACGGGCCCGGACTCGCAGTCGACGACCACGGACGCGACCCCGTCGGCGGCGAACAGCCGAGCGGCCCGCCCCGCCAGTGCCACCGGCTCGGGCCCGCCCGTCGCCCTGCCATCCGTCACCAAGACCACCAACGCCCGCCGAGCCGGATCCCGCAACCGCTCCACCCGCAGCACGTCATGCGCCCGCAGCAGCCCGGCGGCGAGCGGCGTACGCCCGCCGGTGGGCAGCGACTCCAGCCGTACCGCCGCCGCGTCCACCGAGGAGGTGGGCGGCAGGGCGACCTCGCCCGTCGAACCGCGGAAGGTCACGAGCCCCACCTTGTCCCGCCGCTGGTAGGCGTCGAGGAGCAGCGACAGCACCGCCCCCTTGACCGCGCTCATCCGCTGCCGGGCCGCCATCGACCCGGAGGCGTCCACGACGAACAGCACGAGGTTCCCCTCGCGCCCCTCCCGGGTGGCCTGCCGTAGATCGTCACGCCGGACCACGAGACCCGGTCCCGACCGGCCGCGCGCCCGCTGATGCGGGGCCGCGGCCTGCACGGTGGCCGCCAAGTGCAGCTTGGTCAGGGCCCCTTGAGGCCGACGCGCCCCGGTTGTCCGCCCGTGCTCGGTCCGCGCCCGCGACCGCCGCCCGGCGGCACCCTCGCCGAGACCCGGCACACTCAACATCTTCGTACGGAACGGCTCGGCGGCCCGCACGGGGGCCTGCTCGCCCGCGCCGGGCGACGGCGCCTGCCCGCTCTCGGAGGGCTCGCCCTGCGCGGGCACCTCACCGGAGCTCTCACCGCTGCCGTCGTCGTCGGGCCCGTCCTGAGGGGGCTGTCCGCCGCCCCCGTCGGGCCCGTCCGGATCCGGATCCTCGTCGCCGGAGTCGCCCGAATCATCGGAACCGCCCGAGCCGTTGGAGCCGTCGTCACTCCCGAACTCCTCCAGCGTCTCGTCGAGCTTGTCCTCGTCAAGTCCCGGCGCGTCGAAGGGGTTTCGCCGACGCCGGTGCGGCAGCGCGAGCAGCGCGGCCTGCCGTACGTCTTCGGGCAGCACCTCTGTGCGCCCGGCCCACGCGGCCAGTGTGGTGGCGGTCCGGGCCATCACGATGTCGGCCCGCATGCCGTCCACCTCGAAGGCGGCGCAGGTCGCCGCGATCTGCCGCAGCGCCCCGTCGCCGAGCACGACCGACGGCAACAGCTTCCGCGCGGCCACGATCCGTGCCCGTACCGCCGTTTCCTCGTCGGCCCAGCGCGCCGCGAAGCCGTCCGGATCGTCGTCGTACGCGAGCCGCCGCCGCACGACCTCGACCCGCTGATCGGGCTCGCGCGAGGCGGCCACCTCGACCGTCAGCCCGAACCGGTCGAGCAACTGCGGTCGCAGCTCGCCCTCTTCGGGGTTCATGGTCCCCACCAGCAGGAACCGCGCGGCATGCCGTACGGAGACACCCTCGCGCTCCACGTACGAGGCACCCATCGCCGCCGCGTCCAACAGCAGGTCGACCAGATGGTCGTGGAGGAGGTTGACCTCGTCCACGTACAGGATCCCGCGGTGCGCGTCGGCCAGCAGGCCGGGCTCGAAGGCCTTCACGCCCTCGGCCAGCGCACGCTCGATGTCCAGCGCGCCCACGAGTCGGTCCTCGGAGGCGCCGACCGGCAACTCGACCATGCGCGCGGGCCGTTGAGCTCCCGGCCCCACCTCGTGCGGCCCGTCCGGGCACGCGGGGTCGGGAGCGGCGGGAGCGCACGAGAACCGGCAGCCGGCGACGACGTCCACCTCGGGCATGAGCGCCGAGAGAGCGCGGACAGCCGTCGACTTGGCGGTGCCCTTCTCGCCGCGTACGAGCACACCGCCGACCGCGGGCGACACGGCGTTCAGGAGCAGCGCGAGCCGCAGGTCGTCCTGCCCGACGACAGCCGTGAACGGAAAGGGGGTACTCACTGGTCGTCGCCCTCCAAGTCGCCTTCGAGCTCCAGATACGTGGCGCGCAGCCGCTCCAGCGTCTCGGCGTCCGGCTCGGCCCACAGCCCGCGGTCCGCCGCCTCAAGGAGCCGTTCCGTGATGCCGCGCAGGGCCCAGGGGTTGGACTTCTTCATGAAGTCCCGGTTCTCCGCGTCGAAGACGTACTCCGCGCTGAGCTTCTCGTACATCCAGTCGTCCACGACCCCGGCCGTGGCGTCGTACCCGAAGAGGTAGTCGACGGTCGCCGCCATCTCGAAGGCACCCTTGTAGCCGTGCCGCCGCATGGCCGCCATCCAGCGCGGGTTGACCACGCGGGCGCGGAAGACGCGGTGGGTCTCCTCGCCGAGGGTGCGGGTCTTGACCTGGTCGGGGGTGGCGGAGTCGCCGACGTACGCCTCGGGGCTCGCGCCCGTCAGATGCCTGACCATGGCGACCATGCCGCCGTGGTACTGGAAGTAGTCGTCCGCGTCGACGAGGTCGTGCTCGCGGGTGTCGACGTTCTTGGCAGCGACGGCGATCCGCTTGAACGCGGTCTCCATGTCCCCGCGCGCCGCCCGCCCGTCGAGCCCGCGCCCGTAGGCGTAGCCGCCCCAGACCGCGTACACCTCGGCGAGGTCGGCGTCGGAGCGCCAGTTGCGCGCGTCGATGAGGGGGAGGAGACCGGCCCCGTACGCGCCCGGCTTCGAGCCGAAGATACGGGACGTCGCGCGCCGTCGGTCGCCGTGCTCGGCGGTGTCCTCGTCGGCGTGCGCGCGCACGAAGTTCCGGTCGGCGGGCTCGTCCAGGTCGGCCACCGCGCGTACCGCGTCGTCGATCAGCCCGATCACGTGCGGGAAGGCGTCCCGGAAGAAACCGGAGATGCGGACCGTGACGTCGATGCGCGGCCGGCCCAGTTCCTCCAGGCCGACGACCTCGAAGCCGGTGACGCGCCGCGAGGCGTCGTCCCACACCGGCCGGCAGCCGAGCAGCGCCAGGATCTCCGCGATGTCGTCGCCCTGGGTGCGCATCGCGGAGGTGCCCCAGACCGTCAGACCGACGGACTTCGGGTAGTCGCCGGTGTCCTGGAGGTACCGCTGCACGAGCGAGTCGGCGAGCGACTGCCCGACCTCCCAACTCAGCCTGGACGGGATCGCCTTGGGGTCGACCGAGTAGAAGTTGCGGCCGGTCGGCAGGACGTTCACGAGTCCGCGGGTCGGTGAACCCGAGGGGCCCGCCGGGACGTAACCGCCGTTCAGGGCAAGGAGGATGTGGTCGATCTCGTCCGTCGTACGGGCCAGACGCGGCACCACCTCACGGCACGCGAACTCCAACACGGCTACGGCGTCGGGGAGTTCGGTGCCGCCGAGAACCTCGCGCACGAGAGCGGGCACGGTCGCTACGGCCCAGGCGCGCTCCTCCATGCCCTCCGCGAACCGGCGGCACAGCTGCTCAAGGAGGTCGATCGCGTCGGCCGCCGTCCGGGCAGGACCCGCCACCAGGTCGGTCAGCTCGACCGGCACCTTCACCGGGGTGCCGGGCTCGTGCAGCAACTCCTTCTCGACCAGGCCGAAGTGCTCGGCGAGGCAGGCCCGCAGCCCCGGCAGCGCGTTCGCTGTCCCGCCCCACACCTGAGAGGCCCGCAGCACGGCCAGTACGAGGTTCACACGCGGTTCGGCCTCCGGGCCGCCGCCGAGAATGTGCAGGCCGTCGCGGATCTGCACGTCCTTGATCTCGCACAGATAGCCGTCGATGTGCATGACGAACGAGTCGAAGGCGTCGTCGTCCGGCTGGTCGTCCACATGCAGGTCGTGGTGCAGCTCGGCCGCCTTGACCAGCGTCCAGATCTGGGCCCGCACGGCCGGGGCCTTCGTCGGGTCCAGGTCGGACACGAGCGCGTACTCGTCGAGGAGTTGCTCCAGCTTCGCCAGATCGCCGTACGTGTCCGCGCGCGCCATCGGCGGCACCAGGTGGTCGACGACCGTGGCGTGGCCGCGGCGCTTGGCCTGAGTGCCCTCGCCGGGGTCGTTGACGATGAAGGGGTAGACGAGGGGGAGTTCACCGAGGACGGCGTCCGGTGCGCAGCCACCGCTCAGCCCAAGTCCCTTGCCCGGCAGCCATTCCATCGTGCCGTGCTTGCCCATGTGCACCACGGCGTCGGCGCCGAAGCTGTTGTCCAGCCAGCGGTAGGCGGCCATGTAGTGGTGCGACGGCGGCATGTCCGGGTCGTGGTAGATCGCGATCGGGTTCTCGCCGAAACCGCGCGGCGGCTGGATCATCACGACGACGTTCCCGAACTGGAGGGAGGCCAGCACGATGTCGTCGCCGTCCACGTACAGGTTGCCCGGCGGCTCGCCCCACGCCTCCAGCATCCCGCTGCGCAGGTCGGGGTCGAGCTTGTCGAACCACGCCCGGTAGTCGGCCAGCGGCACGCGCGCGGGGGCCGAGGCGAGCTGCTCCTCGGTCAGCCACTCGACGTCGTGGCCGCCGGCCGCGATGAGCCGGTGGATCAACTCGTCGCCGTTGTCCGGGTATTCGGTCAGGGCGTACCCGGCGTCCCGCAGCGCGTCGAGCACCCGTACCGCCGAGGCGGGGGTGTCGAGACCGACCGCGTTGCCGACGCGGGAGTGCTTGGTCGGATAGGCGGTGAAGACGAGCGCGAGCTTCTTCTCCGCGTTCGGCTTGTGCTTCAACCGGGCGTGGCGCACGGCGATTCCGGCGACCCGCGCGGCCCGCTCGGGGTCGGCGACGTACACCGGAACGCCGTCGGGACCCTCTTCCTTGAACGAGAACGGGACCGTGATGAGGCGTCCGTCGAACTCCGGGATCGCGACCTGCATCGCCGCGTCCATGGGGGAGAGGGCGGCGTCCGACCCGGCCCAGGCTGCCCGCGACGAGGTGAGGCAGAGCCCTTGCAGGACAGGGACGTTGAGGTCGGCGAGCGCGCCGATGTCCCAGGCCTCCTCGTCGCCGCCCGCGGACGCCTGCGAGGCGTGCGTGCCACCGGCGGCGAGGACCGTGGCCACCAGCGCGTCGGACTTGCCGAGGAGCTCGTACAGGCCCGCGTCGGCGTCGCGCAGCGAACCGCAGTACACGGCAAGGGCGTTGGCGCCCCGGGCCTCGATCGCGTCGCACAGGGTGTCCACGAAACCGGTGTTGCCGCTCAGTTGGTGCGCCCGGTAGAAGAGCACACCCACGGTCGGACGGCCCTCGACGTGCGCGCGCTCGCCGTGGATCCCGAACTCGGGCATCTTCCGCGGCTCTTCGAAGCCCTCGCCCGTCAGCAGCACGGTGTCGGACAGGAAGCGGGCCAGCTCGGCCAGGTTCTCCGGACCGCCCTCGACCAGATAGCGAAGCGCCTCCGCCACGACCCCGGCGGGCACGGACGACTCGGCCATCAACTCCGCGTCGGGGACGGACTCCCCGCCGAGCAGCACGGTCGGAATGCCGGACGCCCTGAGCGCGGCGAGCCCCTCCTCCCAGGCACGCTTGCCGCCCAGCAGCCGTACGACCGCGACGTCCGCGCCCCGGACCAGCGCGGGAAGCTCCTCCGCGACATCCACGCGGGTCGGATTGCCGATCCGGTACGCGGCGCCGGCGGCGCGTGCCGCCAGCAGATCCGTGTCGGCGGTCGACAACAACAACACTGTGCTCATGCGGGCGCTCCCGGTGGAATGAAAGGCAGTCCTGTCGGCGCGCCGGACTCGATGAGCCGCCACAGCGCGTCCGTGTCCGCGTGTTCCTCGATCAGATCGCCGAGCCGGTCCAGCTGCTCCTCGCGCAGCGACCCGAACGACGTGTCGGCGGCCGGTACGAAGCGGCGCCCCGCGGCGGCCGCCACCTCGCGAAGGAAGGCCCGGCGGAAGCCGTCCGACTCCAGCGAGCCGTGCCAGTGGGTCCCCCAGACCTCGCCAACCCGGCAGCCGTCCAAGAAGGGTTCCCCGCCCGTGACCTGGGCGACCCCGTGGTGGATCTCGTACCCCTCGACATGCTCGCCGAGTGCCTCGCCGACGGGCCGGGTGAGGGTCTTCTCCCGCGCGAACCGCACGCGCACGGGAAGGAGTCCGAGCCCGTCCACCTGGCCCGCGCGCGACTCGACCTCGTCCTCGATGTGCTCGCCGAGGATCTGGAAGCCACCGCAGATGCCGAGGACGGGACGCCCCTGAGCGGCCCTTCTGGCGAGGGCGTCCGCGAGGCCGCGCTCCCGCAGCCACTCCAGGGCCCTGACCGTGCCGCGGGTGCCGGGCACCACGACGAGGTCCGCGTCGACGAGTTCCTCCGCCCGGTCCACGAACCGCACCACGACGCCCGGTTCGGCGGCCAGCGCGTCCACGTCCGTGAAGTTGGACATCAGCGGAATCGCGCAGACGGCCACCCGCAGGATGTCCTCGCCGACGGGGGAGGAGACAGCCGACTCCCGGACCGAGCCTCTCAGCGAGACCGCCATCCCGTCCTCCTCGTCGATGCCGAGACCGTGCTGGAAGGGCAGGACGCCGTACGTACGACGTCCGGTGAGGTTCTGGAGCATGTCGAGGCCGGGCTCCAGCAGGGACACGTCCCCGCGGAACTTGTTGACGAGGAACCCGGCGACGAACGCCTGGTCCTCGGGCGAGAGCAGCGCCACGGTCCCGAAGAAGGAGGCGAAGACGCCCCCGCGGTCGATGTCGCCGACGACGAGCACGGGCAGTCGCGCGTTGCGCGCGATGCCCATGTTCACGATGTCAGTCCGCCGCAGATTGATCTCGGCGGGACTGCCCGCCCCCTCACAGATCACCGCGTCATACGTGCCCCGCAACTCGGCGAGGCACTCCAGCACGGTCCCGAGGAGCTTTTCCTGCCGCCCGCCGTGATAGCCGCGGGCGCTCATCTCACCGACGGGTTTACCCATGAGGACGACCTGACTGCTCCGGTCGCTGCCGGGCTTGAGCAGCACGGGATTCATGAGCGCGGTGGGCTCCACACGAGCGGCCTGCGCCTGCATGGCCTGCGCCCGCCCGATCTCGGCGCCCTCCCGCGTGACGAACGAGTTGAGCGACATGTTCTGCGCCTTGAAGGGCGCGACCTTGACGCCGCGCCGCACCAGCCACCGGCAGATCCCGGCGGTGACGACGCTCTTGCCCGCGTCGGAGGTGGTACCGGCGACGAGCAGCCCGCCACCCGTTCCCCCGCTCGTTCCCCGGCTCATGACGTACGCCCCTTCGCGCGAAGGCCGCTGACGAGGAGCCGCCCGGCGACACTCACGCCGAGCGCGAGCAGACCCACGCGCCGCGAGAGCCGTACGGCCCGCTCGATGTCCCCGACCTCCACGGCCCGGCCACCACCATTGAGTACGGGCCGGTGTTCGACCCTTCCGGCGTACGAGAGCGTCCCGCCCAGCCGCACGCCGAGCGCCCCCGCGAACGAGGCCTCCACGGGCCCGGCGTTGGGGCTCGGATGCTTGACGGCGTCGGCACGCCAGGCGCGTACGGCCCCGCGCGGATCGCTTCCCGCGACGGCCGCGAGGACGGCGGTGAGCCGAGCCCCCGGCCACCCCGCGACGTCGTCGAGCCGCGCGGAAGCCCACCCGTACCGCCGGTACTTGGCCGACCTGTGCCCGACCATCGCGTCGAGCGTGTTCACGGCACGGAACGCGACCAGCCCCGGCACACCGGCCGCGGCACCCCACACGAGGGCGCCCACGACGGCGTCGGAGGTGTTCTCGGCGACGGACTCGACGACGGCCCGGGCGATCCCGTCGGCGTCCAGAGCCTGCGGATCCCGCCCGCACAGGTGCGGCAGCCGCTCCCGGGCCACCTCGACGTCCCCGGCGGCGAGCGCCCCGCCGATGGCCCGGGCCTCCCGGCCGAGCGACGTACCGCCGACGACGGACCAGGTGGCGGCGGCTGTCAACGCGACGGACGCGATGCGAGAGGTCCGTACGGAACGGTCGGCCAGGGCGGCGAGGGATACAGCGCCACCCACACACACGGCGGTGTGCAGCGCGCCCCACCCCCGGTGGTCCCGCCACAACACCCGCTCCACGGCACCCGCGGCACGTCCGAACGCGGCGACCGGATGCCCCCGGCGTGGATCGCCGAGCAGCAGGTCACCGAGAAGGCCGGCGGCGGCGCCGTACGCGAAGACGCGATCGGCACGCATCGGTTCAGCCGACCGTCAGGTCGGGCACAACCGTCGCTGGAAAGGCACTTGGGCAGCCGCGCATGGCGATTTGTCCTCACTCAGGGTGTCCACGCCCTGGTTCGACGAGACAGACGGCGAGAGTTCCTGGCTCCCGGGGTGTCGAATCCCCGGTAACAGTGGCGGGACCGCGCCGGATTCGCACCGGCTTCCTCTCCTGCCGCCGTACATGGCTCCGGCAGTCCACCACGCCCACGAACACCCGTCAACTTGCTGTTGACCTGCGACGGGAGAGTGTGCTGAGGCCCACACACGGACACGACTCCGCCCCGCCGACCGGGGGGCGACGGGGCGGAGTCGTACGGGACGGAGGTGCCGTGCGCGTCAGGCGACGATCAGATAGATGCCGTACGTCACAGCCGCTGCGCACGCGGCGAAGCAGGCGTACGCGCCCGTGACCGCGAGGGTCGCGGTGCCGCCCTGGGCGGAGGCCGACTCGCGCTTGGAGAGGCCGACGATGCCGAGGGTGAAGAGGCCCACGAGGGCGACGGTGACGATGAGGCTGACTCCGAAGACGGAGCCGAGGGCTGCCCAGTCGATCTTCATTCTGTGGGTTCCTTACACCGTGGCCGGGCGGGCGGGCTCGGTGGCGTCCGGGCCCGGGATGGTGGTCTTGAGGTCCTCCGCCGGGGCGACCGTGCCCGCGGGCGGCGGGGTGACGGCGGCGATGGCGGTGGTCACGACGCCCGCGGGCTCGCCTTCGACGTCGTTCACGTTGTCGCGGGTGACCGGCTGGCGGCGGGAGAGGACCCAGATGACCGCCGAGCCCGCGACCAGCAGCGCGCCGGTGAGGACGATGCCCCAGGTGCCCTGCTTGGTGAGGAACTCGGCGCCCGCGCCGACCAGTCCGGCGGCGGGCAGCGTGAGGCCCCAGGCGACGAACATCCGGGTCGCGGTCGACCAGCGGACGACACCGCCCTTGCGGCCGAGGCCCGAACCCATCACGGCGCCGGAGCAGGACTGGGTGGTGGAGAGCGAGAAGCCGAGGTGCGAGGAGGCCAGGATGACCGTCGCGGCACTGGTCTGGGCGGCGAAGCCCTGCGGCGGCGCGAGGTCGGTGAGGCCCTTGCCCATGGTGCGGATGATGCGCCAGCCGCCCAGGTAGGTGCCGAGCGCGATGGCGATACCGGCCGAGACGATGACCCACAGGGGAGGGTTCGACCCGGGCACGATCACACCGCCGGTGACCAGGGCGAGCGTGATGATGCCCATGGTCTTCTGCGCGTCGTTCGTGCCGTGGGCCAGCGAGACCAGGCCCGCGGAGGTGATCTGACCCGCGCGGTAGCCCTTGGAGGTCGCCTGCTCGCCGGCCTTGCTGCTGATGCGGTACGTCAGCCGGGTGGCCAGCGTTGCGGCGAGTCCGGCCACCAGCGGCGCGGCGATCGCGGGGAGCAGGACCTTGGTGACGACGGTCGAACCGTTCACCGACGACCAGCCGGCCGACATGACCGCGGCGCCGATCAGGCCGCCGAACAGTGCGTGGGAGGAACTGGAGGGCAGACCCAGGAGCCAGGTCAGCAGATTCCACAGGATGGCGCCGACGAGCGCCGCGAAGATCACTTCGGTGCGGATGCCCTCTTCGTTGATGATGCCGCCGGAGATCGTCTTGGCGACCTCCACGGAGAGGAACGCACCGACGAGGTTCAGCACGGCGGACATGGCCACCGCCGTCTTGGGCTTCAGGGCACCGGTCGAGATGGTCGTCGCCATCGCGTTGGCTGTGTCGTGGAAACCGTTCGTGAAATCGAACACGAGAGCGGTAACGATCACGATTCCGAGGAGGAGCGTGATGTGTTCCATTTACCCAGGCTTCTCTTGGACGTCAGTGGCACAGGGACCGTAGGCAACCTGGATGAACGGAAGATGAACTGGGGAGGGCGACAGGGTGGCCCGATGAAGGTGCCGGCATTCCGCTTGTGTCGGAGTGGCGGCGGGAGCCCTCGAACAGAGGCGGAATTCAGTGGTCCGCTACCTCTACCGTCCCCTCGCGAACGCCCTGAGCTGATTCAGGGATCCGTTGAAGAGATTCTGGTCACCCGGCAGGCTGCCGCCGTTGTCGTACTGCCAGAAGGTCCAGAAGTTCCAGCCGGACGGCAGCGACCCCGCCGTCGAGCTGTAGCGGGCCAGCCACAGCGGATGGTTCGCGGCGAACGCGGCGCTGTTGCCCGTGCACATCTTCCACCAGTTGTAGTTGGTGTAGATCACCGGCCGACGGCCGGTCTGCCGCCTCACCTCGTTGCTGAAGGCCTTGATCCAGCTGACCATCCCGGTCTTGCTCAGGCCGTAGCACTTCTTCTTGCCGTACGGGTTGTACTCGATGTCCAGCGCGGGCGGCAGCGTCCAGCCGTCCGCCCGCCAGCCGCCGCCGTTGCGCACGAAGTACGCGGCCTGCTTCGTCCCCGAGGACTTGTGCGGCAGTGCGAAGTGGTACGCCCCGCGGACGATGCCCGCGCCGCGCGCCCCGTTGTACTGCTGGTTGTAGTACGGGTTGCGGTACGTGTGCGACTCGGTGGCCTTCACATAGACGAACTTGGCGCCTTTGCTCTTCGCGCTCGACCAGTTGACGTTCTTCTGGTGCGAGGACACGTCGTGGCCCTTGGGCTTGGCGGCCGCCGAGGCCGGCACCTCGGCGAGAGCGGTGCCGCCGAGCGCCAGTGTCGCCACGGAGGCGGCGACGAACCGAGCGCGCTGAAGGGACGGTTTGCGATCACGAGCCATGTTTCCCCCCGGAATGGCGACGTGCACGAAAAATCTCCCAGAGGCTACTGGAAGATCCCCGAAAGCCCGTCGCATGCCGGTCATTCGCTCCCGGCGGGCGATTCATGTCCGTGTGTGACCTTTCGGTTGCGTCGATTGCGCCTTAAAGTGCCCCGCCCGCGCCGGGGTTGAGCCGCGTGGCTGGCAGGATCGCGGCATGGCTGAGCGGCGGCGGGACCCAGGAGACGGACGTGACTCGGGGCAGCGGGACGCGCCCCCGGCGCGGGAGGCGCTGGAGCGGGCGTGGGACGACCTCGTGGCGACGGCCCGTCGGACGGCGGCCGACGGTCTGGTCGTCGGCACCTCGGGCAACGTGTCGGTGCGCGTGGGCGACACCGTCCTGGTCACGCCGAGCGGAGTCCCGTACGACCGGCTGGCCCCCGAGGATCTCTGCGGGGTCTCGCTCGACGGCCGGCAGGTGCTCGGTTCGCTCGTTCCGACAAGCGAACTGCCCATGCATCTGGCGGTCTACCGTGCCACCGACGCGCGGGCGATCGTCCACACCCACGCGGTGCACGCCACGGCCGTCTCGACCCTTGTCACCGAGCTGCCGCTCATCCACTACATGGCCGCCGCGCTCGGCGGTCCCGTCCGGGTGGCCCCCTACGCCACCTACGGCACGGAAAAGTTGGCCGAGAACATGCTCCGGGCCCTGAGGGACCGCACCGCCTGTCTCCTTCAGAACCACGGGACCCTCACATACGGAGCCTCTCTCCCCCAGGCCTACGACCGCACGGCCCAGTTGGAGTGGATGTGCCACCTCTGGCTGACCGCCTCGTCCCTCCCCGGCCACACACCCACACTGCTGACCCGGGAACAGGTGAACGAGGTGGGCGAAAGGCTCGGGGGGTACGGCCAGAGGCCGTGACCGGGGGCCGGTGACGGTCACTGGGGGAGGCGGGCGATTGGGGGCGGCCGATGCAGCCGCCGACCTGACCGGGTAGGCCCGCCCATCCGACCGCGGCCGCCCGTCCGACCGGGTGCGGCCGCCGTGCCGGACCCCGTCGCCACGGTGCTGACGTGGCCGATCGCCGGTGTGAACGACGCTCGCGTCGTCGGTCCCCGCCGCCGCGGCGGTCGGCCGACGCGCACCGTTCCGGCGGCACCGAACCCACATTCGCCCCATTTGACTGGCCGACAACGGGTTCCGTCAGGAGACTGGACCCGTGCGCACCGTGAATCCGACGGCAGCAGCCGTCACCGTCGCCATAGCCGGCGCAGCCACCGTCGCCGCCACGGTGGCGGCAGGTCGCTTCGCCGGCGACGCCGCTCTCAAGGCGCCGCCGGGCAAACCGCTGCCCACCGAACCCCGCCTCACCGTGCACTCCACGGCGGCGGGACAGATCACCCTGACCCGCGCCCTGGCCTCACAGCGCCCGGGCGTGTACGGCCTTGCCGGCGACGGCAGCCACGCGGTCGTCGGCCCGCTCCTGAGCGCCGCCCCGCACTCCGCCGACACGGTCGTACGCCGACTGGAACGGGTCACGCACGGCACCCTGGAACCCGGGGACAAGGTGTGGTTCACCCCGGGCGTGCACATCGGCGACCCGAGCGCCGCCCTCGGCCTCGACCACGCCGACGTGGACGTCCCCGGCGAACTCGGAGCCCTGCCAGCGTGGTTCGTGCCCGCCGCCCGTGACACCTGGGTGATCACCGTGCACGGCCTCGGCGCCACCCGCGAACACCCCATGAACGTCATGGAGTTCCTGCACCGCCACCAGTTCCCCGTTCTCGACCTCGCCTACCGCGGTGACCTCGGCGCGCCCCGCCCTCCCGACGGCCTGAACCATCTCGGCGAGACCGAGTGGCGCGACCTGGACGCGGCCATCCGCCACGCCGTGCGCCACGGCGCCGAACGGGTCGTCCTGCACGGCTGGTCCACCGGCGCCACGATGGCCCTGCGTGCCGCGTCCCACTCGGCGCTGCGCGACAGGATCTCCGGCCTCGTCCTGGACTCGCCCGTCCTCAGCTGGGAGACCACGCTGCGCGCCCTCGCCACGGCCCGCCGCACTCCCGGCGTCCTGCTGCCGCTGGCCGTCCGCGCCGCCCAGGGCCGCACAGGGCTGCACGGCGACGGCATCGAGGGCGCGGCCGACCCCGAACGGCTCAAGGTGCCGATCCTCGTCCTGCACGGCCCGGACGACACGGTCGCCCCCTGGGGCCCTTCACGCCGCCTCGCCGAGCGCCGCCCCGACCTCGTCACCCTGCACACGGTCCGAGGCGCCCCGCACGGCGCCATGTGGAACGCCGACCCGGCCGGCTACGAGGAGGCCCTCCGCCGCTTCCTCACCCCCCTGATGTAGCGACCTCGTCCAGCGGTCCGGTGCAGCGGTCCGGTCCAGCGGTCTCGTCCAGCGACCTCATCTCCTGACGCGGCCCCCCTCACCGCCCGCCCCGAGGCGTCCGTTCCACCCGGTCCCGGAGCTTCCGTTTAGCTCCGTACCACCTACTCGTTCGCGCCCCGGGAGTGCCCGCGGGGACCGGTGCGCGGGCCGCCCCCGTGGCCCCTTGTTGCATTCCGTTTGGGTTTTCGGACCGTCAACCGGAAGACTGCCCCCGTGACGTCCCGTATCCCGCGCGACTCCAGGCTCCGACTCGTCCGCCCGCGAACCCTGGCCGCCGCCCCCCGAGCGATGACCCAGAGGCCCACGCGCCGACCCGCACCCCGCCCGCCGGAAGGCACACCGGCACCCGCGGAACTCGCCCGCATGGCGCGCTCCGTACTCTCCGGCGCCGCCCGCGTCGCCCGCTGGGCCGACGCCGTCCTGAGCCCGGCCAAGGGCCGTCAGGGCACCGCTTCAGGCGGTACCCCCGAGGGCACCGGCACACTCTCCGACGCGACCGCCCAACGGGCCGCCACGGATCTGGCCCTGACCCCGGCTCAGGCCCGCGCGGACTGGGACACCGCACGTCTCGCGGGCCTCGTCGAGGTGCACGGCGGCATCGCGCGCCCCGGCTGGCGGCTGCGCGCCTGGAACCGCGACGACAGCGCCGTGCTGCGCGGCTGGGTCGCCCTCTTCGACGCCTGGTCGATCGCCCACCCCGGCCCCGACGGACGCGAGCCCGCCGCCGTCGCCGAGGTCGTCTCCGCGATGCCTCAGGTCCTCTCCTTCCTCCAGCTGTCCGCGGGGCCCGTCCCCGTACCGCAACTCCTCGACCTGCTCGGACAGCGCGTCACGGAACTGCGCACCGAGCGCTGCGAGATCCCCTACGGCCCGCAGCCCGAGCCCGTCGAGAGCCCCGCCGAGGACACCCCGCTGGCCCCCCTCCTCGACTGGGCCCTGCACGCGATCGCCGACGTGGGCGCCCTCACCTGCGCCGACGGCCAGGCCACCCTCACCCCGCTCGGCAGCTGGGCGGTCTGGGTCAAGCTGGAGCAGATCTGCGTCGCCGCGCAGAGCCCCGCCGGGAACATCGAGCAGGGCGCCGACGCCATGCTCCGCGGCTGCGCCCAGCTGCGTCCGAACGCGGCCCGCGCCGAGTACCGGGCCTGGCTCGCGGCCCGCCCCGTCGGCAGCGCCGTTACCGAACTCCTCGACGCCGCCCGCGGCGAGGACGCCCTCCTGCGCGGACTCGCCTTCGAGGCCCTGCGCGTCGTCGGAGCCCCCGCCGAGCCCGATGTCCGCTCCGTGTCCGACGAGACCCACCTGCGGCCGTACGCCCTGCTGTGGCTCGCCGAGCACGACGGGCACGACCCCGAGGACGCCCACGAGGTACTGACCCGCGAGGAGGCCACCTGGCTGTGGGTCGACACGGCCGCGGCCGTCGCCGACCACGGCGAAGCCCCGCTTCTCGTACGGCACTTGGAGTCCGCCGTGCAGCCGACCGTGCCGGCGCTGCTCGACGAGGTGCGGGCGGTGGGGCATCCGCGCACCGTGCAGGTGCTGGTCGCGCTCGCCGCCGCCCATCCCGATCCGGCGCTCGCCAAAGCCGTGCGGCGGGCCGCGTTCCAGGTGCACACCGGGGGCAGCTAGCCGCTCCGCGGGGGGTGCGCGTTCGGGCGCGACCAGCCCCGCGCCCCCAGGCAGTGGGGGCGCGGGCGGGGCCAGTGGCGTCAGGCCGTTATCTCCGGGGAGTACGTGCCGAAGCTCCAGATGTTGCCCTCGATGTCGCGGGCCATGTAGTCCCGGGAGCCGTAGTCCTGGTCCGTCGGGGGCATCAGGATGTCCGCCCCGTGGGCCACGGCCTGCTGGTGGTGTGCGTCGATGTCGTCCACGACCACGTACACCCCGGTGTGTGTCGAGCCCTTCATCGCCTCGTCGAAACGGCCGCCGGTGCCTCGGGAGCCGAGCATCACCGCGCCGTTGCCCTGCACCAGCTCGGCGTGCAGGACCTTGCCGTCCTCGCCCTCGTACACCGAGGCCTCGCTGAAGCCGAAGGCCTCCGTGAGCTGTTTGATCGCCGCCTTCGCGTCCGTGTACAGCAGTGTCGGGTAGATGCTCGGGCGCCCGCCGTCCGTGCCTGCCATGCCGATCACTCCCTCTGGTCCCGGTGCCGGAACATCGCCTGAATGTGACCTGCTCCACAGTCTTGCACCCGGCACCGACAACGCCCTGCCGAGCGGGATCCGGGCGGCCCCGACAGGGATTCGGCAGAGTTCGACGCTCAGCGGAAGGTGTTGCACCGCGCCATGTCGCCCGTGCGGTACCCCTCGTAGAACCACTGCTGCCGCTGCTTCGCCGACCCGTGTGTCCAGGACTCGGGCGTCACCCGGCCCTGGTACCGCTCCTGGATCCGGTCGTCGCCCACGGCGGCCGCCGCGTCCAGTCCGTCACGGATGTCGGCGTCCGTGGAGGCTGGTGATCAGCGGCCTGCCCGTCGACTCGTCCTTCGTCGTCGTCGCGTGGTGGGCCCACACGCCCGCGTAGCAGTCCGCCTGCAGCTCCACGCGCACCGCGTTGCTGTTCGCGCCCGTCCGCCCGTCCTGGGAGCGGCTCAGTGTCCCCATCAGGTCCTGCACGTGGTGCCCGTACTCGTGCGCCACCACATACGCCTGCGCGAACGGTCCGCCGCTGGCGCCGAACCTCGTCCGCAGCTCCTCGAAGAAGCCCAGGTCCAGATAGACCTTCCGGTCGGCGGGACAGTAGAAGGGCCCGACCGCCGACGTCGCCGCGCCGCACGCCGTGCCGACCTGATTACCGAAGAGAACGGTGGGCGACCGCGTGTACGTACCGCTGCGGCGCTCGAACTCCTGCGCCCAGAAGTCCTGGACGCTGTTGACCACCGCCACGATGCGGCAGTCCTCCTTGGTGTTCGCGTCCCGTCCCGTACGGCACGTCTGCTGGACCTGGGCGAGGGAAGAGGCGGTCGCCGCGGGCTCCTCGCCGCCGGAGGACAGGCCCAGCTGGTCGGGACCGACACCGAAGAAGAGCCCCAACAGGAGCGCGATCAGAGCGGCCGCGCCACCGCCGACGGTCGCCCTGCCGCCGGGGATCCGACTGCCCCGTACGTCCTGCACCTCGGAGGTGTCCAGATCGGCGTCGTCGTCGAACTGCATGGGCGCACCACCCTCTGCGGACGTCGTCCCCCTGGCGCCATCCTCGCCGGGCTCCCTGGGCGCGGCGCCGGGCGGAGGGCCGAACGGGGGACGCCTCACCACCGGCTCGCGGGGCAATGAGAGTCACACTTCCGAACACCCGCACGCAGAAAAAATGGTTGCACCGCACCGTTAGACTTGGCCCATGGCCATTCTCCTCGCGCACTAGACGGCGTGAACGATCCCAGCCGCCCACCCCGTCATCAACCCCGCCCAGGAGTCTGTCCGTGATTTCCGCCTCCGGTGTCGAGCTCCGTGCCGGCGCCCGCGTCCTCATCGAGTCCGCCACCTTCCGCATCACCAAGGGCGACCGCATCGGTCTGGTCGGCCGCAACGGCGCCGGCAAGACGACCCTCACCAAGGTCCTCGCGGGCGAGGGCACCCCCGCCGGCGGCACCGTCACCCGCTCCGGCGAGGTCGGCTACCTCCCGCAGGACCCGCGTACCGGCGATCTCGACATGCTGGCCAGCGACCGCGTCCTGTCCGCACGTGGCCTGG
This sequence comes from Streptomyces sp. NPDC020747, assembly GCF_044334695.1. Taxonomy (NCBI): domain Bacteria; kingdom Bacillati; phylum Actinomycetota; class Actinomycetes; order Kitasatosporales; family Streptomycetaceae; genus Streptomyces; species Streptomyces sp. NPDC020747. The sequence continues at coordinate 65,246 of NZ_JBIRTJ010000014.1, read as the reverse complement.
ACACCCTGATCCGCAAGATGCGCGAGAACGAACAGCGCATCGCGAACGGCTCGGGCGCCACCCGCGAGAAGGCGATGCGCCAGTACGAGCGCCAGGAGACGGAGTTCCTCACCAAGGGCGGATACTCCGCCGAGGCCGAGGCCGCCACCATCGCCGCCGCGCTCAACCTGCCCGACCGGGTGCTCGGCCAGCCCCTCCACACGCTCTCCGGCGGTCAGCGCCGCCGTATCGAGCTGGCCCGCATCCTCTTCTCGGACGCGGACACCCTGCTCCTCGACGAGCCGACGAACCACCTCGACGCCGACTCCATCGTCTGGCTGCGCGACTACCTGAAGACCTACCGCGGCGGCTTCATCGTGATCTCCCACGATGTCGACCTGGTCGAGACGGTCGTCAACAAGGTGTTCTACCTGGACGCCAACCGCGCCCAGATCGACGTCTACAACATGGGCTGGAAGCTCTACCAGCAGCAGCGCGAGGCCGACGAGAAGCGCCGCAAGCGCGAGCGGCAGAACGCCGAGAAGAAGGCCACCGCGCTCCACTCGCAGGCCGACAAGATGCGCGCCAAGGCCACCAAGACCGTCGCCGCCCAGAACATGGCCAAGCGCGCGGACAAGCTCCTCGCGGGCCTCGACGCCGTGCGGAAGTCCGACAAGGTCGCCAAGCTGCGCTTCCCCGAGCCGTCCCCCTGCGGCAAGACCCCGCTGATGGCCGAGGGCCTGTCGAAGTCGTACGGCTCGCTGGAGATCTTCACCGACGTCGACCTGGCCATCGACAAGGGTTCCCGAGTCGTCATCCTCGGGCTGAACGGCGCCGGCAAGACGACCCTGCTCCGGCTCCTCGGCGGCGCCGAGAAGCCCGACACCGGCCAGGTCATAGAGGGTCACGGCCTCAAGCTCGGTTACTACGCGCAGGAGCACGAGACCCTCGACCCCGAGCGCACGGTCCTGGAGAACATGCGCTCCGCCGCCCCCGACCTGGACCTCGTCGAGGTCCGCAAGACGCTCGGCTCGTTCCTGTTCTCCGGCGACGACGTGGACAAGCCGGCGGGCGTCCTCTCCGGCGGCGAGAAGACCCGCCTCGCGCTCGCCACCCTCGTGGTGTCCTCCGCGAACGTCCTCCTCCTCGACGAGCCGACGAACAACCTCGACCCGGCCAGCCGCGAGGAGATCCTCGGCGCCCTGCGCACCTACAAGGGTGCCGTCGTCCTCGTCACCCACGACGAGGGTGCCGTCGAGGCGCTCCAGCCGGAGCGGATCATCCTGCTGCCCGACGGCGTCGAGGACCTCTGGGGGTCCGACTACGCGGATCTGGTGGCCCTCGCCTGAGCCCGGCACGGCCCACCGAAGCGGTCAGCGGTGCTTGATCGAACCACTGATCCACTGCGTATGGATCATTCGGCTTATCCGTGATCCATCATCTGTGTGAGATCTCCTCGTACCGAGGTGTGTCCTACATCGATTTTCCGGCCGGGCCCTTCATTCCCAAGGGTCCGACCGTCGCGCCTCGCTGACCTGGCACTTCGTCGATGAACCCGTTCGGCCGTACGGACAAGCGCGGGCGGAATTCCGTATTCCGCTCATGGTGACGGGCTTCCGTGACCCAAAGCTCGTCGCACGGACCTTGCCGAATGGGTGGCCAGGAAGCTCTTGAGGGGTGATCATGAGAAGTCCAGAGCGCACTTCCCACGAGGAGGCACGGGTGGCCGAGACTCTGAAGAAGGGCAGCCGGGTAACCGGCGCCGCGCGCGACAAGCTCGCGGCAGACCTGAAGAAGAAGTACGACTCCGGTGCGAGCATTCGGGCGCTGGCCGAAGAGACCGGCCGCTCGTATGGCTTCGTACACCGGATGCTCAGTGAGTCGGGCGTCACGCTCCGTGGGCGTGGCGGAGCGACGCGGGGCAAGAAGGCCGCGTCGGCCTGACGCCGGGCGGCTCCTCGTTCTCCGATGGTGGCCACCCGGTCGGTCGTTTGACCGCCCGGGTGGTTACTGTGCAGTCACTTAAGGGTGTGCTCGTACGGCACCCGCTCTGACCGCACACATCGGAGGCCCTTCATGGCTTCGTTCGACCCGCTGCTCGACAAGGACGGCGTACGGCTCACCGTTGACGACGCGATCGCCACGGTGACGCTTACCAACCCGGCCAAGCGCAACGCGCAGAGCCCCGCCCTGTGGCGGGCACTGGCCGAGGCGGGACAGCTGCTGCCGGGCACCGTCCGTGTCGTCCTGCTGCGCGCGGAAGGCAAGTCCTTCTCCGCGGGGCTCGACCGGCAGGCGTTCACGCCCGAGGGGTTCGACGGCGAGCCGTCCTTCATCGATCTCGCGCGCCGTTCCGACGCCGAGCTCGACGCTGCCATCGCCGAATACCAGGAGGGTTTCACCTGGTGGCGACGGAGCGACATCGTGTCCATCGCCGCTGTGCAAGGGCATGCCATCGGGGCGGGCTTCCAGCTCGCACTCGCCTGTGACCTGCGCGTCGTCGCGGACGACGTGCAGTTCGCCATGCGCGAGACCAGCCTCGGGCTCGTACCCGACCTGACGGGTACGCATCCGCTGGTGGGGCTCGTCGGTTACGCGCGGGCGCTGGAGATCTGTGCGACCGGGCGGTTCGTGCCGGCCGAGGAGGCGCAGCGGACCGGGCTCGCGAGTATCGCCGTGCCTGCCGATCAGCTCGACGACGCCGCGCGTGATCTCGCCGGGGCGCTGCTTGCCGCGCCTCGGGACGCGCTGATCGAGACCAAGGCCCTGTTGCAGGGGGCCGTGGCGCGTACGTATGAGGATCAGCGGGTTGCCGAGCGGGCCGCTCAGGGGCGGCGGCTTCGGGATCTTGCGGGTGTGGGTGACTGAGGTTGTTCGTTGTGTGCGGGTGAGCGAGGGCTTAGTGCGCCCCGCGGCGGAGCCGCACAATGTCACAGCCCCGCGCCCCTAGGGTGCCTTGGGTCACTGCTGTTACCAAGGCAGCCACCGACGGGTGATCGGGCAGTGCCTCGGTGACCCTCGTGCGGACTGCTCTCGCCACGTCCAGCGTGCGTACGGACGCCCCCGTCTCGAACTCCACGCGGACATGGCGGCGGGGGAGGGACATGGTGCCGGGGCGGGCTGCGATGTGGACCGCGCCCAGACGAGTGACGCCAGGGACGGATCGTACGGCCGCGGCCACGCGGGACTCGTCGGCGTCCAGCCGGAGATCAGGGTCCCCAGGGCGTCCGTCGGACTCGTCCTCGTCCGCCGTGTCCGCGCCCTCCTCCAGCAACTCCGTCACCCGTAGGTCCACCTCCGTGACCGTCAGCCCCAGCCGGTCCGTCGCCGCCGTGGCGAGGGCCGTCCGCAGGAGGGACGCGGTCGCCGGTAGGGGCTCTGCGGGAGTGGCCGCGAAATCCGCGGTGATGCGCAGGGGGCCCGGCGGGAGCGCGCTCGGGGGCGGCGGTACGGCCGGCTCGGGTGCGCTGTCCGGGTCGGTCAGGGAGAGGCGTACGGCGGTGAGGCGTACGCCAGGTACGTCGCGGGCCGCGTGGCGCAGTACCGCGGTGGCCGCCGCCTCGGTGAGCCACGCGCCGTCGTGCGGGCCGCCGAGGGGCAGCAGTCTGCCGAGGCCGAGCTGATTTCTGACCGCCTGGGTCCATCGGTCCGCCGTCATTGCCCCAGCCTGCCGCATCCCCGGCGCGCGACCGGGTAACCCGACCTAGTGTGGGTGGAGGGGGCTACCGAAAGGGATGTACGGCGATGAGCGACACGACTCAGCGGAAGCGTCCGGAGACCCCCGAGGTCGAGCAGCCCGACCCGCAGCCGCTACGGAAGTCCGGTGTGACCAAGCGTGGTGGTGGAGACCCGGCCGGCCGGGGACGTACCACCATCGCCGACGGCGTGGTCGAGAAGATCGCCGGGCTCGCCGCCCGCGACGTCCTCGGCGTGCACGCGATGGGCAGCGGTATCTCGCGGACCTTCGGCGCGGTGCGCGACCGGGTCCCCGGCGGCGGCGGTTCGAAGTCCGCCACACGCGGTGTGAAGGCCGAGGTCGGCGAGGTGCAGACCGCGCTCGACCTGGAGATCGTCGTCGACTACGGCGTATCGATCGCCGACGTCGCCCGTGACGTACGGGAGAACGTCATCGCGGCCGTCGAGCGCATGACGGGCCTTGAGGTCGTCGAGGTCAACATCGCGGTCAGCGACGTCAAACTGCCGGAGGAAGAGGACGAGGAACCGGAGACCAGGCTCCAGTGACGCCGTACCGGTGATCCGCCGGTGCTCGCCGGAGACCTGACCCGACCCGCCCGTGTCAGCCAGTGACCTGCTGAGGAGCGCACCATGAGCTTGGCCGTGATCGGCATGATCGCCGGAATGGCGCTGGGCTTCGCCGGGTACTTCGGCGGGTTCGGTGCCTTCCTCCTGGTGGCGGCGCTGGGCGCCATCGGCTTCGTGGTGGGCCGGTTCCTCGAAGGGGATCTGGACCCCGGTGCCTTCTTCCGCACCCGCGGTACCCGCGACGACCGGCGGCGGTGACGCGCGTGTCCGGTGAGTCCACCGCGGCCGGGGAGGCCGGTGAGTCCGCCGGGTCCCGTGCGGTCGTCCGGCCCGGCAGTCCCGGCCGGACCGTCGTGGCGGCCGACCGGGGCGCGCTCCGGATCGCCGACCGGGTCGTCGCGAAGATCGCCGCACACGCGGCGCGCGAGGCCCTCGACGTGCTGCCGCCCGACGCCGCGCGCCCGCACGCCACCGTGATCGTCCACCACGAGGTCGCCCGTGTCCGGGTCAGCGTCGAACTCGACTACCCCTCCGACATCGGTGGCCAGTGCGCTGCCGTGCGTCACCAAGTCGCTCAGCGGGTAGAGGCGTTGGCGGGGATGGAAGTGCCCGAGGTCTCCGTCCAGGTGGAGCGGCTGCACTCGGCGCAGACGCGCGGCGCGGCACAGGGGAGGACGCAATGAGCGAGTCCCACGGCTCCGAGAGCACCCAGCACCTGCCCGTCATCGAGAAGACGGCCGAGAGCGAACTCGGCCAGTCCGCCTCCGCGGCGGACTACAAACCCCTGCCCGTCCTCGAAGAGGCCGACGACGCGGAAGGCCGCTTCTGGTCGTCCCGCCGCGTCCCCGCGGGCATCCTCGCGCTGCTGGTCGTGGTCGGCGCGGGCCTCCTGCTGTACGACGTCACCGCGGTCCGCGCCGACCGGCCCGCCATGCACTGGCGCAGGTCCCTGGCCCACGAACTCGCCGAGCGGCCCCTCGACGACACCTGGGTCCTCGTCGGCACGGGGCTCGCGACGGCCCTCGGCGTCTGGCTGCTCGTGCTCGCCGTGACACCTGGCCTGCGGGACGTCCTGCCGATGCGCCGCGCCCACACCGACGTACGGGCCGGCCTCCACCGGGGCGCCGCCGCCATGGTTCTGCGCGACCGGGCCATGGAGGTGTCCGGCGTACGGTCGGTGCGGGTCCGGGTGGGGCGCAGGAAGGTCGACGTCCGCGCGGTGTCGCACTTCCGTGAACTCGACGACGTACGCGCCGATCTGGACGCCACGCTCGCCGACGGCATCAGGGGACTCGGGCTCGCCCGGCGTCCCGCGCTGTCGGTGCATGTCGCACGGCCGGGCCGGAAGGGATGAGCCGGATGCTGAGGATCGTGAACCGGGTGCTGCTGGGTCTCGCGGGCCTGCTCCTCGTCGTGTTCGGCGGTTCCGCGCTGGCCGTCGGCCTCGGCGCGGACCCGCCCTCGTGGTGGATCCACGACGGACGGCACGACGTGCTGCTGAGCGACGCGGACCGGGCGCGGTGGCGGGACGACGGCTGGTGGTGGCCCACCGTCATCGCCGTATTCGCCGTGGCCGTGCTGCTCGCCCTGTGGTGGCTCTCGGCGGTACTGCGGCGGCGCCGGCTCGCCGAGGTGTTCGTCGACACCGGCGACGGCGAGGGCGCGCTGCTGCGGGGTCGGGCCCTGGAAGGCGTACTGGCCGGTGAGGCGGGCGCGTTGGACGGGGTCGAGCGGGCCCAGGTGGCACTCACCGGGCGCCGCACGGTCCCCGAGGCACGCGTCCAACTCCTCCTGGAGCCCCACGCCGACCCCGGCGACGCCCTCCACCGCCTGACCACGGAGGCCCTGGCCCACGCAAGGGACTCGGCAGGCCTGGCAGCCCTCCCGGCGGAGGTACGCCTGCGAGGGGTCAAGCACGGGGCGGAGAGGGTCAACTAGGGCGCCACAGACGAACCCGCAGCCTCAGAACCCGTGCCGAGCCCCACCGTCAACAGGAACCATGATCCCCGTCAGGTAGGACGCGGCCGGGGACAGCAAGAACGCGGCCGTCCGGCCGAACTCCTCCGGCGTCCCGTACCGGCGGAGCGGAATCCGCGCCTCGTTGGCGGCCCGCGCGGCCTCCGGATCCGGCGCGTACCCGTCCAGCTCACGCACGCGATCCGTGTCGATCCGGGCCGGCAGCACCCCGACCACCCGGATCCCCCGCGGCCCCAGCTCGTCGGAGAGCGACTTGGCGAACCCCGCGAGGCCGGGGCGCAGGCCGTTGGAGATGGTCAGCCCCGGGATCGGCTCGTGCACCGAACCGGAGAGCACGAACCCGATGACCCCGCCCTCGCCGAGCTCCGCGGCGGCCGCGCGGGCCAGCCGGACCGCGCCCAGGAAGACGGACTCGAACGCCGACTGCCACTGCTCGTCGGTGTTGTCGGCGACGAACCCGGGCGGCGGGCCCCCGACGCTGATCAGGATGCCGTCGAAACCGCCGAAGTGCTGGCGCGCGGCCGCGATCAGGCTCTGCGGGGCCGCCGGGTCCGAGTTGTCCACGGCCACGCCGTGCGCGTTCGGGCCGAGCGCCGTCGCGGCCTCCGCCACCGTCTTCTCGTCGCGCCCCGTGATGATCACCTTCGCGCCGTCGCCGACGAGCTCACGCGCGGAGGCGTGGCCCAGGCCGCGCGTGGCTCCGGTGACGACGTAGACGCGGTCCTTCAGTCCAAGATCCATGGCCCTATCCTGCCCCCTCCTCGTCCGGCCCTCCAGAGCCGCCCCGGTGCCCTTCCCCGTCGAACAGGGCGAGGGCGGTGCCCACCAGGCCGATGTGGCTGAACGCCTGCGGGAAGTTGCCGAGCTGGTGGCCGGCCACGGGGTCGTACTCCTCGGCCAGCAGCCCCACGTCGTTGCGGAGCGCGACGAGCCGCTCGAACAGGTCGAGGGCCTCCTTCGTACGGCCCGTCAGGTGCAGCGCGTCCGCGAGCCAGAACGAGCAGACGACGAACGAGCCCTCGTCGCCCGGCAGGCCGTCGATGGCCGTCGGGTCCGAGTCGTACCGGCGCACCAGGCCGTCGCGCGTGAGCTCCGCCCGGACCGCGTCGACCGTGCCGACCACCCGCGGATCGTCCGGCGGCAGGAAGCCGAGGCGGGGGATCAGCAGCAGCGCGGCGTCCAGTTCGCGGGAGCCGTACGACTGTGTGAACGTGTTGCGCTCAGGGTCGTAGCCGCGCTCGCACACCTCGCGGTGCACCTCGTCGCGCATCGCGCGCCAGCGGTCCACGTCGCCGCTCAGGCCCGGGTTCTCCTCCAGCGTGCGGACCGTGCGGTCGGCGGCCACCCACGCCATCACCTTCGAGTGCACGAAGTGGCGGCGCGGACCCCGGACCTCCCACAGCCCCTCGTCCGGCTCGCGCCACGCCGACCACAGGAAGTCCATCAGCGCCTGGCGCAGCCGCCACACGTGCGGCTTGGCGGGCAGCCCCGCGTGCTGCGCCAGCGAGAGCGAGTCGATCACCTCGCCGTACACGTCGAGCTGCGACTGCCGTACGGCGTCGTTGCCGATCCGGACCGGCGCCGAGCCGCGGAAACCGGGCAGCCACGCCAGCTCGAACTCGGGGATCCGCCGCTCGCCCGCCAGGCCGTACATGATCTGCAGCTCCGCGGGGTCGCCCGCCACCGCGCGCAGCAGCCAGTCGCGCCAGGCCGCCGCCTCCTCCTGGTAGCCGCACGCGAGCAGCGCGCCCAGGGTGAGTGTGGAGTCGCGCAGCCAGCAGTGGCGGTAGTCCCAGTTGCGTACGCCGCCGATCTCCTCTGGGAGCGACGTCGTGGGCGCCGCGACGATGCCGCCGCTCGGCGCGTAGGTGAGGGCCTTGAGGGTGATCAGGGAGCGGACGACGGCGTCCCGGTGCGGTCCGTCGTAGCGGCAGCGGGCCACCCACGCCCGCCAGTCGGAGAGGCTCTCGGCCAGCGCCTCGTACGGGTCGACGCGCGCGGGGCGCGGCTGGTGCGAGGGGTGCCAGGTCAGTACGAAGGCGACCTGTTCGCCCTCGGCGACCTCGAACTCCGAGTGCGTACCGAAGTCCTTGCCCCAGGTGCGCACCTCGGGCTCGCTGCGCAGCCACACCGAGTCCGGACCCGCGACGGCCACCCGGTGGCCGTCGGACTTGCGCATCCACGGCACGATCGAGCCGTAGTCGAAGCGCAGCCGCAGCGTGCTGCGCACGGTGACCCGGCCCTTGAGGCCTTCGACGATCCGTACGACGTCGGGGGCGCGGTCGCGCTGTGGCATCAGGTCGGTGACGCGTACCGTGCCGTCCTCCGTCTCCCACTCGGTGTCGAGCACGAGGGAGTCGGTCCGGTACGCGCGTCGGGTGCAGACGTCCGCTCCCTTCGGCGCGATCCGCCAGTGGCCGTTCTCCTCGTCCCCGAGCAGTTTCGCGAAACAGGCCGCCGAGTCGAACCGCGGCAGGCAGAGCCAGTCGATCGACCCGTCCCGTCCGACCAGGGCGGCGGTCTGGTGGTCGCCGATGAGGGCGTAGTCCTCGATGGATGGGTGCACGTGTGCCGGGTTCCCGGCGTTTGTGGCGATCAATCCAGGCGGTTCGCTCCGCGGGGTGGGCCGTTCGAGAAGTGCGGGTCGTTCGTGGCTGGGTGCGCCCACACAGCGGAGCCGCAAAATGTCACAGCCCCGCGCCCCCTATGGGGCGCCGGGCCCGCGGCGGTCAGACCGTGGCAGGCTCCGCCTCCGGCGTGGATTCCGCGGTGGCCGCCTCCGCCAGGTCGCGGCGTTCGCGGCGGACCAGGATCACCCAGCCGACGGGGACGCCGGCGGCGAAGAGCCACCACTGGATCGCGTACGCCATGTGCGGGCCGATGCTGCTGTGGTCGGGCTCCGGGATCAGTTCGGGGGTGTCGCCCTTCGGCTCCGGCGCGGTCAGCTCGATGTAGCCGCCGAGGACCTGCTTGCCGAGCGACTTCGCCTGCTGCTCGCTGTTGATCAGCATGACCATGCGGTCGGGGAGGCCGCGGACGTCCTTGATGCCGCTGTCGGCGGTCGTCTCGTCGGCCATCAGCCGGCCCGTGACGGTCGTCTCGCCCTTCGCGGGCGCGGGCACCTTCGGGAACTGGCTCTGCGCGCCGTCCGCGGGGATCCAGCCGCGGTTGACCATGAGGACCTTGCCGTCGTCCAGGACGAACGGGGTCAGTACGTGGTAGCCGACCTCTTCGTCGGAGTTGGTGCGGCGCCGGACGACGACCTCGTCCGCGGTGTCGAAGGTGCCCGTCGCGGTCACCCGGCGGAACAGGTCGTCGCGCTTGATCGCCTTGCCCGGCGCGGTGAGCGACTCGGCGGGGGCCGGTTTCGCGGACAACGAGTCGGAGATCACCTTGTTCAGCGCGACCTTGTGCTCGTGCCGGTGCAGCTGCCAGAAGCCCAGCTCGATCATCGTCGGGATGAGCGCGAGCATGATGAGGGTGAGGATCACCCACTGCCGGGTCAACAGGAAGCGGTACACCCCACGACCGTACAACTCGGTCATGGGGTGCTGGGCGGGAGGGGTGGCTTGGAGGCGTGTGGTCCGGACGGGACGGTTCAGACCTTGTCGATGATCCCCACCCTCCCCTCCGCGCGGGCGCAGTGGCCCCCGCAGTACCAGTGGCCCTCGACCTCGACACCCTGGCCGATGATCTGGACGCGACAGTGCTCGCAGATGGGCGCCATGCGGTGGATGGCGCAGGAGAAGCAGTCGAAGACATGGATCGCGCCCTGCGCGTGTACTTCGAACGTCATGCCGTAGTCGTTTCCGCAGACCTCACAACGTGCCATGCGCCACAGGGTGGGCCGCCGGGGCGGTATGGGCGAGCGGTCGCCGGGCGAGTCGCTCCCCAATCACCCGTACGACCGGATGTCCGCGCCCCCGGCGTGCACCCCACACGGCAGACGCTCCGTCACGCCTTCGACGCCGGCTCCACGTCCCGCACCAGCTGGCCGAACGCCGCCTCGTCGACGACCGGGGTGCCGAACTGGCGGGCCTTGACCACCTTGGACGTACCGGAGTCCGGGTCGTTCGTCACGAGGAGGCTGGTGAGCCGGGACAGGCTCGTCGCGACATGCAGTCCGGCCTCGACGGCGCGGTCCTCCAGGAGGTCGCGCTCGACCGAGGTGTCCCCGGAGAACGCGATGCGCATGCCCTGCTTGAGCTGCTTGCCCGGTTCGTACCGCCCCGGGTTGGGATACGGGCAGGCCGGCCGCTTGCGCGAGGGGCGCCAACTCCCGGACGGATAGCCCCCGGACGGGTAGCCGCCCGACGAGTGGCCACCGGACTGCCGGCCGATCCGTGGCGCCGCCCGGTCCGTCCACTCCGTCAGCGGCCGGCATTCGAGCAGCGGCAGCCGTACGCCCCCGCGCGCGGCGGCCCGCAGGCTCGGCCGGAACGCCTCGGCCAGCACGCGCGCGTCGTCCAGCGCGTGGTGCGCGCGCTGCTGCACGACGCCGAAGTGCGCCGCGAGCGACTCCAGCTTGTGGTTGGCCAGCGGCAGGCCCAGCTCCTTGGACAGCGCGATGGTGCACAGCCGCTGACGGACCGGCGCCTCGCGCTCCGCGCGTGCGTACTCCCGCGCGATCATCGACCAGTCGAACACCGCGTTGTGCGCGACGAGGACGCGGCCGTCGAGCCGGGACGCGAACTCCTCGGCGATCTCCGGGAACAGGGGCGCCCCTTCGAGCACGTCACTCGTCAGACCGTGGATCCACACCGGACCCGGGTCCCGCTCCGGGTTGACCATCGTGTACCAGTGGTCCTCGACCTCGCCGCGCGCGTCCAGCCGGTAGACCGCGGCCGACACTATGCGGTCGTCGCGGGCCAGTCCTGTGGTCTCCACGTCGACGACCGCGTATCCCTGCGGATAGGCGGCCGGCCACGGGGTGGTGGACGGTGCGGTCTGATGGTCTTCGAGCATGGTCACTGAGGATAAGGGGCGCGACTGACAGTCCTGTCCCCGGAGTCCGGGCCCGGGCCGGATCCGGAGTCCGACTCCCCGTCACGAGTCCCCGCCAACAACCCGGCCACCAGCGCCTTCACGGAGAGGGTGAACAGCTTCTCCGTGTCGATGACCCGCGCGAGGCCGCGGGCGAGCGCCGGGTCCTCCTCCGCCGTACGCGCCCCCCACAGCTCCTCCTCGCCGGGGTGCTGCGCCGGGGCGCGCTCACGGTTGCGCTCGACCAGGACGTGCCCGACGACCTGGAACTGCACGGCTCGTACGACGTCGGCGGCACGCGCCCCGCGCAGTCCCGCCGCGTGCACCTCGTGCACCAGGGCCTGCTGCGCGGGCAGGAACATCCGTTCCGTCAGGCCGCGTTCGTGCACCATCGCGACGAGGTGCGGATGGTCGCGCAGCCGTCGGCGCAGGGCACGCGCCACGGACACGATGCGCCCCGCCGGGGTGCGCCCGACGGGCCGGATCTCGCCCAGCTCGGCGACGGTGCGCTCGACCAGCGCGTCGATCAGCGACTCGCGGTTGCCGACGTGCCAGTAGATCGAGGTCACCGCCGTGCCCAGCTCGGCGGCGAGCTTCCGCATCGTCAGCGCCTGGGGACCGTGCTGCCTCACCAGGTCCGCGGCGGCGGCCAGGACCTCCTCGCGGGTCAGTGCCGGTCTTGCCATGACGCCCCCAAGTCCTTGTGACGCAAGAGTATTTACCCTTCGCGAGGTCTGCTGTAACTGTGTTACAGGTGACGGCCCATCAGAGAAGGACGGTCAGAGAAGGGCGGTACGACATGGCACGCGTACGGTACGGCGCGCGGACCGAGGCGGAGATCGGCGCCGCGCGCACCGCGAGCTCCCGGCTCCCCGACATCTGGTCCACCGGTGTGGTGGCCGTCTGGGAGAGCGACCCGGACGCGGTCGCGGCGGTCCTGCCGCCGCCGCTCAAACCCACCGGGCGGCCCCTGGTCCGGGTGAACATCAGCAAGGTCGACCTGCCCGGATACCCCCTGGGCGCGGGCTCGTTCGCGGTCGCCGCCGCCCACGACGGGGTCGAGGGCTGGTACCCGCTCGTCATGCCGATGACCCACGAACGGGCCCTCATCGGCGGCCGGGAGGTTTTCGGGGAGCCCAAGAAGCTCGGTGAGGTGACGGTCGAACGCGACGGTCTCGTCGTACGGGCCGTACTCGCCCGGCACGGCATCGAGTTCGTGGAGGTACGCGGCGCGGTCAGCGGGGCGCTGCCTTTGCCGGAGCCGACGCGGAAGACCGACTTCTACTTCAAGTTCCTTCCGGCGGTGGACGGTTCGGGCTTCGACTCCGACCCCGTACTCGTGCACTGTGTGCGCAACGAGAAGGTGCGCAAGCTGGAGCGGATCACCGGTGACGTCGTCCTCCGGGAGTCCATGTACGACCCGGTCGCCGACCTCCCCGTGCGTGAACTCGTCGAGATCACCCTCGGCGAGAAGACGACGGACCAGAAGGGCCGGGTCGTCGAACGGGTCAGCGGGCAGGCCCTGTTGCCGTACATCCACCAGCGCTACGACGACCCGCAGCAGATTCTCGACGGGCCGCCCGAGGGGAGCACCTGAATGGAACTGAGGGCGGGACAGGTCGCCGTCGTCACCGGAGCCGCGAGCGGCATCGGGCTGGCCATGGCACGGCGGTTCGCGGCCGAGGGGCTGAAGGTCGTCCTCGCCGACGTCGAGGAGGGCGCCCTGGAGAAGGCCGCCGCGGGGCTGCGCGAGGACGGGGCCGTGGTGCACGCGCGCGTGGTCGACGTCGGGGAGCGCGAGGAGGTCGTCGCGCTCGCCGAGGAGACGTACGAGAGGTTCGGTGCCGTGCACGTCCTGTGCAACAACGCCGGAGTCGGCTCGGGCGCCGAGGGCCGCATGTGGGAGCACGATCCGAACGACTGGAAGTGGGCGTTCGCGGTCAACGTCTGGGGCGTCTTCCACGGCGTCCAGGCCTTCGTACCGCGGATGCTGGCGGGCGGCGAGCCCGGCCACATCGTCAACACCTCGTCAGGCGACGGCGGCATCGCGCCCCTGCCGACCGCCTCCGTGTACGCCGTCACCAAGGCGGCCGTCGTGACGATGACCGAGTCGCTGTACGCGCACCTGAGGGCCGAGCACGCGCGCGTGGGTGCCTCCGTGCTCTTCCCGGGGCCCCACATGCTCCGTACGGGCCTGTGGGAGTCGCATCGCAACAGGCCGGACCGGTACGCGAAGCGGAAGCCCCGCAGGACCCCGTACCGCAGCCTCGGCCAGTGGGAGGCCGCGATGAAGGAGGCGGGGAAGGACGTGCGGTTCACGCCGGTCGAGGAGGTCGCCGACTTCGTGGCGGACGGCATCCGGGCGGACCGCTTCTGGCTGCTGCCCGACAGCGAGCACAGCGACGCGCAGATCCGGGCGCGCTCGCGGTCGATGCTCGACCGCGCCGATCCGGCGTACCTGGAGAACTTCATTCTGGACTGAGGACCGGACGGACCACTGAGGACCAGACTGAGGAGCCGCACATGGCCTCGACGACAGAGCCCTACCTGATCATCTCCTCCGACTGCCACGCCGGACTGCCCACCGAGGAGTACCGGCCCTATCTGGACGCCCGTTTCCACCGGGACTTCGACGAGTTCCTCGCGGGCCGTGACCGTCGCCGCGAGGAGATGACGCGGCTCGGCATCCGCAACGAGGCGTTCGCGAGCAAGTGGTTCCAGGACAACGAGGAGGGCCTGCGCGGTGGTTGGGACTCCGCGCAGCGGCTCAAGGAGCTGGACGGCGACGGAGTGGCGGCCGAGGTCGTATTCCCCGACGCCGACGCGGTGGACAGCCAGACGGCCGCGCCCTTCGGGGTTGGCCTCGGCCTCTCCGGCGACCAGGACCCGGAGTTGGGCATGGCGGGCGCGCAGGCGCACAACCGCTGGCTGGCCGAGTTCGTCGGCGAGAACCCCGAACGGCACTGCGGAGTCGCCCTGTTGCCCGTCACGGCCCCCACCGAGCGGGTCGTCGTCGAGGTGTACCGGGCCAAGGAGTCGGGCCTGGGCGCCCTGATGATCCCCTCCATGTGGGTCGACAAGGAGCCGTACCACGACCGCCGTTACGACCCCGTGTGGGCCGCGGCGGCGGAGTGCGCCATGCCCGTGCTGACGCACTCGGGCGCCGCGCCCCGCCACGAGTACGGCGACCACCTCGGGATCTATGTGAGCGAGGTGACCTGGTGGCCGGCCAGGCCACTGTGGTTCCTGCTCTGGTCCGGTGTCTTCGAGCGCCATCCCGGTCTCAAGTTCGGTGTGGCGGAGTCCGGTTGCTGGTGGCTGCCGAACCTCCTGTGGTTCATGGACCGGCTCTACCTGGGCGCGCACGGCGGCAAGAAGCTGTCCCCCTTCGCGGAGTTGACGCGTCCGCCGCACGAGTACCTGGACCGCCAGGTCTTCGTCTGCGCGACCAACACCAAGCGGCGCGAACTCGCCCAGCGGTACGAGATCGGCGTCGACAACATCCTCTGGGGCAGCGACTTCCCGCACCCCGAGGGGACCTGGCCCGACACGCGCGCGTGGCTGTCGCGCACGTTCCACGACATCCCGGTGGCGGAGACGCGCCGCATGCTGGGCCTGGCGGCGGCGGAGGTCTTCGGCTTCGACACCGGCAAACTGGCCCCGCTCGCCCGGCGCATCGGCCCGACCCCGGCCGAACTCGGCCAGTCCGAGGACCAGTCGGCCGTCGAGGCGTCCTGGGCGCGCTCCCGCGAGGTGGGCCGCCACTGGCTGACGGACAACGACTTCCCGGTCCTGGGGGTGACCCCGTGAGCGAGGACCCCGTGACGGAGAAACCCGTGAACGAGAACGCCGCGAGCGAGAGCCCCGTGAGCAGGGTCCCCCTGGGCGAGGACCGCTACACCGTCATCTCGGCCGACTGCCACGCGGGAGCCGATCTCCTCGACTACAAGCCGTACTTGGCCAGTCGGTACCACCAGGAGTTCGACGCCTGGGCGGCCACGTACGTCAATCCGTACGAGGACCTGATGGCCGACACGGCGGACAAGAACTGGAACTCGGAGCGGCGGCTCGCGGAGCTGGAGCAGGACGGGATCGTCGCCGAGGTCGTCTTCCCGAACACCATCCCGCCGTTCTTCCCCTCGGGTTCGCTGATGGCGCCCGCGCCGACGGCCGAGGAGTTCGAGCGGCGCTGGGCGGGTCTGCGGGCCCACAACCGCTGGCTGGCGGACTTCTGTTCGGCCGCGCCGGGCAGGCGGGCGGGCGTCTTCCAGATCCTCCTGAACGACGTCGAGGAGGCGGTGAAGGAGATCAGGTGGGCCGTCGGCGCGGGCCTGCGGGGCGGGCTCCTGCTGCCCGGCACGCCACCGGGCAGCGGACTGCCCGAGCTGTACTCGTCGGCGTACGACCCGATCTGGACGGTCTGCGAGGAACTGGGCGTGCCCGTGAACCACCACGCGGGCTCGGCCTCCCCGCCGCTCGGCGAGGAGCCCGCCGCCCGGGCGGTCTTCATGGTGGAGACGACGTGGTTCTCGCACCGCGCGCTCTGGCACCTGATCTTCGGGGGTGCCTTCCGCCGCCATCCCGGCCTGAAACTGGTGCTGACCGAGCAGGGTTCGGGCTGGATACCCGGGGTGCTCGACATGCTGGACTACTACCACGGGCGGCTGGTCGCGGCGGCGTCGAAGGCGTCCACGGCCGAGTCCAAGTTCGGCGCCGGTCTCGCCGCTTCGATGGGCAAGGGCCCCTCGGAGGTCTGGCGGGACAACTGCTTCGTCGGCGCCAGCTTCATGCGCCCGCACGAGGTGCCGTTCCGCCACCGCATCGGCCTCGACAAGATCATGTGGGGCAGCGACTACCCGCACGACGAGGGCACGTACCCGTACACCCGCGAGGGCCTGCGGATCGCGTACGCGGGCCTCGCGCGCGAGGAGATCGCGGCGATGGTCGGCGGCAACGCGGCCCGCGTGTACGGCTTCGACCTCGACCTCCTCGACCCCATCGCGGCGAAGTCCGGCCCGACGGCACAGGAGATCGCCGAACCACTGGGCGAGCCACCGGCCGACGCGACGAGTCCGGTGTTCGCGCGGGGAGGGTCGGTACGGGTCTGGTGACGTCCCGGGTGCGATGCTCCCGCGTGTGACGGAACCGACACATGACGAGGCCCACGACGAAGCCCATGACCAGGCCCACGGCGGGGCGCTGGGCGAGCGGCTCAACTGGCTGCGAGCGGCCGTTCTCGGAGCCAACGACGGCATCGTGTCCACCGCGGGCCTCGTCGTCGGCGTGGCCGGCGCGACGGACGCCCGCTCGGCCCTGCTGACGGCCGGGCTGGCCGGCCTGCTCGCCGGCTCCATGTCGATGGCCGCGGGGGAGTACGTCTCCGTCTCCACCCAGCGGGACTCGGAGAAGGCCGCCCTCGCCGAGGAGAGGCGGGAACTGCGGGACCAGCCGGAGGCGGAACTGGAGGAACTCACCGAACTGCTGGAGGACCGGGGTCTTTCGCGGGACGTGGCCCGGGAGGCGGCACAGCAGCTCACCGAACGGGACGCGCTGAAGGCCCACGCGCGCGTGGAGCTCGGCATCGACCCGGACCAGCTGGCGAACCCGTGGCACGCGGCCTGGGCGAGCTTCCTGGCGTTCACCGCCGGGGCACTGCTCCCGCTGCTGGCGATGGTGCTGCCTGCCGCCGATTGGCGCCTGGCCGTCACCGTGGTCTCGGTCCTCGCCGCCCTCGTCCTGACCGGCTGGACCAGCGCCCGCCTGGGCGCCGCCGACCCGGGCCGGGCGATGCTGCGGAACGTGGCGGGCGGGGCGCTGGCCATGGCTGTCACGTATGGGGCTGGGGCGTTGCTGGGGGCGGCGGGGGTGTGACGGTCACGACCTGGGGCCGAGGCGCTCGTACAGTGGGCCGAGCCGCACGGCTCCTTGGCGGAGATCACCAAGAAGCAAGCGCATACCCCCGGTAATACTTGTGGGTAACAACGTCTAGCCGCGGTCCACCAGCGGTTCTACGGTGCTTGCATGCCGAACCTGCCCGATGTCGTGCTGTGGTCGATACCCGCGTTTGTGCTGCTCACCGTGATCGAGGTGGTGAGCGTCCGGATCCATCCGGATGAGGATGCCGCGGGGTACGAGACGAAGGACGCCGCCACGAGTGTCGGCATGGGTCTGGGGAGTCTGGCCTTCGACCTTCTGTGGAAGATCCCGATCGTCGCCGTCTACACGGCCATATATGAGCTGACACCACTGCGGGTGCCCGTCCTGTGGTGGACCGTGCCACTGATGTTGCTGGCGCAGGACTTCTTCTACTACTGGTCGCACCGCGGGCACCATGTGATCCGGATCCTCTGGGCCTGTCACGTCGTGCACCACTCCAGCGAGAGGTTCAACCTCACCACCGCGCTGCGCCAGCCCTGGACGACATGGACCGTGTGGCCGTTCTACGTCCCGCTCGTCGCGCTCGGCGTCCATCCGGCCGCGCTCGCGTTCTGCTCGTCGGTGAACCTCGTCTACCAGTTCTGGATCCACACCGAGCGCATCGACAAGCTGCCCCGGGCCTTCGAGTTCGTCTTCAACACGCCCTCGCACCACCGTGTCCACCACGCCTCCCAGGGCGGCTATCTGGACCGTAACTTCGGCGGGATCCTGATCGTCTGGGACCGGCTCTTCGGGTCGTTCGTCCCGGAGACCGAGCGGCCGGTGTACGGGCTGACCAAGAACATCGACACGTACAACCCGATCCGGGTCGCCACCCACGAGTACGCCGCCATCGCCAGGGACCTGCGGGCCGCGGGGAGTTGGCGGGAGCGGGCCGGGCGGATGTTCCGGGGGCCGGGGTGGCAGCCGGTGCCGTCGCCCGCGGCCGCTTCGGAGCGGGCCGCCTCTTCGGAGAAGGCCGTCACGTCCCAGGGGGAAGCCGTCGCGTCGCCGGAGGACGCCGTTACGTCCCACGAGAAGCCCGTCACGGAGCCGGAGCCCGCCGCGTGAACGCGCGCCACGCGCGCGTGCCGCTCGTCGCCCTCGGCCTGGTGACGGTCGTGGACCTCGTCTCCCTGTCCGCCGGGTACGAGACCGGCCACACGGCGGCCAAGCCCCTCCTGATGCCCCTGCTGGCCGTCTACGCGCGCGTGTGTGGCGGCCCCCGGCTCCTCGTCGCCGCGCTGCTCCTCGGATGGGGCGGAGACGTCCTGCTCCTGTTCGACGCCGAGCCCGCCTTCCTCGCGGGGATGGCGTCCTTCGCGGCGGGCCACGTCTGCTACCTGCTCCTCTTCAGGCGGACGGCCGCAGTCGCCGGGAAACGGCCGCCACGCGCGCGTGGCACCTGGCCGGCGGCAGCCGCGTACGCCCTCGCCCTCGTCACCACCGTCGCCCTCCTGTGGCCGGGCCTCCCGGCCGACCTCCGCGTCCCCGTCGCCGGCTACAGCCTGCTGCTGACCGCGATGGCGTACGGGGCCACGCGGCTCGGGCTTCTCGCGGGCGTCGGCGGGGCCCTGTTCATGCTGTCGGACACCCTCATCGCGACCGGCGTCGCCGACTGGCCACAGCTTCCGCGGCCCGACCTCTGGATCATGATCACGTACATCGCGGCGCAGTATCTGCTGGCCAGAGGGGTGCTGGAGGCCGTCGGCGAGCGGCCCGCACCGCCAGCGACGTACCGTGACACGCGCACCCTCACCACCTGAGCGGGAAGCAGGACCAAGCCATGTGCGCCACCACCGTCCACGCCGCGTTCGACATGCGGGTGGGGGACGTGCCGACCGGTACGACGTGCCGACCGGTACGACGGCACTGACCCGTCGGCCCGCGGAAAGGGTCACCAGCGGATCGGCACCGGCACCGCCGTGAGCACCGCCGAGACCGCGACCACCACGCCCAGGACCACGACCTCCGCGCGCGCGGGGGAGTAGGCGGTGAGCGGGTCGGCCGCCCGGTGCAGCCGGTGGCGGGCCCACAGGGCGAGGACGGCGACGGCGACGACGAGGAGCACCTTGGCGAGCAGGACGCGCCCGTACGCCGTCGTCGTCAGCTGTTCCAGGACCGTGCCGGGCGGCATCCGGCGCAGGGTGCTCCACACCCCCGTCGCGGTGATCGCGGCGAGCAGAACGGCCGCCACGCGCGCGTAGAGGCCCAACAACGCGACGCCCTCCCCAGGGGCCGTGTTCCGCCACCGGTGGAGCGTGCGCAGGACATACAGCAGCCCGCCCGCCCACAGGGCCGCACATGTCACATGAACGAGTGTCAGACCGGAGCCGATCAGCGGGCTCTGCTCCGTGGTGGGGTGGGCGCGCAGCGCCTCCGCGACGGCCACCGCGGCCAGCGGCCACACCTGGTTGCCCGGGCGGCGTGACAGGGCGCACAGCCCCATCACGACGAACGCGTTGACCTCCAGCAGCGCGAGCGCGCCGTCCCGGGTCTGGTAGAGCCCGCCGATGTCCATGTCGGAGAGGCCGCGCGGCACCAGATTGCCGGTGGCCACCACCGAGGCGAGACCGAGCGCGGCGACGAAACCGGCCCCGGCCGCGGCCGGGGCCCAGCTGCGGGGCGCGTCCTCCAGAGGCACGCCCGGCACCCTGCGGGCCAGCCGCGCGACGAACAGCTCACCCGCCGAGACGCACACCGCGGCGAACAGGACGGTCCGCAGCAGCGCGATCCCGCCCACGCCGGGCGGGGTGGCCTCTCCTGTGCCGCGCAGTGCGGCGGGCGGCCCGAGGTACGGGATCAGCGCGGCCAGGGCCACCAGGGCGAGGACGGCGACGGAGCGCCGGACGACGGCCGCGCTCACCCGGGGCGCGCCCGCTTCGCCACCCGCGTCGGCAGTCGGTCTTATCGAACTCACCTCAAGATCTTCACCAGTCGTCCAGGTCCGGGCAAGTCCTGGCAGACAACTGGCGGAACGGTATTCCGCTGACGCACACGACATTCCGCCCATCCATACGCGCCCGGCAGCCCTCCCGACTCAGCCCCAGCCCGGCGAATCCGCATCCCAGGGCCCGGGTGGCCGAGACAAGCCGCCCTGGCCCGCCCGCGAAAGAGACCGGCGGCAGGACAAGGCAGGGGACGCGATGCCCCCGAACGCGCGAGAGCCGGGTGGCCCACGGGCCACCCGGCTCGACTTCCTGAGGGAAGCTCGACTGAGGGGAGCTCAACTCCCCTCAGTCAGGCGCTGCTTCGTCCAGGTGTTACTTCGTCACCGCGTCCAGCGCGTCGGCGGTGCCCCAGCCGTAGAAGCCGTTGTAGTTCTTCGGCCCCTCGCAGACCGCGTCGACCTTGCCGTCGCCGTCGATGTCGTACGGCTTGGTGCACGGCGTGGCGTCGGCCTCCGCGTACAGCAGGGCCTTCACCTTGGCCGCCGAGGCGTGCGGGTGCGTCGACTTGATGAGTGCGGCGACGCCCGCGACGTGCGGGGACGCCATCGACGTACCGGCCATGTAACCCCACGAGCCGCCCGGGAGCGGGCCGAGGATCAGGCCGCTCGTGGCCGGCGGGGCCGGGGTCTGGAAGCGTGTCGAGTCGCCGCCGGGGGCGGCGATGTCGATGACGCCCAGGCCGTGGTTGGAGAAGGACGACTTGATGCCCTTCGCACCGGTCGACGCGACCGTGACGACACCCGGCAACTGCGTCGGGATGTCAAGGCATTCCGACGGGTCGATGACGCGCTCCGAAGGAGTCGAGTCGTTCGGCGAGACCGGGTCGGTGATCTCGTCGGCGGAGAGGTCGTAGTTCTCGTTGCCCGCCGCCGCGACGTTGACCGTGCCCTTCTTCTCCGCGTACTTCGTCGCCCGGCCGATGGCCTCGACGAGCGCCTTCTGGTCCGGGTCGTTCTTGCAGTTGAAGTACCACGGGTCGGTGTAATAGCTGTTGTTCGTGACGTCCACACCGTGCGTGGCCGCCCACATGAAGCCGCAGACGACGGCCTCCGTGTAGAAGAAGCCGGCCGTCGTGGAGACCTTGATGCCGGAGACCTTCACGCCCGGCGCGACACCGGTGACGCCGACACCGTTCTTGGCGGCCGCGATCTCGCCCGCGACATGGGTGCCGTGCGGGCTCTCGGCGGCGCTCGGCCGCCAGGCCCCGTCGGTCGTGTCCGGCTTGCCCGACACGCAGTTGACCGACGCCTTGCGGTCGAAGTTCGGCGCGATGTCGGGGTGCGTGTCGTCGACGCCGGTGTCGATCACGGCGACGGTGACCTTCTTGCTGCCGAGCGTCTTCTCGTGCGCCTTGTCCGCCTTGATGGCGGGCAGATCCCACTGCAGCGGCTCCAACGGGTCCTGCCCGGCCGCCGCCTCGACGTCCGCGACCTGCTCCGCGCTGAGCACCTTGGGGGTGCCGACGTCGGTCGTGGACTGCGCGGGCAGCGGCGCCGTGCGCGTCGAGCCCGCCGATTCCACCCCGCGCACCTTGCGGATGGTCTTGGCGAAGTCGGCGTTCGACGAGTGGACGACGATCACGCCGATCCTGTCGTACGACGTCACGATCGTGCCGCCGGCCCGGGCGATGGCCTTCTTCACCTGAGAGGAAGGGCCGTGCCCGGCGCGGACGTTGACGACGTAGCTCAGCGGGGTGGCCTCCGCCGAGATCTTCGCCGCCGCGTCGGCGACACCGGCCGTGTCGGCCGCCGGGGCCGCCGAGGCGTTGACGTTCGGCAGGAAGGCGAGAGCCGTCGCCAGGGCCATCCCCAGCGGGATGGCTATGACGCGGCGGGAGCGCGTCTGAGGCGCTGTCATGCTGTCTCCAGTTCGTTTCGCGAATACGTGCGGGCCGTGCGGGAAGTCCCGGGAAACGCGGGCTACTTGACCGCCTTCAGCGCGTTCACGATGCCGAAGCCGTAGAAGCCGTTGACACGCTTGCCGCCCTCACAGTTGGCGTCCTGCGTGCCGTTGCCGTCCTGGTCGTACGAGTCCGGGCAGCCCGGGTTGTCCGCCTGGGCCTTCAGCAGCGCCTGCAGCTGGGCCGGACTCGCCCACGGATGCTCGGACTTCAGCAGTGCGGCGACACCCGCGGCGTGCGGCGAGGCCATCGAGGTGCCCTGAAGGAAGCCGTACTGGTTGTTCGGCATCGTGGAGAGGATGCGGCCGTTCTTCGACGGGGTGTCCGGGATCTGGTAGCGCCCGTCACCACCCGGAGCGGCGATGTCGATGACACCCTTGCCGTACGTGGAGTAGTACGACTTGAGGTTCTGTACGCCCGTCGCGCTCACCGTGACGATGCCCGGCAGCTGGGTCGGTACGTCGAAGCACTCGTGCGGGTCGATCGTGCGGCTGACCGGCGTCGAGTCGTCGGGGCTCGAGTCGTCGACGATCGCGTCCGAGTCCAGGTCGTGGTTGGAGTTGCCGGCCGACGCGAGGTGCAGGGTGCCCTTCTTCGTGGCGTACTGCTGGGCCCGGTTGACCGCGTCGACGATCGCCTTCTGGTCGGGGTCGTTCATGCAGTTGTAGAGCCACGGGTCCACGTAGTAGCTGTTGTTCGTGATCTCCACGCCGTGGTCGGCGGCGAACACGAAGGCGCAGACAACACTCTCGGGGTAGAAGAGTCCGTTGTCCGGGTCGCTGACCTTGATGCCGGAGACCTTCACGCCGGGCGCGACACCGGCCACACCGATGCCGTTGCGGGCGGCCGCGATCTCACCGGCGACATGCGTGCCGTGGTAGTCCTCGGCGGTGTACGGACGCCAGGCGCCCGCACTCGTGTCGGCCACGCCGCCCACGCAGTTGGCGGACTGCTTGGCGGAGAAGTTCGGGGCCAGGTCCGGGTGCGTGTCGTCGACACCCGTGTCGATCACGGCGACCGTGACCTTCTTGCTGCCCGGGTTGATCTTGGCGGCCTTGTCGGCGCCTATCGCGCGCAGGTCCCACTGGTCGGCCTCGAGAGGCTCGCTCTTCGGGGTGGCCGCGGCCTTCACCTTGGCGGCCTCGGCGGCCGACAGATAGTCGGCGGCGCCCTCGTCCGTCGTCCCCGCCGCGGTCAGCGGCGTCGTGCGCGTGGCACCGGCCGACTGCACGCCGCGCGCGGCGCGGATCTGCGGGCCGAACTCCGGGTTGGCGGAGTGGACGACTATGACGCCGATCCTGCCGTACGTGGTGACGACCGTGCCGCCGGCCTTGGCTATCGCCTTCTTCACCGACTCGATCGTGCGGTGGTCGGTCTTCGTGTTGACCACGTACGCGAGATTCGGGCCGTCCGCCGCCGTGACGGCGGGAGCGGACTGCGGGGCGGCCGCCGTCGCGACACCCGGAATGAAACCGAGCGAGGCGGTGAGCGACAGAACAACGGGTACGGCGAGGGCAAGACGGCGTCTGGAACGCAGATGAGCCATGGGATCTCCACATCATCCGGAAACGGAACCAGCCCGAACACAGGTGGTGCCCGGGCAGGTACATGACGGGGTGGTGCAGGCCCGAAGCTATCTCCCGTCGTCCCTGGCCAGCAATGACTTACGGGGATGTCTTGCGAAACCTCGGCCGCGACTTCCGAAAGAAGTGCCCGGAGTTGAACCGCTCCTCGCGCGGCTCCGTGACGTTGAGCAGGGAGCACGAGCACGATCGAGCCCCCTGTCGGATCACGCCCGGGGCACCTGGCATCGCCACCCGGCCCACGTGATCCACATCACCGTGAGGTCAGAGAACAGCCATGTCCGTACTCAGCCCGTCCCCCGATCCCCAAAGACCCCCGTCCAACGTCGCAACCGCACCCGCAACGCGAGGAGACTCCGTGGCCACCGACGCACCGCCCCCCGCGAAAGCCGAACCTCATTTCCCCACCACCGAGGAATTCGTTGAGGTACAGGAGAGCGCTGAGTTCGGTGAACTGCGCCGCGCCCACCGCTCCTTCGCCTTCCCGCTGACCATCGGCTTCATCAGCTGGTACCTGCTGTACGTCCTGCTGTCGATCTACGCGGACGACTTCATGGGCACCAAGCTGTTCGGCAACATCAACGTCGCCTTCGTCCTGGGCCTCGCCCAGTTCCTCACCACGTTCCTCATCGCCTGGTGGTACGAGCGGCACTCCTCCCGCCAGCTCGACCCCAAGGCCGAAGCGATCAAGTCCCGGATGGAGGGCGGCGCATGAGCCCCGCGATCACACAGGTCCAGCTCGCACAGGCGCAGCTCGCGGCGGGGGAGGCCAGCGAGCACCGGCCGCTGATCATCTCCCTGTTCGCGGTCTTCGTCGTCGCCACCCTCGTCATCACCGTCTGGGCCGGCCGGCAGACCAAGGACGCCGCCGACTTCTACGCGGGTGGCCGTTCGTTCAGCGCGTTCCAGAACGGCCTCGCCGTCTCCGGCGACTACATGTCCGCCGCGTCGTTCCTCGGCATCGCCGGCGCAATCGCCCTCTTCGGGTACGACGGCTTCCTGTACTCCATCGGCTTCCTGGTCGCCTGGCTGGTGGCCCTGCTCCTGGTCGCCGAGCCACTGCGCAACTCCGGCCGGTACACGATGGGCGACGTCCTCGCGTACCGCATGCGCCAGCGCCCGGTGCGTACGGCGGCCGGCACCTCCACGATCGTCGTCTCGATCTTCTACCTGCTGGCCCAGATGGCGGGCGCGGGCGTCCTGGTCTCGCTGCTGCTCGGCATCACCAGCGACGCCGGGAAGGTCGGCATCGTCGCCCTGGTCGGCGTCCTGATGATCGTGTACGTGACCATCGGCGGCATGAAGGGCACCACCTGGGTCCAGATGGTCAAGGCCGTGCTGCTCATCAGCGGCACCCTGCTCATCACCTTCCTGGTGCTGCTCAAGTTCGACTTCAACATCTCCGACCTGCTCGGCAAGGCCGCCGAGAACAGCGGCGGCGGCGCGGCCTTCCTGGAGCCGGGCCTGAAGTACGGCCTCACGACCACGTCCAGCATCGACTTCATCTCACTGGGCATCGCCCTGGTGCTGGGCACCGCGGGCCTGCCGCACATCCTGATCCGCTTCTACACCGTGCCCAACGCCAAGGCCGCGCGTAAGTCCGTGAACTGGGCGATCGGCATCATCGGCGGCTTCTACCTGATGACCATCGCGCTCGGTTTCGGCGCGGCGGCCCTCATCTCCAAGGAGGAGATCGTCGCGTCCAACCCCGCGGGCAACACGGCCGCGCCGCTGCTCGCACTGCATCTGGGCGGCGTCGACTCGGCCTGGGGCGCGATCCTGCTCGCCACGATCTCCGCGGTGGCCTTCGCCACGATCCTCGCGGTGGTCGCCGGTCTGACCCTGGCCTCGTCCTCGTCGTTCGCCCACGACATCTACGCGAACGTCATCAGGAAGGGCAAGGCCACCGAGAAGGAGGAGATCAACGCCGCCCGGTACGCCACCATCGGTATCGGCGTCGTCTCCATCGGCCTCGGCGCCCTGGCCCGTGACCTCAACGTCGCCGGTCTGGTCGCCCTCGCCTTCGCGGTCGCGGCCTCCGCCAACCTGCCGACGATCCTCTACAGCCTCTTCTGGAAGCGGTTCACCACCCAGGGCGCGCTGTGGTCGATCTACGGAGGCCTCACCACGGCGGTCGGCCTGGTGCTGTTCTCGCCGGTCGTCTCCGGCAAGGCCACCTCGATGTTCCCGGACGTCGACTTCCACTGGTTCCCGCTGGAGAACCCGGGCATCATCTCGATCCCGGCCGGCTTCCTGCTCGGCTGGCTCGGCACGATCCTGTCCAAGGAGGAGCCGGACACCGGCAAGTACGCCGAACTGGAGGTCCGCTCCCTCACCGGTACCGGAGCGCACTGACCGTCACGGCCGGCGGCCGCGTCGTAGATCCCTACGACGCGGCCGCGGTGCGTCTCGTGGGATCAGGGCCCGTCGCGTTGTCGGTGCCGTCACGTAGGCTCGCTGGTATCGGATCGACTGATCGACCAACTGATCATCCGGCCGGTCGAACCGACTGATCGACCGGATGTCTCTGCCGAGATCCGTACGGAAAGAGCTAGAGGGAGGGGGCCCACGTGCTCATCGACACCTACGGCCGAGTGGCCACCGATCTGCGTGTCTCGCTGACCGACCGGTGCAACCTTCGCTGCACGTACTGCATGCCCGAGGAGGGCCTGCAGTGGCTGGCCAAGCCCGACCTGCTCTCGGACGACGAGATGGTCCGCCTCATCGACATAGCCGTCACCCGGCTGGGCATCACCGAGGTCCGCTTCACCGGCGGCGAGCCCCTGCTGCGCCCCGGCCTGGTCGGCATAGTGGAGCGCGTGGCGGCACTTGAGCCCCGCCCCCAGATGTCCCTGACGACGAACGGCATCGGCCTCAAGCGCACCGCGACCGCCTTGAAGGCGGCGGGCCTCGACCGGGTCAACGTCTCGCTCGACACCCTCCGCCCCGACGTCTTCAAGACCCTCACCCGCCGTGACCGCCACAAGGACGTCATCGAGGGCCTCGAAGCCGCCCGCGCCGCGGAGCTGACCCCGGTCAAGGTCAATTCCGTACTGATGCCGGGACTGAACGAGAACGAGGCGCCCGACCTGCTCGCCTGGGCCGTGGAGCACGACTACGAACTGCGGTTCATCGAGCAGATGCCCCTGGACGCGCAGCACGGCTGGAAGCGCGACGGCATGGTCACCGCCGGTGACATCCTCGCCTCACTGCGTACGCGCTTCGAGCTCACCGAGGAGGGGTCCGAGGAGCGGGGCTCGGCACCCGCCGAGCGGTGGGTCGTGGACGGGGGGCCGCACCGGGTCGGTGTGATCGCCTCCGTGACGCGCCCGTTCTGCTCGGCCTGCGACCGTACGAGGCTGACGGCCGACGGCCAGGTCCGCACCTGTCTGTTCGCGCGCGAGGAGACCGACCTGCGGGCCGCCCTGCGCTCGGACGCGTCGGACGAGGAGATAGCCCGAATCTGGCGGCTCGCCATGTGGGGGAAGAAGGCGGGGGCGGGCCTGGACGACCCGACGTTCGTCCAGCCGGACCGGCCGATGTCGGCGATCGGCGGCTGATCACTCAGCCCGCTAGGAGGACTCCGGGGACTCCGGGGAATCCGAGGACTCCGAGGAATCCGAGGACTCCGAGGAATCCGGAGACTCCCAGTCCGCGAGGAGTACGACGTCCTTGAGGAAGCCCCTGACGCCCAGGAACTGGGACAGGTGCTCCCGGTGCTCCTCGCACGCGAGCCAGGTTTTGCGGCGCTCCGGCGTGTGCAGCTTGGGGTTGTTCCAGGCGAGGACCCACACCGCGTCGGCGCGGCAGGCCTTCGCCGAACAGACGGGGGTGGCGGGCGAGGACGGTTCGGAGCCGGGAACGTTCAGAATCACGCCTCGACCCTACGTCAGCGGTGCCGGCCGGCGACCGCTCCGGGAGCTGTGCGCCGACTGCTCCGGGTGTGGTGTGAGGGGGCCACGAATCTGGCTCCACAAAAGGCGACGCCGAGCAGCCACGGGGGGAGCTGCCCGGCGTCGGTCTGTCGCTCCGACGGGGGATGCGGAGCGCGTACGAAGTATGTCACGGGTAGCCCGCTGCCCGGCACCGGAACAACATGATTGATCTGAGCTTTTCTTGAGCTTGGTACGGTCCTGAATTTCGGTCCCGGAGGATCGTTCGTGGTCAGGTCCGCTCGTGCGGTTCGTCCCGCAGGCGGGCGCCCGGATCGGTCACGAGGTCCTCCGGGACGGATTCCGCGGCGTCGCCCGCACGGGGCGCCGACAGCATCGGACGGGTCGGCGCGGTCACGTAGGTGGACGGCAGCGAGGGCGCGTTCTCCCGGCCCGCGTTGGCGATCACCACGGCGACGTAGGGGAGCAGGATGCCGAGCGCCAGAGCAACGACGGCGACGTGCCGTTCGACGTTCCACAGGGTGGCCGCGAGGATCACCGAGAGTGTGCGGACGGACATCGAGATGATGTAGCGGCGCTGCCTGCCACGTACGTCGTCGGCGAGGCCCTGCCTGGCTCCGGTGATCCGGAAGACCTCGGCCTCGCTCTGCTTCCGCATCACGTTCCACCACCCGCCCGTGTCGGACACTCCCCTGGCCCGTACAGCCTCCACGTTACGCCGCGGCTGCGTCGCCCACGAGACCGGGGCAGGTCCGGTTTCGGCGGGGGAGGGCTGCGCCGTACCGCGTATGGCCGTGCCCGACATGCGCCGTATGGCGCACAGGCCGACACTGGGCGTAATGCTCACGTAGAGCCGTATAGGAGGCAGCCATGGGCTGGTTGTGGGCGATCATCGTGGGATTCGTGCTGGGCCTGCTGGCCAAGGCGATCATTCCGGGCAAGCAGCACAGTCCGCTCTGGCTCACCACGATCTTCGGGATCATCGGCGCGATCGTCGGCAACGCGATCGCCCGCGGCTTCGGCATCGAGGCGACCCCCGGCATCGACTGGGGCCGCCACGCCCTCCAGCTCGGCGCCGCGATCGTCATCGTCTTCCTCGGCGACATGATGTACACGGCGATGCGGGGCAACAAACAGAGAGCCTGAACGCACAGGAAAGAGGGCGGGGACCCGTGAAGGAGCCCCGCCCTCTTCCTGCGCGCCAGTTGAACTAGCGGAGCTCGACCGCGGCGAGGCTCTTCTTGCCCCGTCGCAGCACCAGCCACCGGCCGTGCAGCAGATCCTCCTTGCCGGGGACGGCGTCCTCGGAGGCCACCTTCACGTTGTTCACGTAGGCGCCGCCCTCCTTGACCGTCCGTCGCGCGGCGGACTTGCTGGCCACCAGGCCCACCTCGGCGAAGAGGTCGACCACCGGACCGAGTCCGTCGACCTGGATGTGCGGCACCTCGGAGAGCGCCGCGCCCAGCGTCGCCGCGTCGAGGTCACTCAGCTCACCCTGGCCGAAGAGCGCCCGCGACGCGGCGACCACGGCGGCCGTCTGCTCGGCGCCGTGCACCAGCGTCGTCAGCTCCTCGGCGAGGGCGCGCTGCGCGGCCCGGGCCTGCGGACGCTCCTCGGTGAGCTTCTCCAGCTCCTCGATCTCCGCGTGGGACCTGAAGCTGAAGATGCGCAGGAACTTGGAGACGTCCCGGTCGTCCGCGTTCAGCCAGAACTGGTAGAACGCGTACGGCGTCGTCATCTCAGGGTCCAGCCAGATGGTGCCGGACTCCGTCTTGCCGAACTTGGTGCCGTCCGCCTTGGTGATCAGCGGCGTGCCCAGCGCGTGCACCACGGCCTCGGGGTCGACCCGGTGGATCAGGTCGGTGCCCGAGGTGAGGTTGCCCCACTGGTCGCTGCCGCCGGTCTGCAGCGTGCAGCCGTACCTCCGGTGGAGCTCCAGGAAGTCCATGCCCTGAAGGATCTGGTAGCTGAACTCCGTGTAGCTGATGCCCGTGTCGGAGTTGAGCCGCCGGGAGACGGCCTCCTTCGCGATCATCTTGTTGACGCGGAAGTGCTTGCCCACATCACGCAGGAACTCGATGGCCGACAGGCCCTGGGTCCAGTCCAGGTTGTTGACCATCACCGCGGCGTTCGGACCCTCGAAGTCCAGCAGCGGCTGGATCTGGGCGCGCAGCCGCTCGACCCACTGGGCCACGACGTCCGGCGCGTTCAGCGTGCGCTCCGAGTTCGGCTTGGGGTCGCCGATCAGGCCCGTGGCACCCCCGACCAGGCCCAGCGGGCGGTTGCCCGCCTGCTGGATCCGGCGCATCGTGAGGATCTGCACGAGGTTGCCGAGGTGCAGGCTGGGCGCGGTCGGGTCGAAGCCGCAATAGAACGTGACGGGACCGTCCGCGAACGCCTTGCGCAATGCGTCCTCGTCAGTGGAGAGGGCGAGCAGCCCACGCCACTTCAGCTCGTCGACGATGTCCGTCACGGTTCTCGTGTCTCCTTGGATGTTCTTCGGTCAGCCGGGGATCGATCTTCGGGCGGCCGGGATGTCGGCCGACCGCGAGGCTATCGAGGTTATACGCCCTGACTGACAGAGCTCATATTGAAGTCGGGCACCCGCAGGGCGGGCATCGCGGCCCTGGTGAACCAGTCGCTCCACTCGCGCGGCAGCGTCTTCTCCGTGCGCCCCGCCTCGGTCGCCCGCCCCAGCAGGCTCACCGGCGACTCGTTGAACCGGAAGTTGTTCACCTCGCCGACGACCTGGCCGTCCTCGACGAGGTAGACGCCGTCCCGGGTCAGCCCGGTCAGCAGCAGCGTCGCCGGATCGACCTCGCGGATGTACCAGAGGCAGGTCAGCAGCAGGCCCCGCCCGGTCGCGGCGACCATGTCCTCCAGGGACTTGTCCTCGCCTCCGTCCAGGATGATGTTGCTGATGCCGGGGGCCACCGGCAGACCGGTCAGGCCCGCGCTGTGCCGGGTGCTCGTCAGATGCCTCAGCTCGCCCTCGTGGACCCACTCCGTGGGCCGGAGCGGCAGTCCGTTGTCGAAGACGGAGGCGTCGTCGCCGGAGGAGTGCGCGAGCACGAAGGGCGCTGACTCCAGGCCCGGCTCGTTCGGGTCGCCGCGCAGGGTCAGCGGCAGGTCGGTGAGCTTCTCGCCGACGCGCGTCCCGCCGCCGGGCTTGCTGAACACCGTCCGGCCCTCGGCCGCGTCCCGGGCCGCCGACGACCACATCTGGTAGATCAGCAGGTCCGCGACCGCGGTAGGCGGCAGCAGCGTCTCGTACCGGCCGGCGGGCAGCTCGACGCGCCGCTCGGCCCAGCCCAGCCGCGTGGCGAGCTCCGTGTCGAGCGCCGCCGGGTCCACGTCCTTGAAGTCCCGCGTGGAGCGGCCGGCCCACGCCGAGCGCGTACGGTCCGGCGACTTGGCGTTCAGCTCCAGCGTCCCGTTGGGCTGGTCGTGACGCAGGCGCAGACCCGTGGACGTACCGAGATAGCTGGAGACGAGCTCGTGGTTGGCGAAGCCGTACAGCTCGCGTCCGCCCGCACGCGCGCGTGCGAACGATTCGCCGAGCGCCGGGGCGAAGTCCGCGAAGACCGCCGACGAGGTCTCGGCGGGCGCGTCCGTGAAGTCGGGGGAGACGGGCACGCCCTCGACGAGCGGCTGCGCGTCCTCCGCCGGACCCGCGCCGCGCGCCGCCGCCTCGGCGGCCCGCACCAGGGGCTCCAGCTCGTCCGGGGTCACGGCCGCACGCGAGACGACCCCGGACGCGGTGCCCTCGCGCCCGTCCACGGTGGCGACGACGGTCAGCGTGCGTCCGCGCGTGACGCCGTTCGTGGTCAGCGCGTTGCCCGCCCAGCGCAGGTTCGCCGACGAGTGCTCGTCGGCGATCACGACACAGCCGTCGGCCCGGGACAGTTCGAGGGCGCGCTCGACGATCTCGTGCGGCTTGTTCGTACGAGGGCTCATCGACCGGCCTCCTGCGTGGTGTTCAGAATGTTGACGCCCTTGAAGAGGGCCGACGGGCAGCCGTGCGAGACCGCCGCGACCTGGCCCGGCTGGGCCTTGCCGCAGTTGAAGGCACCGCCCAGGACGTAGGTCTGCGGGCCGCCGACCGACGCCATCGAGCCCCAGAAGTCCGTGGTCGTCGCCTGGTAGGCCACGTTCCGCAGCTGGCCCGTGATCCGCCCGTTCTCGATCCTGAAGAACCGCTGGCCGGTGAACTGGAAGTTGTAGCGCTGCATGTCGATCGACCAGGACCGGTCGCCGACGACGTAGATCCCGCGGTCGACGCTTCCGATCAGGTCCTCGGTGGACATCCCGGCGGGATCGGGCTGCAGCGACACGTTCGCCATGCGCTGTACGGGCACATGGCCGGGGGAGTCGGCGTACGCGCACCCGTTGGACCGCTCGAAGCCGGTCAGCCTCGCGATGCGCCGGTCCAGTTGGTAGCCCACCAGCGTCCCGTCCTTCACCAGGTCCCAGGACTGCCCGGCCACGCCCTCGTCGTCGTACCCGATGGTCGCGAGCCCGTGCTCGGCGGTGCGGTCACCGGTGACGTTCATCAGCTCGGAGCCGTACCGCAGCTTGCCGAGCTGGTCGAAGGTGGCGAAGGAGGTCCCGGCGTACGCCGCCTCGTAGCCGAGCGCGCGGTCCAGCTCGGTGGCGTGGCCGATGGACTCGTGGATGGTCAGCCACAGGTTGGACGGGTCGACGACCAGGTCGTACACCCCCGCCTCCACGCTCGGCGCCCGCATCTTCTCGGCGAGCAGCTCCGGGATCCGCGCGAGCTCCGACTCCCAGTCCCAGCCGGTGCCCGTGAGGTACTCCCAGCCGCGGCCGACGGGCGGCGCGATCGTGCGCATCGAGTCGAACTCGCCGCTCGACTCGTCGACGGCGACGGCGGTCAGCTGGGGATGCAGCCGGACCCGCTGCTGCGTCGTCACCGTCCCCGCCGTGTCCGCGTAGAACTTGTTCTCGTGCACCGTCAGCAGCGAGGCGTCCACATGGCTGACGCCGTCCGCCGCGAGCAGCCGCGCACTCCACTCGGCGAGCAGCCCGGACTTCTCCTCGTCCGGCACGGAGAAGGGATCGATCTCGTACGAGGAGATCCAGGTCTTCTCGGCGTGCACCGGCTCGTCCGCGAGCTCCACACGCTCGTCCGAACCCGCCGCCCTGATCACCTGGGCCGACAGCTTCGCCATCGCCACGGCCTGCGACGCCACCTTCGCGGCACTGTCCATCGTCAGGTCCACACCCGACGCGAACCCCCAGGTCCCGCCGTGCACCACACGCACCGCGTAGCCCAGATCCGTGGTGTCCGAGGACCCGGCGGGCTTCGCGTCCCGCAGCCGCCAGGCCGCGCTGCGCACCCGCTCGAACCGGAAGTCCGCATGGTCGGCGCCCAGCGCCCTGGCCCGCGCGAGCGCCGCGTCGGCCAGGGCCCGCAAGGGCAGGGCCAGGAATGACTGATCGACCTCATGAGCCACGAGCGGGTCTCCCCTTCGGTGTGATGACTGGCACGTCGAAGTCAACCATGGAGGACTGACCGCCCGTTCATGGTTCCACCCGAGGTCCGGACGGCATTGCGCCATCCCGGTCGAACCATGGCGCCCCAACTGTCTGATGAGGTGTCAGGAACGTTGGTGGCAGACCAAATTGATGCGACGAGGTGGCCGGGTGGGGTGATGGGTGGCACCATCACGTCATGCAGGGGTGGGGGAACGAATTCCGTGTGTGGCTGCTGTCTCTCGACGAGACTCAGATCCGGCGCCTACTGGCCTGGCACCCGTGTCTGAGGAACCAGGGGTGCGTCCACCGGCGAAGCGCCAGGACGCTGCAGGCGGTGACACGCCGCGAGGTGAACTCGGCCCGGGTGTGGCTGTCCAAGGCGAAGGAGCCCCAGCTCGTCTCCCTGGCGATGTGCGCCCTGGGATGGACCTCCCGGGCACTGCGCGAGGAGTACGGCTTCCCCGAGGAAGTGGTGGCGGCCCCGTCCGTCGATCAGCTGCTCGTGATGCTGGAGGTGCTCGAACCGCCGCTCGCGCGCTGCGTCTTGTACGGGCTGATCTCGCCGGATGCGCACGAGGTCCCGGCGGCGGCCCTGGCAGTGGCACATCAGGCGCGCTTGAGCGTGGCGGCCGACCGGGAACCGCCGCCGAACGCCAGGGAGGTGGGCGGGACGTATGCGTCCGGGGCGGATGAGGACGAGTCAGGCAGCGAAGGAACGGAAGGCACCGCGATGACGATGGCGGCGAAGGACGAGAGCGGGACCGGCGTGGCCGCCCGGGAGCGGTCGCTGACCTCGGACGACGTCGTTACGGA
This sequence comes from Streptomyces sp. NPDC020747, assembly GCF_044334695.1. Classification (NCBI taxonomy): domain Bacteria; kingdom Bacillati; phylum Actinomycetota; class Actinomycetes; order Kitasatosporales; family Streptomycetaceae; genus Streptomyces; species Streptomyces sp. NPDC020747. Next base: position 31,489 of record NZ_JBIRTJ010000014.1, on the reverse strand, counting down.
GCTCAGACGGGCTGGAACGGATCTCGCGGACAGACTCCGGGAAGCCGCCGACGCCGTCTTCGCAGGGTATGGAACCGAGGGCCTGCGGTTGCGTGAGGACCTGGACGCCTGGGCCGAACTGCGCGCACGGACGGCGACCCTGCTTGCCGGAGAGGGCGGCACCTGGCCGGTGGACGCCGGCTACGAAGAGCTCACGGCGGAGCTCGGCAGGATACGCGAGGAGCGGGATGCCGAACTGGGCCTCCTGCGAGAGAAGGTAACCCGGTACGAGGGGCTGGTCGCCGAGGCGGGGGACGAGGTCGAGGCGGCAGCTCTCCGGAGCGCTCTGGAGCGGGTGCGGCTGCGAATCGCTCAACTCGTCCGCGATTCGCCGGAGGCGGTCGGGGCACCCCCGGAAGCCCCGGAAGACGACGAGTGCCCGGACTCTGCCCCCGCTGAAGCCGTCGGCGCCACGACGTTCGGAGCCGACGAGGAGGCAGGGGAGGAGGCCGAGGAGACGGGAACCACCACCGCAGACGCCCCGGAGCCGGCGGACGCCGAACCCGTTGAATCCGCCGCGGTGGAGGACCCCGCCGGAGCTGCGGGAGCGGTACAGACCGGCGAACTCGCGCAGCCCGCCGTGGTCGTGGAGCCGACCGCCACCCCGCCGGCCGTACCGGGCTACGAGCCGGCGGAACCCCCTGAGGCCGCGGCCGTCAAGGAGACGGGGAAGGCACAGGGGGCTCAAGACACCGAAGACGCGTCCGAGCCGCCCCCGGCGCGAACCGCCCTGGGGCCGACCGGTACGACCTCGTCCGCCGCGCCCCCCTCCGTGGCCCCGGCCCCGGAGGGCGACGAACCGTGGCGCGTCGGTGCACACGGTCTCGAATGGGACGCTCGCGCACCCTGGGACAGCGGCGCGAGCTCGCCGGTGGCACAGCTGGTACGCACCGGGCGCCTGGCAGAGGCGTACTGGATGACGAGCGCCTCCGACGAGTCCGAGTGGCGCTGCCAGGCGCTCGGCTTCGCCACCGGCGCCTTCGGCTGCGCGGGCGAAGCCGAGGCGACACAGATCCAGATCGCCTACGACGTGGAACCGCAGGACCTGGCCCAGGACCGCGAAGCCCACCTCGTCGCCCTCGTCGCGGCCTTGCGCACGGGCCTGACCGATCGCTGGCCACATGCTCTGGTCAGCGACTTCACGATGCCCTCCGGTCTCTCCGCTCCCTGGCAGGAACTGCTCACCGTGCTGGTCACCGCGGTCAGGGACTGCCGCACCTTCGAACCGGGGGCCGTCGAGGCGGACGCCGGAGCGGAGACCAGGCTCACGCCGCAGGACATCGGCGAAGCGGCACGCGTGCTGCTGGAGGACCTGCCTCGCCGAAAGATTCAGTACCAGCGCGCCTCAAGAGTGCTGCAGTACCTGTGCGGTTCGGCGGGCGAACTCGGCAACGCCCTGCGTGCCCTGGTCCACTGGGCGAACGGCGAGGGCGATGCGCGGGCCTTCCAGGAACTCGGCGAGACACTACGCCGCAAGGATCACATCGACCGCCTCATCGAGGAGAGCGACAGCCGCTTCCGCACACCCAAGCAGGCCAAGGAGCCCATCCACTCCGGGGCGCTGCGCCAACTCCACGCCGCTGCCAAGTCGGTCGGAGAACTGCTGGCGAAGGCCGACGCCGTAGCGACCGGCCTGGCGCGGCGTGACGGTGAGGCGGAAGCGGACATCCCGCAACTGTCCACGGTCCTCCGCGAGGTGAAGGCATACGAGGCACCCACCGGGGTGGGCGGAGCTGCCCTGGGGCTCCTGCGCTCATGGCTGTCCGGGACGATCCGGGTCCGGGCGGGCGCCGACGTGGTGACGAGCGCCGACGACCCCACCAGGCCGTCGGCCGACTGCCTTCTCGCCCTGCCCGACCTGCCGCGGGACGCCGACGGTGACGTGGACATCGAGGACCAGCGGACCGCCCGGCGCATGGCGCCGCTGCTGGCGCCTCCGGCGCCGGAAGAGGCGCTGCAGCGGTACCTGGAACGCGGTGACCTCCATTTGGCCCGGGCTCTGGTGCGGCGGGTCGAGCGTGACCCCGACGACAGCGGAACCGTGGACGCCGAATGGTGCGAGCAGGCGAGCCGGCGTCGGAGGGAGGCGGAGAAGACCTGGCGGCGCAAGGTCGCCGATCGCCACCGCGAGGCCGCCGGACTGCTCGCGCAGATACGCACGCTCAACCTGATGCCACCCGACACCGAGCGCGAGTTCACCGGCCGGCTCCAGCAGTTCGCGGACGGTGACGAGGGAGGCCGCTACCGGTACGCCATCGCAAGTCTCGCGGCCCTGGTGGGGGAATTGGCCGAACTCGTCGGCGAGTCCACAAGCAGGCTGCGCGAGGACCTGGACAGACTCCGTCTCGACCCGGACAGCCCGCTGGACGAAGCGGACCACGACCGCATCCTTCGGCTCATCAACGAGGGTGACACCGTCACCGCTCAGGAGTTCCTGGCCCTGGTCGGCGGGGGAGGCAAGCTGCCGGACCGGCCGGTCGACGACGACGCCGAACTCGCCCAGTTCGTAGCCGGTCTCACCGGGCCCGGCACCCCCACACCCGGTGGCGAAGGCGTGCACGCAGCCTGGTGGGCCCAGCGCTACAGCTCGGGCAAGCAGTTCACGCCGGCCGCGGAGCTGGGCCTGGAGTCCTGGAAGGCCTTGTGCACCAAACGCGGGCGCAACAGCGAATGGCAGCAGCACCTCCCACGCGTGCTGAGGCTGCTCGGACTGGAACCGACCGGCTCGCTCAACCCCGAGCGGCCGGAACAGGGGGCGCGGCGCCTCAAGGTCCGTGCGAGCGTCGCCGAAGGCGCCGGATACGTCGCGGCTCTCGGTTCCCGTGCCACCTCCTACACGATCCTGCTGATCTGGGAGGAGCAGCGTGCTGACGGCCCGCTGGCCCATCTCGAGGACGCGGACGTCGACGCCAACATCGTGCTCTACCTCCATCCGCTCGGCCTGGAGGGGCGGCGGGGCCTCGCCGAGTCCGCGCGTACCAGGGCCCAGCAGGCCCTGGTCGTCGATCCCGCGGTCTTCGGCTGGATGGCCGCGCGTGCGCCCGGGGCGTTTCGGGCCCTGCAGCGTGTGACGCTGCCCTGGACGTCGTACAACCCCTACACGCCCTTCGTCGCGGGGCTGGTGCCTCCCGAGGTCTTCTACGGCCGTGACGAGGAGATGCGGGAGGTGATGGACCAGGCCGGCGGTCTCTTCCTCTACGGCGGTCGGCAACTCGGCAAGTCCGCTCTGCTGCGGCGGGTCGCCGAACTCTTCCCCAGCCGCTCGGAGTCCAACATCGCGGTCTACCTCGACCTGCTCAAGGCCGAGATCGGGCAGGCGGAATCCCCCGAGCAGATCTGGCAGTTGCTCGCGGAGGACCTCAAGCGGCGCAATGTCATCGACCCGAAGAGAGTGTCCGCGGGGGCCGGTCCCGACATCGTGGTCAAGCACATCAGGACCTGGCTGGACGAGGACGACTCGCGTCGACTGCTGATCCTCGCTGACGAGGCGGACGCGTTCCTGACAGCCGACTCGCGGCGCGTCTTCCGGGCTGGTGGCGAGTCCACCTTCCCCAACGTCAAGCGTTTCCAGCAGCTCATGGAACAGACGGACCGCAGGCTCAAGGTGGTGTTCGCGGGTCTGCACCAGGTGCAGAGGTTCGGCGAACTGTCCAACGTGTCGACGGCGCACGGCGGGCCGGACGTGCTGGTCGGCCCCCTCAACCAGCACGCTGCCGTACGGCTCGTCACCGAACCGATGGCAGCCCTTGGCTATCTCTTCGACCGCCCCCAACTGGTCTGGCGCATCCTCGCCATCACCAACTACCAGGCCAACCTGGTACAGATCTTCTGCAGCGAACTCGTTCGCACGCTGCAGGCCCGCCCGCACAGCGAGCCGGAGCGGCCCACCCTGGTCACCGAAGACGACGTGCAGGCGGTCGCCGCCTCCGAGACCGTACGCAGGCGGCTCGCGGAGCGACTGCGCTTCACCATCAACCTCGAGGACCGCTACCGCGTTCTCACCCTGGTCGTCGCGCTGCGCAGTCTGGAGGACGGCTACCGGGGCGACTACACCGCCAAGCAGTTGCTGCTGTGGGCGAGCGAGGCGTGGCCGGCGGGCTTCGAGGAACTCGGCGTGAAACGGGTGGAGATCTACCTCACCGAGATGGTGGGCCTGGGCCTGCTCGTCCGACTCGGCGACCGCTCCCGGTTCGCTGTCCGCAGCCCCAACGTGGTGAACATGCTGGGCACCCGGGAGGAGCTCGAACTCGAACTGAGCGAGACCGAGTTCAGCCTGCCCTACGACTACAACCCCCGTGCCGCACGCCGTCTCCTGGGCCGTGACCCGCGCAATCAACTGCAGCGGTACAGCCCGCTGACCGAGGGGCAACTGCACGAGGCGGCCCAGCCGGGCGTCACGGTGGTCGGAGTGACGGCCCTGCATCGGCCGTCCCTCATACTCAAGGCGGCGTCCGCGTTCGCCGAGGCGAGGGGGGTGGAGGTCCGCCGGTGCGAGGCGCGTGACGATATGCGCGTCGTGCTCAAGGACGCGTCCAGGGTACGCAAGAACTACGTACTCCTGGCGGACCTCAGGGGTTGCGGGGCGGGGGAGCTCACCACCGCCGTACGCAACTGCGTCGAGCACGCGGGGCCCGCCGCCGACAAGATCGTGCATCAGGAGGAGGGGCGCAACCGCACCGGCAACCGCTCGGTGCTCGTCGTCGCGGACATCGAGGCCGTCGGCGCCCTTCAGGGCACGTGGGACGGGGAACGGCTCCCCGTGCGCTTCTTCCAGCCGGAGCGGTGGACCGTGGACGCGCTGCGGGCGTGGCCGGAGTGTCCGTTCGTCTCCCGCTCGGAGCGCACCCGGCTGGTCGAGGCCACCGGAGGTTGGGCGCAGTGGGCCGAACTCGCCATCGCCGAGGTCGCGGTGAAGGGTGCGACGCTCGACAGCGCCCTGGGATACGTGCGACGGACAATCGACAAGTCTGTCAACGTGGACGCGCATCTTGAGCAGTCCGGACTCGGAGAACGAGACCTGGAACTGCTCGGCATGTGGAACGCCTATCTAGAGGAAGGGCAGGGAGTTCCTGTCGACGACGTCGAGGCCGCGACCGGGCTCCCGACACCGGAGACGGAGGCGTGGCTCGGGCACCTGGACCAGCTGGGCGTGCTGGACTCCGTGGATGGCGGAATCGCCGTCGATCCCGTCACCTTCCGCGCTGTGCGGGCGCGCTTCGTCGAAGGGTGACGTGGATGGACCTGCCCGCCGAAGAGCTGTGCCGACTGCCAGGTGTACGTCGGCAGTTGGGGCGCCTCGCGGCCGACCTCGAAGCCGGGCTCACCTGTGTGTGGTTGCTGCCCGACGACATGGTGACGACCGGCTACGCCGAGGATCTCCACCTGACGGCCCTGCACCAGTCGCCCGAGCGGCTGAACCTGCCACGACCGCCCACAGACACAGGCGGCCGTGTGACTGGGGCGGCATTCGAGGCGGTCGGCTCGCACATCGACGATCTGCCGGTGCTCGACGACTACGACGACGGATTCGACATCGGATGGGAACCCACGCCGTCGCGGTCCAGGACTGACGTGGTGACCACGGAGCTCGCCCCGTCGGACCTCGTGGCAAGACTCGCCAAGGAACTCTCGGTGGCGCCGGGCGAGGTGACAGAGACGCTGGTCCGACCGTCGGCGCGCTGGTATCCCGTGATCGGGATCCAGGCCTGGACCGAGCCGGAACCGCCGTGGCGGTCGGGGGAGCGGGCAAGTGAACGGGGACAGGACATCGCTCGCCTGATCCGGGTCCTTGGCGCTGCGGTCAAGGAGGCGGGCCTCCCTCCGGACGCCCGGCCGAGACTGCTCGTCACCGCCCGAGTGCAGGACCTTCCCGCCCTGCTCCCGGACGAGCTGGAGCTCGACCTGGCGGTGACAGCCGTCCACTGGTGGTGGGGTGTCATAGGGCGACTGGACACGGCCACCGTGGTCTCGGCCAGGGGCGACCACGGCGGGCACTCCTCCCGCAGGGGCGGAGAGGCCTTGCGCAGCCGCATACTGCGTGCTGTCCGCGAGGAAGTGGTGAGTGAGGTGTGCGGGCCCAATCTGGGTCTCGCCGTCAGTCTCGCGGGGAGCTGGGACGGCAGCGACCGCACCCTCGACGACTGCCTGCGTGCATGCCTGGCCGACGGGCCCGTCCCGCCCACCGCCACCGGCTCGGCAGGGCACGGTGTGTCCGGGACGGAGCACAGGCCTGGTGCGAACCTGCGTACCGCCTGGGCTCTAGGCACGGTGCAGTCCTGGGAAGGCAGGCCCCGGCATCATCCGGCCGGCTGGTACTCCGACGGTCGCACAGCACGCCCCGACGCACTGACCGTCCTGGTCAGCCAGGCGCAGCAGCGAGTCCTCCTGCCCTGGATCGAGGAGGCTCGTCGACGACTGGCGATCCTCGCCCTCCCCTGCGCGACCAGACCCGTCATCGATCTGGTCTCGCGCTACATCGAGCGCCCGCCGACGGACTTCCGGACCCACCCACGGCGGGCGTTCGAAGGCATAGAGGTCGGCCCGATGCTGAAGGCACACCGCGACGGGCAGTTGAGCCTTCCGGCGAACGAGGCACGACTGCTCGAAGTGCTGGTCACGGCCCGGAACGTGCTGTCCCACCGGGGTGTTCTGTACGACGCCACGCTGAACACGCTCTGCGCCGAACTGGCCCGGGCGGACCGAAGATGGGCCCAGGCCGAGTAGCCGTTGCTCCGCCTCGCTCTCCCGTCGGAGGGGAGGCCCGAGTTGTCTCGTGGCCGCAGCCGCGACGGCCCCTGCCATGTAGGCACACACTGCTGTGCCCTGCCGTAGCGAGGGAGCCCGGCATGAGCGCCATTTCCGTCCGCGAGCTCTCGTACAACCCCAGCGCGGTCTTGGCACGTGTCGCAAAGGGCCCGCTACTCCGACCTCGTCGCCGGCCGAGCGCGAGGACGACGACCGTTGATCCGCATGGATTCCTCGGTCCTGCCGACCCTGCCGACGGGTCGTGCGAACGCGGACGCTCTGCGGGACTTCCTCGCCGAGCGTCCCGGGCTGACCGGAGTGCGCCGACTGTAGGGATCCGACAGCAGGCACGGTACGTCACTGTCGGTGCCCGATTCTCCGTACGGGGGACGGGGCCGATAGGTTTTCGAGGTACCAGACCGGCTATCGAAAGGGTGATCCGTTGAGCCGCTCGGTTCTCGTCACCGGAGGAAACCGGGGCATCGGCCTCGCCATCGCCCGCGCTTTCGCCGACGCGGGCGACAAGGTCGCGATCACGTACCGCTCGGGTGAGCCCGCAGCTCTTCGAAAAGAAGGGTTCCTCGCCGTCAAGTGCGACATCACCGACAGCGAGCAGGTGGATCAGGCCTACAAGGAGATCGAGGCCGAGCACGGCCCGGTCGAGGTGCTCGTGGCCAACGCCGGAGTCACCAAGGACCAGCTGCTGATGCGGATGTCCGAGGACGACTTCACCTCCGTCCTGGACACCAACCTGACGGGCGCCTTCCGCGTCGTGAAGCGCGCCAACCGCGCCATGCTGCGGGCCAGGAAGGGCCGTGTCGTGCTGATCTCGTCGGTCGTCGGGCTGTACGGCGGTCCGGGCCAGGCCAACTACGCAGCCTCCAAGGCCGGCCTCGTCGGCTTCGCGCGCTCGCTCGCCCGTGAGCTGGGCTCGCGCAACATCACCTTCAACGTCGTCGCGCCCGGCTTCGTCGACACCGACATGACCAAGGTGCTCACCGACGAGCAGCGCGAGGGCATCGTGAAGCAGGTGCCGCTCGGCCGGTACGCGCAGCCCGAGGAGGTCGCCGCAACGGTGCGGTTCCTCGCCTCGGACGACGCCTCGTACATCACTGGAGCCGTCATCCCCGTAGACGGCGGACTGGGAATGGGTCACTGATCACCATGAGCGGAATTCTCGAGGGCAAGCGCGTCCTGATCACCGGTGTGCTGATGGAGTCCTCCATCGCCTTCCACACCGCGAAGCTGGCCCAGGAGCAGGGTGCCGAGATCATCCTGACCGCGTTCCCGCGGCCCACGCTGACCGAGCGCATCGCCAAGAAGCTCCCCAAGCCCACCAAGGTCATCGAGCTCGACGTCAGCAACGACGAGCACCTGGCGCGGCTGGCCGACCTGGTCGCCGAGGAGCTGGGCGGCCTGGACGGCGTCGTGCACTCCATCGGCTTCGCCCCGCAGGACGCGCTCGGCGGCAACTTCCTCAACACGCCGTTCGAGTCGGTCGCCACGGCCATGCACGTCTCCGCCTTCTCCCTGAAGTCGCTGACCATGGCCTGCCTGCCGCTGATGCAGAACGGCGGCTCGGTCGTCGGTCTCACCTTCGACGCGAAGTTCGCCTGGCCGCAGTACGACTGGATGGGCCCGGCCAAGGCCGCCCTGGAGGCCACCAGCCGTTACGTCGCCCGTGACCTGGGCAAGCAGAACATCCGCTGCAACCTCATCTCCGCCGGCCCGCTGGCCTCCATGGCCGCCAAGTCCATCCCGGGCTTCAGCGACCTGGCCGCCGTGTGGGACAGCCGCTCCCCGCTGGAGTGGGACCTCAAGGACCCCGAGCCGGCCGGCCGCGGCGTCGTCGCCCTGCTCAGCGACTGGTTCCCGAAGACCACCGGCGAGATCATCCACGTCGACGGCGGACTGCACGCGATCGGCGCGTAAACGTTCGCGTAAGCGTTTACGCGAACGTTTACGTATCCGCCTTCGTACGGCCCTTCCTTCGTACGGCCCTTCGTACGGCTTCGACGCCCCGTTTCCCGCAGCGCGCGGGGAGCGGGGCGTCACCCGTTCGGCCCTGTCGGCCGGGCGGTTGACCCGGTAACTGCGCACTCTGGAGTAGGAGTTCCCCCCTCCCGAGATGTCCTCCCGAGCCTGGCCGAGGAGGTCCCCTTGTGCGCCTGTCCCAGCTCCGATGCAAGCATCGGCTCCACTGGAATGGCTCCGCCGCTCCGTCTGCTGCGCTGCTCGCCGCTCTGACCCTCCTGCTCGCGCTGCCCTGCGGCGCCGCCTCGCACACCACGAGAACAGCGCCCCACGCGCGCGTGCCCGTGGCGGAGAGGCCCTTCGGGGCGGCGTGCCGGACCGCCGTCGACGGCTCGTCCGTGACGGCGTACTGCCACAACCCGTACCCCGAGCCCGATCACGTCCGCCTGCACATCGAGTGCGACCCGTGGTGGGACATCGACACCGACGGAGCCTCGGTCGAGGCCGGCCCCGCGCAGACCGTACGGCTGACCGGCCGTTGCTGGAAGGACGTCCGCTCGGCGTGGGTCAGCCACCAGCGATGACGGCGGGCTTCGTCACCGAGCGGCGCTGACCGCGGAACTCCTCACGCCTGGGCGGCGTCGGGTTTCTCCACGGCGGGCCGGCCCGGGCGGCACAGGAAGGGATAGCCCGCGGCCTCCGTGGCCGCCGTCCGCGCGTCGCCCGTACGGATGGCGTCCACCAGGCGTGTGTGGTCCATGTACGTCTCGGGCGTCAGCTCCTCGCCCACGTCCTCGCGCAGCCAGTCACGCACGACCTCGCCCAGGTCCGCGTACATCGCCGTCATGACGTCGTTGTGGGACGCGGCGACCACGGCCAGGTGGAAGGTCGTGTCGGCGGTCACGAAGGCCTCCGCGTCGCCCGACTCCCAGGCCTCCTCCCGGCGTACGAGGAGGGCGTCCAGCTGCTTCAGATCGCGCTCCGTGCGGCGCTCGGCGGCCAGCTTCGCCGCGCTCGACTCCAGCGTGGAGCGCAGCTCGGCGATATGCCGCGGATCGGCGTCCGCGAAGCGGCGTTGCATCACGCCCGCCAGCTCACTGGTCGCCACGACGTACGTGCCCGAGCCCTGACGGATGTCGAGCAGGCCGTTGTGCGCGAGCGCGCGGACGGCCTCGCGGACCGTGTTCCGGGCGACCCCCAGCTGCTCGACCAGCTCGGGCTCGGTGGGGATGCGGGAGCCCACCGGCCACTCACCCGAGGTGATCTGGTTCCGCAGCTCGGCGATGACCTGCTCGGACAGTGCCGATCGGCGGGGGTGGCTCAGCGGCATGACGGTCCTTCGTGCCAGGGGGTGCACCGGGAGGACGCACCGGAATGCGTGTCAGGGGATTGTGCCCCAGGTGTGCACCGGGGGATTGGACAACCAATCATCCCATGATTCTATGATGGCTGGCATGACTGGCGAGGAAACCCGGACGGCGATGTCCCCACCGATACGCAGCTCCGCACAGGACGCGGAACTCCACCCGCCCGCCACGCGCGCGTGGCTGACGCGTGCGGTGATCATCGGCATCGTCCTCACCGCCCTCAACCTGCGCCCCGCCATCACCAGCCTCGGCGCCCTCCTCGAAGAGGTGCGCGACGGGCTCGGCATGAGCGGCAGCTTCGCCGGGCTCCTCACCTCCGTACCGCCGCTGTGCTTCGCCGTCTTCGGGGTCATGGCACCACGCCTCGCCCGCCGCTTCGGGCCCGCCGCCGTGGTCTGCGCCGGCATGGTCGCGATCGCCGCGGGACTGGTGATCCGGCCCTTCGCCGGGAACACGGCCGGCTTCCTGGTCGCCAGTGCCCTCGCGCTCATGGGCATCGCGGTCAGCAACGTCCTGATGCCGGTGATCGTCAAGCGCTGGTTCCCGGACCGGGTCGGCTCCATGACCGGCCTCTACTCCATGGCCCTCGCCCTCGGCACCGCCTCCGCGGCGGCCGTCACCGTGCCCATGACCCGGGCGCTGGGCGGCAGTTGGCATGCGGGACTCGCGGTCTGGGCGGGGCTCGCTGCCGTCGCCGTACTGCCGTGGATTCCACTCGTACGGGCCCGGGGCACCGCCCTGTCCACCGACGCGGCCTCGGCTCCGGCCCCCACTCATGGTGCGTCCTCGGCCTCCGCGGCGGGCCAGGAGCCCTCCCCGCTGCGGATCACCCGGAGCCGTACCGCCTGGGCGCTGGCCGTCTTCTTCGGGCTCCAGGCCACCGCCGCGTACATCACGATGGGCTGGATGGCGCAGATCTTCCGGGACGCGGGTGTCCCGGCGGGCACGGCCGGACTGCTGCTCGCCGTGACCATGGTGATGGGCGTGCCGCTGGCCTTCGTCATCCCGCGGCTGGCCTCACGCCTGCCCAGCCAGGGGCCGATCGTGGTCGCCCTCGGGGTCTGCGGCCTCGTCGGCTACGCGGGCCTCTACCTCGCCCCCGCGGGCGGTGCCTGGGCGTGGGCGCTGCTGCTCGGCATCGCCAACTGCGCGTTCCCGCTGGCCCTCACCATGGTCGGCATGCGGGCCAGGACCGGGGCGGGGGTCGCGCAGCTCTCCGCCTTCGCACAGAGCACCGGGTACCTCATCTCGATCCCCGGCCCGCTCCTGGTGGGTGTGCTCTACCAGCACAGCGGCGGCTGGGGGCTGCCGATCGCACTCATGGCGGGCCTGATGATCCCGCAGATCGTGGTGGGCATCCTGGCCGGCCGCGACCGCACGGTGGAGGACGAGGCCGCGCGTCGGCCGTGACCTCGCCGCCGCCCGCGTAGGGTCGCCACCAGCATGCCGACCCCACCCGCGTGCGGGCGGCAGAGGGGTGCGAGACTGCTCGTATGCCCGTGCTCGACCCGAACCCCCAGAACGGCCAGAAGAAGATGCTGCTCGTCTTCGGCGCGTTCCTCCTCATCTTCGTGATCATCGGTGTCATCGCGTCGATCGCCTCACCCTGACCCGCCGGAAGCCCGCCCCCGGCCCTCCGGCGTGAGGTCTCCGCGACGCGACGGGACGCGATGGTGGGGGTAGCCCCACCATCCCCTAGGGGGTGAGTGTCAGGGTCAAGTGGGTGGATCTCCGGATGGGTTGAGGGCTCCGGAGTCCGTAACTTCGAGATGTGGCCGCGAGGACGCGGACCACGGACCACTCGAAGCCCCACGGAGGCGGCATGTCGGCCCCAACGCACATCCCGCCCCACCCGGCGACCAGGCGTGGCGTCGAGACCCGGCTCCCCTGGTGGGCCCTCGTCCTCCCCATGCTCGCCTTCGCCGCGCTGCTCCTGCTGATACTGAACCCCGCCGACGCGCACGCGGCAGGCGGCGACCCGGCGGTCGGCCGGCTCTTCGAGCAGGTCCAGCAGATGGTGTCGCACCAGGGCTCCTGAGCTCCCGGCACACCACGTCGGGGCAGCCAGTCAACTCCCTGCGCCCCATGGCGTGTTTCGTGCGAAGCTGGGAACCATGAGCGTCGCAGAACCCCGCAGGATTGTCCTTTTCCGGCATGCGAAAGCCGACTGGCCCGAGGTCTCCGATCATGAGCGGCCGCTCGCTGAGCGGGGCCGCAAGGACGCCGCCGTCGCCGGACGCAGGCTGGCCGACACCGGCATCCCCTTCGATCTGGCCCTCTGCTCCACCGCGACCCGGACCCGCGAGACATGGAAACTCGCCGTCCACGAGCTCCCCCACCGGCCGAAAACGGTCTATGAGGAGCGGCTCTACGAGGTCTCGCCCGGCGAGCTGATCGCCGTGCTCAACGAAACCCCCGACGACGTACAGAACGCACTCCTGATCGGCCACAACCCCGGCGTGCAGGGCCTCGCCGACATCCTGGCCGGCCAGTCCGAGGGCGACGCGCAGGAGCGGATGAGCCGTCTGGGCTTCCCCGCGGCCGCCTTCGCCGTGCTCTCCTTCACCGGTTCCTGGAAGGCCCTGGAGCCGGGCGTGGCCACGCTGCTCGACTACTGGGCGCCGTCCGAGTAGACCCGGTCGTTCCCTTCTCACGTCTCACGTCTCACGTCTCACGCGGACGGGGCCCGGCACCATCACGGTGCCGGGCCCCGTCCCTGTCGTGGACGTGCGAGAACTCAGTCCACGTGCATGTCCGCCGCCTCGACCTCTTCCCGTGTCACACCCAGCAGGTACAGGACCGTGTCCAGGAAGGGGAAGTTCACCGCGGTGTGCGCGGCCTGGCGCACCACCGGCTTGGCGTTGAAGGCGACCCCGAGACCGGCCGCGTTGAGCATGTCCAGGTCGTTGGCGCCGTCGCCGATCGCCACGGTCTGGGCGAGCGGCACCCCCGCCTCCGCGGCGAACCGGCGCAGCAGCCGCGCCTTGCCCGCCCGGTCCACGATCTCGCCGGTGACCTTGCCCGTCAGCTTCCCGTCGACGATCTCCAGGGTGTTGGCCTGGGCGAAGTCCAGCCCGAGACGCTCCTTGAGATCGTCCGTGACCTGGGTGAACCCGCCCGAGACGACACCGACTTGGAAGCCGAGCCGCTTCAGCGTACGGATCAGGGTGCGCGCCCCCGGCGTGAGCACCACCTTGCTGCGCACCTTGTCCACCACAGAGACGTCGAGGCCCTTGAGCAGGGCCACGCGCGCGTGCAGCGACTGCTCGAAGTCCAGCTCCCCGCGCATCGCGGCCGCCGTCACCTCGGCGACCTCGTCCTCACAGCCGGCATGCGCGGCGAAGAGCTCGATGACCTCGTCCTGGATGAGCGTGGAGTCCACGTCCATGACCACCAGGCGCTGCGCCCGCCGGTGCAGCCCCGCCGCGACCACCGCGATGTCGACGCCCAGGGCCGCCGCCTCGGTCACCAGGGCGGTCCGCAGCTCCTCCGGCTCCGTACCGGACACGGCGAACTCGACAGCTGTCACGGGGTACTTGGCCAGCCGGAAGATACGGTCGATGTTGCCGCCGGTGCCGGTGATCCGGGCGGCGATCGCGGCCGCGGACTCCGCGGTGAGCGGGTGCCCGAGCACGGTCACCAACGATCTGCCGTGCCCGCGCGGCCGGTTGTCGCCGAGGCCGGAGATGATCTCGGCCTGCAAGGTCATCGAGTCCGCCCAGCTGTGCACCGTGGCGCGCAGGTCGCCCTCCAGGCCGGCCGGCGGATGCGTCACGAGCGCGCACAGCACTATCCGGCCACGGGTGACGACCTGCTCGATGTCGACCACGTCGACCGAGTAGGCGGCGAGGGTGTCGAAGAGCCCGGCCGTGATTCCTGGCCGGTCCTTGCCGAAGATTTTGACGAGGAGAGTGGGGACATCAGACGTTTGTGATGCGCTCATGGTGCTTCCACCGTATCCGGCACCCTGTGCAGTACGCCGCCGAGGTCCGCCTGACGGACAGGGAACAGTGGGTGTCGCCGAGGTGACCGCGGTCTTCACGAGCAGTGGCGCCCGCACGCCACGGCCCAGGCCAACACCGTCCGAGCCGCCGGTCGGCATCGTCCGGACCGCAGGTCAACGCCGTCCGGGCGGCCTCCCGGACGGAGGCGGTGGCTCGTCCGGCGGGGGAGGCGGCGGCCCGTCCTGCGACGACCGGGACCGGCGCCGCTGCCCCGGAGCGGGCGGTGGCGTGAACGGCCCGGCCACCGTGGGGGCGCCGTACACGTCGTTCGGCGGCCGCGCACCCGGAGGTCGGGCACCCGGTGGCCACCCGCCCGGATCCTGCCCGCCCGGCTCCCGTCCGTCCGGATCCCGTCCCCCGGGAGGCTGCCCGCCGGAGGGCCGGGCCCCGGGCGACCGTCGGCCCGGGAGCTGTGCGCCAGGGGGCCGGGGTCCGGAAGGCGGCGGACCCGAGGACCGGTTGCCGGGGGACTGGGGGCCGGGCGGCGGGACGCCGGGACGCCGCCCGGGCCCGGGCTCCCGAAGTTCGTCGGGCAGCCGCAGATACGGGTTCGTCCCGGGGTTCGCCGGCCGGTACGGCATACCTGGGTTGTAGGGCCCGCTGTCCCCGGCGACCTCCGAGAACGGGGGAGCGGAGGCCGGGAAACCCGGAGCGCCAACGTCACCAGCGCCTGCGCCACCCGCACCCACGTCTCCCAGCGCCTGCGGTGCCGCGCGCCGCCCGGCGGCCCCGGTGGCGCACGCGAGCAGCGCCCCCACCGCCCCCGCGCCCGCACCCCACAGCGCCCCGAGCAGCAGCGCCATGCCCAACTGCCCGTGCAGCTCAATCCCCGCGTCGAACGCGTCGATGCCCAGCACGGCCATCGAGGCGTCCACGGACACGTCCGTCAGCCAGGCGAGCAGGGGCATCGCGAGCGCGGTCACGATCCCCAGCCGCAGCGCGCAGCGCCCGGCGAAACCGAGGACACCGACACCCTGTTCACCCGGGGCACCCCGCTCCCGTACGAACGGAGTGCGCACCGCGGTCAGCACGCCCGCGTAGAGCATCATCAGGGCCGCCGCGACCCCCAACAGCCAGACCCGGCTGTCCAGTTCGGCCAAGCGTCCCAGTGAGACGGACTGGTCGTCGGAAGCGCTCAGCAACTTGTCCAGGGGATCGGGCAGGAACTGGACGAGCGGCCCCGACGCGCTTCCGTCCCACGGCACGAAGAGCCCGATCGGGATGCCGAGCCACACCCCGTTGGGGGCCCCGACCAGCGCCGCACCCGCGATCCGTTTCGGATTGTCGTCGCCGACAGCCGCGTACGCAGCCGCCGAGAGCCCGGCGAGGACCGCCACCAGCAACACCGTGACCAGCGCGGACGCGGCAGGACGCACCAGGCGGTGCATCGCGGTCAGGCCGCGCGGCAGCGGAGTCCGGCGCGAGGCCAGCAGCGCGATCGCCAGCACGCCGAGCACCCAGATCAGGCCGCCCAGCAGCGTCGGCACGGTCTCGACCGTGAAGCCCACCTTGGCGTTCGCGTCCGCGAGGTCCCCGAGCCGGTCGGGCAGCAGCCCGCCGATGTCACCGAGCCCGGGCACGTCCACCTCGTCGGGCAGCCCGCCGCCCGGCAGCGCGTCCAGCCCGAGGGAGCCGCCGTCGATGGTGATGACGTCGTGCCCCGCCCAGGCCAGGCCGCCGAGCATCGCCACGAAGAGCGCCGCCACGGTGCCCGCGCGCGCGAACAGTTCGGCCGGCGCGATCACGGCCCCGGCCCCGCGCAGTGACCGCAGGAAGAACCAGGACAGCAGCAGCGCGCCCACCAGGCTCACGCCCAGTGGCGTGATCTGGAGGGCGGTGTCGGCCTGCGCGCCCTCGAGGCCGAAAGCCGACACGTCGCCGGACGGCTTCACCGACCCGCCCGCCCCGAGCGCCACGACCGCCGCGGTCATCGTCCCGAGCGAACCCGCTGCGTCCGCGCCGAGCAGATGCAGCCCGAGCGCAGCCACGCCGGCCATGCCGATCAAGGCCCAGCTCACGGCGGCGATCGAGGCCAGCAGCACATCACCCCACGGCACACGCCTGCCGTGTCCCACGGTTCCGTCGCTCATCGTCAGCCCCCCGACTCCGCGCCGCGATGGTTCCACCGCGGTGTCCCCCTCGCGTGGGATTACCACTCTCCGGGCCGGTTTCAACCCAGTCAACGGAAACGGACAAGCCGCCCGTACGCGGTCTTCACAAGGCCCGACTTTCGGTCAAGGGGGTCCTACTGAAATAGTTCCCCACGATGTTCGACATCCCTAGACTCCCTGTGATGGGGGAACTTCGGGGGACAACTCAGTGGGGCATGGAGTGCCGGAACTCGTACTGGAATTGAATGGACGGACCTGGACGCTCGATGCGTCCAGGCCACACACCCTCGGACGTGATCCGCAGGGGGACATCGTGCTCGACGACGCCAGGGTCTCCTGGCGTCACGCCACGATCAGCTGGAGCGGCCGCAGTTGGGTCATCGAGGACCACGGCAGCACCAACGGCACATTCGTGCAGGGGCAGCGGATCCATCAGATGGAGATCGGCCCCGGCTCGGCCGTGCACCTCGGCAACGCGACCGACGGACCGCGGCTGAGCCTGGGGGGCAACGCGGCCGCCGCCGCGCCGCAGGCACAGCCCCAGCAGCAGCCGTACGCCGCGCAGGGGGCGCCGGCGGCGGGCTGGGCCCAGCAGGCTCCGCAGCCGCAGCAGCACGCGCCGGACCAGGGCTGGCAGCAGCCGCAGCAGGGCGCGCACATTCCGCCGCAGCAAGGATCCGGTGGGGGCGCGGGGGCGCCGCCGGTCTACGGCGACCGCAGCCCCACCACGTTCCACCAGTTCTCGCTCGGCCGTGTGATGCGCATCGGCCGTGCCCTGGAGAACGAGCTGGTCGTATCCGACCTCCAGGTCTCGCGTCACCACGCGGAGTTCCACGCGACGCCGGACGGCCGCTACGAGATCCACGACCTGGGCTCGCACAACGGCACGTACGTCAACGGCATGCCGATCGCCAAGGGTGGCTCCGCGCTGCTCGGCCCGAACGACATCGTCGGCGTCGGCCACTCGACGTTCCGCCTGGTCGGCGACCGGCTGGAGGAGTTCGTCGACACCGGCGAGGTCTCCTTCTCGGCCCGCCACCTCACGGTGACGGTCGACGGCGGCAAGCAGATCCTCAAGGACGTCTCCTTCGGCGTCCCGGAGAAGTCGCTCGTCGCGGTCATCGGCCCGTCGGGCTCCGGCAAGTCGACGCTCCTGAAGGCGCTCACGGGCTACCGCCCCGCCAACGAGGGTGACGTCCTCTACGACAACCGGAACCTCTACAAGCAGTTCGCCGAGCTGCGTCAGCGCATCGGTCTGGTCCCGCAGGACGACATCCTGCACAAGGAGCTGACCGTCAAGAAGGCCCTCAAGTACGCGGCCAAGCTGCGCTTTCCCGCGGACACCACGACGCAGGAGCGCGACGCCCGTATCGACGAGGTGCTGCGCGAGCTCAAGCTCGACATCCACAAGGAGAAGAAGGTCACTTCCCTCTCCGGTGGCCAGCGCAAGCGCGTCTCGGTGGCCCTGGAGCTGCTGACCAAGCCGTCGCTGATCTTCCTCGACGAGCCGACCTCCGGCCTCGACCCGGGCATGGACCGCGACGTCATGCAGCTGCTGCGCGGCCTCGCCGACGACGGCCGTACGGTCCTCGTCGTCACGCACTCGGTCGCCGAGCTGGCCATCTGCGACAAGCTTCTGGTCATGGCGCCCGGCGGCTCGGTGGCCTATTTCGGTCCGCCCGAGGAGGCTCTGAACTTCTTCGGCTACGACACCTGGGCCGATGTCTTCTCCGCCTTCGAGAACTACCGCGACTACGACTGGGCGGGCCGCTGGAAGGGCTCGCAGCACTACCAGATGTACGCCGCGGACATCGACGCGGTCGCCCCGCAGTCCGTAGACATGCCGTCGGCCCAGTCGATGCGCCCGCCCAAGCCGCAGGGCTGGGGCTCGCAGCTGATGACCCTGATCCGCCGCTACACGTCGGTGATCGCGTCCGACAAGGGCTTCCTGGCACTGACGGTGATCCTGCCGGCGGTGCTCGGCGCGGTGAGCCTGCTCATCGAGCCCGACAAGACGCTGCTGGTGAACAAGCAGCTGGGGCCGAACGGCATGCCCATCCCGAACGGCACGGCCGCCACGGTGCTGCTGATCCTCGCGGTCGGCGCCTGCTTCGCGGGCGCGGCCAACTCGGTCCGTGAGCTGATCAAGGAACGGGTCATCTACGAGCGGGAGCGTGCGACCGGCCTGTCGCGCTCCGCGTATCTGATGTCCAAGGTGATCGTCCTCGGCGTGATCACCATGCTCCAGGGTGCGCTGGTCGGCGCGATCGGCTTCATGAGCCGGACGATCCCCGACAAGGGACTGATCCTCGGCGGCTCGGTCGCGATCGAACTCTCGCTGCCGATCATGGCGCTGGGCTTCACCTCGATGATGTTCGGCCTCGTCATCTCCTCGCTGGTGAAGACCGCCGAGAAGACCATGCCGCTGCTGGTCATGTTCGCGATCATCCAGGTCGTCTTCACCGGCTGCCTGTTCCCCCTGGCCGGGGCCCTGGGCGTCAACGAGTTCTCGTATCTGATGCCGTCGCGCTGGGCGGTCGGCGCCGCCGGCACCACGCTCGACTTCAACAGGATCAACCCGCACAACACGACCGACTCGGACCCGCTCTGGGACCACGAGGCGCTGACCTGGGCACTGGACATGGCGGCGCTGTTCGCGCTCGCCGCCGTCTGCGGCTTCCTCGTGGCGCGCTTCCTGCGCCGCCACGAGCCCGAGGTCATGCGCAAGTAGCCGGACCGTTCAAACCGGACCGTTCAGGGAAGACACGCGAAGGGCGGCGCCCCGTTGGGGGTGCCGCCCTTTCGGCGTACGTGTCAGAGGTCCGCGCAAACCTCAGTACGCGCTGTTGACGTTGTCGATCGAGCCGTACCGGTCGGCCGCGTAGTTGGCGGCGGCGGTGATGTTGGCGACCGGGTTGTACTGGCTCTTGACCGTGCCGGCGACGTGGTACGCGTCGAAGGTCGGCTTGATGACCTGCAGCAGACCGATGGACGGGACACCGTTGATCGCGTTGATGTCCCAGTTGTTGATGGCGTTCGGGTCGCCCGCGGACTCCCGGATGATGTTCCGGTGCAGGCCGTCGTACGTGCCCGGGATGCCGTGCTTCTTCATGATGTCCAGCGACTGGCGTATCCAGCCGTCCAGGTTGTTCGCGTAGGTCTTCGCGGCGGCCGGCTTGACGGCGGCACGCTTGGCGGACCGGCTCGCGGCCTCCTTCGCCTTGCGGGCGTCCTCGGCCTTCTTCTTCGCGGCGGCCTCCGCGGCCTTCTTGGCGGCCGCGGCGTCGGCGGCCTTCTTCTTCGCGGCCGCGGCCTGGGCGTCGGCCAGCTGTCCGCTGAGGCCGGCGGTCGCGGGCTTGAGCTGCTCCGCGGAGAAGGCGACCGGAGCGGCGGCGACCGAGTCGGCGCTGGCCTGCTGGGTGTTCCCCGGCACGAGCGAGAACGCGAGGGCCGCGGCACCGAGGGTGGCGACACCGGCGATGGAGAGCTTGTGGGTCTTGGTCAGCGTGCGGCTATGACCAGGAGTGTTCTGCTGCTTGGGCATGGCTGATGGACCTCTTCGAATAGCGCGGAGGTCGCTCTCGGCCCGATGGGGACAAGGAATGTTTCCGGGACAAGCGCCGCGGGTAAAGGCCCACGCCGCCGAACGACCGATGGCCATTCTTAGCGGTCGCAATTTTCCGTGGCAAAGGTGTGACGTACGAACCCGGGTAGTGGACCCAGGAAGGGCAAATCGGGGCAGACCGATACGTCTGCCCCGCTCACCAGGAGTCTCTTTGTCTCCTAGGTCCCTTCGTACGTGATGTGCGTCCTATGTGCGGGCTCACACCGGCCCCGGTCCGGTCTCACCAGCAGTTGCTGGAGCAATGCTCTGTGTGAGGGGCCTCCTCGGGGAGGATGAGGTGCACGTCGCCGAACTCGTGCCACAGGTAGCGCCCCCGCAGCGCCGCCTCGTACCCGCGGTCGATCGCGGCCCGCCCCGCGACCGCCTCCAGCATCAGCAGATGCGAGGCCTCGGGCTCGTGCAGCCCGGTGAGCAGCCCGTCGACGACCCGCACCCCGCGCTCCGGGGTCACCACGAGACCGGTCCAGCCCTCGGCCGCCCGCACCACCCCGTCGGCACCGGTCGCCGACTCCACCGCCCGTACGGCCGTCGTCCCGACGGCGACGACCCTGCCGTCTCCCGCCCCGGCCGCGTTGATCAGCCGCGCCGAGGTCTCCGGCACCGCGAAACGCTCCGGGTACGGCGGCTCGTGCGCCTCGGCCGAGGCGACCCCGGTGTGCAGCGTGACCGGCGCGAACTGCACGCCCCGGCTCACCAGCGCCGCCACCAGCCGCGCGGTGAAGGGCCGCGCCGCACTCGGCATCTCCGCACTGCCCGACCCGTCGGCGGACGGCAGCGCGAACACCGTCTGGTACGCGGACAGCGGCTGGTCCCGCTCCGTATAGGAGTAACGAATGGGCCTCCCGTGCCGGCCCAGCAACCCCAGGACGTCGGCCTCCGGCCACGGGCCTTCCGGCCTCAGGCCCTCCGGGTCCGGCACCTGCCCGCCCGGTTCCGACACCCGCCCCCACCACAGCCGCGGGCTCCGCTCCGTGAGGGGCTCCTCCAGGACGAGCCGTACGCCCCCGGGGAGCCGCACCTCTGTCCCCGCGGGCCCACCCGCACGCACGCGCGTGGTGCCCGTTCCGTCGGGATCCCGCACCTCCACGGCCCAGCGCCCGTCGTCCCCGCGCGTGGAGAAATGCACCACCACGCGCGCGTGCCCGATCCTCCCGTCCACCGCGGCCGCCAGCGTCGGCGACGTGTTCACGATGAGCAGGTCCCCGGCTCTCAGCAGGCACGGCAGCTCCGCGAACCCGTGATGCGACACCTCCGTACCCCGCGAGACGAGCAGCCGCACCGCGTCACGGTCGAGCCCCGGCCCCCGCTGCTCGGCGGGCACCCGGGCCGACAGCTCCTCCGGCACCCGAAGAGCCGTCGTCATCGCTGCTCCAGCAGTGACGGCGCCCCGAAGCGCCCGCTCGCCGGACGCTGCTCCAGCAGCCGCAGAAAGGCGGGCACGACACGGGCCGGCTCGGGCCGTGGATCCTCGTCGTCCGGCACGGCCGCCGCGTACAGGTCGGTGCCCATGTCGCCCGGGTCGACCGCCCAGACCCGCAGCCCGGGCTCCTCCTCCCCGAGCACCGCCGACAGCTGGTCCAGCGCCGCCTTCGAGGCCCCGTAGCCGCCCCAGGTCCCGTACGCCTCGGCCGCGGCGTCCGAGCTGACAGCGATCACCGCGCCCGCGGAGGACTCCCGCAGCAGCGGCAGCGCCTCCTGGATCAGACCGAGCGCCGCGACCACGTTGACCTCCAGGGCCCGCCGCAGCCCGTCCAGGGCCAGCGCGTCGAGACGTACGAGCGGCTCGGCGCCCAGCGCGCTCGCGTTGTTCACCAGGAGATCGACGCCGCCCAGCCCCCACGCCGCCGCCACCAGACCGGCCCGATGAGCACCGTCCGTGACGTCCCCGGGCAGCGCCTCCACCCGCGTCCCGTACTTGGCGAGGGCGGCGGCCGTCTCCTGGAGGACCTCCGCAGTTCTGGCGTCGAGCACCAGATCCCAGCCGCGCTCGGCCAGGGCCTCGGCGAGTGCGCGCCCCAGCCCCTTCGAAGCCCCCGTGATGATCGCTACCGGCATGACTTCCGTCCCCTCGTCCCATGGCCGCCGCTCCCGGCGAGTGCCTCCAACGTAGGAACCGGACCGCCCCCGCCGCCTCGTGCGCGGGCCGCAATGCGAAGGGGCCCTTCGCCCTAGGTCCAGCGGCTTAGGGAGGGCCGCCACAGGTCGGATACGCACTGTCACACCCCGCCGGTACCGTGAGGTCATGAGCAAAGGACCCCGGTCGGGCCTGTCCGCGGTGAGCACCGCGCTGCTGGCCATGAGCCGACACCTGGAGGTGCGCGACGTCCTCAAGACGATCGTCGCCTCGGCCCGCGAACTGCTCGACGCGGAGTACGCGGCTCTGGGGGTCCCCGACGACCACGGCGGCTTCGCCCAGTTCGTCGTCGACGGCGTCAGCGACGCCCAGTGGAAGGCCATCGGCCCGCTCCCGCGCCAGCACGGCATCCTCGCCGCGATGCTGCACGAGGCTCGCCCCGAGCGCCTCGCCGACGTGCGCAAGGACCCCCGCTTCGAGGGCTGGCCCTCCGCCCACCCCGACATGTCCGACTTCCTGGGCCTGCCCATCCGCGACGGCGACGAGGTCATGGGCGCCCTGTTCCTGGCGAACAAGAACTGCCCCAAGCCGGACGGGGGTTGCGGCTTCACCGAGGACGACGAGGAACTCCTGACGATCCTCGCCCAACACGCCGCGATCGCCCTCACGAACGCCCGCCTGTACGAGCGCAGCCGCGAACTCACCATCGCCGAGGAGCGCTCCCGCCTCGCCCACGAACTGCACGACGCCGTCAGCCAGAAGCTGTTCTCCCTGCGCCTCACCGCCCAGGCCGCCGCCGCGCTGGTCGACCGCGACCCGGCCCGCGCCAAGGGTGAACTCCAGCAGGTGGCCGCCCTCGCCGCCGAGGCCGCCGACGAACTGCGCGCGGCCGTCGTCGAGTTGCGCCCAGCGGCACTCGACGAGGACGGACTGGTCGCCACGCTGCGCACCCAGATACAGGTCCTCGACCGTGCCCACTCCGCGCGCGTGACCTTCGACAGCCGAGGTGTCCGCGCGCTGCCCGCGTCCCAGGAGGAGGCCATGCTGCGCGTCGCCCAGGAGGCGCTGCACAACGCGCTGCGGCACTCCGGCGCCGCCCGTGTCGACGTCACCCTGGAGCGGCACGGTCCTGGCGCCGTCCTGCGCGTCATCGACGACGGCAGCGGATTCGAACCAAAGGCGACGCGCCGCGCGGGACGCCACCTCGGCCTGGTGTCCATGCGCGACCGGACGAACGGCGTCGGAGGCACGCTCACCGTGGAATCGGCGCCCGGAAAGGGCACCACGATCGAGATGGAGGTCCCTGGTGGCTGACGCAATCAAGGTGCTGCTCGTCGACGACCACCAGGTGGTCCGCCGGGGCCTGCGCACCTTCCTCGAAGTGCAGGACGACATCGAGGTCGTGGGAGAGGCGTCCGACGGCGCCGAAGGAGTCGCCCGCGCCGAGGAGTTGAAGCCCGACGTCGTCCTCATGGACGTCAAGATGCCGGGCATGGACGGCGTGGAGGCCCTGCGCAGACTCCGCGGACTCGACAACCCCGCGCGCGTGCTCATCGTCACCAGCTTCACCGAGCAGCGCACGGTGATCCCGGCCCTGCGCGCGGGCGCCGCCGGGTACGTCTACAAGGACGTGGACCCCGACGCCCTCGCCGGGGCCATCCGCTCCGTCCACGCCGGACACATCCTGCTCCAGCCCGAGGTGGCCGGCGCGCTGCTGTCCCAGGAGGAGACCAACTACGGGCAGGGGAGAGGTAGTTCACTCACGGAACGGGAGCGCGAGGTGCTCGGCCTGATCGCCGACGGCCGCTCCAACCGCGAGATCGCCCGCGCCCTCGTCCTCTCCGAGAAGACCGTCAAGACGCACGTTTCGAACATCCTGATGAAACTCGACCTCGCCGACCGAACGCAGGCCGCGCTGTGGGCCGTACGCCATGGTGTGGCCGACGGATGACCTGCTGATCCGCGGATCGGTGGCCTTCCGGAGAGGACTACGGACGGCAACACGGAGGGTCCCGTTCCGGACTGAGATTCATACCGTCGTGGGAATGTCCCCCGGATGGCGCATCCTTCCGGGATCTCCGCCGTTCTCCAGTGCGTGCTGCGGCGCTTTGCCGCAGTGGTTCACAAGGAGAGGGCTCTAGAAGTGAAGAACCTGAAGAAGGCCGCAGCCGTCACGATGGTGGCCGGTGGCCTGGTTGCCGCCGGTGCCGGTTTCGCCTCCGCCACCGATGGTGCGCACGCGGGCGGCAAGGCCGTCGGCTCGCCGGGCGTCGCCTCGGGCAACCTCGTCCAGGTCCCCGTCGCCATCCCGGTGAACGCGGTCGGCAACACCGTGAACGTTGTCGGCATCCTGAACCCGGCGTTCGGCAACAACGGCTTCAACGGCTGACGTTCGCGCCCCGGGTCCCCAGTGACCACCGGCCTTCCAGGCACGCCTGGGGGGCCGGTCCGGTTTCCGGCCCGCCCATACCTGCGCGCCGCCGGTGGCCGATTGCGCAGTTCCCCGCGCCCCTGAGGGGTGGCTGACGTCGGCGTGCACAGTGCGGGTCGTCTGTGGTTGAGCGCGCAGTTCCCCGCGCCCCTAAAGACCGGGCCCGCTTTTCAGGGGCGCGGGGAACTGCGCGACCAGCACACGACTCACCCGCAGCCGCCAAGCCCCCTTCCCACCGAGTCAGTGGGCGCAGCTCAGCGCGCCCCCCGCTCCCGCTCCTCCACGAACGCGTTGACCCCTCCTGTCTGCGCCCCTCGCACTGCTTCGCAGGCTTCGGGGCGCTGCGTCGGCCTCCGGCCGCCGGCGCTCAGCGAACCCCGCGTTCCCGCTCCTCCACGAACGCGTTGTACGCCGCCACCTGAGCCCGTCGAGCCGTCCGCTCGACCGGCCGCAGCGCTTCGGAGCGCGCGGCCATCTCGGACGCGCTCACAGCCCCGCCGTGCCCGTTCTCGTGGGCGACGGAGATGAGCAGCCCGACCCGCTGGGCCAGCTCCAACACCCGTACCGCACGCGGTGGATACCCGGGGGCGAGCGCCTCACGACCCCGCTCGGCCCGTGCCCGGTACGCGTCGATCGCGGCCTCGGCGACCGGACCCGACCCGGCGACATCGAGCCGCGACAACATCTCCGTGGCATCGCGCAGCGCCTCCGCGAGCTCCCGCTCCGCCTCGCCGAGCGACGGCACATCGGCGGGCGGCGCCTCACGCACGGGCAAGCAGTGCCAGACGACCTCCACGTGGACATCGCCGTCGGGCCCGGCCTCGTACACCTCGGGCACGAGCCCCAGCGCGGCCCCGTGACAGACCACCGCCTCCTCGGCGTCCAGGGCGCGGGCGTTGAAGTCGGGCGGTCCGCTCAGCCCGAGCGGATGCCCGGGCGCGGGCAGCGCGACCCGCAGACCGGTCACCCCGAGCGCGCGCAGCCGCCCCAGCGCGAGGGTGAGTCCGACGGGCGCGGTCTCACCGGGCAGCCCCTCGACCCGGTGTACCGCGTCCTCGCCGACGATGGCGACGACCGCGTCGTCCGGAGAGGCAAAACCGGCCAACAGGGCATTTCCCCATGCCGCCAGCCGTCCTGAGCGTGGTTCCGAATGCATGGCTCCCACCCTAAGGACCGGCCGATGGATTGGACGGGTCGACCGGTGGCGTAGGTTTTCCCTGGGGGCTGCGTCCACAGACGTCAGCGACGGCCGAGACTGCAATGGGAGACAGCGCGCTCATGAGCGATGTTCTGGAGCTTGAGGACGTATCAGTGGTCCGAGAGGGCCGGGCTCTGGTGGACCAGGTCTCCTGGTCGGTCAAGGAAGGCGAGCGCTGGGTCATCCTCGGTCCCAACGGCGCCGGAAAAACGACCCTTCTGAACCTCGCCTCCAGCTACCTCTACCCCAGCCAGGGCACCGCCACCATCCTCGGCGAGACCCTCGGCAAGGTCGACGTCTTCGAGCTGCGCCCACGCATCGGCATGGCCGGCATCGCCATGGCGGAGAAGCTCCCCAAGCGCCAGACCGTACTGCAGACCGTCCTGACCGCCGCCTACGGCATGACGGCCGGCTGGCACGAGGACTACGAGGACGTCGACGAGCGGCGTGCCCGCGCCTTCCTCGACCGCCTCGGCATGACCGAGTTCGTCGACCGCAGGTTCGGCACGCTCTCCGAGGGCGAGCGCAAGCGCACCCTCATCGCCCGCGCGCTGATGACCGACCCCGAGCTGCTCCTCCTCGACGAGCCCGCCGCCGGTCTCGACCTCGGCGGCCGCGAGGACCTCGTACGCCGCCTCGGCCGCCTCGCCCGCGACCCGATCGCCCCCTCCATGCTCATGGTCACGCACCACGTCGAGGAGATCGCCCCGGGCTTCACCCACGTCCTGATGATCCGTCAGGGCAAGGTGCTCGCCGCGGGCCCCCTGGAGCTCGAACTCACCTCGCGCAACCTGTCGTTGTGCTTCGGCCTCCCGCTCGTCGTCGAACAGGTCGGCGACCGCTGGACCGCGCACGGCCTGCCCCTGTCCTGACACCAGGAACACCTGCCTCAACTTGATCGGCGCCCTGTCGGGGACAGGACCCGCGGACCTACCATGACCATGTGGACGACATCGACGCATGGGTGTGGTGGCTGATCGCCGCGGTCGGGCTCGGAATCCCGCTCGTCGTGACCGCGATGCCGGAGTTCGGAATGCTCGCCGTCGGCGCCGTCGCGGGCGCCGTGACCGCAGGACTCGGAGGCGGTGTGGTCCTCCAGGTAGTGGTCTTCGCCGCCGTCTCGGTCGCGCTCATCGCGGTCGTACGCCCCGTCGCCACCCGACATCGCTCCCAGCGGCCCCAACTCGCCACAGGCATCGACGCCTTGAAGGGCAAACAGGCCGTCGTCCTGGAGAGGGTCGACAGTTCGGGTGGCCGGATCAAGCTCGCCGGAGAGGTCTGGTCCGCGCGCGCCCTCGACACCGGACGCGCCTACGAAGCAGGCGAAGAGGTGGACGTCGTGGAGATCGAAGGAGCCACGGCGATCGTCATGTGACTCCCGTGGCGTCCAGTGAACGGAACGTCGCACGTGGCGAGTTGTGGTCTGACACACTCGTCCAGCAAGATCTTCGACAATCACAAGATCTTCCGGAAGCACCTAGGCGGAGAAGGGTACGGGGACCACGATGGAACCGATCATCATCGTCCTGATCATTCTGGTGGTGTTGGTCTTCATCGCATTGATCAAGACCATCCAGGTGATCCCACAGGCCAGCGCGGCCATCGTCGAGCGGTTCGGCCGCTACACGCGCACGCTCAACGCCGGCCTCAACATCGTCGTCCCGTTCATCGACTCGATCCGCAACCGCATCGACCTCCGTGAACAGGTCGTTCCGTTCCCGCCCCAGCCGGTGATCACCCAGGACAACCTGGTCGTGAACATCGACACGGTCATCTACTACCAGGTGACCGACGCCCGCGCCGCCACGTACGAGGTCGCCAGCTACATCCAGGCGATCGAGCAGCTCACCGTCACCACGCTCCGCAACATCATCGGTGGCATGGACCTGGAGCGGACCCTGACCTCCCGCGAGGAGATCAACGCGGCGCTGCGCGGCGTCCTCGACGAGGCCACCGGCAAGTGGGGTATCCGCGTCAACCGCGTAGAGCTCAAGGCCATCGAGCCGCCCACCTCCATCCAGGACTCGATGGAGAAGCAGATGCGCGCCGACCGCGACAAGCGCGCCGCGATCCTCACCGCCGAAGGTATCCGCCAGTCGCAGATCCTCACCGCCGAGGGCGAGAAGCAGTCCGCGATCCTGCGCGCCGAGGGTGAGGCAAGGGCCGCCGCACTGCGCGCCGAGGGCGAGGCCCAGGCCATCCGTACGGTCTTCGAGTCCATCCACGCCGGAGACGCGGACCAGAAGCTCCTCGCCTACCAGTACCTCCAGATGCTCCCGAAGATCGCCGAGGGCGACGCCAACAAGCTCTGGATCGTCCCCAGCGAGATCGGCGACGCCCTCAAGGGCCTCAGCGGCGCCATGGGCAACTTCGGCCCGATGGGCGGCATGGGCGGAGGCGGCGGCCAGGGCAACACCCCCACAGAACGCCGAGAAAAGCCGTCGGTCACCGACTGACACCGGTCGTGGAAAGCGGCTCCTCTCGCCCCTGTCAGGGGGACACGAGGAGCCGCTTTTGCTTTCAGGGGCGCGGGGAACGGCGCAGTCTTTTGGCTTCCAGGGGCGCGGGGAACTGCGCAATCTTTTAGGGCGCGAGGCTCTGACATTTGCGGCTCCGCCGCGGGGCGCGACCAGCCACGACCCACCCGCACCCGACAGCTCACCCGCACACCCCGCCCCGAGCGGAGCGCCTACGCCGCCGGCTGCGCAAGCCACTCCGGCAAAGCCTCAAGATCATCGCGCCCCAGCGCGAGCAACATCGCATCGGCAGGCGTCGGCTCGAACGGCTGCCGCAACAGCGGCATCCCCGCCTGCTCCGGCGTCCGCGCAGCCTTGCGATGGTTGTCCTCCGCGCACGAGGCAACCGTGTTCAGCCAGGAGTCCTGACCACCCTGCGCCCGAGGCACGACGTGGTCCACGGTCGTCGCCCGACGACCGCAGTACGCGCACCTGTGCCGGTCACGCACCAGCACACCCCGCCTCGACCACGGCGCTTGTCTTCGGAACGGCACCCGTACATAGCGGCAGAGCCTGATCACCCGGGGCGCCGGTATGTCGAGCGCGGCTCCGCGCATACGCAGTTCGGGGTGGGCCTGCTCGACGACAGCCTTGTCCTGCAGCACCAGAACGACGGCTCGGTTCAACGTCACCGTCGACAGCGGCTCAAAGCTCGCATTCAGCACCAGCGTGTCCCGCATCAAGCCCACCTCCCATGCGCACCGGCCCACCGCCTGGCGGGCTTGGATCAACTCTGGCCGGGCACGCCGAGATGGACAACGCAATAAAAAATGCCCGCCCCTGATCAATTCCATGACCAGGGGCGGGCAAACGTTCAGTGAACGCTCAGCTGTCCGCGGGAGCCGCGTACTCGGCGAGGAACTGCGCCCTCGCCAGCGTGTGGAACCGGAGATTGAAGCCCACGACAGCCGGGGAGGCGTCCGAGTCGGGGCCGAGCTTCTCCTGGTCCACCGCGTACACCGTGAACACGTACCGGTGCGCCGGATCCCCGGCAGGCGGCGCGGCGCCGCCGAAGTCCTTCGACCCGTAGTCGTTGCGCACCTGCACGGCGCCCTCGGGCAGCCCCTCGAACTTCCCCGTGCCCGCGCCCGTCGGCAGTTCCGCCACCGAGGCCGGAATGTCGAACACGACCCAGTGCCAGAAGCCGCTCCCCGTGGGGGCGTCCGGGTCGAAGCACGTCACGGCGAAACTCTTGGTCTCCGGCGGGAAGCCTTCCCAGCGCAGCTGCGGCGAGGTGTTCCCGGCCGCGTAGACCTGAGCGTCCTTCAGCGTCGCGCCCGGCTCGACGTCCTCACTCGTGACCGTGAACGACGGCACGACGGGATGGAAGTCATGGGGAAGCGGCGGCCTCTTGGGCTCGGTCACCTCGGCACCTCCTGATCGGTTCCTGATCCTTGGAAACTCTCGCCCCGAGCCTAGAACCAGTTGCGCTTACTACCGACCTCGGACAGCCACTGGTTGAGATACGCGTTCCAGTCGGTCCCCTGGAAGTCGTTGAGCCCCACCTTGAAGGAGCGGAACGTGTCGCTGCCCTCACTGAAGAGGCCCGGCTTCTTGTCCATCTCCAGTACGACGTCCATCTCACGGTCGTCCGCGACGAAGCTGAGCTCGACCTGGTTGAGACCGCGGTACTGCTGCGGCGGGAAGAACTCGATCTCCTGGTAGAACGGCAGCTTCTGCCGCGTACCCCGGATGTGGCCGCGCTCCAGGTCCGCGTTCTTGAAGCGGAAGCCCAGCTGGATGAACGCGTCAAGCAGTGCCTGCTGCGCCGGCAGCGGGTGCACGCTGATCGGGTCCAGGTCACCGGAGTCCACCGCGCGCGCGATCTCCAGCTCCGTGGTCACACCGATGTTCATCCCGCGCAGCGGCTGCCCGTCGATCGTCGTGATCGGCGTCTCCCACGGGATCTCGAGCCCGAACGGCACCGCGTGCACCCCGCCCGCCTGCAGCTCGAAGGCACCGCCGAGCCGCAGCTTCGTGAACTCGACGTCCTGCTTGTACTCCTGGTCGTCATGGCCCTCGACCTCGACCCTGGCCTGGAGACCGACCGACAGACCCTCGATCGCCTGGTTCACGGACCCGCCCTGGATCCGCACCTCACCCTGGACGACGCCGCCGGGTACGACGTTGACCTCGGTCAGCACCGTCTCGACCGAAGCCCCACCGGCCCCCAGGCTCGCGAGCAGCCGCTTGAACCCCATGTCTTTTCCTCCTCGGGCAACGCCCCGTTGTTGTTCTGTCCGGATCGGATCCTTGATCCATACAAACGCGATCCAGCCGTGTCCGGTTCCGCGCACTCACCCTGGCAAGACGCACGCTCCCTGACCACCCCGCACGCAGTCACACCTCTGCACTACGCTCGTACGCCATGATCGCGGCCCCTGACCGTACGCCCCTCACCCGGGAGTTCTTCGACCGACCCGTACTGGAGGTCGCCCCCGACCTCCTGGGGCGCGTACTCGTGCGCACCACTGCGGACGGCCCGATCGAACTCCGCCTCACGGAGGTCGAGGCGTACGACGGTCCCAACGACCCCGGCTCCCACGCCTATCGCGGCCCCACGGCCCGCAACGGCGTGATGTTCGGTCCGCCCGGGTACGTCTACGTCTACTTCACCTACGGCATGTGGCACTGCATGAACCTGGTGTGCGGCCCGGAGGGCAGGGCGAGCGCGGTCCTGCTTCGCGCCGGCGAGATCACCGAGGGCGCCGAACTGGCACGCAAACGTCGACTTTCGGCCCGAAATGACAGAGAACTGGCCAAAGGCCCGGCCCGCCTGGCCACGGCCCTCGGGATCGACCGGGCTCTCGACGGTACGGACGCCTGCGCCACCGAGGGTTCACCCCTGAGCCTCCTCACGGGCACTCCGGTGCCTTCCGACCAGGTGCGCAACGGTCCACGTACCGGTGTGTCCGGCGACGGAGGCGTCCACCCGTGGCGCTTCTGGGCCGACAACGACCCGACGGTGAGCCCTTATCGGGCCCATACCCCCCGCCGTCGCCGAACTTGACTCTCCCTTGAAGGGTCCGTAATGTAGCCCGAGCCGCTGAACCGGGTACGGCGTTCAGTCAGCAGTCGGAAGCGGCCAACCCACTACCTACGACTTCCTCTGAGCGAGGGCGAGTTCGGCGTGTCTGCATGCCTGAATTCAAGCTTGCGGAACTCGATTATGAGTTGCTGAGGGAATCGGCTAACGTAGTGAATGTCGAAAGGCCGCGAGGCCAAAAGGCAAATCCCGCCGATTGGGAATCACGGCCCGAAAGGGTCTGATAGAGTCGGAAACGCAAGACCGAAGGGAAGCGCCCGGAGGAAAGCGCCCGGAGGAAAGCCACGAGAGAGTCTCTCGGGTGAGTACGAAGGAAGCGTCCGTTCCTTGAGAACTCAACAGCGTGCCAAAAATCAACGC